>NZ_JBXAOQ010000012.1:0-183653 GCF_058802985.1 Pseudomonas sp. GW822-FHT01E03
CTATGGAGCAAAAAGCGGCATAAACACCGTAATCGGTGTCTGGGATTACTTGACCAGTTCAGGCTCGCTCCTACAGGGGGGGGCTTCGTTGTTAGTTGAGTTGTGAATAACCCCTATTCCAAACCAGTCTCCAAACCTGCTGCATTTTCCCCCGCCAGATAGCGTCCAATCTGGAGAACCCGGCTGATCGGAACTAGATTTGACTCAGCACCAGACAGGCACTCAACGAAAGGAAGGAATCGGCTATGAACAGGTTGTTTCGCGTTTTACTGCTGTTGAAGGTGATGGTGATGCTCTCGCTCGGAGCTTCGACGGCGTGGGCCGAGTGTATCGATCACGGGGAGCAGGCTTCGAGCGGGCAGGCGGGTTATGCGGGGTTGATGATCGCCAAGTCTGAATCGGAACCGGGAGATCAGGGGCAGGGCGGTGCGGACAACGACGATGACTCGACCACCGACGAACCGGACTCCGATGAGGAAGAGGGCGACAGCCAGACGTAGTCGCTCTATTGCAGGCAAAAGAAAACCCCTTCTACCTGAGTGATGCGCATTCGAGGCAGAAGGGGTTTGGTTAACGCGTAATTACTTGAGCTACTCAATCCCTGTGGGAGCGGGCTTGCTCGCGAAAGCGATCTGTCAGTCGACATTGAGGTTGACTGGAATGACGCCTTCGCGAGCAAGCCCGCTCCCACATTTTTATGCCGCGCCGTCGAGGAATTGCTCGGCGTAGTGGCAAGCCACCTGGCGGCCGGCGATCAGGCGCAGGGCCGGCTCTTCAGTGCTGCAACGCTCGGTGGCGTACGGGCAGCGCTTGTGGAAGGCGCAGCCGGACGGCGGGTTCAGCGGGTTGGGCAATTCGCCGACGATCTTGATTTTCGGCTTGTCCGGATCCGGGTGGATGGCCGGCGTCGCCGACAACAGCGCCTGGGTGTAAGGGTGCAGAGGTCGGGAGTAAATGTCCTCTTTCGTGCCCATTTCCACCGGACGACCGAGGTACATCACCATCACATGGTCGGCAACGTGGCGTACCACTGCCAGGTTGTGGGAGATGAACACATAGGCGGTGTTGAACTCTTGCTGCAAATCCATGAACAGGTTGAGCACCTGTGCCTGAATCGACACGTCCAGTGCCGAGGTCGGTTCGTCCGCCACCAGCACTTTCGGTTGCAGCATCATCGCGCGGGCCAGGGCGATCCGCTGGCGCTGACCACCGGAGAACATGTGCGGATAACGCTGATAGTGCTCGGGACGCAAGCCCACCTGCTTCATCATCGCCTGGACTTTCTCGCGACGTTCCGCGGCGCTCAGGTTGGTGTTGATCAATAATGGCTCTGCAAGCTGATCACCGACTTTCTGCCGAGGGTTCAACGAGGCGTACGGGCTCTGGAACACCATCTGTACGTCTTTGCGCAGTTGCTTGCGCTGGGCCTTGTCGGCACCGGCGACTTCCTGCCCGGCAATTTTCAAGGAGCCGGAGGACGGCTCTTCGATCAGGGTCAGGGCACGGGCCAGGGTGGATTTGCCGCAACCCGACTCGCCTACGACAGCGAGGGTCTTGCCGGCTTCCAGTTCGAACGACACGCCGTTGAGGGCGCGCACGGTGGCGTGACCCTTGAACAGGCCTCGGGACACCTCGTAGTGACGGGTAAGGTCGCGGGCGGTAAGAACGACGGCCATTACGCCACCTCCTGGTTCAGCGGGTAGAAGCAGCGAGCGAGGCTGTTGCTTTTCTGGTCAAGGGCCGGACGTTGTTGACGGCAGTTGTCTTTCACGTACGGGCAGCGTGGCGACAGCAGGCAACCTTGCGGGCGGTCGTAGCGACCGGGAACGATGCCCGGCAGGGTCGACAGGCGCGAGGCACCCAGGCTGTGTTCCGGAATTGCCTTGAGCAACGCTTCGCTGTACGGGTGTGCCGGAATGTCGAACAGTTGCGGCACCTGGCCGACTTCGACCGCCTGGCCGGCGTACATCACGCACACGCGCTGGGCTGTTTCGGCCACGACGGCGAGGTCGTGGGTGATCAGCACCAGGCCCATGTTCTGCTCTTTCTGCAACGCCAGCAGCAGGTCCATGATTTGCGCCTGGATGGTTACGTCCAGCGCCGTGGTCGGTTCGTCGGCGATCAGCAGTTTCGGTTCGCCGGCAATCGCCATGGCAATCGCGACACGCTGGCTCATGCCCCCGGACAGTTGATGCGGGTAGGCGTCCATACGGCTGGCGGCACCCGGGATTTCAACTTTTTCCAGCAGTTCGATGGCGCGCTTGCGCGCAGCCTTGCCGGACATTTTCAGGTGCAGGCGCAGCACTTCTTCAATCTGGAAACCGACGGTGTAGCTCGGGTTCAGGGCAGTCATCGGATCCTGGAAGACCATGGACAGGTCTTTACCCACGATCTGGCGACGCTGGCGATTGTTGAGCTTGAGCATGTTCTTGCCGTCGAAATTCAGGGCGTCAGCGGTGACGATCCCCGGATGCTCGATCAGGCCCATCAGCGCCATCATGGTCACGGACTTGCCGGAACCGGACTCGCCAACGATGGCCAGCACTTCGCCCTTGTCCACTTGCAGGTCGAGACCATCGACGACTGGCGTGGCGTTTTTGTCGCCGAAGCGAACGTTGAGATTCTTGATTTCTAGCAGTGACATGGGAATCTCCTCAGGCGGCGTTCTTGAGTTTCGGGTCCAGCGCATCGCGCAGGCCGTCGCCCATCAGGTTGATTGCCAGCACGCTGAGCAAAATGGTCAGACCAGGCAGGCTCACTACCCACCAGGCGCGTTCGATGTAGTCGCGGGCCGAAGCCAGCATGGTGCCCCACTCAGGGGTTGGCGGTTGTACGCCAAGGCCGAGGAAGCCCAGTGCGGCGGCATCGAGGATCGCCGAGGAGAAGCTCAGGGTGGCCTGAACGATCAGCGGCGCCATGCAATTAGGCAGCACGGTGACGAACATCAGGCGCGGCAGACCGGCACCGGCCAGGCGCGCGGCGGTTACGTAGTCGCGGTTCAGTTCGCCCATCACCGCAGCGCGGGTCAGACGAACGTAGGACGGCAGGGACACCACGGCGATGGCGATCACGGTATTGATCAGGCCAGGGCCGAGGATGGCGACGATCGCCACGGCCAGCAGCAGGGACGGCAGGGCCAGCATGATGTCCATCAGACGCATGATGCTCGGGCCAAGTATGCGCGGGAAGAACCCGGCGAACAGACCCAGCAGGATCCCAGGGATCAGCGACATCACCACCGACGACAAACCGATCAGCAACGACAGGCGCGAGCCCTGGATCAGGCGCGACAGCAGGTCGCGACCCAGTTCATCGGTGCCGAGCAGGAACTGCATCTGTCCACCTTCCAACCAGGCCGGCGGGGTCAGCAGGAAATCACGGTATTGCTCGCTCGGGTCGTGAGGGGCAACCCACGGGGCGAAGATGGCGCAGAAAATCACCAGCAGCATGAACATCAGGCCGGCGACGGCACCTTTGTTCTTGGAAAACGCTTGCCAGAATTCTTTGTACGGAGACGGGTACAGCAGGCTTTGATCGACTGCTACCGATGGAATTGGAGTGGTCATGGTCATGATCTCAGCGCTGATGACGGATGCGTGGGTTGGCAAAGCCGTAGAGGATGTCCACTACGAAGTTGACCACAATCACCAGGCAGGCGATTAACAGGATGCCGTTTTGCACAACGGGATAATCCCGGGCGCCAATGGCTTCGATCAGCCATTTGCCGATGCCGGGCCACGAGAAGATGGTTTCGGTCAGGACCGCACCGGCCAACAGGGTGCCGACTTGCAGGCCGACCACGGTGAGCACCGGGATCAGCGCGTTGCGCAGGCCGTGTACGAACACCACGCGTGCCGGCGACAGGCCTTTGGCCTTGGCGGTGCGGATGTAGTCTTCACGCAGCACTTCGAGCATCGACGAACGGGTCATCCGCGCGATCACGGCCAGCGGAATGGTGCCGAGCACAATGGCCGGCAGGATCAGGTGGTGCAGGGCGTCGAAGAAGGCGTCCGGCTCGTCGGCCAGCAGCGTATCGATCAGCATGAAGCCGGTGCGTGGCTCGATGTCATACAGCAGGTCGATCCGCCCGGATACCGGGGTCCAGCCCAGACTTACCGAGAAGAACATGATCAGGATCAGGCCCCACCAGAAGATCGGCATCGAGTATCCCGCCAGGGAGACACCCATCACTCCATGGTCGAACAGGGATCCTCGCTTGAGTGCCGCGATCACCCCGGCCAGAAGGCCCAGGATGCCGGCGAACAACAGGGCGGCCATGGACAGTTCCAGGGTCGCGGGGAACAGGGAGGTGAATTCGCTCCACACGCTTTCACGGGTACGCAGGGATTCCCCGAGATCGCCGTGGGCCAGCTTGCCGATGTAATCCAGGTACTGGGCATACAGGGGTTTGTTCAGACCTAGGCGTTCCATTGCCTGAGCGTGCATTTCGGGATCGACCCTACGTTCTCCCATCATGACTTCTACGGGGTCGCCCGGGATCATGCGAATCAACGCGAAAGTCAGCAAGGTGATGCCGAAGAACGTGGGGATCAGTAACCCCAGTCGGCGGGCAATAAAACTAAACATCGTGTGTTGTACCTCATCAGCCGGTTAGGCGTGCCCGGCATGCCTGGGTCAGGAATGCCGGGAGTTTTCTTATTACTTCACCTGGGTGGTGGCGAAGTTATTCGTGGTGAGGGGGCTAATGTGATAGCCCTCTACGTTGTTGCGCATTGCGGTAAACATTCTAGTGTGCGCCATGCTGATCCACGGCTGGTCCTGGTTGAAAATAACCTGGGCCTGTTCGTAGAGCGCTGCGCGTTCGGCCGGATCGGTTTTTTCCCGGGCCTGGTCGAGCAGCGCCTGGAACTTGTCATTGCACCAGCGTGCGTAGTTTTCTCCGTTCTTGGCCGCTTCACAACTGAGCATAGGCGTCAGGAAGTTATCCGGGTCGCCGTTATCACCCGCCCATCCGGCGGAAACCATGTCGTGCTCGCCGTTTTTGGCGCGTTTGAGCATTTCGCCCCATTCCATCACGCGGATGTCGATCTTGATCCCGACCTTGGCCAGGTCGGCTTGCATCATCTGCGCGCCGAGCATCGGGTTCGGGTTGGTCGGACCGCCACCGTTGCGGGTGAACAGGGTGAAGGTGGTGCCTTCCGGTACGCCGGCTTCCTTGAGCAGGGCGCGAGCCTTGTCCAGATCACGGGCCGGGTTTTTCAGGCTGTGGTTGTAGCCCAGCAGGGTGTCCGGGTACGGGTTGACCGCGGCGGTCGCATTGCCCTTGCCGAACAACGCATTGACGTATGCCTCTTTGTCGAAGGCGATGTCGATGGCTTTGCGCACCCGCACATCACTCATGTATTTGTGCGTGGTGTTCATGGCGATGTAGGAAACGGTCATCGCGTTCAGTTCATCGACTTTCAGCTTGTCGTCTTTCTTGATGCTCGGAATGTCATCCGGCTTTGGATAGAGCGCGACCTGGCACTCGTTGGCCTTGAGCTTCTGCAGGCGCACGTTGTTGTCGGTGGCGATGGCCAGGATCAACGCATCGGCTGGCGGTTTGCCACGGAAGTAGTCCGGGTTGGCCTTGAAGCGGACCTGGGCGTCCTTGTTATAGCGCTGGAAGACGAACGGGCCAGTGCCGATCGGCTTGTTGTTCAGGTCGCCGGTCTTGTTCGCTTTGAGCAACAGGTCGGCGTACTCGGCGGAGTAGATCGAGGAGAACGCCATGGCGATGTCGGCCAGAAACGGTGCTTCGCGACGGGTCAGGGTGAACTTGACCGTGTTGTCGTCGACTTTCTCGACGCTCTTGAGCAGTTCCTTGAAGCCCATGCTTTCAAAGTACGGGAAGCCCACGCTCGACAGCTTGTGCCACGGATGATTCGGGTCCAGCTGACGCTGGAAGCTCCAGACCACGTCGTCGGCATTCATGTCGCGGGTCGGCTTGAAGTATTCGGTGGTGTGGAACTTGACGCCTTTACGCAGATGGAACGTGTAGCTCAGGCCGTCTTCGCTGATGTCCCAGGAGTCGGCCAGTGCCGGAATCACGTCGGTGGTGCCGGGCTTGAAGTCTGCCAGGCGATTGAAGATGGTTTCGGCCACGGCATCGGCGGTGACTGCAGTCGTGTACTGGACCATGTCGAAGCCTTCGGGGCTGGCTTCCGTGCAAACCACCAGGGGCTTGGCCGAAACACCGACAGCGACACTGAGCAACGCGGCCGCGATGGCCGCACGTAGGGGAAGCATTTTCATCAAGAACCCTCTGCAATCAGTTAAAGGACAAAAGCCGAACGGCCGATTCGTCACTGAATCAGCCGTTCGGCACGGGCATTACAGGATGTTGAACGGAACCGTGGTCACGAGGCGGAACTCGTTGATGCTGCCGTCAGCCTGGTTTTCGCTGGCACGGTGAGCGGTGTAGGTGCCGCGAATCGTGGTGGCCTTGAGCGGGCCGCTCTGCACGGCGTAGGTCGCGCCGATGCCGTATTCATAATGGTGTTCGCCATCCTGGGACTGGATGCCGTCGTAACCCTTGCCTGCCACGCCGCCGTTGCCGGTGTAGTGAGTGCCGTCGATACCCCAGCCGCGAGCCTGGTAGATGTTGAACTTCAGGCCCGGCACGCCGTATTCGGCCATGTTCAGACCGTAGGCAACCTGGAACGATTTTTCGTTCGGGCCGTTGAAGTCCGACAACAGGGAGTTGGCCAGGTAGATGCCGTTGGTTTCGTGCAGGTAGTCGAAGTACTCGTTACCGTTCACTTCCTGGTACGAGAAGGTCAGGGTGTGGGCCTGGTGGGTCAGGCCGAACGACAGCGAGTAGGTGTCGTTGTCGATGTCGCCGATCAGGGCTTTACCGGTTTCCTTGGTTTTGTAGTAGTTCAGGCCGGTGGTCAGGCTCAGTACCTGGCTGTCGCCCAGTACGTGAGAGGCGCCGAAGTAGTACTGGTTCCAGATATCTTCAGCCTGGGTCGCCCAGAGACTGGTGGTCAGGCTGGCGAACGGGTTGTAGGTGATACCGCCGGTGTAGACGTGGTCGGTTTCGACGATGCCGTTTGCGTATTCGGTGCGGAATTTGCGCTGGCTTTCTTCGGTACGCGGTGAGTTGCGGTCGAAGGTGGCCAGGTCGAAGGCCAGGTTGTTCAGCTCTTCGCTGTGGAGGGCCACGCCCTGGAAGCTCGAAGGCAGTGCACGGTTACCGATCACGTCGACCATCGGGCTGCTGAAGTTCATGCGGCCGGCGGTCAGGGTGCTGTTGGAGACACGAGCCTTGACGTTGGCCAGGCCCAGTTTGCTCCACTGGCCTTGAGCGTCGCCGCCCTCTTTGGTCAGGGTACGGTTGTTGCCCGCGCCTGGACGAGTGCCCGGTGCGCCGCCGTTGTTGGACGCCAGGTCTTTGCGGTCCTGGTCCAGTGCGATGGCGTTGTACGCCGCCACCTCAGTGCTGAAGCCAACGGTGCCTTCGGTGAAGCCCGAGTTGTACTTGAGGATGGTGCCCTGGACCCAGTTGATCCGGCGATCGGTCGGGGTCGAAACGCCGTCTTTCTTGTAGGCGAACTTTGCGCCGCGTTGCAGTTGTTCGTTGGCGTACCAGTTGCGCGTGGTGCCGGTGATCGACTGGCCTTCGATAAAGCCGGTGGCTTCGCTTTGGGCGCTTTTCTCGTTCACGGTAACCGGGGTGAAAGCCTGGCTTTGGGTTTCTGCGTAAGCCGTGGCGGTTACGCTGCTGATGGCCATGGCCAATAACGCGGTGCTGCTCAGTTTCATGGGTAAAGCTCCTTACTTTCTTTTTTTTATGCCGGTCTTTTTTTGTGATCCGGCTATTGGTTTAGAACTCATTCACGGCATCGCAAACGTTTGCTGTCAGCCAAATTGGCAAAAGACGGCAAAGCGTCTGCGTGAGGGCGGAAAATCCGCCCTCCGGCATTTCTGGCTAATCGGTTATTTTTCTATGCTGACACCCGAGAAAACATTGCGACCGAACGGGCTCACCTTGAACCCTTCGATTTTGGCGCTCAGCGGCTGGTTGACCGTCGAGTGGGCGACTGGCGTCATCGGCACTTGCTGCTTGAGCAATTGCTGCGCCTGTTTGTAGAGCAGGGTGCGCTGGTCGCGGTCGGTGACGACCTTGGCCTGTTTGATCAGCTTGTCGTAAGCCGGATCACACCACATCGAGTAGTTGTTGCCGCCAATGGCGTCACAGCTGTAGAGCGTGCCCAGCCAGTTGTCCGGGTCACCGTTGTCGCCGGTCCAGCCGATCAGGCTGATGTCGTGTTCGCCATTCTTGGTGCGCTTGATGTACTCGCCCCACTCATAACTGACGATCTTGACCTTGAGGCCGATCTTCGCCCAGTCAGCCTGGAGCATCTCGGCCATCAACTTGGCGTTGGGGTTGTACGGACGCTGGACCGGCATGGCCCAGAGGGTGATTTCGGTGCCTTCCTTGACGCCGGCAGCTTTGAGCAATTCCTTGGCTTTTTCCGGGTTGTAGGCGGCGTCCTTGATAGTCTCGTCGTAGGACCATTGGGTCGGCGGCATGGCGTTGACCGCCAGTTGCCCCGCGCCCTGGTAGACGGCATTGAGAATGCCTTGCTTGTTCACCGCCATGTCCAGCGCCTGGCGTACTTCAAGCTGGTCGAATGGTTTGTGGCGCACGTTGTAGGCGATGTAACCGAGGTTGAAACCGGGCTTCTCGATCAGTTGCAGGGCCGTGTCGTTCTTCAGTGCGGGCACATCGGCAGGGCGCGGGTGCAGGGTGATCTGGCACTCGCCGGCCTTGAGTTTCTGCACGCGCACCGAGGCGTCGGTGTTGATGGCGAAAATCAGGTTATCGAGCTTGACCCGGTCAGGGGCCCAGTAATGCTTGTTGCCGGTGTAACGGATGTTCGAGTCTTTCTGGTAGCTCTTGAACACGAACGGCCCGGTGCCGATCGGCTTCTGGTTGATGTCGCTCGGCTTGCCTTCGGCCAGCAGCTTGTCGGCGTATTCGGCCGAAAGGATGGCGGCGAAGCTCATGGCGATGTTCTGGATGAACGCGGCGTCCACGCTATTGAGCGTAAAGACCACGGTCAGTGGCCCGGTCTTTTCGACCTTGGTGATGTTCTTGTTCAGGCTCATGCCGTTGAAGTACGGAAACTCTGTCGGATAAGCCTTACGGAAAGGTTGCTGCGGGTCGAGCATGCGATTGAAGGTGAACAGCACGTCATCGGCATTGAAGTCTCGGGTCGGCGTGAAGTATTTGGTGGTATGAAACTTCACCCCTTCGCGCAGGTGAAACGTGTATTTGAGGCCGTCCTCGGAAATATCCCAGCTCGTGGCCAGGCCCGGTACGACGTTGGTCGCGCCTTTTTCGAACTCAGCCAACCGGTTGTACAGCGGCTCGGCGGCGTCGTTGTCGGTCGCAGTGGTGTACTGCGCCGTGTCGAAACCGGCGGGGCTGCCTTCGGAGCAGAACACCAGGCTGTTGTTGGCGGCCTGGCTGATGGAAGTGGCGGCCAACAGGCCGGTGCCCAGCAATGCGGATAAAACCAAGGTATGGCGCATAACGCTCCCTTCTCTCTCAAAGTGTTTTCAATGAGTCGCCGTCCCGTCCGCGGACGTAGAGGCATCACTGATTTCAAGCCATGCGCGCAGCATTAACCGATGACCCACGCGTGCACTGGTCAGATCCCGACGGTATGAGCCACGGGTCCGGCAGTAAATGCGTAGAGTCCTAAAGACTCGTAGGAAATGGCAACGCGTCCTCGCCCGATGCTGTAGTCAGCTGCGGACTAGGATGTAGGCGAATTCCTGCTTTCTCGGAAGATAAAGCAACGGCGACGTCAGGAACGTCGCCGTTGCAAAACCTTATTTGCTGACGCTGACGCCGTAGAAGGAGTTCAAGCCAAATGGGCTGATCTTGAAGTCCTGCACGTTGGCGCGCATGGGTTGGAACACCGTCGAGTGAGCGATAGGTGTCATAGGCACAGCATCCTTGAGGACGTGTTGCGCCTGTTTGTACAGTTCGGTGCGTTTGCTTTGGTCCGAAGTGCGCTTGGCTTGCTTGACGATGTCGTCAAACTTCTTGTCGCACCATTTGGAGAAGTTGTTGCCTTCCAGCGAGTCGCAGCCGAACAGCACGTTCAGCCAGTTGTCCGGGTCACCGTTGTCGCCGCTCCAGCCAATCAGCATCGCGCCGTTCTCGCCGCCCTTGGAGCGCTTGATGTACTCGCCCCACTCGTAGCTCTGGATCTTGACCTTGAGGCCGATCTTGGCCCAGTCGGACTGCAGCATTTCTGCCATCAGCTTGGCGTTCGGGTTGTACGGACGCTGAACCGGCATCGCCCACAGGACGATTTCGGTACCTTCCTTGACGCCGGCTTCCTTGAGCAGCTCCTTGGCTTTCTCGGGATCGTACTTGGCGTCCTTGATGGTGGTGTCGTAGGACCACTGGGTCGGCGGCATGGCGTTGACCGCCAGTTGGCCGGCGCCCTGGTACACGGAGTCGATGATCTGCTGCTTGTTGACGGCCATGTCCATTGCCTGGCGCACTTTCAACTGCGACATCGGGTTTGGCTTGTCGTCGCCCTTGATCTTGTCCATCACGTTGTAGGCGATGTAGCCCAGGTTGAACCCCGCCTGCTCAGGCATCTTCAAGGACTTGTCTTCCTTGAGCGCCTTCAGGTCGGCCGGACGAGGGAACAGGGTGACCTGGCACTCGTTCTTCTTCAGCTTCTGGATGCGTACCGACGGGTCGGTGGTGATGGCGAAGATCAGGTTGTCGATCTTCACGTCGTCAGGCTTCCAGTAGTCCTTGTTCCCTGTGTAGCGGATGTTGGAGTCTTTCTGGTAGCTCTTGAACACGAACGGGCCGGTGCCGACCGGCTTCTGGTTGATGTCGGCGGCCTTGCCTTCCTTGAGCAGCTGGGCAGCGTACTCGGCGGACTGGATCGAGGCGAAGCTCATGGCCATGTTCTGGATGAACGCGGCATCAACGTCCTTGAGGGTGAACTTGACCGTGTGGTCGTCGACTTTATCGATCTTGGTGATGTTGGTATCCATCCCCATGTCGGTGAAGTACGGGAATTCGGTCGGGTACGCTTTGCGGAACGGATCATCCTTGTTAATCATGCGATTAAAGGTGAACAGCACGTCGTCGGCGTTGAACTCACGAGTCGGTTTGAAATACGGGGTAGTGTGGAACTTGACGCCTTCACGCAGGTGAAAGGTGTAGGTCAGGCCGTCATCGGAAACGTCCCACTTGGTCGCCAGCCCAGGAACCACGGCGGTGCCGCCACGTTCGAACTGGGTGAGGCGGTTGAACATGGTTTCTGCAGAGGCGTCGAAGTCGGTTCCGGTGGTGTATTGACCTGGATCGAAACCGGCCGGGCTCCCTTCGGAGCAGAACACCAGGTTAGTCGCTGCTTGGGCGAACGGTGCGCTGGCTAACAAGCTTGCGCCAACTAAGAACGGAATGACCGCGTGTTTAAGCATGGTGGCCTCATGATTTGTTGTCATTTTTGGAATTAGAGGACGACCTCGTGAGTCGTGCCTGCGGATACTTATGCAGGGGCCATACCCAATGCAAGATCCAGAGTGACTACAAGCCTTAAACGGTGGCACGAACGTACCTTAATGTCGCATTTGTATAATTCCTGACGCATTTGACCGTTTGCGCGGCGTTTTTATGGTGCAAATGACGCACTTTTACAGTGCGCTCTTGACTCGGGTTGCTCCCGCGTGGGGCGGGGGTGTTACTTATTCATACCCCGAATTGTGGGGTGGGCATGGCGTGAATAAGAGTGGTTATTGTTGTACCGATAGTGGCCAATCGACGGCTTTTCTCGGGGGACCTATCCAGTTATAGCTCATGCCTGAAAACTGCCAAAAAAAACGGCGATCATTTTCATGATCGCCGTTTTTGTTTACGGGCTACCGATTCAAGGCATCAGCACTTCAATCGAGCCATCGGCGGTCATGCTGACCTGGCTGGTGCCGGCCTCGACATCCGGCGTCACCGGTGCGCTGTCCATGGCGGCGGCTTTCATCATCATCGGCGCGCGCATGTAAGGCTGTGGATAACCGTTGCTGTTGAGGTTCAGGTTGACGATTTTGTAGCTCTTGCCGCCAAGGGCGTCGGTGGCCAGTTGGGCGCGGGCCTTGAAGGCGGTCACGGCGTCCTTGAGTAGGGCATCTTCGCTGGCCTTGCGGGTCGGGGTGGCGATGGCGAAGTCCATGCCGCCCATTTTCAGGTCGGTGAGCAGTTCGCCGGTCAGCTTCGACAGCGCAGCGAAGTCCGGGCTTTCCAGGCGCAATTCGGCGCGCTCGCGCCAGCCGGTGATTTTCTGGCCCTTGGTGTCATAGATCGGGTAGCTGTTGCGGCTGCCCTGGCGCAGAGTGATGTCCTTGACTTGCTTGGCCTTGGCCAGCGCCTTGTTCATGGTGGTGCTGACATCGGCGGCGAGTTTGGCCGGGTCGGTGTTCTGTTCTTCGGTGTAGAGGGTCACGATCATCAGGTCGCGGGCCACTTCCTGACTGACTTCGGCGCGCAGGGAAATCTGGTTGTAATGAAGCTCGTCGGCGGCCAGGGCCGGGAGGCTGGCGACGGTGCCAACGCTCAGGGCGAGGACGGCGGCGCTGCGGCGGAATGTGTGCATGAAGGCTCCTTGAAAGGTGCGCAGGGGCATGGTCCGGACCTGCGTGAAACCATCAGACTCTAGCTTTTAAGTTTCGGTTCGCACAGTTACAACTTCTATACAGATGGAACTCAGGTGGCCCTGTGGCGAGGGGGCTTGCCCCCGTTGGACTGCGCAGCAGTCCCAAAACCTGCACCGCGTAATGACAGTTAGACCGCATCGACCTATTTGCGACTGCTTCGCAGCCTAACGGGGGCAAGCCTCCTCGCCACAGTTGTCATCGCCCGCGAAATTATGGGTAGCACTGTGGCCGTTTGCCGCACTTTTGCCTGTCAGCCCCCGCGCTTGGTTATACTCCCTGCGATCCGCCTGGAGCGCTCATCAGGAGAGCTCATGCTCGCCCCCGTTCAAATCACTTCCGCCACTCGCCAGAACCTCTGGCGGCTGACGTTCATCCGCACGTTGGTGCTGGCCGCCCAGGCCGGTTCCGTTGGTCTGGCCTACTGGCTCGAATTGCTGCCACTGCCCTGGTTTCAATTGGCGGCGACGCTCGCATGTTCAATGCTGCTGTGCGTGTTCACGGCCATTCGTCTGCGTACCTCGTGGCCGGTGACCGAGCTCGAATACGCCGTGCAACTGGCCTGCGATCTGTTTATCCACAGCGCATTGCTGTATTTCTCCGGTGGTTCGACCAACCCCTTCGTCTCCTATTACCTGGTGCCGCTGACCATTGCCGCCGTGACCTTGCCGTGGCGTTACTCGGTGATCCTGTCGGGTATAGCGCTGACGATGTACACGCTGTTGCTGGCGCAGTTCTACCCGCTGCAAACCTTCCCGATCGCCCGGGAGAACCTGCAGGTGTACGGAATGTGGCTGAGCTTCGCCCTGGCTGCAGCGGTGATCACGTTTTTCGCCGCGCGCATGGCCGAAGAGCTGCGTCGTCAGGAAGAGTTGCGCGCCATTCGCCGCGAAGAAGGCCTGCGCGATCAGCAACTGCTGGCCGTCGCCACCCAGGCCGCCGGTGCGGCCCATGAACTGGGCACGCCGTTGGCGACCATGAGTGTGCTACTCAAGGAAATGCGCCAGGATCATCATGATCCGATGTTGCAGGACGACCTGAGCGTGCTGCAGGATCAGGTCAAGCTGTGTAAAGAGACCTTGCAGCATCTGGTACGCGCCGCCGAGGCCAATCGCCGGTTGGCGGTGGAGATGCAGGACGTCACCGATTGGCTTGATGAAGCCCTCAATCGCTGGCACCTGATGCGCCCGGAAGCCAGTTATCGCTTCCAGCGCCTCGGCCAGGGCCCGGTCCCCCGGATGGCGCCGCCGCCGGACCTGACCCAGGCTTTGCTGAATCTGTTGAACAACGCTGCCGATGCCTGCCCCGAAGGGCTGCAAGTGACGCTGGACTGGGATTGGGAAAACCTCACCATCAGCATTCGTGACCATGGCGCCGGTGTGCCGCTGGCCATCGCCGAGCAAATCGGCAAGCCGTTTTTTACCACCAAGGGCAAAGGCTTCGGCCTGGGCCTGTTTTTGAGCAAGGCCAGCGTGACACGCGCCGGCGGCTCAGTGAAACTCTACAGTCATGAGGAAGGTGGCACGCTCACCGAGCTGCGCCTGCCCCGTGTCGCCCGAGGAGACGAACATGAGTGAAGAGATCCAAGTCGAAGGCGAAGAACTGCCGCATTTGTTGCTGGTCGATGACGACGCCACATTCACCCGCGTCATGGCCCGTGCCATGGCTCGCCGCGGTTTTCGCGTCAGCACTGCCGGTTCCGCCGAGGAAGGCCTGGAGCTGGCCAAGGCCGATCTGCCGGATTACGCCGCCCTTGACCTGAAGATGGACGGCGATTCCGGCTTGGTGCTGCTGCCCAAGTTGCTGGAAATGGACCCGGAAATGCGCGTGGTGATCCTCACCGGTTACTCGAGCATCGCCACTGCCGTCGAGGCGATCAAGCGCGGTGCCTGCAACTACCTGTGCAAGCCGGCGGACGCCGACGACGTGCTGGCGGCGCTGCTGTCCGAGCACGCCGACCTCGACAGCCTGGTGCCGGAAAACCCGATGTCCGTGGACCGCCTGCAGTGGGAGCACATCCAGCGCGTGCTGACCGAACACGAAGGCAACATCTCCGCCACCGCCCGTGCCCTGGGCATGCACCGCCGCACCCTGCAGCGCAAACTGCAGAAGCGTCCCGTTCGCCGCTGAACCTGCGCTGAACGAATGCGGGCCGTATCTCGCGAAAAACCGGACCGATCATCTATGATCGGTTCGTGTGTGTACTTTTTTCTATCGAGCCTTATCCATGAATCAGAACGCTGAGTATTCCGCGGTCAACGACGCTGTGCGCGGGCAGTTTTTTCGCAAAGTGTGGGCGATGATCACGCCTTACTGGCGCAGTGAAGAAAAGGTCAAAGCCTGGACTCTGCTGATCGCCGTGATTGCGCTGTCGCTGATCAGCGTAGGGATCTCGGTGTGGTTCAATACCTGGTACAAGGATTTCTACAACGCGCTGCAACAAAAGGACGAGGAGGCATTCTGGCGGCTGATCCTGTATTTCTGCGGGATTGCTGCGGTGGCGATCGTCGGCGCGGTGTATCGGCTGTACCTGACGCAGATGCTGACGATCCGCTGGCGGGCATGGCTCACCGAAAAGCATTTCACCCGCTGGCTGGGTGACAAAAACTACTACCAGCTGGAGCAGGGCGGTTACACCGATAACCCGGACCAGCGGATTTCCGAAGACCTCAACAACTTCACCTCCAACACCCTTGAGCTGGGTATCGGGCTGCTGCGCAATATCGTCAGCCTGGTGTCGTTCTCGATCATCCTGTGGGGTGTGTCAGGCAGTATTGAAGTATTCGGCATCACCATTCCCGGCTACATGTTCTGGTGCGTGCTGGTTTACGCGGTGGTCGGCAGCTGGTTGACGCATTTGATCGGTCGTCGCCTGATCGGCCTGAACAACCAGCAACAACGCTTCGAAGCTGACCTGCGTTTCTCCATGGTGCGAATTCGCGAGAACGCCGAAAGCATCGCGTTGTACAACGGAGAGCCGAACGAAAACCGCCGGTTGAGCAGCCGCTTCGGGATGGTCTGGCATAACTTCTGGGACATCATGAAGGTGTCCAAGCGCCTGACGTTCTTCACCGCTGGTTACAGCCAGGCCGCGATCATCTTCCCCTTCATGGTTGCCGCCCCGCGTTACCTTTCCGGCAAGATCGAACTGGGCGAACTGATGCAAATCAGCTCGGCGTTCGGCAATGTGCAGGAGAGCTTCAGCTGGTTTATCAGTGCCTACCAGAGCCTCGCTTCCTGGCGCGCCACCTGCGATCGTCTGTTGAGCTTCCACCAGGCCATGCGTGACAACGAAGAACGTGCGCCGGCCATCGACGTCCAGAATTCGGGCTCGGTGCTGAAGGTGCACAACCTCGGCCTCGACCTGGCTGAAGGTCGTCACCTGCTGACCAACGCCGACATGACCGTGAAGGAGGGCGAGCGTGTGATGCTCAGCGGTCGTTCCGGCAGCGGCAAGTCGACCCTGCTGCGGGCGATGGGGCATCTGTGGCCGACCGGCCACGGCAGTATTCGCCTGCCATCGGCGCGCTACCTGTTCCTGCCGCAAAAACCGTATTTACCGATTGGCACCCTGCGTGATGTCCTCAGTTATCCACAGCCCGGCGATACCTATCCGAACGAGCGCTACGCGCAGGTGCTGGAAACCTGCCGCTTGCCGCACCTGATTGCCCGTCTCGACGAAGCCAACCACTGGCAGCGCATGTTGTCGCCGGGTGAGCAGCAGCGCCTGGCCTTCGCCCGTGCGCTGCTTTATGCACCGCAATGGCTGTACATGGATGAAGCCACCTCGGCGATGGACGAAGAAGACGAGGCCACGCTTTATCAGGCGCTGATCGACGAGTTGCCGGGGCTGAGCATCGTCAGCGTCGGCCATCGCAGCAGCCTGAAGCGCTTCCACCCTCGGCACATTCGTATCGAGAATGGCCATCTGGTGGACCAGGCTGTGACTGCATAACACCACAATCCCTTGTAGGAGCGAGCTTGCTCGCGATGGTGGCAAACGATAACGCGTGCTTCCTGTAAACACGCGGCGCTTGCCAGTCCATCGCGAGCAGGGGTGGTGGTGATCGTACAACCGCGTTGCGCTATGATGCGCTTTCAGCCGCCGATTTTTTCGAGACAGATGTTCACCATGGAAAACCCGAACGACGTACCACGCCTCCCACGCAAGCGCCGCAGCCTCGCTCAGGAACTGGTGACGGTGCTGTCGGAGCAGATCCGCGACGGCCATCTCAAGCGTGGCGACAAGTTGCCCACCGAGTCGGCCATCATGGATGCCCATGGTGTCAGCCGCACGGTGGTGCGCGAGGCGATTTCCCGTTTGCAGGCGGCAGGGCAAGTGGAAACCCGCCACGGTATCGGCACCTTCGTGCTCGACACGCCGAGCCCGAGCGGTTTCCGTATCGACCCGGCGACTGTGGTAACCCTGCGAGATGTGCTGGCGATCCTGGAACTGCGCATCAGTCTGGAAGTGGAGTCTGCCGGGCTGGCGGCGCAACGTCGCAGTCCGGAACAACTGGCCAACATGCGCGCCGCCCTCGATGCGTTGAATGAAAGTGCCGCTCACGCCAGTGACGCCGTGGCTTCGGACTTCGCCTTCCACCTCGAAATCGCGCTGTCCACCGGCAACCGCTACTTCACCGACATCATGACCCACCTGGGCACCAGCATCATTCCGCGCACACGGCTGAACTCCGCGCGCCTGGCTCATGACGACCAGCAGCACTACATGAGTCGCCTGAGCCGTGAGCACGAAGAAATCTACGACGCCATTGCCCGTCAGGATTCCGATGCGGCGCGGGCCGCCATGCGTTTGCACCTGACCAACAGCCGTGAGCGGTTGCGTCATGCCCATGAAGAGGCTGAGGCGCAGCGCGGATAAGAAATCTGACTCCGGTAATCCCTCGCCTGATCTGCCGCCATCGCGAGCAAGCTCGCTCCCACAGTGTCTTGTGTCGATCGTAGAATCGAGATCACACACAGCCCCTGTGGGAGCGAGCTTGCTCGCGATTGGGCCGTAAGCCACACCAGAAAAAGCCTCGTTCCTACTGACTTCTCTTCTGACAACGTATCTCTGATACGCCTACGGTCGCGACTTTTTTCCTCCGCGCTCTTAGGTCGGAGAGCCTCTGATTTGCTGGTTTCCTGATCCGGTTGTCCAACAATTTTCACCCGCAGCGATGAAATGCAGTTGACGGTTGTATTTTAAGTTGTACGATGACCTACAACTTCAGCGCAGGCTGAACGGTTTTCTCACACAACGTCGCAATCCAGGGTGTTCGAATAATGAATCCACAAGAACTGAAGTCCATCCTCTCTTCCGGTCTGCTGTCTTTCCCGGTTACCGATTTCAATGCACAGGGCGACTTCAACCGCGCGGGTTACATCAAGCGTCTGGAGTGGCTGGCCCCATACGGCGCCTCGGCTCTGTTCGCCGCAGGCGGCACCGGTGAGTTCTTCTCTCTGGCGGCCAGCGAATATTCGGAAATCATTAAGACTGCGGTCGACACTTGCGCCACCAGCGTGCCAATCCTGGCCGGGGTCGGCGGTTCGACCCGCCAGGCTATCGAATACGCACAGGAAGCCGAGCGTCTGGGCGCCAAAGGTCTGCTGCTGCTGCCGCACTACCTGACCGAAGCCAGCCAGGACGGCGTTGCCGCCCACGTTGAAGCCGTGTGCAAGTCGGTAAACATCGGCGTGGTGGTCTACAACCGTAACGTCTGCCGCCTGACCGCGCCGCTGCTGGAACGTCTGGCCGAGCGCTGCCCGAACCTGATCGGCTACAAGGATGGCCTGGGTGATATCGAGTTGATGGTGTCGATCCGTCGCCGCCTCGGTGATCGCTTCAGCTACCTGGGTGGCTTGCCGACCGCCGAAGTCTACGCCGCGGCCTACAAGGCACTGGGCGTGCCGGTCTACTCCTCGGCGGTGTTCAACTTCATTCCGAAAACCGCGATGGACTTCTACCACGCGATCGCTCGAGAAGATCACGCCACCGTCGGCAAGATCATCGACGACTTCTTCCTGCCGTACCTGGACATCCGTAACCGCAAAGCCGGTTATGCCGTAAGCATCGTCAAGGCCGGGGCAAAAATTGCCGGCTACGACGCAGGTCCTGTGCGTGCACCGCTGACCGATCTGACCGGCGAAGAGTACGAAATGCTCGCCGCGCTGATCGACAAGCAGGGTGCGCAGTAATACATCCGTTCAAGTAAGGCCGCTGAGCAATCAGCGGCCTTTTGCGTGAGGAGATCTCAAAGTGGCAGATGCAAAGCGTTTCGATAACTACATCAACGGCGAATGGGTTGCCGGTGGCGATTATTCGACCAACATCAACCCGTCCGAACTGACCGACGCCATCGGCGACTACGCCAAGGCTGATCTGGCTCAGGTCCACGCTGCCATCGACGCCGCCCGTGCCGCGTTCCCGGCCTGGTCCACGTCCGGCATTCAGGCGCGTCACGATTCCCTGGATAAAGTCGGCACTGAGATCCTCGCCCGTCGCGAAGAACTCGGCACCCTGCTGGCCCGGGAAGAGGGCAAGACCCTGCCTGAAGCCATCGGCGAAGTGACCCGCGCCGGCAATATCTTCAAGTTCTTCGCCGGCGAGTGCCTGCGCCTGTCCGGCGACTACCTGCCGTCGGTGCGTCCGGGCGTCAACGTTGAAGTCACTCGCGAAGCTTTGGGCGTGGTTGGTCTGATCACCCCGTGGAACTTCCCGATCGCCATCCCGGCATGGAAAATCGCCCCGGCCCTGGCCTACGGCAACTGCGTCGTGCTGAAACCCGCAGACCTGGTTCCAGGTTGCGCCTGGGCCCTGGCCGAAATCATCTCCCGCGCAGGCTTCCCGGCCGGTGTATTCAACCTGGTGATGGGCAGCGGTCGCGTGGTGGGCGATGCACTGGTTCACAGTCCGAAAGTCGACGGCATCAGCTTCACAGGTTCCGTGGGCGTGGGTCGTCAGATCGCTGTCAGCTGTGTATCGCGCCAGGCCAAAGTCCAGTTGGAAATGGGCGGCAAGAACCCGCAGATCATTCTCGACGACGCCGACCTCAAACAAGCGGTCGAGTTGTCAGTGCAGAGCGCGTTCTACTCCACCGGCCAGCGTTGCACGGCTTCCAGCCGCTTTATCGTCACCGCCGGGATTCACGACCAGTTCGTCGAAGCCATGGCCGAGCGCATGAAGTCGATCAAGGTCGGCCATGCATTGAAGGCGGGTACCGATATCGGTCCGGTGGTCTCGCAAGCGCAACTCGAGCAGGACATGAAGTACATCGACATCGGCCAGTCCGAAGGTGCGCGTCTGGTCAGCGGCGGTGGTCTGGTGACGTGCGACACCGAGGGCTACTTCCTCGCGCCAACCCTGTTTGCCGACAGCGAAGCTTCGATGCGCATCAGCCAGGAAGAGATCTTCGGCCCAGTGGCCAACATCGTCCGCGTCGCCGATTACGAAGCCGCGCTGGCCATGGCCAACGACACCGAGTTCGGGCTGTCGGCGGGCATTGCCACCACCTCGCTGAAGTACGCCAATCACTTCAAACGGCACTCCCAGGCCGGGATGGTGATGGTCAACCTGCCGACCGCCGGTGTGGATTACCACGTTCCGTTCGGTGGGCGTAAAGGTTCATCCTATGGATCACGTGAGCAAGGTCGCTATGCGCAAGAGTTCTACACGGTCGTGAAGACCAGCTACATCGGTTCGTAACAAGAAACACCGCGGTATTGGCAACGATACCGCACCCCCTGTAGGAGCGAGCTCTGCTCGCGATGGTCTCGAGATCGCGAAGTTCAGCCTGATGCCCAGCGTCATCGTTGACGACCATCGCGAGCAAGCTCGCTCCTGCAAAGCACCGTTATTACCCGCATAAAAATAATCAGTGGGAGTACATCTACATGCAATCGACCCAGAAGCCGACTCACGTCCGCTATTTGATCCTGCTCATGCTGTTTCTGGTGACCACAATCAACTACGCCGACCGGGCTACCATCGCAATCGCTGGCTCCAGCCTGCAAAAAGACCTCGGCATCGACGCCGTGACCCTCGGCTACATCTTCTCCGCATTCGGTTGGGCCTATGTGGCCGGGCAAATCCCCGGCGGCTGGCTACTGGACCGTTTTGGCTCGAAAAAAATCTACGCATTGAGCATCTTCACCTGGTCGCTGTTCACCGTGCTGCAAGGCTTCGTCGGTGAATTCGGCATGTCCACGGCGGTGGTTGCGCTGTTCATGCTGCGCTTCCTGGTGGGCCTGGCTGAAGCGCCGTCTTTCCCTGGTAACGCCCGAATCGTTGCGGCGTGGTTCCCGACTGCTGAACGCGGTACGGCCTCGGCGATCTTCAACTCGGCGCAATACTTCGCCACCGTGCTGTTCGCTCCGCTGATGGGCTGGATCGTCTACTCCTTCGGCTGGGAGCACGTGTTCATCGTCATGGGTATCCTGGGCATCATCTTCTCGCTGGTCTGGCTGAAAGTGATCTACAGCCCGCGCGAACACCCACGGATCAACGATGCTGAGTTCAAGCACATCTCCGAAAACGGCGGCATGGTCGACATGGACCAGAAGGGCAAGAAGTCCGACGGTCCGAAGTGGGATTACATCCGCCAATTACTGACCAACCGCATGATGCTCGGCGTGTACCTGGGCCAGTACTGCATCAACGGCATCACTTACTTCTTCCTGACCTGGTTCCCGGTGTACCTGGTGCAGGAGCGCGGCATGACCATCCTCAAGGCCGGTTTCATCGCGTCCTTGCCGGCAATCTGCGGCTTCATCGGTGGTGTGCTCGGCGGGGTGATTTCCGATTACCTGTTGCGCAAGGGCCATTCCCTGACCTTCGCCCGCAAGGCGCCGATCATTGCTGGCCTGCTGGTTTCCAGCAGCATCGTGGCGTGCAACTACGTGGACGTAGAATGGATGGTCGTCGGCTTCATGGCCCTGGCGTTCTTCGGCAAAGGCGTCGGCGCACTGGGCTGGGCCGTGGTGTCCGACACTTCGCCGAAGCAGATCGCCGGTCTGAGCGGTGGCCTGTTCAACACCTTCGGTAACATTGCTTCGATCACCACTCCAATCGTGATCGGTTACATCATCAGCTCCACCGGTTCATTCAAGTGGGCGTTGGTGTTTGTCGGTTGCAACGCACTGGTTGCGGTGTTCAGCTACCTGGTGATCGTGGGCCCGATCAAGCGCGTGGTGCTCAAAGAGCCACCAGCGAACGGTACTGAAGCCCCAGGCAAATTGTCTCAAGCGCATTCCTGAGGAGCGGCGTCATGCAGTTGATTGAACATTCCGACTCGCCGCGCTACATCCGCCTGCACGAGCGGGACAACGTAGTGATCGTGGTCAATGATCAGGGTGTACCGGCCGGCACCGAGTTTGCGGACGGTCTGGTTACCGTGGATTTCGTGCCGCAGAGCCACAAGGTCACCCTGGAAGACATTCCCGAAGGTGGCCAGGTGATTCGTTATGGCCAGGTCATTGGCTATGCCTTGCAGCCGATTCCCCGCGGCAGTTGGGTCAAGGAAGATCAACTGCGCATGCCGACCGCGCCACCGCTGGACAGCCTGCCGCTGTCCACCGACGTGCCGGCCGCGCAGGCACCGCTGGAGGGCTTCACTTTCGAGGGTTATCGCAACGCCGACGGCACCGTCGGCACGCGCAACATTCTCGGCATCACTACCACCGTGCAGTGCGTGACCGGAGTACTGGATCATGCGGTCAAGCGTATCAAGGACGAGTTGCTGCCCAAGTACCCGCACGTCGATGACGTGGTGGCGCTGACCCACAGCTACGGCTGTGGCGTGGCCATCACCGCCACCGACGCGTACATCCCGATCCGCACCGTTCGCAACCTGGCGCGCAACCCGAACCTGGGTGGCGAAGCCTTGGTGATCAGCCTGGGCTGCGAGAAACTGCAGGCCGGGCAAGTGATGCACGAGAACGACAGCTCGGTGGATTTGAGCGAGCCATGGCTGTACCGCTTGCAGGATTCCAGTCACGGCTTCACCGAGATGATTGAGCAGATCATGGAACTGGCCGAGACGCGCTTGAAGAAGCTCGATCAACGTCGCCGGGAAACCGTGCCGGCATCCGAGTTGATCCTGGGCATGCAATGCGGTGGCAGTGATGCGTTCTCCGGCATCACCGCCAACCCGGCGCTCGGCTATGCCTCGGACCTGCTGCTGCGCGCCGGTGCGACGGTGATGTTCTCCGAAGTCACCGAAGTGCGCGATGCAATTTATCTGCTGACCTCCCGCGCGGAAAATCAGGACGTCGCCCAGGAACTGGTGCGGGAAATGGACTGGTACGACCGCTACCTGGCCAAGGGCGAAGCGGATCGCAGTGCCAACACCACGCCGGGCAACAAGAAGGGCGGGTTGTCGAACATTGTCGAGAAATCCCTGGGATCGATCGTCAAGTCCGGCAGCAGCGCGATCAACGGCGTGCTTGGCCCTGGCGAGCGATTCAAGCGCAAAGGCCTGATCTTCTGCGCGACCCCGGCCAGCGACTTTGTCTGCGGGACCTTGCAGTTGGCGGCGGGGATGAACCTGCACGTGTTCACCACCGGTCGCGGCACGCCTTACGGGCTGGCCATGGCGCCGGTGGTGAAGGTATCGACCCGGACCGAACTGGCGCAACGCTGGCCGGACCTGATCGACATCGACGCCGGGCGTATTGCCACCGGCCGGGCTTCCATCGAAGATCTTGGCTGGGAGTTGTTCCACTACTATCTGGACGTGGCGAGCGGCAAGAAGCAGACGTGGGCCGAGCAGCACAAGCTGCATAACGACATCACCTTGTTTAACCCGGCGCCGATCACCTAAGACCGAGTCGCCTTCATCGCGAGCAAGCTCGCTCCCACAATGGATTTTCGCCGTGCACAGATTTTGTGTTCGGCACTGGAAAAATGTGGGAGCGAGCTTGCTCGCGATATCGGTCTAACAGACGCCAGGGGACTTGGTGGCTTATCATTAGCCCCCTAACGACGCCCACCCCAAGGTCCTCCCGGCATGCTGGCAATTTTCCTCGAAACCCTGAACATCACCGCGCCGGTGTTCGTCATGCTGTTTCTGGGTGTGCTGCTCAAACGCATCGACTGGATCAACGACAACTTCATCCACACCGCGTCGGCATTGGTGTTCAACGTCACCATGCCGGCGTTGCTGTTTTTGGGCATCCTGCATGCCGACCTGCACGCGGCGTTGCAGCCGGCGCTGCTGATCTATTTTTCCCTTGCGACCCTGGTGTGTTTTGCCATCGCCTGGGTTTGGGCGATCTGGAAGTGCCCGCGGGAAGATCGGGGGATCTACACCCAGGGTGCCTTTCGCGGTAACAACGGAGTCATCGGCCTGGCGCTGGCGGCAAGCATGTATGGCGACTACGGGATTTCCCTCGGGGCGATCCTCGCGGCGCTGGTGATCCTGTTCTACAACACGCTGTCGACCATCGTGCTGGCGGTGTACAGCCCGGTGATCAAGTCCGATCCGTGGAGCATCTGTAAAAGCGTGTTCAGCAATCCGCTGATCATCAGCGTGATTGCGGCTGCACCCTTCGCCTATTTCAAGATCGGCTTGCCCGGCTGGCTGGAAACCTCCGGCCAGTACCTGGCGCAAACCACGTTGCCGCTGGCGCTGATCTGCATCGGCGGCACGCTGTCGCTGGCGGCACTGCGCAAAAGCGGTTCGATGGCGTTCAGTTCGAGCCTGGTGAAAATGCTCGGTCTGCCGATCCTGGCGACACTCGGTGCGTGGCTCTGGGGCTTCCGTGGTGCGGAGCTGGGGATTCTGTTTTTGTACTTCGGCAGCCCGACGGCAGCGGCCAGTTTCGTCATGGCCCGGGCGGCGGATGGCAATCATGAACTGGCGGCGGCGATTATCGTGATCACCACGTTGATGGCGGCGGTGACCACCAATATCGGGATCTTTTTGTTGCAGTGGGGTGGGTGGATTTAGCTTCCGGATTGTCGCTGTGCTTTAGGGCCTCATCGCGAGCAAGCTCGCTCCCACAGGTTTCTTTGTTGCTGATCAAATTCTATTCACACCGAATACCCCTGTGGGAGCGAGCTTGCTCGCGATGGCGCCAGATCAGGCAGCCTGAATTTCTTTGATTCACTCTGGCTTCTGGTAACTGTCGATCACTTCCTGCGCCGCCCGAAACGCATCGATCGCCGCCGGCACACCGGCATACACCGCGCAATGCAGCAGCGCTTCGCGAATTTCATCCACAGTGCAGCCGTTGTTCAGCGCACCGCGCACGTGACCTTTCAACTCCTGCGGGCACTTGAGTGCGGTCAGGGCTGCGAGGGTAATCAGGCTGCGGGTTTTCAGCGGCAAGCCTTCGCGATTCCACACGCCGCCCCAGGCGTGTTCGTTGACGAAGTCTTGCAGCGGCTGGGTGAACTCGGTGGCGTTGCCCAGTGCGCGGTCGACGAAGGCGTCGCCCATCACTTGGCGGCGGACTTCAACGCCGGGTTTTTTATTCTCGGTCATGGGACTTCCTTCTTATGGTGTTGGCGACGCCAGGCGCGAAGTGACGTGAACAGCAAAAACGCTACCAGCGCTGGCAGGACGAATAACAGCATCAAGTGTTCCAGCTTGCCGGCCAGTGGCATGCCGGTGGTGAACGACACCACGTGCAGCCCATACGCCAGGTACAAACCCAGAAACAGCAGGCCTTCGGCGCGGGTCACCCGATAGCCGGAGTAGAACACCGGCAGGCACAGCGCCGCGATGCCGAGCATCACCGGCAGGTCGAAATCCAGGGCGTTGGGCGACACCGACAGCGGTGACGGTGCCACGAGCGCGGTAAAGCCGAGCACGCCCAGGAGGTTGAACAGGTTGCTGCCAATCACGTTGCCCACGGCAATATCGCGTTCGCCGCGTATAGCTGCGATCAACGAAGTGGCGAGCTCAGGCAGTGAGGTGCTGACGGCGACGATGGTCAGGCCGATGATCCGCTCCGACAGCCCAAGGTCGGTAGCGACCGCAACGGCTGCCCCCAGCAGCAAGTGTCCGGCGTACACCAGCATCGCCAGTCCGGCGACGATCATCAGCAGGCTGCTCAGCCATGACGCCTGGCCGTTGTGATCATGGCTCGATACCGGGCGTGCCGAGTGTCGCGACTGACGCAGTAACAAGCCCAGGTAAATCGCCAGCGCCGTCAGCAACATCACGCCGTCGGCCCGGGTCAGTTCTTCATTCCAGGCGAGTACGAACACCAACAGGCTGGCGCCGATCATCAACGGAATATCCAGGCGCACCAATTGTCGGGAAACCCGCAGCGGAATGATCAGTGCAGACAACCCGAGGGTGACGAGGATGTTGAAAATGCTGCTGCCGATCACACTGCCGACGGCGATGTCGGCATTGTGCGCCAGGGTCGCTTGCAGGCTGACCGCCATCTGCGGTGCGCTGCTGCCGAGGGCGACGATAGTCAGGCCGATGATCAGCGGTCGTATGTGCAACCGCGCGGCGATGCGTACGGCGGCGCGCACCATCAATTCCGCACCGACAATCAGCAGGAGCAATCCGCTGAGCAATTCGATCACGCTGATCAGGGGTAAATCGGCTAATCCGAAAATGGTCGGGGCTCCATCGGTCAGTCGTCGAGGGCTTGCACGCGAACCCGCGCGGTGCCGCTGCGCAGCATGCCCAGGCGCTCGGCGGCTTCCTTGGACAGGTCGATCAGGCGGCCCCGGGTGTGCGGCCCGCGATCATTGATGCGCACCACGCAGGATTTGTCGTTATTCAGATTGGTGACCTTCACCCGTGTACCGAAGGGTAGCTGGCGATGGGCGGCGGTCATGGAATTCATGTTGAAACGCTCGCCGTTGGCGGTGCGTTTGCCTTGGTGTTTGGCGCCGTAGTACGAAGCCACGCCGGTTTTGTCGTAGCCATGCGGATCGACGGTGTCGGTGCTGGCGCAACCGGCCAGGAGCGAAAGGAGGGCGCAAAGTCCAAGTAGACGCTTCATTTGAAAGCTTCCGAAAACAAATGTGGGAGCGAGCTTGCTCGCGATTGGCATTCTGACAGTCAACTTTGTGTTGAGTGCCGGACCGCTATCGCGAGCAAGTCGAATCGTCGCACCGTCGCTCCCACAGGGAATGGAGCCAGATTTTAGGGCTGGCTCCATTCTCATCAGCCTTCGAGCTTGCTTTTGAGCAGTTCGTTGACCTGTTGCGGGTTGGCCTTGCCTTTGGAGGCTTTCATGGCCTGACCGACGAAGAAGCCGAACATCTTGCCGCGCTTGGCTTCGTCTGCCGCGCGGTATTGTTCGACCTGCTCGGCGTTGGCCGCGAGCATTTCGTCCAGCACCGCCGAGATGGCGCCGGTGTCGGTCACTTGCTTGAGGCCGCGCTTGTCGATGATCTCGTCTGCGCTGCCTTCGCCGTTGGCCATCGCTTCAAACACCACCTTGGCGATCTTGCCGGAGATAGTGTTGTCCTTGATGCGCAGCAGCATGCCGCCCAGAAGCTCGGCGGAAACCGGCGACTCTTCGATGTCCAGACCTTGCTTGTTGAGCAGGCTGCCCAACTCGACCATCACCCAGTTCGCCGCCAGTTTGGCGTCGCCGCCGATGCTCGCGACTTTCTCGAAGTAATCGGCTTGCTCGCGGCTGGTGGCCAGCACGCTGGCGTCATAGACCGACAGACCGAATTGCTCCTGGAAGCGCTCGCGCTTTTGCGGTGGCAATTCCGGTAGGGTGGCGCGCACGTCGTCGAGGAAGGAGTTCTCTATGACCACTGGCAACAGGTCAGGATCGGGGAAGTAACGGTAGTCGTTGGCTTCCTCTTTGCTGCGCATTGGACGGGTCTCGTCCTTGTTCGGGTCGTACAGGCGGGTCTGCTGGATCACCTTGCCGCCGTCTTCGATCAATTCGATCTGACGCTGGATTTCGCTGTTGATCGCCTTCTCGATGAAGCGGAACGAGTTGACGTTCTTGATCTCGCAGCGGGTGCCGAACTCGGCCTGGCCTTTCGGGCGGATCGAAACGTTGCAGTCGCAACGCAGCGAACCTTCAGCCATGTTGCCGTCGCAAATCCCTAAGTAACGCACCAGGGCGTGGATCGCCTTGACGTAGGCCACGGCTTCCTTGGCACTGCGCATGTCCGGCTCGGAAACGATTTCCAGCAGCGGCGTGCCGGCACGGTTCAGGTCGATGCCGGTGGCGCCGCTGAATTCTTCGTGCAGGCTCTTGCCGGCGTCTTCTTCCAGGTGCGCACGGGTGATGCCTACGCGTTTGACCGTGCCGTCCTCGAGGGCGATGTCCAGGTGGCCCTTGCCGACGATCGGCAGCTCCATCTGGCTGATCTGGTAGCCCTTGGGCAAATCCGGGTAGAAGTAGTTTTTACGGGCGAACACGTTGTGCTGGCCGATCTCGGCGTCAATCGCCAGACCGAACATCACCGCCATGCGTACCGCTTCCTGGTTCAGCACCGGCAATACGCCCGGCATGCCCAGGTCTACCAGGCTGGCCTGGGTGTTCGGCTCGGAACCGAAGGTGGTGGAACTACCGGAAAAGATTTTCGACCGGGTGGTGAGCTGGGTATGAATCTCCAGCCCGATCACGACTTCCCATTGCATGTGTGTCTCCTCAGAAGCCGGTTGGGGTGCGGGTGTGCCAGTCAGTGTTCAACTGATACTGGTGGGCAACGTTCAACAGGCGACCTTCCTGGAAATACGGAGCGAGCAATTGCACGCCGACCGGCAGGCCGTCGACAAAACCGGCCGGCATCGACAGGCCGGGCAGGCCTGCGAGGTTGGCGGTGATGGTGTAGACGTCTTCCAGGTACGCAGCGACCGGGTCGCTGTTCTTGGCGCCAAGCTTCCAGGCCGGGTTCGGCGTGGTTGGGCCGAGGATGATGTCGACCTCATTGAAAGCGGCCATGAAGTCGTTCTTGATCAAGCGACGAATCTTCTGCGCCTTCAGGTAGTAGGCGTCGTAGTAACCGGCGGACAGGGCGTAGGCACCGACCATGATCCGGCGCTGCACTTCTGTCCCGAAACCTTCGCCACGGGAGCGCTTGTACAGGTCTTCCAGGTTTTTCGGGTCTGCGCAACGGAAGCCGAAACGTACGCCGTCGAAGCGCGACAGGTTGGAGGACGCTTCCGCCGGGGCGATCACGTAGTACGCAGGAATCGCGTGCTGCATGTTCGGCAGGCTGATTTCCTTGACCACGGCGCCGAGTTTTTTCAGCGCTTCGACGCTGGCCATGACCAGGTCGGCAATGCGCGGGTCGAGACCGGCGCTGAAGTACTCTTTCGGCACACCGATACGCAGGCCTTGCAGCGAACCGTTGAGGCTGGCGCTGTAGTCCGGCACGGGTTCGTCGATGCTGGTGGAGTCATTCGGATCAAAGCCAGCCATACCTTGCAACAAAATTGCGCAGTCTTCGGCCGTGCGCGCCAACGGGCCGCCCTGATCGAGGCTGGAGGCGTAAGCGATCATGCCCCAGCGCGATACGCGACCGTACGTCGGTTTCAGGCCGGTGAGGTTGGTCAATGCTGCTGGCTGGCGGATCGAGCCGCCGGTGTCGGTGCCGGTAGCCGCAGGCAGCAGACGAGCGGCAACCGCCGCCGCCGAACCGCCGGACGAACCACCCGGAACGTGTTCCAGGTTCCACGGGTTTTTCACCGCGCCGTAGTAGCTCGACTCGTTGGCCGAACCCATGGCGAATTCGTCCATGTTGGTCTTGCCCAGGGTCACGGCGCCGGCAGCGGCCAGCTTGGCGACGACGGTGGCGTCGTACGGGGCCTTGAAGTTGTCGAGCATCTTCGAGCCGCAGCTGGTGCGAATGCCCTGGGTGCAGAACAGGTCCTTGTGGGCGATCGGCGCGCCGAGCAGGGCGCCGCTCTCACCATTGGCCCGGCGGGCGTCAGCGGCTTTCGCCTGCGTCAGCGCCAGGTCTTCGGTGAGGCTGATGAAACTGTTGAGCTGCGGATCGAGCTGGGCGATGCGCGCCAGCAGGACCTTGGTCAGCTCTTCGGAGGAAAACTTTTTATCGGCGAGTCCGCGGGCGATCTCGGCCAGAGTCAATTGATGCATTGCAGGCTCTTTCCCTATTAGTCGATGACTTTCGGAACCAGGTACAGGCCGTTTTCGACCGCTGGTGCGATGGACTGGTAGGCCTCGCGGTGATTGGTCTCGGTCACGACGTCTGCGCGCAGGCGCTGGCTGGCTTCCAGTGGGTGGGCCAGCGGTTCGATACCATCGGTATCGACCGCCTGCATTTCGTCGACCAGCCCGAGAATGCTGTTAAGGGCCGAAGTGATGTGTGGAAGATCGGCATCATTGAGGCCAAGGCAGGCCAGATGAGCGATTTTTTCCACGTCGGAGCGTTCAAGCGCCATTGGGATTCTCCAGTGGAAAACAAAACGGACGGCGTCCGTGTGTTAGATTGTCGGAACACTACCGCACTTCTACGGTCATAAGGCCGCGATTGTGGGGCTTGGTGCACAGAAAAGCGGCCAATTTAACATATTGGCGCCTTGCCCAAAATCCCTGTCGTTGTTAGAGTTTGCCGCACTTTTTTACCCACGCGTTGCCTAGGGTCCCTTTCCCATGTTCAAGAAACTGCGTGGCATGTTTTCCAGCGATCTTTCCATTGACCTGGGCACTGCCAACACCCTTATTTACGTGCGCGAGCGCGGTATCGTCCTGAATGAGCCCTCCGTTGTGGCCATTCGGACACACGGTAACCAGAAAAGTGTCGTTGCTGTCGGCACCGAAGCCAAGCGCATGCTGGGCCGTACGCCGGGCAACATTGCTGCCATTCGTCCGATGAAAGACGGCGTGATCGCCGACTTCAGCGTGTGCGAAAAAATGCTGCAGTACTTCATCAACAAGGTTCACGAAAACAGCTTCCTGCAGCCTAGCCCACGCGTGTTGATCTGCGTTCCATGCAAATCCACCCAGGTTGAGCGTCGTGCCATCCGTGAATCGGCCCTTGGCGCCGGTGCCCGTGAAGTGTTCCTGATCGAAGAGCCAATGGCCGCTGCGATCGGTGCCGGCCTGCCGGTTGAAGAAGCTCGCGGTTCGATGGTCGTGGATATCGGTGGCGGTACCACTGAAATCGCGCTGATCTCCCTGAACGGTGTGGTTTACGCCGAATCCGTACGTGTGGGCGGCGACCGCTTCGACGAAGCGATCATCACCTACGTGCGTCGCAACTACGGCAGCCTGATCGGTGAATCCACCGCCGAGCGCATCAAGCAGGAAATCGGTACCGCGTATCCGGGCGGCGAAGTTCGCGAAGTCGACGTTCGCGGCCGTAACCTGGCCGAAGGCGTTCCACGCGCATTCACCCTGAACTCCAACGAAGTGCTGGAAGCTCTGCAAGAGTCCCTGGCAACCATCGTTCAGGCCGTGAAAAGCGCCCTGGAGCAATCGCCTCCGGAGCTGGCTTCCGATATCGCCGAACGTGGCCTGGTACTGACCGGTGGTGGCGCCTTGCTGCGTGACCTGGACAAATTGCTGGCCCAGGAAACCGGTCTGCCGGTGATCGTTGCCGAAGACCCGCTGACCTGCGTTGCTCGCGGCGGTGGCCGTGCATTGGAAATGATGGATAAACACACCATGGACCTGCTTTCCAGCGAATAAGTCGCCGGATTGCCTCTATGCTGTTGAGCGCGCAGGCGGCACTTTGCAGTGCTGCCTGTTCGCGTTTATCTTCTGTCAGTCTGCATCCAGGCCGGATTGCTGCCGTATGAATAAACAGAACATTTGCCTGGGAGGAGCGGCTTATTAAACCGCTTTTCACCAAGGGCCCTTCACTTGGCGTGCGCCTGTTGGTGCTGGTCGTGCTATCGGTCGCGCTGATGGTGGTCGATGCCCGTTTCAGTCTGCTCAAGCCTGCACGCAGCCAGATGTCGCTGGTGCTGATGGACGCCTACTGGATCACCGACCTGCCCGGACGACTGTGGGAAGGCGTTGCCAGTCAGTTTGGCAGCCGGACCGAACTCGTCGCCGAAAACGAAAAACTCAAGACCGAGAACCTGCTGTTGCAGGGGCGCATGCAGAAGCTTGCCGCCCTGACCGAGCAGAACGTTCGGCTGCGCGAGTTGCTCAACTCTTCGGCCCTGGTCAACGAGAAGGTCGAAGTGGCCGAGTTGATCGGCATGGACCCCAACCCCTTCACCCATCGCATCATCATCAATAAAGGTGAGCGCGATGGCGTGGTCCTCGGTCAGCCGGTACTCGATGCCCGTGGCCTGATGGGGCAGGTGGTCGAGTTGATGCCCTACACCTCCCGCGTCTTGCTGCTGACCGATACCACCCACAGCATTCCGGTGCAGGTGAACCGTAACGGTTTGCGGGCGATTGCCAGCGGCACCGGCAACCCGGAACGTCTCGAGTTGCGGCATGTGGCCGATACCGCCGACATCAAGGAGGGCGACCTGCTGGTCAGCTCCGGCCTCGGTCAGCGTTTCCCGGCGGGTTATCCGGTGGCGACGGTCAAGGAAGTGATTCACGATTCCGGCCAACCGTTTGCCATTGTCCGCGCCGTTCCGACCGCCGCCTTGAACCGTAGCCGTTACCTGTTGCTGGTGTTCAGCGACAACCGGACTGCCGAAGAGCGCGTCAACGCTGCCGCCCAGGCCCAGGAAAGCCTGGATGCGCAGGGCGGTGGGCCGATCATTCCGTCGACGGTTCCGAAACCGGTCAGCCCCGCGGTCCCCGCTGCACCGGCCGCCGCACTGGCGATTCCTGCGACGGCGGCACCTGCGGTCACCGCGCCAGCCAAGCCAACCACCACGCCAGCCAAGCCTGCGGCCTCGCATCCTGCGGCGGCTAAACCGCCGGCGGCGCAACCCGCTGCCGCGAAGCCTGCCGCCAAACCGCCAGTGTCCGCGCCGGCCACTCCAGTGGGGAGAGAATAATGGGCGGTGTGAAAGCATCCCGAAACGGCTGGATAGTCTGGCTGACGTTCGCCGTCGGTCTGCTGTTGAGCGTTTCGCCTCTGCCGCAATTCATGGAAATCCTGCGCCCGCTGTGGCTGGCGTTGTTGCTGGCATTCTGGGCGTTGAACCTGCCGCAGACCGTCGGGATGGTGACGGCGTTTTGCCTGGGGCTGGCTGAAGACGTGCTCTACGGTACCTTGCTGGGTCAGAATGCCTTGATCCTGACGCTCATCACCTATCTGGTGCTGGCGCTGCAGCAACGCCTGCGGATGTTCCCGATGTGGCAGCAGAGCCTGGTGATCCTGGTGATCTTCGGCCTCGCCCAGCTAGTACAGCTGTGGCTCAGTGCCTTGACCGGCAATCGTCAGCCGACGTTGGCGCTGGTGCTGCCGGCACTGGTCAGTGCGCTGCTCTGGCCCTGGATCAGTTTCGGTTTGCGCGGACTGCGTCGACGCTACAAAATCAATTAATTCGCTCAGGCATTGGACAGGGAGAGGTCTTGATGAAACGGTTGTACCTCGCCTCTGGTTCGCCGCGTCGACGTGAATTGCTCACGCAGATCGGCGTTGCGTTCTGCGCCGTCAATGCGGACATCGATGAAACTCCATTAGCTCAAGAATCCCCATCGGCCTACGTCGAGCGTCTGGCACGCGGCAAGGCCGAGGCCGGGCGCGTCGTCGTCGTGTCTGACGAACCATTCTGCGTGCTCGGTGCCGATACCGCCGTGGTGCTCGATGGAAAAATTCTCGGCAAACCGGTTGATCAAGCGGATGCGTGCGCCATGCTGACGATGCTGTCAGGGTGTGAACATGAAGTCCTGACCGCGATTGCCGTGCTCGATGGCGGACGTTGCGAATCCCGGGTTGTCACCAGCCGGGTGCGTTTTCGAGATATCAGTCGTGAGGAAGCCGCAGCCTACTGGGCCAGCGGCGAACCACGGGACAAGGCGGGCGGTTATGGCATTCAAGGACTGGGTGCGGTGTTTGTCGCCGGGCTCGATGGAAGTTATTCAGCGGTGGTCGGACTACCGCTTTGCGAAACCGCGGAACTGCTCGGCCATTTCGGCATACCCTGTTGGCAACCCCGGAACGCACACCAAGCAACGTTCTGAACAGATGCGGCCATTATCGTGAACATGCCTGAACGAGACCCTGCCATGAGTGAAGAGATTCTGATCAACATCACGCCGATGGAGTCGCGCGTGGCGGTGGTCGAAAACGGTGTCCTGCAAGAGGTCCACGTCGAGCGTACGCAAAAGCGCGGGATCGTCGGCAACATCTATAAAGGCAAAGTCGTGCGGGTATTGCCTGGAATGCAGGCGGCATTCGTCGATATCGGCCTGGACCGTGCCGCGTTCATTCATGCGTCGGAAATTTCCGTGCGAGAAGGCCCGGCGGTCGAGAGCATCAGTGCACTGGTGCACGAGGGCCAGAGCCTGGTGGTGCAGGTGACCAAGGATCCGATCGGTTCCAAAGGCGCACGCCTGACCACCCAGCTTTCGATTCCTTCACGTTATCTGGTGTACATGCCGCGCACGGCCCATGTCGGTATTTCTCTGAAGATCGAAGACGAAGCCGAGCGCGAACGCCTCAAACAGGTGGTCACTGATTGCGTGGCCAAGGAAGGTATCAAGGAAGCTGGCGGTTTCATCCTGCGCACGGCAGCCGAAGGCGCCGGCGCGGATGAAATCCTCATGGACATCCGTTATCTGCGCCGTCTCTGGGATCAGATCAACGCCCAGATCAAAACCATCAGTGCGCCTAGCGTAATCTACGAAGACCTTGGCCTGGCGCTGCGCACCCTGCGTGACCTGGTGAGCCCGAAAATCGAGAAGATCCGCATCGACTCCCGGGAAACCTTTCAGAAAACCACGCAATTCGTCGCTGAACTGATGCCCGAGATTGCTGACCGCCTGGAGCATTACCCGGGCGAGCGGCCGATTTTCGACCTGTATGGCGTCGAAGACGAAATCCAGAAGGCACTCGAACGCAAGGTCCCGCTCAAGTCCGGCGGTTATCTGGTGGTCGATCCGGCGGAAGCCATGAGCACCATCGACGTCAATACCGGGGCGTTCGTCGGCCATCGCAATCTCGAAGAGACCATCTTCAAGACCAACCTCGAAGCCGCGACGGCCATCGCCCGTCAATTGCGCCTGCGTAATCTGGGCGGAATCATCATCATCGACTTCATCGACATGGAAGATGAAGAGCACCAGCGCCAGGTGTTGCGCACGCTCGAAAAGCAACTGGAGCGCGATCACGCCAAGACCAACATCATCGGTATCACCGAGTTGGGCCTGGTGCAGATGACCCGCAAGCGCACTCGCGAAAGCCTTGAACAGGTGTTGTGCGAGCCGTGCAATGCCTGTCAGGGACGGGGCAAGCTCAAGACCCCGGAAACCGTTTGCTACGAAATCTTCCGTGAAATCCTACGCGAGGCTCGCGCCTATCAGGCGGAAGGCTATCGTGTATTGGCAAACCAGAAAGTGGTGGACCGCCTGCTCGACGAAGAGTCGGGCAACGTTGCCGAACTGGAAGGGTTTATCGGGCGCACCATCCGCTTCCAGGTCGAAACCATGTATTCCCAGGAACAATACGACGTGGTGCTGCTCTGAAGCGTTTTGTTTTGATTGTTCGAGAATGGCTGGCCTCAGCTTTTTGCAAAACTTTTGCCATGGGAGCCACCTGACATGGACCGTCTGACACGCATATTGGCCGCACTGACCCGCTGGGGTCTGGGCCTGTGCGCGTTGGTTTTGGTGTTGATGGCGCTCTACGTCAGCCTTGGCCGGGAGCTGACGCCGCTAGTCGCCGAGTACCGCGCCGACATCGAAACCAAAGCCAGCGATGCCTTGGGCATGCCGTTGCAGATCGGCGAGCTCGAAGGCAACTGGAGTGGATTCGCCCCTATATTGATGGCCCGCGACGTGACGGTCGGCGACGGCGCCAATGCCTTGCACCTGGATCAGGTGCGCGCGGTGCCGGACCTTTGGGCCAGCTTGTTGGCCCGCCAGGTACGCATCGCTCATCTGGAGTTCAGCGGCCTCAAGATCAACCTCAGGCAAGGTGAGGGCGGTCAGTGGGCTCTGGAAGGTTTGCCGATGCGCCAGGACCAGCCCACCGATCCGGAGCAACTGCTCAATCAGATGCAGATGATCCAGCAACTGTCGGTGCTCGACAGCCAGGTGACCTTGCAGCCGTTTGGCGAATCGCCGCTGACCTTGACTTATGTCGGCCTGAATCTGAAAACCGGGGCGTCGCGGCAGCGGCTCGACGCACGGCTGACCCTGCCGGACGGGCAACCGGTGGCCATGAGCCTGCGTACCCGTATTCGAGCCAGTCAATGGAAGGACGGTGAAGCCGAGGTCTACCTGAGCCTGCCGCAAAGCGACTGGTCGAAGTGGTTGCCTGAACGTCTGACCCAACAGTGGAATTTTTCCGAGATCAAGGCCGGCGGCGAGCTGTGGGTGACTTGGGGCAAAGGCGCCTTGCAAAGCGCTGCGGTGCGCGTGAACGCGCCACAACTCAAGGGTGCCTACGCCGAGCGCAAGCCGATCCAGATCAATAACTTGGCGCTCAATGGTTACTTCCAGCGCAGTGCCAAAGGTGCGTCAGTGACTCTGGACTCCCTGGCGATGAACTTCGGCGAGACCCGCTGGGAAACGCATCTGCAGCTCACGCAAAACGCCGCCACTGATAAAACCGAAGAACTCTGGCACCTGCAAGCCGACCGGGTTGATCTCACGCCGCTGACCCCGCTGCTCAACGCCCTGGCGCCGTTACCAGAGGGTTTTGCCACGGTCGTCGAGCGGCTCAAGGTCACGGGTGGCCTGCGTAACGTGCTGGTCGACTTCCGCCCCAATGCCACCGACGACAGCAAGTTCGGGTTTGCCGCCAACCTCGACCAGGTGGGCTTCGACGCCTATCACGGTGCGCCGGCGGCGCGAAATGTCAGCGGCAGCATCAGCGGTGACCTGGGGCACGGCGAACTGCGCATGGACAGCAAGGATTTCATGCTGCACCTGGACCCGATTTTCGCCAAGCCATGGCAGTACATTCAGGCCAATGCGCGGCTGACCTGGAAACTCGATAAAGAAGGTTTCACCCTGATCGCGCCGTATCTGAAAGTGCTGGGCGAGGAAGGCAAGATCGCCGGCGACTTCCTGATTCGCCTGTATTTCGATCACACCCGGGAAGACTACATGGACCTGCGGGTCGGCCTGGTGGACGGTGACGGTCGCTACACCGCCAAGTACTTGCCGACGGTCCTCAGTCCGGCGCTGGACGAATGGCTGCGCACGGCGATTCTCAAGGGCGCGGTGGATCAAGGCTTCTTCCAGTATCAAGGGTCGCTCAGCCCCGGTGCCGCGGATGTCGATCGCAGCATCAGCCTGTACTTCAAGGTTCACGATGCCGAACTGGCCTTCCAGCCGGGCTGGCCCCATGTCAGCAAGGTCAGCGGCGATGTGTTTGTCGAAGACAGCGGCGTACGGATTCTGGCCAGCACGGGCCAGTTGCTCGACACCCAGGTCAACGATATCTACGTCGACATTCCCCATGTGCCGGCCGGACAGAACGTTCATTTGTTCCTCGATGGCGGATTTGCGGGCGGTTTGGGCGATGGCCTGAAAATCCTCCAGGAAGCACCGATCGGCACCGGAGCAACCTTTGCCGGCTGGGAAGGCGAGGGTGACCTGCAAGGCAAGTTGAAGCTCGATATTCCCCTGGCAAAAGGCGAGGAACCGAAGATCCTCGTCGATTTCAAGACCGCCAAGGCGCGCTTGAAACTGGCCGAACCTGCGCTGGAACTGACCCAACTCAAAGGTGATTTCCGTTTCGACAGCGGCAAAGGCCTGACCGGGCAGAACATCAGCGCCCGGGCGTTCGACAAACCGGTCACCGCACAGATATTTGCCGATGGCAGCCCGGGCAAGCACAGTACCCGGGTGGCCGCGTCAGGGCAGGTCGAGGTCAAGAAACTGACTGACTGGCTGAAGGTCACCCAGCCTCTGCCGGTGAGCGGTGTGATCCCGTATCAACTGCAACTGACCCTGGACGGCGCCGACAGCCAGTTGATGGTCAATTCCAGCCTCAAGGGCGTGGCCGTCGATTTGCCTGCACCGTTCGGCATAACCTCCGAGGCCGGGCGCGACACCACGTTCCGCATGACCTTGCAGGGCGACGAGCGGCGTTATTGGGTCAACTACGGGGACTTGGCGAGTTTCACGTTCGCGGCCCCGGCCAGTAGTTTCGCCGACGGTCGCGGGGAGTTGTTCCTCGGTGGCGGCGAGTCCGTCTTGCCTGGCACCAAAGGCTTGCGGATACGGGGCGTGCTGTCGGAGCTGGACGTTGGCCCGTGGAAGGATCTGGTGGACAGATACGCCGGACAAGACCCCGGCGGCAGCGCCAGGCAACTGCTCAGCGGCGCGGATTTCAAGGTGGGCAAACTCAGCGGTATCGGCACCACCCTCGATCAGGCCTCGATCCAGCTGGCGCGCAAGCCTTCCGCCTGGGCGCTACAACTGGACAGCCAGCAGATCAATGGCAGCGCCAGCCTTCCCGATGCGAAAGCCACGCCGATCACGATCAATCTGCAAACTGTGCGCCTGCCCGCACCGGACCCGACCGTGCTGGCCGATGAAAATTCGCCGGATCCGCTGGCGTCGGTGGACCCGACAAAAATCCCCGCGATGGACATCACCATCAATCAGCTATTCCAGGGGCAGGATCTGGTGGGGGGCTGGTCGCTGAAAATTCGTCCGACGCCCAAGGGCATAGAGTTCAACTCCCTGGACCTGGGCCTCAAGGGCATGCTGTTGGTGGGCAGCGGTGGTTGGGAAGGCGTGCCTGGCGCCAGCAACAGCTGGTACAAGGGTCGTATCAGCGGCAAGAACCTCGCCGATGTGCTCAAGGGCTGGGGGTTTGCGCCGAGCGTCACCAGCCAGGACTTCTATATGGATGTCGATGGCCGCTGGCCCGGCTCACCGGCCTGGGTGGCGACCAAGCGTTTCTCCGGCACGCTTGATGCGACCCTCAATCAGGGTCAGTTCGTCGAGGTTGAGGGCAGTGCCCAGGCGCTGCGGGTATTTGGCTTGCTCAACTTCAACTCCATCGGCCGGCGCCTGCGCCTGGATTTCTCCGACCTGTTCGGCAAAGGCCTGAGTTATGACCGGGTCAAGGGGCTGCTGGTCGGGACCAATGGTGTGTATGTCACCCGTAAGCCGATCCAGCTGACGGGCCCGTCGAGCACCATTGAACTCGACGGCACCCTGAACATGGTGGCCGATCAGATCGATGCGAAACTGATGGTGACCTTGCCGGTGACCAATAACCTGCCGATTGCCGCATTGATCGTCGGTGCACCCGCGGTCGGCGGGGCGCTGTTCCTGATCGACAAGCTGATCGGAGACCGGGTCGCCCGTTTCGCCAGTGTGAAGTACACCGTCAAAGGGCCTTGGAAAGAACCGAAGATTGCCTTCGACAAGGCTTTTTGAAACGCCATCCTTCGGGCCTATGGAGTAGCATGGCCATTGCGGCTCGCCCCTTGTAGGAGCGAGCCCGCTCGCGATGGACGTGAACGATGACGCAGGCTGTCTGAAAAAACGCGTCGCATTCAAACTCATCGCGAGCAAGCTCGCTCCTACAAGGTCTGTGTTGGTTTCAATAAGGAAAAGGCCATGTCTCTAGCGGTGATTCAAATGGTCAGCCAGAGCGATGTGCTGGCCAATCTGGCCCAGGCCCGTCGGCTGCTCGAGCAAGCGGCCGCCGGTGGCGCGAAGCTCGCGGTATTGCCGGAGAACTTCGCCGCCATGGGCCGGCGCGACATTGCCGACATCGGACGCGCCGAAGCACTGGACGAAGGCCCGATCCTGCCCTGGTTGAAACAGACCGCACGCGACCTCAAGTTATGGATTGTGGCTGGCACGTTGCCGTTGCCGCCGGTGGATCAACCGGCGGCCAAGGTGCATGCCTGTTCGTTGCTGGTCGATGACCAGGGTGAAACGGTGGCGCGCTACGACAAGCTGCACCTGTTCGACGTCGACGTGGCCGACAATCGCGGCCGTTATCGTGAATCCGATGACTATGCTTATGGCAGTGGGGTCGTGGTGGCGGACACACCGGTTGGGCGGGTTGGCCTGACGGTCTGTTACGACTTGCGCTTCCCGGAGCTGTACAGCGAATTGCGCGCGGCCGGCGCGGAACTGATTACCGCCCCTTCGGCTTTCACGGCGGTGACCGGCGCGGCGCATTGGGATGTACTGATTCGCGCACGGGCCATCGAGACACAATGTTATGTGCTCGCGGCTGCCCAGGGTGGGACGCATCCGGGGCCGCGGGAAACTTTCGGTCATGCTGCCATCATCGACCCGTGGGGGCGTGTGCTGGCACAACAGGATCAAGGCGAGGCCGTGCTGCTGGCCGAACGCGACAGCAGCGAACAGGCGTCCATCCGGGCGCGGATGCCGGTGTCCAGTCACCGGCGCTTTTTCTCGCAGGGCGCCCAGCGACCTGCATCAGAACGACGAATTTAAGGCGTAAAGCATATGAGCGAGTTGTTGTCCTCAGTCAGTGAACACCTGCTGGCGCCCGGTGGCGTCACGATCGAGAGCCTGCAAGGCGTGCTAGGCGACCTGGCCGGGCCGGGCATCGATGCGGCCGACCTGTATTTCCAGGGGCAGATCTCCGAGTCCTGGGCGCTGGAAGACGGCATCGTCAAGGAAGGCAGCTTCAACCTTGACCAAGGTGTGGGCGTGCGCGCGCAATCGGGTGAAAAAACCGGTTTTGCCTACAGCAATGCCATCACCCTGGAAGCCCTTGGCGCGGCGGCGCGGGCCGCCCGTTCGATTTCCCGCGCTGGCCAGAATGGCACTGTGCAGGCATTCACCAGCCAGGATGTCGCGCAGTTGTATGCGCCGGACAATCCCCTGGAAGTGCTGACCCGTGCCGAGAAAGTCGATTTGCTCAAGCGAATCGATGCCGCGACCCGCGCCCTCGACCCTCGCATCCAGCAAGTCACCGTGAGCATGGCCGGTGTCTGGGAACGGATTCTGGTGGCTTCCACCGACGGCGGTCTGGCGGCGGATGTACGGCCGCTGGTGCGCTTCAACGTCAGTGTGATCGTCGAGCAGAACGGTCGCCGCGAGCGCGGGGGGCATGGCGGTGGCGGTCGGACCGATTACCGTTATTTCCTCGGCGAAGACCGCGCCATGGGCTATGCCCGTGAAGCGTTGCGCCAGGCGCTGGTCAACCTCGAAGCCATTCCGGCACCGGCCGGTACCTTGCCGGTGGTGCTCGGTTCCGGCTGGTCGGGCGTGTTGCTGCACGAAGCGGTCGGTCATGGTCTGGAAGGCGACTTCAACCGCAAGGGCAGTTCGGCCTACAGCGGTCGCATGGGCGAGATGGTTGCGTCGAAGCTGTGCACCATTGTCGATGACGGCACCCTGGCCGGTCGCCGTGGCTCGTTGAGTGTCGACGACGAAGGCACGCCGACCGAGTGCACCACGCTGATCGAAAACGGCGTACTCAAAGGCTACATGCAGGACAAGCTCAACGCCCGCCTGATGGGCGTGGCACGCACCGGTAACGGCCGTCGCGAATCCTACGCGCACCTGCCGATGCCGCGCATGACCAACACCTACATGCTCGCCGGCGAAAGCGACCCGGCGGAAATCATCGCTTCGGTGAAGCGCGGCATTTACTGCGCCAACCTGGGTGGCGGTCAGGTGGACATCACCAGCGGCAAGTTCGTGTTCTCCACCAGCGAGGCGTACCTGATCGAGGACGGCAAGATTACCGCTCCGGTCAAGGGCGCGACCCTGATCGGCAACGGGCCGGAAGCCATGAGCAAGGTGTCGATGGTCGGTAATGATCTGTCGCTGGACAGCGGCGTGGGTACGTGTGGCAAGGATGGGCAGTCGGTGCCAGTGGGTGTCGGCCAGCCAACGCTGAAGATTGATGCGATCACCGTGGGTGGCACGGGGTCGTAAGAAGTGAGGCTGCGGGTGAGCTGCGAGGCAGCTCACCCGCTTCGAGAATTAACGCAGACCGCGTTGAGTCTCGTCCAGCTCACGGATGTACTTGAAGATTTTACGGCTGGAAGCAGGAGGTTTGTTTTGCGCAACCTCATGCTGGGCCTGACGGATCAGGGATCGCAATTGCTGGCGGTCCGCGTCCGGGTAGTCGACGACGAATTTTTCCAGTACGGCATCGTCGCCGGCAATCAGACGATCGCGCCAGCGTTCCAGGTTATGGAAGCGTTCGTTGTATTGACGGGTGGAGGCATCGAGTTGATCGAGCAGAACCAGAATGGCGGCAGTGTCCTGATCGCGCATCAGTTTGCCGATGAACTGAAGGTGCCGTTTTCGCGCGATGTTCGCGGTGTGCTTGGGCGCATCGGCCAGAGCCCGACGCATTCCGTCGGTCAAGGGCAGTTTTGCCAGCAAGTCAGGCTTGAGTGTTGTAAGGCGCTCGCCAAGGTCAACCAGAGCATGCAGCTCGCGTTTGACCTGGGATTTGCTTTTTTCTCCCGTATCGAGGGAGTCGTCGTAAGAATCAACCATGGTGGCCGTCCGCAAAGAAACGCCGCCATGATAACCAGTCGGGGGCCGCTTGTCCGGCCCGGTCGCTCGATGACCGTTACCGAAAGCAGAATTTGAGTGGAGAACAGCATGAGTGCAGTTGAAAGCGTCGGCCCACAAGCGTTGCCGGCACTGCAGGAACAAGTCGAGCAGATCATCGCTGAAGCCAAGCGCCAGGGGGCCAGCGCCTGTGAAGTGGCGGTGTCGCTGGAGCAGGGGTTGTCGACTTCGGTGCGCCAGCGTGAAGTCGAAACCGTTGAGTTCAACCGCGACCAGGGGTTTGGCATCACCTTGTACGTGGGGCAGCGCAAAGGCTCGGCCAGCACCTCGGCCAGCGGTCCTGATGCGATTCGCGAAACCGTCGCCGCTGCACTGGCCATCGCCAAACACACTTCGGAAGACGAAGCCTCGGGCCTTGCGGATGCCGCGCTGATGGCGCGCGATATTCCGGATTTCGACCTGTTCCACCAATGGGACATCACTCCGGAACAAGCCATCGAACAGGCCCTGGCCTGCGAAGCCGCGGCGTTTGCCGCCGACAGCCGGATCAAGAACGCCGACGGCACCACCCTCAGTACCCATCAGGGCTGCCGCGTTTATGGCAATAGCCACGGCTTTATCGGCGGGTACGCATCGACTCGGCACAGCCTGAGCTGCGTGATGATCGCCGAGGCCGATGGCCAGATGCAGCGCGATTACTGGTACGACGTGAACCGCCAGGGCAATCTGCTCGCCGACCCGGTGAGCATCGGTCAGCGCGCTGCGCAACGGGCGGCGAGTCGTCTGGGCGCGCGTCCGGTGCCGACTTGCGAGGTGCCGGTGCTGTTTTCCGCAGAGTTGGCTGGGGGGCTGTTCGGCAGTTTCCTGTCGGCGATTTCCGGCGGCAGCCTTTATCGCAAGTCGTCCTTCCTCGAGGGCACCCTTGGGCAGAAGCTGTTTCCGGAGTGGCTGACCATCGACGAACGTCCGCATCTGATGCGTGCCATGGGCAGCGCAGCGTTCGACGGTGATGGTTTGGCAACCTACGCCAAACCGTTCGTCGAAAAGGGCGAGTTGGTGTCTTACATCCTTGGCACCTATTCCGGCCGCAAGCTCGGTATGCCGAGCACGGCCAACGCCGGCGGCGTGCACAACCTGTTCGTCACCCATGGCGACGAAGACCAGGCGGCGTTGCTGCGGCGCATGGGGCGTGGCTTGCTGGTGACTGAATTGATGGGGCAGGGCCTCAACATGGTCACCGGCGATTACTCCCGTGGTGCAGCGGGTTACTGGGTCGAGAACGGTGAAATCCAGTTCGCGGTCCAGGAAGTGACCATCGCCGGCAACATGCGCGACATGTTCAAGCAGATCGTTGCCGTGGGTAATGATCTGGAACTGCGCAGTAACATTCGCACCGGCTCGGTGCTGATCGAGCGGATGACGGTGGCAGGCAGCTAAGCCACGGCCGCTTCACCAAAAGGCGCGCCACCCATTGGGTGGCGCGCCTTTTTTGTTGGCTACAACTCAGATCCCCTGTGGGAGCGAGCTTGCTCGCGATAGCAGCGTGTCAGACGAAATCAATGTTGAAAGTGATGACGCCTTCGCGAGCAGGCTCGCTCCCACAATGGAGCTGCTGTGTCGGCACGGTCTTGTTTTGGTTATCATTATCATATAATAATAAATCTCACTATCGAATGAGCCCCGGATCATGAGTTCTGCCTTGCACGAGCAGCCTTATCTCGAAAGCTGGCGCTGGATGAGTCGCCAGATCCGTTGCGCGATGAACCCCGACGAGCCTCGCCTGATCGACCACTACCTGGCCGAAGGCCGGTACCTGGCGTGTTGCACGGCCACCTCGCCGTGGACCGTCGCCGAAACTTCCTTCCGATTGTTGCTCGATACGGCCGCCGATGTCGCGCTGCCGTGGCACTGGCGCACTTACTGTCTCGACCAGGCCTGGCGCCCACTGCGCGAACTGGAACGCCTCTCGTTGTGCAAATGCCGCCTCAAGCGCTGGCAGAGCTACACCTGGCAACTCGCTACCTGTGAGTTGCAGCCCTCGATTCCTCTCATAGAACTGATGCAAGGATCTCCCGATGAGTAATACCCGTATCGAACGCGACAGTATGGGCGAGCTTCAGGTCCCGGAGGACGCCCTCTACGGCGCACAGACCCAGCGTGCGGTGGATAACTTCCCGATCAGCGGCAAACCGATGCCGGTTCAGTTCATCCGCGCGTTGATCCTGGCCAAGGCAGCGGCCGCCCGCGCCAACGTCGAACTCAAGCAGATCGGCGAAGCCCAGGGCAAAGCCATCGTCGACGCAGCCCAAGGCTTGCTCGAAGGCGATTTCATGCAGCACTTCCCGGTGGATGTGTTCCAGACCGGTTCCGGTACCAGCTCGAACATGAACGCCAACGAAGTGATCGCCACGCTGGCCAGCCGCTTGCTGGGCGAGGCGGTGAACCCCAACGATCACGTCAACTGCGGGCAGAGCAGCAACGACATCATCCCAACCACCATTCACGTCAGCGCAGCACTGGCGCTCCATGAACAACTGCTGCCGGCGCTGACACATCTGGTGCAGGTCATCGAGCGCAAGGCCGAGCAGGTTCATCACCACGTCAAAACCGGGCGTACGCACCTGATGGACGCCATGCCGGTGCGCATGAGCCAGGTGCTCAACGGTTGGGCGCAGCAGCTCAAGGCCAACATCGGCCATCTGCAGGGCTTGCAGCCAAGCCTGCAATCCCTGGCTCAAGGCGGCACGGCGGTGGGCACGGGTGTCAACGCTCACCCCGAGTTCGCGGCGCGTTTCAGCCAGCAGCTAAGCAAATTGACCCGGGTTGAGTTCCAGCCAGGCAAGGACCTGTTCGCGCTGATCGGCTCCCAGGACACTGCCGTTGCCGTCTCCGGACAGCTAAAGGCCACCGCCGTGTCGCTGATGAAAATCGCCAACGATCTGCGCTGGATGAACTCCGGCCCGCTGGCCGGCCTTGGCGAGATCGAACTGCAAGCCTTGCAGCCGGGTTCTTCGATCATGCCGGGCAAGGTCAACCCGGTCATTCCAGAGGCCACCGCGATGGTCGCGGCTCAGGTCATCGGCAACGACAGTGTTATCACCATCGCCGGTCAGTCGGGCAATTTCGAACTGAACGTGATGCTGCCGATCATCGCCCAGAACCTGCTGAGCAGTATCGAGTTGCTGGCCAATTCCAGTCGTCTGCTGGCAGACAAGGCCATCGCCAGCTTCAAGGTCAACGAGGGCCGGATCAAGGAAGCACTGTCACGCAACCCGATTCTGGTTACCGCGCTCAACCCGATCATCGGTTACCAGAAGGCTGCCGAGATTGCCAAGAAGGCCTATCAGCAAGGTCGGCCGGTGATTGACGTCGCGCTGGAACACACCGACCTGACGCGCAGCCAACTGGAAGAATTGCTCAACCCGGAAAAACTCACTGCGGGCGGCGTCTAAGCCCCGTTACCGCTTTGGAGGCGCACCATGGAGCACTGGAAACGCACGATCGAAAGAGCCAATCGCTTTTTCATGCTGGGTGAACTGGTCGATGCCCGCGAGGCGTACCTGCAGGCATTGGCTCTGGCCCAGGTGCTGTTCGAGCGCTGGGCGGATGCCGACGAAGCGGTAGCGGCCTGCGTGATTTCCCATCACAACCTGGCGGACCTGCACTTGCGTCTGAATCAGCCGGAGGAGAGCGCCGAATACTTGTGTGCCATCCACCAACGGCTCTTGCAGACCATGCAGGACCCACGGCTACCTCAAACATTGCGAGAAGCCGCGTTGCGCCAGAGCAGCAAGACCTACGTCGAGCTGCTGAATTTCATCAGTGAGCACGGCGAGTATCCGCGTACCCATCGGCTGCTGCACATCGATGCCGCTTCGCCTGCGCCTCATCATCAAGGAGTCCATTGAACATGGCTTTTACCTTGCCTGCCTTGCCGTACGCCTACGACGCCCTGGAGCCGCACATCGATGCGCAGACCATGGAGATCCACTACACCAAGCATCACCAGACCTACATCAATAACCTGAACGCGGCTGTTGAAGGCACCGAGTATGCCGAGTGGCCCGTGGAGAAGCTGGTGTCCGCCGTTCAGCAACTGCCGGAAAAACTACGGACGGCGGTGATCAACCAAGGTGGCGGCCACGCCAATCATTCGTTGTTCTGGGAAGTCATGGCGCCCGACGGTGGTGGCGAGCCCGAAGGCGTGCTGGCCAAGGCCATCGATGAACAACTGGGCGGTCTCGACAGCTTCAAGGAAGCCTTTACCAAGGCCGCGTTGACCCGCTTCGGCAGCGGCTGGGCCTGGCTGAGCGTGACCCCGCAAAAGACCTTGGTAGTGGAAAGCAGCGGTAACCAGGACAGCCCGTTGATGAGCGGCAATACCCCGATTCTGGGTCTCGACGTCTGGGAGCACGCCTATTACCTGCGTTATCAGAACCGTCGTCCGGAATACATCAGCGCGTTCTACCGCGTGATCAATTGGCCGCAAGTCGCTGCGCGCTATCAGGCCGCACTGGTTTAAGTCTTCCATAAAAACAATCCAAGGCTGGACTATGGGCACTGAAACACTGGCGATCGGAAATGGACGGATGTTTCGTTACGCGTTTGGATCGCTGTTACTGCTGGCGGGAATGAGCCTTTTGGTTGCCCATGGGCTGGCATGGCTCGACCTTGAGCCGAAGTTGCTGCGCGCACTGCAGGGCGGTGCGATCTGCGCCTTGGGTACCGCGTTGGGCGCGGTGCCGGTGTTGGTGATTCGGCGGATGCCGCAGAGGCTCAGCGACACTTTGCTTGGCTTTGGCGCTGGCGTGATGCTGGCTGCGACGGCATTTTCGCTGATCGTTCCGGGCATCTCTGCCGCCGAAGGGCTTGGACTGTCACCTTGGGCGTCCAGTGGGTTGATCAGCTTCGGCATTATGCTCGGCGCCTTCCTGTTGTTCCTGGTGGATCGGAAGGTCTCTGGCGCCAGCCCGGACATGCTGGTCGGCACGCTGGAACGACCGGTCATTGCTCCGCGGATCTGGCTGTTCGTATTTGCCATCATCGCCCACAACATCCCGGAAGGCATGGCGGTAGGTGTTTCGGCCGGTGGCGCAATGCCTGACGCCGACAGCCTCGCCATGGGCATTGCCTTGCAGGATGTACCGGAAGGGTTGGTCATCGCTTTGGTGCTGGCCGGGGCAGGGATGTCCCGGGGCAAGGCGTTCCTGATCGGTGCGGCGTCAGGTTTGGTAGAACCGGTGTTCGCACTGCTATGCGCGTGGCTGGTAAGCCTGGCCGAACTGCTGCTGCCTTTGGGATTGGCGCTGGCGGCGGGGGCGATGCTGCTGGTGGTGACCCACGAAGTCATTCCCGAGTCGCGCCGCAATGGTCATGACAAGCTTGCCAGCCTCGGGCTGCTGATGGGGTTTTGTTTGATGATGGTGATGGATACGGCCCTCGCTTGATTTGTGCTGAGGGGCTTTTGTGGTTGTATTACTCGCCTTCGTCGAAGAAGTTGTTGATCAACGCCACCAGCGCATCCAGCGCTTCCTGTTCCTGCTCGCCTTCTGTGCTCAAGTGGATCGTGGTGCCTTTGCCGGCGGCCAGCATCATCATCGCCATGATACTTTTGCCATCGACCATGGACTGTGGTGTACGTCCGGCCCTGATCTGGCACGGGAACTGACCTGCTACCCCAACGAATTTTGCAGAAGCGCGAGCGTGCAGACCCAGTTTATTGATGATTTCGATTTCCAGAGCAGGCATCGCGATGTGAATCCTTTAGCTGAGGTCGCGGTGGCGGACCTGGACGTTCTTCAGGGATTGTTGCAGCGTTTGCCCCAGACGCTCGGTCAGGTAGACGGAACGGTGATGTCCGCCAGTGCAGCCAATGGCAATGGTGACGTAGGCGCGGTTGCTGGCGGCAAAGCGAGGCAGCCACTTTAGCAGGTATGTGGAAATGTCCTGGAACATCTCTTCGACATCCGGCTGGGCCGCCAGGTATTCGGCAACCGGTTGATCGAGCCCGGACTGTTCGCGCAACTCCGGTTTCCAGTAAGGGTTGGGCAGGCAGCGCACATCGAACACCAGGTCGGCGTCCACCGGCATGCCGCGCTTGAAGCCGAAGGATTCCACCAGGAACGCAGTCCCCGGCTCCGGCTGATTCAACAGACGCAGTTTGATGGCATCGCGCAGTTGATAGAGGTTCAGGCTGGTGGTGTTGATCTTGAGATCGGCGAGGTCGGCAATCGGCCCGAGCAGGACGCTCTCGACGCTGATGGCTTCGGCCAGCGAGCGGTTGGCGTTGGTCAGGGGGTGACGTCGGCGGGTTTCCGAGAAACGCTTGAGCAGGGTTTCTTCGTCGGCGTCCAGGTACAGCACATCGCACTGGATGTGGCGGGCACGGACTTCCTCGAGCAGGTCGGGGAAGCGTGACAGGTGGCTGGGAAGGTTGCGCGCGTCAATGGAAACGGCGACCAGCGGCTGCAACATCTCGGTATGAACCAGGGCGCGTTCGGCCAGCTCCGGCAGCAGACCGGCTGGCAGGTTGTCGATGCAGTAGTAGCCGCTGTCCTCAAGAACGTCGAGGGCGGTACTTTTACCTGAGCCGGAACGGCCACTGACGATGATCAAGCGCATGATTACTGACCGTTTTGCTCGTCAAGGACAACCTGATACAGGGCTTCGTTGCTTGCAGCACTACGCAGCTTTTCGCGAACTTCCTTGCGGTCGAGCATGCTGGCGATCTGTCGCAGCAGCTCAAGGTGCGCATCGGTGGCGGCTTCCGGGACCAACAGCACGAACAGCAGGTCAACCGGCGCGCCGTCGATGGCGTCGAAATCGATAGGGGCGTCCAGGTGCATCAATGCACTGATGGGCGAAACACAGCCCTTGAGACGGCAATGTGGAATAGCGATGCCATTGCCAAACCCGGTGGAGCCGAGTTTTTCACGGGCGATCAGCGCCTCGAAGACATCTTGCATCTCCAGGGCCGGCACTTCGCGGGCGATAAGATTGGCAATTTGTTCGAGGGCTTTCTTTTTACTGCCTCCCGGCACGTTCACCAAGGAACGGCCGGGGGTCAGGATACTTTCAAGTCGGATCATGGGTTGGGAGTGTTAACGACCGGTTGCGCCCTGGAGGAGGCTCTGGGTCTTTTCCTTATGCTTTTTGAGTTGTTTATCCAGCTTGTCGGTGAGTGCGTCGATCGCGGCATACATATCGGTATGTTCCGCGTTGGCGACCACTTCATTCCCGGGAATATGCAGCGTGGCTTCGATTTTCTGCTTCAGTTTTTCGACGGTCATCGTGACCTGCACATTAGTGATCTTGTCGAAATGTCGCTCCAATCGTTCGAGTTTTTCGCCGATGTAGGTGCGAAGAGGTTCGGTCACTTCCAGTTGGTGTCCACTGATGTTGACTTGCATACAGCTTCTCCTTCGTTGCCAGTGCATAAAGCGGCAGATCAGATGATCTACCACTGGAACGCTGTGGTGTGGCCCTACATCAACCGCTTGCGTTCGCTCGAAGGCGCGATCCCGAGGGATTCGCGGTACTTGGCGACGGTGCGGCGAGCCACCTGAATGCCTTGTGCCTCCAGTAAACCAGCGATCTTGCTGTCACTCAACGGCTTTTTCTGATTTTCCGCTGCAACCAGTTTTTTGATGATCGCCCGGATCGCCGTGGACGAGCATTCGCCGCCTTCGGAGGTGCTTACGTGACTGGAAAAAAAGTACTTCAGTTCATAAATGCCCCGGGGGGTGTGCATGAACTTCTGGGTGGTCACCCGTGAAATCGTCGATTCATGCATGCCGACCGCTTCGGCGATGTCATGCAGGACCAGCGGCTTCATGGCTTCGTCGCCGTACTCCAGAAAGCCGCGCTGATGCTCGACGATCTGGGTGGCAACCTTCATCAGGGTTTCATTGCGGCTTTGCAGGCTCTTGATGAACCAGCGGGCCTCCTGCAACTGATTGCGCATGAAGGTATTGTCGGCGCTGGTGTCGGCGCGGCGCACGAAACCGGCGTACTGGGCATTGACCCGCAGCCGTGGCACCGACTCCTGATTGAGCTCCACCAGCCAGCGCTCGTTGTCCTTGCGCACGATGACGTCAGGAACGACGTACTCGGCTTCGGTGGACTCGATCTGCGAGCCCGGGCGCGGGTTGAGGCTCTGGACTAGCTCGATGACCTGGCGCAGCTCATCTTCCTTGAGCTTCATGCGACGCATCAACTGGCTGTAGTCGCGGCTGCCAAGCAGGTCGATGTAATCGGTGACCAGGCGCTTGGCCTCGGCCAGCCAAGGGGTCTTGGCAGGCAGCTGGCGCAATTGCAGCAGCAGGCATTCGCCCAGGTTGCGGGCGCCGATGCCGGCGGGCTCGAATTGCTGGATGCGGTGCAGGACGGCTTCGATTTCGTCCAGTTCGATGTCCAGTTCCGGGTCGAACGCTTCGAGGATTTCCTCGAGGGTTTCGTCCAGGTAGCCCTGATTGTTGATGCAGTCGATCAGGGTTACGGCGATCAGGCGATCGGTGTCGGACATCGGGGCCAGGTTCAGTTGCCACAGCAAGTGGCTCTGCAGGCTTTCGCCGGCCGAGGTGCGGGTGGTGAAGTCCCACTCGTCATCATCATTGCTGGGCAGGCTGCTGGCGCTGGTCTGGTAAACGTCTTCCCACGCGGTGTCGACGGGGAGTTCGTTGGGGATACGCTCGTTCCAGTCACCCTCATCGAGGTTATCAACCGTCGGGGCGCTCTCCTGGTAGGAGGGCTCCTGGATGTCGGTGTTGGGCTTTTGTTCGGCGTTGTCGGCCAGGGGGTCGGAATTGTCGAAGTCGTCGCCTTCTTCCTGGCGTTCGAGCATCGGATTGGACTCCAGGGCCTCCTGGATTTCCTGTTGCAGGTCCAGGGTCGACAATTGGAGCAGGCGGATGGCCTGTTGCAGCTGCGGTGTCATCGTCAGCTGCTGGCCCATTCTCAAGACTAGCGATGGTTTCATGGCAGGGGCTTAACACCTTATTCGCCGGCGCACATGCGCCATCCACTACAGGGCGCCGGGGCGCCAAACTTAAGCAAATTATATGCCTGAAACTAAAGGGTTTGCCTAGAGCGCTGTAACAATAAAAAACTATAAAGCTGTGTTGCAGCGCTGCCCTTGTCGAGGGCTGACCACGCTTGTCGGCACGGAAGCGCTGGTGAGTGGCTGGTCAGGTGCCCGGGCAAGCTGCCTGGGCACGGCTCAGCGCTTACAGGCGGAACTCATGGCCCAGATACACTTCCTTGACCAGGTCGTTGGCCAGGATGGTCTCTGCGTCGCCTTCGGCAATCAGTTGGCCGTCATTGACGATATAGGCGGTTTCACAGATATCCAGGGTTTCACGAACGTTGTGGTCCGTGATCAGCACGCCAATGCCCTTGGCCTTGAGGTGGTGAATGATCTGCTTGATGTCGCCGACCGAAATCGGGTCCACGCCGGCGAAGGGCTCGTCGAGGAGGATGAATTTCGGGTTGGTGGCCAGGGCGCGGGCGATTTCCACGCGACGGCGCTCACCACCGGACAGGCTCATGCCCAGGTTGTCGCGGATGTGGCTGATGTGGAATTCCTGCAGCAGGCTTTCCAGCTCCTTGCGACGACCGGCCTTGTCGAGTTCCTTGCGGGTCTCGAGGATGGCCATGATGTTGTCGGCCACCGACAGTTTGCGGAAGATCGATGCTTCCTGCGGCAAGTAGCCGATACCGGCCTTTGCGCGGCCGTGCATCGGTTGGTGGCTGACGTCCAGGTCATCGATCAGGACACGGCCCTGATCGGCTTGCACCAGGCCGACGATCATGTAGAAGCAGGTGGTCTTGCCAGCGCCGTTCGGGCCAAGCAGGCCGACGATCTGGCCGCTGTCGATGGACAGGCTGACGTCACGCACGACCTGGCGGCTCTTGTAGCTCTTGGCCAGATGCTGAGCTTTCAGAGTTGCCATTACTGGGCCTTTTTCTCGTCGGTTTTCTTCTTCGGCTGGATCACCATGTCGATACGCGGACGCGCCTCGGTGACTTTGCTGCCTGTGGCGCGACCGGCGCTGGCGAGTTTCTTGTCCGTGTCGTAGACAATTTTCTCGCCTTGGGTGACGTTGTTGTCCTTGTCGACAACTTTGGCCTTGTCGATCAGTACGACGCGATTTTGCGAAGCGTGATACTGGATCGTCACGCCCCAACCCTGGACAGGCTTGGTATCGCCAGCCGTTTGCAATTGCTCGAAGTACGCCAGGTTGCCCACCGAGGTCACTACGTCAATGTCGCCAGCCGGGGTGCGGGTGATGGTAACGGTGTTGCCTGTCACCTTCATCGAGCCTTGGGTGATGATCACGTCACCCTTATAGGTAGCAATACCTTGCTTGTCGTCCAGCTGGGCATCGTCGGCCTGAATACGGATAGGCTGCTGTTGGTCTTCCGGCAGAGCCCAGGCGCTCACGCTTCCCAGTGCTGCGCCCAGACTGAGCAAAATCGGGAGGGTTTTAACGAGCCTCATACTGTCCTCTTACGTTCGATAGCAGGTGTATCCTGCTTTCTTTCAAATACGCTTTCATTCCCTTGCCAGTCGATACACCGCCAGCGCCGTCGATTCTAACGTCTTGCTCGGTCTGCGCATATTGCTGCTGCGGGAACACGGTCATGCGGGTGCTGGTGATCAGGGTTCTACGGTTTTTCTCGTCGAAGCGCGTGATGCGCACGTCATCGATCAGTTCGACCTGTGTGCCATCAGGGTTGACCTCGCCGCGCAGGCTCTGGACGTGCCACGGGAATTCAGTGCCGCGGAACACATTCAGGTCGGGGTTGGTCAGCAATGTCACCTCGGTCGCTTTCACGTGCTCGACCTTGTCGGACACCAGATCATATTGCAGCTTGCCGTCGGGCAGGTACTGCACGCTGTGGGCGTTGATGGCGTAATAGTCGATCGCGCTTTCATCGACCGGCGTTACCGGCTTGTCGAGGAAGCGTTCCGGGCTGATGTTCCAGTAGCCAACCGCAGCGAATATCGCCGCGATGCAACTGAACATCAGGGTGTTGCGAAACTTTTTGCTCAGCATAGTGGGCTCACAGGTACGCCGCATTGGCCGCGTCGAGGCGGTCCTGGGCGCGCAGGATCAATTCGCAGAATTCGCGAGCGGCACCTTCGCCGCCACGGGCGAGGGTGATGCCGTGGGCGTGTTCACGCACGAAGCTGGCGGCATTGGCCACCGCCATGCCCAGGCCGACGCGGCGAATCACCGGCAGGTCCGGCAGGTCGTCGCCGAGGTAGGCCACCTGTTCATAGCTCAGGTTGAGTTGGGCCAGCAGTTCGTCGAGTACCACCAGTTTATCCTCGCGACCCTGATAGAGGTGCGGGATACCGAGGTTTTTGGCCCGCCGCTCGACCACCGGGGTCTTGCGGCCACTGATGATGGCGGTCTGCACGCCGGCGGCCATCAGCATCTTGATGCCCTGGCCGTCGAGGGTGTTGAACGTCTTGAACTCGCTGCCGTCTTCGAGGAAGTACAGGCGCCCATCGGTCAGCACGCCATCGACATCGAACACCGCCAGCTTGATCTGTTTGCCGCGTTGCAGCAGGTCCGCACTCATTACATTACTCCTGCACGCAGCAAGTCGTGCATGTTCAAGGCGCCAACCGGGCGGTCTTCACTGTCGACTACGACCAGCGCGTTGATTTTATGGTCTTCCATGATTTTCAGCGCTTCGGCGGCGAGCATCTCGGCGCGGGCAGTCTTGCCGTGTGCTGTCATGACCTGTTCGATGGTAGCGCTATGGATGTCGATGCTACGGTCCAGCGTGCGACGCAAGTCACCGTCAGTAAAGATCCCGGCCAGCTTTCCGTCGGCTTCCAGGATCACGGTCATGCCCAGGCCTTTGCGGGTCATTTCCATTAGTGCGTCCTTCAGCAGGGTGCCGCGCTGTACTTGCGGTAACTCTTGCCCGGCGTGCATTACATTTTCCACTTTCAGCAGCAGGCGTCGGCCCAGGGCGCCGCCGGGATGGGAAAAGGCGAAGTCTTCCGCGGTAAAGCCACGGGCTTCCAGCAGCGCGACTGCCAAGGCATCGCCCATGACCAGGGCGGCGGTGGTCGACGAGGTGGGGGCCAGGTTCAACGGACAGGCTTCGTGCTCGACGTGAACATTCAGGTTGACCTCGGCGGCCTTGGCTAGCGGCGAGTCAGGCTTGCCGGTCACGCTGATCAACTGAATGCCCAGGCGCTTGATCAGTGGCAGCAGGGTCACGATTTCATTGGTGGAGCCGGAATTCGAGAGCGCCAGAATGATGTCGTCGCGGGTAATCATGCCCATGTCACCGTGGCTGGCTTCAGCCGGGTGCACAAAAAACGCCGTGGTGCCGGTGCTGGCCAAGGTCGCGGCAATCTTGTTGCCGATGTGTCCCGACTTGCCCATGCCGACCACGACTACGCGGCCTTTGCTGGCCAGAATCATCTCGCAAGCGCGTACGAAATCTGCGTCGATATGGGGTAGCAGGCCTTGCACGGCTTCTACCTCGAGGCGGATGGTGCGTTGTGCAGATTGAATCAGGTCGCTGGATTGGCTCATGTCAGAAATCGTATAGCCTGATGAAAAGGCGGCGATTATAACGGTTATGATCGAATCCCTCACGCTAGTTCGTCGCGCATTGCCATCCTTGTTGCCGGAAACCCTCTAAACGGGGCCTTCAACCTGTCGTGCAGTTGAACATGACCTGGCTTTGGCCTTGGGCGCGCAGCCGTTGCAGTGATATAGTTCGCCGCCAGTTCGGCCTGCCCGGGAGGTATGTGCTTTTGTCAGAAAGCCAGGCGTCCGAGTGAGAGGCTGCATCGCAAGGAGTTTAGATGAGTGCCGATAACGCCTACGCGGTCGAGCTGAAGGGACTGTCCTTCAAGCGCGGTGCGCGCAGCATTTTCAATAATGTCGATATCCGTATCCCGCGCGGCAAGGTCACCGGCATCATGGGGCCTTCCGGGTGTGGCAAGACCACGCTCTTGCGTCTGATGGGCGCCCAGTTGCGGCCCACCAAGGGCGAAGTCTGGGTCAACGGTCAGAACCTGCCAAAACTGTCGCGCAGCGACCTGTTCGACGCGCGCAAGCACATGGGCGTGCTGTTTCAGAGCGGCGCACTGTTTACCGACCTCGATGTCTTCGAGAACGTCGCTTTTCCGTTGCGTGTTCATACACAACTGCCGGATGAAATGATCCGCGACATTGTCCTGCTCAAATTGCAGGCCGTGGGCTTGCGCGGTGCTATCGAACTGATGCCCGACGAGCTTTCCGGCGGCATGAAACGCCGTGTTGCGCTGGCCCGGGCGATTGCGCTCGACCCGCAGATCCTCATGTACGACGAGCCCTTTGTCGGCCAGGACCCCATCGCAATGGGCGTTCTGGTGCGCCTCATCCGGTTGCTCAACGATGCGCTGGGCATCACCAGCATCGTGGTATCCCACGACCTGGCCGAGACCGCGAGCATTGCCGACTACATTTATGTGGTGGGCGATGGTCAGGTGTTGGGGCAGGGGACGCCTGACGAGTTGATGAATTCGGATGAACCGCGCATTCGTCAGTTCATGACCGGCGAACCCGATGGCCCGGTTCCGTACCACTTTCCAGCGACGGATTACCGCGCAGATCTTCTGGGGAAGCGCTGATGCGCAGAATTTCATTGATGGAGCGCGTTCGCCGCTTCGGCCAGGCCGGCATCGATGTGCTGGCGGTGTTCGGGCGTTCGAGCCTGTTCCTGTTCCATGCCTTGCTCGGCCGGGGCGGTATCGGTGGCGGCTTCGGGCTGCTGGTCAAGCAGTTGCATTCGGTGGGCGTGATGTCCCTGGTGATCATCGTGGTCTCCGGGGTGTTCATCGGCATGGTGCTGGCGCTGCAGGGCTTCAACATTCTTTCCAGCTATGGTTCGGAGCAGGCTGTCGGGCAGATGGTGGCGCTGACGCTGCTGCGTGAACTGGGGCCGGTGGTGACCGCCTTGCTGTTCGCCGGGCGCGCAGGTTCGGCGTTGACTGCCGAAATCGGCAACATGAAGTCCACCGAGCAGTTGTCCAGCCTGGAAATGATCGGGGTCGACCCGCTCAAGTACATCATCGCGCCACGCCTGTGGGCCGGTTTCATTTCCCTGCCGGTGCTGGCGATGATTTTCAGCGTGGTGGGTATCTGGGGCGGCTCGTGGGTAGCGGTCGACTGGCTGGGGGTCTATGAGGGCTCCTACTGGTCGAACATGCAGAACAGCGTGACGTTCGCCGACGATGTGCTCAACGGGATCATCAAAAGTATCGTCTTTGCCTTTGTCGTGACCTGGATCGCCGTATTCCAAGGCTATGACTGCGAACCCACTTCCGAGGGGATCAGTCGTGCCACTACCAAGACCGTTGTATATGCCTCGTTGGCAGTACTCGGCCTGGACTTTATTCTGACCGCCTTGATGTTTGGAGATTTCTGATGCAAAACCGCACCCTGGAAATCGGTGTCGGCCTTTTCTTGCTGGCTGGCATCCTGGCTTTGCTCTTGTTGGCGTTGCGGGTCAGTGGCCTGTCCCCGACTCCGAGCACCGACACGTATAAACTTTACGCCTACTTCGACAATATCGCCGGTTTGACGGTCAGAGCAAAGGTGACCATGGCCGGTGTGACCATCGGTAAGGTCACGGCCATCGATCTGGATCGCGACAGTTTCACCGGTCGGGTGACCATGCAGCTGGAAAAACGCATCGATAATCTGCCGGCGGACTCCACTGCATCTATCCTGACTGCTGGCCTGTTGGGCGAGAAGTACATCGGTATCAGCGTGGGCGGGGAAGACACCCTGCTCAAGGATGGTGGAACCATCCATGACACGCAGTCATCGCTGGTGCTCGAAGACCTGATCGGTAAATTCCTGCTCAATACCGTTAGCAAAGAAGCTAAATGAGGAACTGTTAAATGATCTCTATCTTGCGACGTGGCCTGTTGGTAATGCTCGCGGTGTTTCCGTTGGTGTCCCACGCCGTAGCGGCGACTTCGGCGCACGATCTGGTGCAGGACACAACCAACCGTATGCTCGCGGACCTGGCGGCAAACAAAGAGAAGTACAAGCAGGATCCGCAAGACTTTTATGCGGCGCTGAACACCATCGTCGGGCCGGTCGTGGATGCCGAGGGTATTTCCAAGAGCATCATGACGGTCAAGTACTCGCGTAAAGCTACGCCTGCACAGATGAAGACCTTCGAAGAAAACTTCAAGAAGGGTCTGTTCCAGTTCTATGGCAATGCCTTGCTGGAGTACAACAACCAGGGCATCACCGTTGAACCGGCCAAAGACGAGTCGGGCGACCGTACCAGTGTAGGCATGACTGTCAAAGGCAGCAGCGGCGCGATCTATCCAGTGTCCTACACGCTGGAAAAGATCAACGGCGAGTGGAAACTGCGTAACGTCATCATCAATGGCATCAATATCGGCAAGCTGTTCCGCGATCAGTTCGCCGACGCGATGCAGCGCAATGGCAACGACCTGGACAAGACCATCAATGGTTGGGCCGGGGAAGTCGCCAAGGCCAAGGAAGCCACCGACAAGAAACCAGAGCAGTCAGCCCAATGAGTGAGTCGGCAGTCCAGATGGACGAAGCGGGCGAGCTGCGACTCAGTGGCGTGCTGGATTACCGCACCGGCCCTGGCCTGCGCGAGCAGGGCAAGGCGCTGATCAAAGCCAGCAACGCTGCAGCGCTGGTGGTCGATTGCTCGGCGGTAACCAAGTCCAGCAGTGTCGGTTTGTCGTTGCTGCTGTGCTTTATCCGTGATGCGCAGGAGGCCGGCAAGGCCCTGAGCATCCGTGGGATGCCGGAAGACATGCGTGAAATCGCTCAGGTCAGCGAGCTGACCGAGCTGTTGGCGCATCCCTAACCCGCATCTATGAATAAGCCCCCCGTCTGAGTCCTGCTTGGCGGGGTTCGCAGGCGCGGGGCTTTTTTGTATGATGTCCGACCCGCGCGCACAGGGCGCCGATTGAGGTTGAGCATGCAGGCCAACGAAGTTAAGAGCTTTCTTGAAGGAAAGCTGCCCGGAACGAAAGTAGAAGTCGAGGGCGAAGGCTGCAATTTCCAGCTGAACGTGATTAGCGATGAACTGGCGGCGTTGAGCCCGGTCAAGCGTCAGCAGCAGGTCTATGCCCATTTGAACCCATGGATCACCGATGGCAGCATCCATGCGGTCACTATGAAATTTTTCAGCAGCGCGGCCTGGGCCGAGCGCACCTGAGCCCAAGGGCGTCGAGATTCTTATGGATAAATTGATTATTACTGGCGGTGCTCGTCTTGACGGCGAGATCCGCATCTCCGGGGCAAAGAACTCTGCCCTGCCGATCCTGGCGGCTACCCTGCTGTGCGATGGCCCGGTGACTGTGGCCAACCTGCCGCACCTGCACGACATCACCACCATGATCGAGCTGTTCGGGCGCATGGGTATCGAACCTGTGATCGACGAGAAGCTGGCCGTCGAAATCGACCCGCGCACCATCAAGACCCTGGTCGCACCTTACGAACTGGTTAAAACCATGCGTGCGTCGATTCTGGTGCTCGGTCCTATGGTTGCTCGTTTCGGTGAAGCCGAAGTCGCCTTGCCTGGCGGTTGCGCCATCGGTTCGCGTCCGGTTGACCTGCACATCCGTGGCCTGGAAGCCATGGGCGCCGTCATCGACGTCGAAGGCGGCTACATCAAGGCCAAGGCGCCTGAAGGTGGCCTGCGCGGTGCGCACTTCTTCTTCGATACCGTCAGTGTGACCGGTACCGAAAACATCATGATGGCCGCGGCCTTGGCCAAGGGCCGTAGCGTCCTGCAAAACGCCGCTCGCGAGCCTGAAGTGGTCGACCTGGCGAACTTCCTGAACGCCATGGGCGCCAAGGTTTCCGGCGCCGGTACCGATACCATCACCATCGATGGCGTCGAGCGTCTGCACACCACCACTTATAAAGTAATGCCTGACCGCATCGAAACCGGCACCTATCTGGTGGCGGCGGCGGTGACCGGTGGTCGTGTGAAGGTCAAGGATACGGATCCGACCATCCTCGAAGCCGTTCTGGAAAAACTCCGTGAGTCCGGTGCCGAAATCACTTGTGGCGAAGACTGGATCGAGCTGAACATGCACGGTAAGCGTCCGAAAGCCGTCAACGTGCGGACCGCTCCGTACCCGGCGTTCCCGACCGACATGCAGGCGCAGTTCATCTCCCTCAACGCCATTGCCGAAGGCACCGGCGCTGTGATCGAGACGATCTTCGAAAACCGCTTCATGCACGTCTACGAGCTGCACCGCATGGGCGCCAAGATCCAGGTCGAAGGCAACACCGCCATCGTCACCGGCACCGAAAAGCTCAAGGGCGCGCCAGTGATGGCGACCGACCTGCGTGCTTCGGCCAGCCTGGTGATCTCGGCCCTGATCGCCGAAGGCGACACGCTGATCGACCGCATCTACCACATAGACCGTGGCTACGAGTGCATCGAAGAAAAACTGCAGATGCTGGGCGCCAAGATCCGTCGCGTTCCGGGCTAGTCCCTGCTGTATGGGCATAAGGACATGCCCGTTGATTTGTTGAAGTCGAGCCGTTTTCGGCTCGATGTGTGTCCGGCGCCATTTGCGACCGGGCATGAGTACCTTGATAAGGACTGACGTTTCCCATGTTGACCATCGCACTGTCCAAGGGCCGCATCCTTGACGACACCCTGCCGCTTCTGGCTGAAGCGGGCATCGTGCCGACCGAGAATCCGGACAAGAGCCGCAAGCTGATCATTCCCACGACCCAGGAAGATGTACGCCTGCTGATCGTGCGTGCCACCGATGTGCCAACTTACGTCGAGCATGGTGCCGCCGACCTCGGTGTCGCCGGTAAAGATGTGCTGATGGAATACGGCGGCCAGGGCCTGTATGAGCCGCTGGACCTGCAAATTGCCCAGTGCAAGCTGATGACCGCCGGCAAGGTCGGCGCGGTCGAGCCCAAGGGCCGCCTGCGTATCGCCACCAAGTTCGTCAACGTTGCCAAGCGCTACTACGCCGAACAGGGCCGTCAGGTCGACATCATCAAGCTCTACGGTTCGATGGAGCTGGCGCCGCTGATCGGCCTGGCGGACAAGATCATCGACGTGGTCGACACTGGTAACACGCTGCGGGCCAACGGTCTGGAGCCACAGGATTTCATTGCTGCCATCAGCTCCCGGCTGATCGTCAACAAAGCTTCGATGAAGATGCAGCACGCCCGTATCCAGGCGTTGATCGACACCCTGCGCAAGGCAGTGGAGTCTCGACACCGCGGCTGATTCACCTGCGCGACGTTAAGTCGCGCCCGTCTATCCGCCTCATAGCCAGAATTCTCAGGTGCCCAAGCGGAAACGACTGCTAAGTTAGGGCGCCTGAGTTTTTGCCATTCCTATGAGGCTCTCGCTATGACCGCACCGACTGCAATTCGCCGACTCAACGCTGCTGACCCGGATTTCGCGCATCATCTGGATCATCTGCTGAGCTGGGAAAGTGTGTCTGACGACTCGGTCAATCAGCGGGTGCTGGACATCATCAAGGCTGTGCGTGAGCGTGGCGACGCGGCACTGGTGGACTTTACCCGCCAGTTCGACGGCCTGGACGTGAAGTCCATGGCCGACCTGATCCTGCCGCGTGAGCGTCTGGAATTGGCACTGACGCGCATTACCGTGGCCCAACGCGAAGCGCTGGAAGTCGCTGCCGCCCGTGTACGCAGCTACCACGAAAAACAGAAGCAGGACTCCTGGAGCTACACCGAGGCCGACGGCACCGTGCTGGGCCAGAAAGTCACGCCGCTGGACCGTGCCGGCCTGTACGTACCCGGTGGCAAGGCGTCGTACCCGTCGTCGGTGTTGATGAACGCGATTCCGGCCAAGGTCGCCGGCGTCACCGAAGTGGTCATGGTCGTACCGACCCCGCGCGGTGAAATCAATGAACTGGTGCTGGCCGCTGCCTGCATCGCCGGCGTCGACCGTGTGTTCACCATCGGTGGCGCTCAAGCCGTTGCCGCATTGGCTTACGGCACCGAAAGCGTGCCGAAGGTCGATAAAGTGGTCGGCCCGGGCAACATCTATGTCGCCACCGCCAAGCGCCACGTGTTTGGCCAGGTCGGAATCGACATGATCGCCGGTCCCTCCGAGATCCTGGTGGTGTGCGACGGCCAGACCGATCCGGACTGGATCGCCATGGACCTGTTCTCCCAGGCCGAGCACGACGAAGACGCCCAGGCGATTCTGGTCAGCCCAGACGCCGAATTCCTCGACAAGGTCGCCGCCAGCATCGCCAAGCTGATGCCGACCATGGAGCGCGCCGCGATCATCGAAACCTCGATCAATGGCCGTGGTGCACTGATCAAGGTGCGCGACATGGAGCAAGCCATCGAAGTGGCCAACCGCATCGCGCCGGAGCACCTCGAATTGTCCGTTGCCGATCCACAAGCCTGGCTGCCGCAGATCCGCCACGCCGGCGCGATCTTCATGGGGCGCCACACCTCTGAAGCCTTGGGCGACTACTGCGCAGGTCCCAACCACGTGCTGCCGACCTCCGGCACCGCGCGTTTCTCCTCGCCGCTGGGTGTGTACGACTTCCAGAAACGCTCGTCGATCATCTTCTGTTCCGAGCAGGGCGCTTCCGAGTTGGGCAAAACCGCTTCCGTGCTGGCCCGTGGCGAATCGCTGACCGCCCACGCGCGTAGCGCCGAGTACCGCATCGTCGACGAAGACTTTCCACAAGGGCAGGGGAACTGAACATGAGTAAATTCTGGAGCCCGTTCGTCAAGAATCTGGTGCCTTACGTCCCGGGCGAGCAGCCGAAGCTGGCAAAACTGGTGAAGCTCAACACCAATGAAAATCCGTACGGTCCATCGCCCAAAGCCTTGTCCGCGATGCAAACCGAACTGAACGACAACCTGCGTCTGTACCCGGACCCGAACAGCGATCTGCTGAAGAACGCGGTCGCCAGGTACTACGGTGTGCAAAGTAATCAAGTGTTCCTCGGCAACGGTTCCGATGAAGTGCTGGCGCACATCTTCCACGGTTTGCTGCAGCACGATCAGCCGCTGTTGTTCCCGGACATCAGCTACAGCTTCTACCCGGTCTACTGCGGTTTGTACGGCATCAAGTTCGACGCGGTGCCGCTGGACGAGCAGTTCCAGATCAACCCGGCGGACTATGCCAGGCCGAACGGCGGGATCATCTTCCCCAACCCGAACGCACCGACCGGCTGCCTGTTGGCGCTGGAAGCGGTGGAGCAGATTCTCAAGGCAAGCCCGGATTCGGTGGTGGTGGTCGACGAGGCCTACATCGACTTCGGTGGCGAGACGGCAATCACCCTGGTGGACCGTTATCCGAACCTGCTGGTGACCCAGACCCTGTCCAAGTCCCGTTCCCTGGCGGGCCTGCGGGTTGGATTGGCGGTGGGCCATCCGGACCTGATCGAGGCGCTGGAGCGGATCAAGAATAGCTTCAACTCCTATCCGCTGGATCGCATGGCGAATGTCGGCGCTGCCGCCGCGTTCGAGGATCGCGAGTATTTCGACAAGACCTGCCGGTTGGTGATCGAGAATCGCGAGAAGGTCGTTGCACAGCTGGAGGAGAAGGGTTTTGAAGTGCTGCCATCGGCGGCGAACTTCATTTTTGCCCGTCACCCCCGGCACGATGCGGCGGGGCTTGCGGCGAAGCTGCGCGAGCAAGGCGTGATCGTTCGGCACTTCAAGCAGGAGCGGATTGCCCAGTTCCTGCGGATCTCCATCGGCACGCCGGAGCAGAATCAGGCGCTGATCGACGGTTTAGGCGATCTCTAAACCATCCCCCGAACCTGTGGGAGCGAGCTTGCTCGCGATGAGGCCATAACATTCAATATTTTGTTGAATGTCACACCGACATCGTCGGAACGCCGCCCGGAGCAAGCTCGCTCCCACAGTGTTTAGTGTCGCTTTGACTTATTCGTGATGCGGCTCGCCCAGGAACGTCAGTGAACTGAACAGCCCGCGACTATTCACATCAATGCTGTCCTTCACCGGCACTTCCACCTGCGCCGAAATCACGTTCAAGCCTTCATTGCGCACCAGCACCTGCGCCCGGCCGTTTGCATCGGTTTCGGTGCTCAAGGTATTCGGTGCGTTGCGATAGTCCCCCACCAGCTTCACGCCCGCAGCGGGTTTGCCATCCAGTAACACTTGGACTGGCAGCGACTGGCCCGGCCCTACGGTCAGCGGATCGACCTCAGGCAGAATCAGCAATTTCATTTGATCCAGCTTGGGCAGCTTTGCACCCGGCTGATAGATCGCCAGGCTGTACTTGAACGTCTGCGTCGCCTCGATCGCTCCCGGCACTTTGCTGCGTCCTTCGTTGATCCATTTCTTGTCGGCGGTCTGCGACCACATCCCATTGTCGAGCGCCACCGCCATCACGGCGGGTGGTTTAAGCGGTTGCAGGCGCGCGTGATCAGGCAGGCGCTGCACCGTCACCGGAATCATTTTTCCATTGACGTCATAGGCCCAGGCACCGCTGATTTTCTGTGCCTTGAAGGTGTTGTCTTCGGCGCCGTGCCCGTAAATGACCTCGATGTTTCCACGACGTTGTTCGGTCCACAGGCCGTGGGCCGAGACCTCGGTGGCAAACAGCAAGCCGAGCAGTGCCAGGGGTTTGAGTGGGTGCATGGGGACGTCCTTTTACAGAGTGAGTGTCAGGCTGACGGTGAAATTGCGCGGCTCGCCGGGGTTGACCCAGTAGTTGCTGTAGGAGCGCTCGAAATACTTTTCGTCGAAAATGTTGTTCAGGTTCAGGCCCACCGTGATGTTGTCGCTGGTCTTGTAATGGGCCAGCAGGTCGACGGTGTGATACGCGGGTAACTCAAAGTCGCTGCCAGCTTCGCCCGAGCGATCGCCGACATAAGTGAACGCGGCGCCAAGGTCCGAGCCGCGCAGTCGACCGTCCTGGAACTCATAAACACCCAACAGGCTGCCACTGCGTTTGGCCACGCCGAGAATGCGGCTGCCGGCGGGAATGACCTTGTCGCCCTCAGTGACTTCAGCGTCGATGTAGGCGAAGGCGCCAATCACGCGAACAGCGTCGCTGACATGTCCGGTGACTTGCAGATCGATGCCCTGACTGCGTGCCTTTCCCATGGCGCGGCTGGTGTCTGTACCCGGGTCGAGGGCGAGGACGTTTTCTTTCTCGATATGGAAAGCGGCGAGGGTGCTGCTCAAACGGTCATCGAACAGCTCGCTCTTGATCCCGATTTCGTAGCCGATGCCTTCTTCCGGGTCGAAGGATTTACCGGCCGCGTCCAGGCCATTGTTCGGCTTGAACGAGGTCGAGGCGTTGGCGAACAGGCCGACTTCAGGTGTCAGTTGATAAAGCAAGCCAGCCCGTTGGGTCAGCGCGTCGTGGCTCTGAGTGCTGGTAGCGCCACGGGTGTGATCGTCGATGTGTTGCTCGAAATGTTCGAAGCGCACACCGAGCATGCCCCGCAGCTTATCGGTGAAGATGATCTGGTCCTGCAGGTTCAGTGCATGGCTTTCGACGTGTTCGAAGAAATCCGTGCCAGAGCGCGCGCCGTTGGGTTTTGGCTGGCCATAGACCGGTTGGTAGATGTCGATGGCGTAGGGGCTGCCGGCAATGGTCGTCACCCGTTCGTTCTTGCGGTAGTTCTCGTATTCGCTGCCGATCAACAGTTCGTGCTGCAAACTGCCGGTGTCGAAAAAGCCGCGCAGTTCGAGTTGGGTAATGCTGTCGTGCCAATCGTTGTCACGCTCGCGATAGCGGCGGTTGACGGTACGGCCGTCGGCATTCAGCGGGCGCGCTTCTGACGCGAAACCCCAGAGTTTGCCTTCCTTGTAATGGCTGGCCAGGCGCAGTTTCCAGCTGTCGCCGAGCTGATGTTCGAGGGCGGCCTGCAGCATGTTGTTGTGGTTGTCGATGTCTCCATCATCGGGTTCGCCGAGGAAGGTCGAACGGGAGACGCCGCTCCAGGTGTTGTTGGGGGCGACGATGCCGCGATCGAAGGTCGAGCTGTGGCGAACGAATTCGCTTTCCACCAACAGGCTCGTGTCCTGGTTCAGTTGCCAGCTGAAGGAGGGCGCGACAAATACGCGCTGGCTGTCGACGTGATCGCGGAAGCTGTGGTTGTCCTCTATGGCCAGGTTGACCCGCGACAGCACGTTGCCTTGGTCATCCAGTGGCGTGTTGACGTCCAGCGCCGTGCGATAACGATCCCAGCTGCCCGCGCTGGTGTTCAGGGTCGCGAAGGCTTCGGGCTGAGGTTTCTTGGTGACGATGTTGACTGTGCCGCCCGGATCACCTCGGCCATACAAACTGGCGGCGGGGCCTTTGAGCACCTCGATGCGCTCGATGTTCGCCACATCCGGCGTGCTTGGGTAGCCACGGTTGGCGCTGAAGCCGTCCTTGTAGAACTCCGACGTGGTGAAGCCGCGTACGCTGTATTCGTATAGCGTCAGGCCACCGAAGTTGTTCTGCTTCGAAACGCCGCCGGCAAAGTCCAGCGCGCGCTCAACGCTGGTGCTGCCCAGATCGTTGAGCACGCTGATGGGGACCACGCTGATCGATTGCGGGATGTCGCGAATGGCGGTGTCGGTTTTGGTCGCGCTGGCGGAACGGGTGGCGCGGTAGCCAGCGACAGGCCCGGTAGGGGATTCGTAGTCGGAAGTGACGCTGATGGCATCCAGTTCCAACGCTTGGGGTTCTTCGGCGAAGGCCGGTTCTCCCAACAGCCCGAGGGCAAGACTTGCCACCGAGGCCTTTATTCGAGACGACATGTTATGTTGTTCCAATTTCAAGAATTGAAACAACATAACATAACTAATGAGAATGTCTTCCATCGACCCGAAATGATCGGGTCTGGCTTATTCCTCTTCTTTTTCCTTGATCGGAGCCGGCGGCGGACGCAGGCCGACTTCAGCCATCAGCTTGAGCTCCTTGCCGTTGCGCATCACCTCGATCGCGACCTTGTCGGTCGGCTTGATCCGCGCTACCTGATTCATCGAGCGACGGCCATCACCGGCCGGTTCGCCATCGATGGCAAGAATCACATCACCCAGTTGCAGACCGGCCTTCTGTGCCGGGCCATCGCGGAAAATTCCCGCCACGACAATGCCTGGACGACCGGACAAGCCGAACGACTCGGCCAGTTCCTGGGTCAGCGGCTGCACCTCGATACCCAGCCAGCCACGAATCACCTGGCCGTGCTCGATGATCGACTTCATCACTTCCATCGCCAGCTTCACGGGGATTGCGAACCCAATGCCCTGGGAGCCCCCGGACTTGGAAAAGATCGCCGTGTTGATGCCGGTCAGGTTGCCGATGGCATCCACCAGCGCACCGCCAGAGTTGCCCGGGTTGATCGCCGCATCGGTCTGGATGAAGTCTTCGTAGTTGTTCAGGCCCAATTGATTGCGCCCGGTGGCGCTGATGATGCCCATGGTTACGGTCTGGCCGACGCCGAACGGGTTGCCGATGGCCAGCGCGACATCGCCGATGCGGATGTTGTCGGAACGCCCCACGGTGATCGCCGGCAAGTTTTTCAAGTCGATTTTCAGAACCGCGAGGTCAGTCTCCGGGTCGCTGCCGATCACTCGCGCCAGGGTTTCCCGGCCGTCCTTGAGCGCCACCACGATCTGGTCGGCACCGCTGGTCACGTGGTTGTTGGTCAGGATGTAGCCTTCCGGGCTCATGATCACGCCGGAACCGAGGCTCGACTCCATGCGTTTCTGCTTGGGCGAGTTATCGCCGAAGAAGCGACGAAACTGCGGATCTTCGAACAGCGGATGGTTGGGTTTGTTGATGACTTTGGTGGTGTACAGGTTCACCACCGATGGCGCGGCAGTGGATACCGCTTCGGCATAAGACACCGGACCCTGCTGCATGCTGGTGGTTTGCGGCGCCTGTTGCAGATTGACGTCGAGGCTCGGGAGCCCGACCCATTGCGGGTAACGCTGGATTATCAAAAGAGCGACAAGCACGCCGGCCAACAGCGGCCAGCCGGAAAAACGCAGCGCCTTGAGCATTAAGCAGTTCCTGAGAGAGTTGCAGGCGGTCTGAGACCGCTCATAATGACGCGCATTATACGAGGCCGCACGCGCCTCTGAACGGGATATTTAGGAGTCTTTTATGGCCGTCGCCCTGAGCACCCTGGTCGAAGAAGCCGACCGCTACCTCAACAGCGCCAAAATCGCCGATTATTGCCCCAACGGCCTGCAGGTCGAGGGGCGGCCACAAGTGATGCGCATTGTCAGTGGGGTCACCGCCAGCCAGGCCTTGCTCGATGCGGCCGTGGAGGCCAACGCAGACCTGGTGCTGGTGCATCATGGCTACTTCTGGAAAGGTGAAAACCCGTGCATCACCGGCATGAAGCAGCGCCGCTTGAAGACCCTGCTCAAGCACGATATCAGCCTGTTGTCCTATCACCTGCCGCTGGACCTGCACCCGGACGTCGGCAATAACGCGCAGCTCGCGCGACAGCTCGACATCACCGTCGAAGGACCGCTGGATCCGGACAACCTGAAGATTGTCGGCCTGGTCGGCTCGCTGAACGAGCCAATGATGCCCCGGGATTTCGCCCGCCGCGTCCAGGAAGTGATGGGGCGTGAGCCGCTGTTGATCGAAGGCAGCGCCATGGTACGCCGCGTCGGCTGGTGCACCGGTGGTGGCCAGGGTTACATCGATCAAGCCATTCTGGCGGGTGTCGATCTGTACCTCAGCGGCGAGGCTTCCGAGCAAACCTTCCACAGCGCCAGGGAAAACGACATCAGCTTCATCGCCGCCGGTCACCATGCGACCGAGCGCTACGGCGTTCAGGCGCTGGGGGATTATCTGGCCCGCCGGTTTGCGCTGGAGCACATCTTCATCGATTGCCCGAATCCGATCTGACGAAACGCTATCCCTGTAGGAGCGAGCCTTGCTCGCGATGTACCCGAGAACACCGCGGGGTGTCAGACTCCCAGCGTTATCGTTGACGACCATCGCGAGCAGGCTCGCTCCTACAGAGCGCCGTTCTGCCCAAACGGGCAGGCATATTCATATGCTCTTTCGATCTAGTTGGCGTCCTGATTAGAAGGGGTCGCTGTGCTAGGATCCCCGCTCGAACACGGCCCGGTGGCCGTTCATAAGAAAGTTTTCGTGAGTAGCCATGGTCGACAAACTGACGCATCTGAAACAGCTGGAGGCGGAAAGCATCCACATCATCCGCGAGGTGGCCGCCGAGTTCGATAACCCGGTGATGCTGTACTCCATCGGTAAAGACTCCGCCGTGATGCTGCATCTGGCACGCAAGGCGTTCTTCCCGGGCAAGCTGCCGTTTCCGGTGATGCACGTCGACACTCGCTGGAAATTCAAGGAGATGTACAGCTTCCGCGACAAGATGGTCGCCGAGCTGGGCCTCGACCTGATCACCCACGTCAACCCGGACGGCGTGGCGCAGGACATCAACCCGTTCACCCACGGCAGCGCCAAGCACACCGACATCATGAAGACCGAGGGCCTCAAGCAGGCACTCGACAAGTATGGTTTCGACGCAGCATTTGGCGGCGCCCGTCGCGATGAAGAGAAATCCCGCGCCAAAGAGCGCGTGTACTCGTTCCGCGACAGCAAGCACCGCTGGGATCCGAAAAACCAGCGCCCCGAGCTGTGGAACGTCTACAACGGCAAGGTCAACAAGGGCGAGTCGATCCGCGTCTTCCCGCTGTCGAACTGGACCGAGCTGGACATCTGGCAGTACATCTACCTTGAAGGCATCCCGATCGTTCCGCTGTATTTCGCCGCCGAGCGTGAAGTCATCGAGAAGAACGGCACGCTGATCATGATCGACGACGAGCGCATCCTCGAGCACCTGAGCGACGAAGACAAAGCGCGCATCGTCAAAAAGAAAGTGCGTTTCCGTACCCTTGGTTGCTACCCGTTGACGGGCGCGGTGGAGTCCGAGGCCGAAAGCCTCACGGACATCATTCAGGAAATGCTCCTGACGCGAACTTCCGAGCGCCAGGGCCGTGTCATCGACCACGATGGCGCAGGCTCGATGGAAGACAAAAAACGTCAGGGTTATTTCTAAGGGGTTGTCATGTCGCACGCATCTGATTTGATCAGCGAGGACATCCTCGCCTACCTGGGCCAGCACGAACGTAAAGAGCTGCTGCGCTTTCTGACCTGCGGTAACGTCGACGACGGCAAGAGCACCCTGATCGGGCGCCTGCTGCACGACTCCAAGATGATCTACGAAGATCACCTGGAAGCCATTACCCGCGATTCGAAAAAAGTCGGCACCACCGGCGAAGACATCGACCTGGCGCTGCTGGTCGACGGCCTGCAGGCCGAGCGTGAACAAGGCATCACCATCGATGTCGCGTACCGCTACTTCTCCACCGCCAAGCGCAAATTCATCATCGCCGACACCCCTGGCCATGAGCAGTACACCCGCAACATGGCCACCGGTGCCTCTACCTGTGACCTGGCGATCATCCTGGTCGACGCCCGTTACGGCGTGCAGACCCAGACCCGTCGCCACAGCTTCATCGCCTCGTTGCTGGGCATCAAGCACATAGTCGTGGCCATCAACAAGATGGACCTCAAGGACTTCGACCAGGGTGTGTTCGAGTCGATCAAGGCCGACTACCTGCAGTTCGCCGAAGGCTTGAAGCTCAAGCCCACCAGCATGCACTTCGTGCCGATGTCTGCGCTGAAGGGCGACAACGTGGTGAACAAGTCCGAGCGCTCGCCGTGGTACACCGGCCAGTCGCTGATGGAGATCCTCGAGACCGTGGAAGTGGCGGGCGATCGCAACTTCACCGACTTGCGTTTCCCGGTTCAGTACGTCAACCGTCCGAACCTGAACTTCCGTGGCTTCGCCGGCACCCTGGCCAGCGGCATCGTCAAGAAAGGCGACGAAGTCGTGGTCCTGCCGTCGGGCAAGAGCAGCCGCGTGAAATCCATCGTCACCTTCGAAGGTGAACTGGAGCACGCAGGCCCTGGTCAGGCTGTAACGCTGACCATGGAAGACGAAATCGATATTTCCCGTGGCGACCTGTTGGTACATGCCGACAACGTGCCGCCAGTCACCGACAGCTTCGAAGCGATGCTGGTGTGGATGGCTGAAGAGCCGATGCTGCCGGGCAAGAAGTACGACATCAAACGCGCCACCAGTTACGTGCCTGGCTCCATCGCCAGCATCGTCAACAAGGTCGACGTGAACACCCTGGAAGAAGGTCCGGCCAGTGCGTTGCAGCTGAACGAAATCGGCAAGGTCAAGATCGCGCTCGATGCGCCGATTGCCCTCGACGGTTACGACAGCAACCGCACCACCGGCGCCTTCATCATCATCGACCGCTTGACCAACGGCACCGTTGGCGCGGGCATGATCGTCGCCCAGCCTGTAGCTCACGGCAGCTCCACGCACCACGGCAAACTGGCCCACGTCGCCACCGAAGAGCGTGCACAGCGCTTCGGCCAGCAACCGGCCACCGTGTTGTTCAGCGGCTTGTCGGGCGCGGGCAAAAGCACCCTGGCGTATGCGGTTGAACGCAAGCTGTTCGACCTGGGGCGCGCGGTGTTCGTGCTCGATGGCCAGAACCTGCGTCACGACCTCAACAAAGGTCTGCCACAGGATCGCGCCGGGCGTACAGAGAACTGGCGTCGTGCCGCGCACGTGGCGCGTCAGTTCAACGAGGCTGGTCTGCTGACCCTCGCTGCGTTCGTTGCCCCGAGTGCCGAAGGGCGTGAACAGGCCCGGGAACTGATCGGCAAGGAGCGTCTGCTGACGGTCTACGTCCAGGCTTCGCCGACGGTCTGCGCCGAGCGTGATCCGCAAGGTTTGTACGCGGCGGCCGGGGATAACATCCCGGGCGAGTCCTTCCCGTACGATGTGCCGCTGGATGCCGACCTGGTGATCGACACCCAGTCCGTGTCGCTGGAGGAAGGCGTCAAGCAAGTGCTGGGTCTGCTGCGTGAGCGTAGCGCGATCTAAGCGCTGGCCGGTAAAAAGAAACCCGTCGATGAGTGATCATCGGCGGGTTTTTTTGTGTCTGGTAATCAGTCAAAACAAACACTAAACCTGTGGGAGCGAGCTTGCTCGCGATAGCGGCGGATCAGTCGACATCAATGTTGAATGTCAGTCCGCAATCGCGAGCAAGCTCGCTCCCACAGGGGATTAGTGTTTGCCTGGGAATTCGTGGTGCATCTGGTCCAGCAACGCATCCTTGTCCTGCCACAACTGATTGATCCAGCCCTGAAACTGCAGGCGGTATTCACCGTCCTGGTCGTAGTTCTTGCCGATGAACTGCGGCGGGATCTTCAGCTCCTCAAAGTGCACCACCACATCCGCAACGTTCCCGCACAGCAAATCCCAGAAACCCGGGCGCCCGGCGGGGTAGTGGATGGTCACGTTGACCAGGGATTCAAGCTGCTCACCCATCGCATCCAGCACAAAGGCAATGCCGCCGGCCTTGGCCTTGAGCAGGTACTTGAAGGGTGACTGCTGTTGCTTGTGCTTGCCCTCGGTGAAGCGCGTGCCTTCGACGAAGTTGAAAATGCCCACCGGGTTGTCGCGGAATTTCGCACAGGTCTTGCGGGTGGTTTCCAGGTCCTTGCCTTTCTTCTCCGGGTGCTTTTCCAGATAGGCCTTGGAGTAACGCTTCATGAACGGAAAGCCCAGCGCCCACCAGGCCAGACCGATCACCGGAACCCAGATCAACTCCTGCTTGAGAAAGAACTTCAGCGGCTGAATGCGCCGGTTTAGCACGTATTGCAGCACCAGGATGTCGACCCAGCTCTGGTGGTTGCTGGTGATCAGGTACGAATGCTGATAGTCGAGGCCTTGCAGGCCGCTGATGTGCCAGCGTGTGCGGCGCACCAGGTTCATCCAGCCTTTGTTGATGCTGATCCAGGCTTCGTGGGTATGGCTCATCAGCCAGCCCGCGAGGCGCTGGGTGAGGGCGAACGGCAATACTTTGACGAGTGCCACGCAGAACAGGAACGAGCAGAGCAGAATCGTGTTCAATGCCAACAGCAGCGAGGCGATCACGCCCCGCAGCGCAGCAGGTAAGAAATCCAGCATTTACACATCCATAGGTCGGTTGGCGGCTTGAATCGCGGTCAGGGCGATGGTGTAGACGATGTCATCGACCTGCGCGCCGCGCGGCAAATCGTTCACCGGTTTGCGCAGGCCTTGCAGCATCGGCCCGAGGCTGACGCAGTCGGCGCTGCGCTGTACGGCCTTGTGCGTGGTATTGCCGGTGTTGAGGTCGGGGAATACGTACACCGTGGCACGACCGGCCACCTGACTGTTCGGCGCCAGTTGCCGGGCCACGCTTTCGTTGGCGGCGGCGTCGTACTGCAAGGGGCCGTCGATCAGCAGCGAGTGCTGTTGTTCGTGGGCGAGCAGGGTTGCCTCGCGGACCTTCTCGACTTCTTCGCCGCTGGCCGACTCGCCGCTGGAGTAGCTGATCATCGCCACCCGTGGCGTGATGCCGAACGCGGCGGCCGAATCAGCGCTTTGCAGGGCGATCTCGGCCAGTTCACTGGCGCTCGGGTGCGGGTTCATCACGCAGTCGCCGTAGACCAGCACCTCTTCCGGAAACAGCATGAAGAACACCGACGACACCAAGGTGCAGCCTGGCGCGGTTTTAATCAGCTGCAGGGCCGGGCGGATGGTGTTGGCGGTGGTGTTGATCACGCCCGATACGAGGCCGTCGACTTCATCCAGGGCCAGCATCATGGTGCCGATCACAACGGTGTCTTCCAGTTGTTGCTCGGCCATTGGCGCATTGAGGCTTTTGCTTTTGCGCAGCGCGACCATCGGCTCGACATAGCGTTCGCGGATCGAGTCCGGATCAATGATTTCCAGGCCCGGTGGCAACTCGATGCCCTGGGCACGGGCGACGGCCTGCACGTCCTCGGGCTTGGCCAGCAACACACAGCGAGCGATGCCACGGGCCTGGCAGATCGCGGCGGCCTGCACGGTCAGCGGCTCGCTGCCTTCGGGCAGTACGATGCGCTTGTTGGCCGCCTGGGCGCGCTGGATCAATTGATAGCGGAAAACCGCTGGCGACAGGCGCATTTCCCGTGGCGTACCGCAGCGCTGGTGCAGCCAGTTGGCATCGAGATGGCCGGCGATGAAATCGGTGATGATTTCGGCGCGCTCGCGGTCATCGATGGGGATTTCCTTGTTCAGGCCATTGAGCAGATTGGCGGTGTCGTAGGAGCCGGTACTCACCGACAGCACCGGCAAACCAGCCTGCAGGGCGCCACGGCACAGGTCCATGATGCGTGGGTCGGGCAGGGTGTCGCTGGTCAGCAGCAGGCCGGCGAGCGGCACGCCGTTCAAGGCCGCGAGGCTGACGGCGAGGATGATGTCGTCGCGGTCGCCGGGGGTCACCACCAGCACGCCGGGCTTGAGCAACTCCACGGTGTTACGCATGGTGCGGGCGCAAATGATGATCTTGGTCATGCGCCGGGTTTCGTAATCACCGGCGTTGAGCACTTGCGCGCCCATCAGGTCGGCGACGTCGCGGGTGCGCGGGGCGTTCAGTTCCGGCTGGAACGGAATGCAGCCGAGCAAGCGGAAATCACCACTGCGCAGCAACGGCGAATGCTCTTTCAGGCGCGTGGCGAAGGCCTCCATGCTTTCTTCGGTCTTGACCTTGTTGAGGATCACACCGAGGACTTTCGGGTCTTTCGGGCCGCCGAACAACTGCGCCTGCAACTCGACGCGACCGGAGAGCTCGGTCAGCACTTCGTTTTCCGGTGCCGAGACCAGGATCACCTCGGCGTCGAGGCTCTTGGCCAGGTGCAGGTTGACCCGCGCGGCATAACTGGCGCTGCGGGTCGGCACCATGCCTTCGACGATCAGCACGTCCTTGCCGATGGCAGCCTGCTGATAAAGGGTGATGATTTCTTCGAGTAACTCATCGAGCTGGCCGTCGCCGAGCATGCGCTCGACATGGGCCAGGCCCAGGGGCTGGGGCGGTTTCAAGCCGTGGGTACGCGCCACCAGTTCGGTGGAACGTTCCGGGCCCGTGTCGCCCGGATGCGGCTGGGCAATCGGTTTGAAAAAACCGACCTTGAGCCCGGCCCGCTCAAGGGTGCGTACCAGCCCGAGGCTGATGGAGGTCAGACCCACACCAAAATCGGTGGGCGCGATAAAAAAAGTTTGCATGCGGATTCTCTGAAGGAGCATGGCAAAGGTGATCATCTATATCTGACGATCTACCGAAATTCAGTCGCCAAGGTTATCGCTAACCGAGCCCTGTGCGCACCAACCGCAAGCAAAGGGCTGGCCTATTTTTTCAAGGCGTTGCACAGGGTCCATGACCCAGGCGCGGGATTGCCAGGGTGGCTGGTGCCGCAGGTGCTGGGTGTGGCCGCAGGAAAGCTCGGCCACCCAGTGTCCGTCCTCGTCCTGATGGAAGCCTGTGATCGTCGAATCCCGTCTGTCCGGGTTGTGTTCGCTTTCGGACGATTGCTTCGCTAAACTTGGCCTTTCAATTTTCCTATGCAAAAGGTCTCGCCCCATGCTGATCGCCGCCAATAAGGCTGTCTCCATCGACTATACCCTGACCAACGACGCTGGTGAGGTCATCGACAGCTCCGCCGGCGGCGCGCCGCTGGTCTACCTGCAAGGTGCAGGCAACATCATCCCGGGCCTGGAAAAGGCTCTGGAAGGCAAGGCTGTCGGCGACGAGCTGACCGTAGCCGTTGAACCGGAAGACGCTTACGGCGAATACGCCGCCGAACTGGTCAGCACCCTGAGCCGCAGCATGTTCGAAGGCGTCGACGAGCTGGAAGTGGGCATGCAGTTCCACGCTTCCGCTCCGGACGGCCAGATGCAGATCGTGACCATCCGTGATCTGGACGGCGACGACGTCACCGTTGACGGCAACCACCCGTTGGCCGGTCAGCGCCTGAATTTCCAGGTCAAGATCGTTGCCATCCGTGACGCCAGCCAGGAAGAAATCGCTCATGGTCACGTCCATGGCGAAGGTGGCCATCACCACTGATTTCTGCGCTAAGCTCAGATAACTGGAGAGGCGCCTTGTGGGCGCCTTTTTAGTCTGCGGCCGTCCCTGATGACACCGCCAAGTGGCTGTTTCGAGAAGAACACGGGAATCTGGAGTACGCCATGAGTGCTTTTCACGACCTTAAATTGACAGCCCTGGATGGACAGGAGCTACCTCTGGCGCCTTTCAAAGGCCAAGTCGTACTGGTGGTCAACGTCGCCTCCAAATGCGGCCTGACCCCGCAGTACGCGGCGCTGGAAAATCTCTATCAGCAATTCAAGGCCAAGGGCTTCAGCGTCCTGGGCTTGCCGTGCAACCAGTTTGCCGGGCAGGAACCGGGGACCGAGCAGGAAATCAAGGATTTCTGCAGCCTCAACTATGGCGTGACCTTTCCGTTGTCCAGCAAGCTGGAAGTCAACGGGCATGAGCGTCATCAGTTGTATCGCCTGCTGGCGGGAGAGGGCGCGGAGTTTCCCGGCGACATCACCTGGAACTTCGAGAAGTTCCTGCTGGGCAAGGACGGGCGTGTGCTGGCACGGTTCTCGCCACGCACGGCGCCGGATGATCCGACCATCGTTCACGCGATTGAAAAAGCGCTGAGCTGATATCCCCCCTATAGGAGCGAGCTCGCTCGCGATGGTTGTAGGAACACCGCGGGGCATCAGACCGCCAGCGTTATCGTTGACCACCATCGCGAGCAAGCTCGCTCCTACATCACCCAAATCAATAGTGCTGTTCAGTACGTGCGAACCTCCATATTATCGCCGTCATAAAGTCATTTCTGTGGAGCGTCCCATGCCCGTCAAAGCCCTGTTCAAACCGTTCCACCTCGGCACCCTCGAACTGCCGACCCGCGTCGTCATGGCGCCGATGACCCGCTCCTTTTCCCCAGGTGGCGTGCCTAATTCCAAAGTGATCGAATACTACCGTCGCCGCGCCGCAGCCGGCGTCGGCCTGATCATCACCGAAGGCACCACCGTCGGTCACAAGGCTTCCAACGGCTACCCGAACGTTCCGCATTTCTATGGCGAAGCAGCCCTGGCCGGCTGGAAGAATGTCGTCGACGCCGTTCACGCCGAAGGCGGCAAGATCGTTCCGCAGTTGTGGCATGTGGGCAGCGTGCGCCGGATCGGCACCGAGCCGGACGCCAGCGTGCCGGGTTATGGCCCGTCGGAAAAATTGAAGGAAGGCCAGGTCGTGGTTCACGGCATGACCAAACAGGATATCCAGGACGTGATCGCCGCGTTCGCCCAGGCCGCCAAGGATGCCCAGAGCATCGGCATGGACGGCGTGGAAATCCACGGTGCCCACGGTTACCTGATCGACCAGTTCTTCTGGGAAGGCAGCAACCAACGTACCGACGAATACGGCGGCAGCCTGGCCAACCGTTCGCGCTTCGCCATTGAGTTGATTCAGGCCGTGCGTGCCGCGGTCGGTGAAGGTTTCCCGATCATATTCCGTTTCTCCCAGTGGAAGCAGCAGGACTACACCGCACGTCTGGTGCAAACCCCTGAAGCCTTGGGCGAGTTCCTCAAGCCGTTGGCCGACGCAGGCGTGGACATTTTCCACTGTTCGACCCGCCGCTTCTGGGAGCCGGAGTTCGACGGTTCCGAGCTGAACCTGGCTGGCTGGACCCGCCAACTCACCGGCAAGCCGACCATCACCGTGGGCAGCGTCGGCCTGGACGGCGAGTTCCTGCAGTTCATGGTCAACACCGACAAGGTCGCGCAGCCTGCCAGCCTGGAAAAACTGCTGGAGCGCCTGAACAACGACGAGTTCGACCTGGTGGCGGTCGGTCGTGCGTTGCTGGTGGACCCGGACTGGGCGCAGAAAGTGCGTGACGGCCGTGAGGAAGACATTCTGCCGTTCAGTCGTGAGGCGTTGATGACGCTGGTTTAAGCGGCGACCGGGAAGGCCTCATCGCGAGCAAGCTCGCTCCCACAGGGGATTTGTGTACGACACAGAACCAATGTAGGAGCGGGCTTGCTCGCGAAGACTGACTAAAGAGCACTGCAAAATCAGGGAACAGTCGGCGCATTCGGCACCACCATCTCCCCGGCACAGGCCCCGCGCAACTGTCCCTCGAACTGCTCGATAATCGTCGCCCAACCCTGGCGACTGGCATGCTGGCGCGCATTGAGCCTGACATTGCGCAAGGCTTCCCTTTCCTCCAGCAGCCATGCCGCTGCATCGCAGAACGCTTCTTCATCCCCCGGCATCGCCAATACGCCGTTGTAGCCATGACGAATATGCTGGGCGGCCGCCGCCTGGTCGTAGGCCACCACGCCGAGCCCGGAGGCAAGTGCTTCAAGCACCACATTGCCAAAGGTTTCGGTCAGACTGGGAAACAGAAACACGTCGCCCGACGCGTAATGACACGCCAGGGCTTCACCCCGTTGGGTGCCGCAGAAAATCGCCTCGGGCATTTCGTTTTCCAGTTCCTGGCGCTGCGGGCCATCGCCGACCACGATCAGTTTCAGCGTGCGCTGGGGATAACTCGCCTTGAGGGTATTGAAGGTGCGCTTGAGCAGGCCAAGGTTCTTTTCCGGGGCCAGGCGTCCGACATGAATGACGGCGATGTCTGCTTCGGCCAACCCCCATTGCTCGCGCAGGGCATTCAAGCGTTTGGCCGGGTGAAACAATTCGCTGTCGACCCCACGGGACAGCAACGCCAGGCGCTCGAAATGCCGCCGCTCGAGTTCCATGCGTTGGCTGACGCTGGGCACCAGGGTCATGGTCGAGCGGTTGTGGAACCAGCGCAGGTAGTGAGTCAGCAGGCGCGTGAGCAAACCAAGCCCGTACTGGTTGGAGTACTGCTGGAAATTGGTGTGGAAACCGCTGACCACGGAAATTCCCAGTCGCCGTGCCGCACGCAACGCAGAGAGCCCCAGCGGGCCCTCGGTGGCGATGTAGAGCACATCCGGGCGGTGACGCGTCCAGCGCCGCAGCAGCTTGTGCATCGACGACTGACCCCATTGCAGGCCGGGATAGCCCGGCAGTGGCCAGCCGCGGCACAGCAGCAATTCATCGTCGCTGCCCAGTTGCTGGTCGCAGCCCTGACGCGGCCGCACCAGTTCCACTTGATGCCCGCGCGCGCGCAAACCGTCGCACAAGCGACCAAGGGTATTGGCCACGCCGTTGATTTCCGGTGGGAAGGTTTCGGTGATCAGGGTGATATGCAGAGCTGTCGTCATGACCCCAGTGTCGGCTGGGGCCATGTCGTCAGTGTGACGTCGGGATGATGGATTTGTGACTTAGCGCTGGGTCACCAGGTTTTCTGCCCCGCGCTCACGCACCCAGAACAGCGTCGCCCCGGCCACGGCAGCCGGCATCATCAGGATGTTCACCACAGGGATCAGCAGCACCAGGTACACGCTGCCGCCGAAGCTCATGCTCTGCCAGCGCTTCTCGCGCAGCCAGGCGAGCATCTCGTTCCAGCCCAGCTTGTGGTTGTCCGCCGGGTAGTCGATGTACTGGATCGCCATCATCCACACCCCGAACAACAGCCACAGCGGCGCGGCGATGATGTTCACCACCGGGATGAACGAGAGGATGAACAACCCGATCGCCCGGGGCAGAAAATAGCCGAGCTTGCGCATTTCCCGGGCCAGGGTACGCGGAATCATGGCAATCAACTCACCCCAACTGAAGGCCGGGAAGTCGTCGGTGCCGCGCACCACCACTTCGACTTTCTCCGCGAGGAAGCCGTTGAACGGCGCGGCAATGACGTTGGCGAGCATGGTGAAGGTGAAGAACACCATCAACACCACCAGCACCACGAACAATGGCCAGAGGATGTAGCTGAGAAAACTCAGCCAGTCGGGCAGCGATGGCATCAAGGTGTCGACCCACAGGCTGAATTGATGGCTGGCCAGGTAGATCAATCCGACGAACAGCACCAGGTTGATTGCCAATGGCAACAGCACAAACAAACGCAGGCTGGGGCTCAACACCAGCTTGAGGCCTTCGCGCAGGTATTGCGGGCCGGACAGAACAGGGGCGGGCATAAGGTGCTCCGAGCAGAGGGAAAACGCGCCGACCTTACCGGCTTTGCTTCACAGGCGAAAGCGCGGTGGCGGTATCGACATTCACTGTAACAAAGACGTCGATATCGTCGGTCAGATGCCATAGAGACCACCTATGAGCTGGATTGTTAAACCGTATTTCCTTAATCTTCGCCCCCTCGATACGCTGCACCCAATCTTTTTACAGGACGGTCGGGTCAAGCCTTCCCCAAGTGCTTTCAACCGTTCTTTTTTATTCCAGCCGGCAATCCGGCGTTCCGTGCCAGGTAATCCGGGCCGGTCAACAGGAGCAGGTCATGTCTGAAGTCCGTCATTCGCGAGTGATTATTCTCGGTTCCGGCCCTGCCGGTTACAGCGCCGCGGTCTATGCCGCCCGTGCCAACCTCAAGCCACTGCTGATCACCGGCATGCAGGCCGGCGGTCAACTGACCACCACCACCGAAGTCGACAACTGGCCGGGCGACGTCCACGGCCTGACCGGCCCGGCGCTGATGGAGCGGATGCGTGAGCACGCCGAGCGCTTTGAAACCGAGATCGTTTTCGATCACATCAATGCCGTCGACTTCGCCGCCAAGCCATACACCCTGACCGGCGACAGCGCGACTTACACCTGTGACGCCCTGATCATCGCCACCGGCGCCAGCGCTCGTTACCTGGGCCTGCCATCGGAAGAAACCTTCATGGGCAAAGGCGTTTCCGCCTGCGCAACCTGCGACGGTTTCTTCTATCGCAACAAGCCGGTGGCCGTGGTCGGCGGCGGCAACACCGCTGTTGAGGAAGCCCTGTACCTGGCCAACATCGCCAGCAAAGTCACCCTGATCCACCGTCGTGAAACCTTCCGCGCCGAGAAGATCCTGATCGACAAGCTGAACGCCCGTGTCGCCGAAGGCAAGATCGAGCTGAAGCTGAACGCGACCCTGGATGAAGTGCTGGGCGACAACATGGGCGTGACCGGTGCCCGCCTGAAGAACAACGACGGCAGCTTCGACGAAGTGAAAGTCGACGGCGTGTTCATTGCCATCGGCCATACCCCGAACACTTCGCTGTTCGAAGGCCAGTTGACCCTGAAAGACGGCTACCTGGTTGTGCAGGGCGGCCGTGACGGCAACGCCACTGCCACCAGCCTCGAAGGTATCTTCGCCGCTGGTGACGTGGCTGACCACGTGTACCGTCAGGCCATCACCTCGGCTGGCGCAGGTTGCATGGCGGCACTGGATGCCGAGCGTTACCTGGATAATCTGCAGAACGCTTGATTCTGTAGAAACGAAAAACCGGCTTCGGCCGGTTTTTTTGTGCCTTCGGAAAATACACATGTCCCTGTAGGAGCGAGCGTGCTCGCGATGGTCGTCAACGATAACGCTGGGAGCCTGACACCCCGCAGGGCCCTCAGGTTCTTCGCGAGCATGCTCGCTCCTACAGTGGGTGCTGTGGATCAGGCCAATTTCTTCAGACACGCCTCAAGGATATCCAGTCCTTCCTCCAGCACCGCAGCCTCGATGGTCAGCGGTGCCAGCAAGCGAATGATGTGCCGCGACTTGCCGCTCGGCATCAGCAGTAAACCAGCGTCGCGCGCCAGTGCCAGCAGTTGGGTCAATTGTGTCGGTGCGGGCGAGCCATCGGCGTTGATCAACTCGATACCACGCATGGCGCCGACGCCGGTCAGGCGTCCCAGGTACGGCGTCAGGTTGTTCGCGCGCCAGGTTGCATGGCGACCGACAATCGCTTCTTCCTGTTGGGTGCCCCAGGCATGCAGGTTGGCATCGGTCATTTCGTCCAGGGTTGCCAGTGCCGCTGCACAGGCGATGGGATTGCCGGAGTAAGTGCCACCGAGTCCGCCCTTGGGCAAATTGTCGAGCAGTGACTTGCGCCCGACCACCGCACCCAGCGGCACGCCGCCGGCGATGCTTTTGCCGAGCAGAATCAGATCGGGCTCGATGCCCAGCCGCGAGAAGGCGAAACGCTCCCCGGTACGGCCGAAACCGGACTGGATTTCATCGGCGATCAGCACAATGCCCTTGTCGTCGCAGAACTTGCGCAGCGCCTGGGCGAACTCGACGTCCATGGCCAGGAAACCCGCTTCACCCTGCACCGGTTCGACGATAAAGCAGGCGACGTCTTCGACATCGATCTCGACGCTGAACAGGCGCTCCATGGCCTTGAGGGCCTCGGCACAGGTGACGCCGTTGTCCCGGCTGGGGAAGGGCAAGTGAAACACCGGCCCCGGCAACACGCCGACTTTTTGTTTGTACGGCGCGACTTTGCCATTGAGGTTGAGGGTGGCCAGTGTGCGGCCGTGGAAAGCGCCGTCGAAGGCGATGACCGCGCTGCGGCCGGTGGCGCCACGGACGATCTTCAGGGCGTTTTCCGCCGCTTCCGCGCCGCTGTTGGTGAGCATGCCGCTGACCGGGTAAGCCACAGGCATGAATGCGCTGAGGCAATCCATCAGTTCGAGGTAAGGCTCATGGGGTGCAGCGTTGAACGCGTAGTGGGTCAGACGGGTGGCTTGTTCGCGAATGGCTTCGACGATGCGCGGATGGCAATGGCCGAGGTTCAACACGCCGATGCCGCCGACAAAGTCGATGTAGCGTTTGCCATCGGTGTCCCAGACCTCGGCATTCTTGCCATGGCTGAGCGTGACAGGGTGAACGATGTTGATCGACTGGCTGATGGTTTCGCTGCGCATGAATGACCGGCTCGGAAGAAGGAGGACTTCTTTTTATCTAAGCCGTGAGCGGTGGTACGGGGCAAACGAAATAAAGTTGCCGGGTCAATCTTAAAAGTCGGGTTGTGCTTGTGATCAATTGCGCGCCATGAACGCAAAACCTGTAGGAGCGAGCTTGCTCGCGATGGTGGTGAACGATGACGCTGGGAGCCTGACACCCCGTGGCGTTCTTCAGTCCATCGCGAGCGGGCTCGCTCCTACAAATCAAATCAGCGGCGTGTCAGCGGCTGTTGAGCGAACTTCACACCGGCCAGACCATGGGCGATCAGCGCGCGGATGTTGCCGTGGTCGCTGCCTTCCGGCGTTGCCAGCACCGAGCGGTAATGCTCGCCGAAAGCCAGCAGGGCTTCTTCATCGCTCAAGCCTTCGAGCAGCGCCAGGCCCAGGGTCTTGCACGAGCCTTCGTTCTGCCCGGCCGCGTTTTCCACACCACCGTTGTTGAAGGCCTGAGGCTGGTAGTCGTATCCGGCGGCAATGAACGCAAGGGTGTCGGCGAAGGCGTGTTCGCCGGTCTTGAGGCTGGCGCGCAGGGTGTTCAAATCACTCATTGGGTTTTCCTTTGGCGAACGCCGCTTGCTGGTCGGCGCTGGCTTCTTGCTGATATTGGGCTTTCCATTCGGCGTACGGCATGCCGTAAACCACTTCGCGGGCTTCGTCGAGGCTGACCTCGATCTGGCGGTCGTCGGCCGCGGCCTTGTACCACTTGGACAGGCAGTTGCGGCAAAAGCCCGAGAGGTTCATCAGGTCGATGTTCTGCACATCCTTGCGGCTGTCCAGGTGGGCCACCAGCCGACGAAAGGCGGCGGCTTCGAGTTCCAGGCGTTGTTGATCGGTCATGGCGGTCTCTGCGAGACAGCTTCAAGCGGCGCGCTTGAAGCTGCAAGTTGGATTGCGATGGCTTGAAGTCTACCGCTTGCAGCTTGAAGCTTGAAGCTCAGCGGCTTGCCGCGAGTGTTATCGACACCGACTCGGCGAATCGCAGCGCGTGGGGCTTGTCGACCTCGACCTCGGCGTACAGCACCGATGCGTTGGCCATCACCAGGTCGAGAATTTCCTGGGTCAGGCGTTCGAGCAGCGCAAAGCGGTTGCCTTCCACATGGGCGATGATTGCCTTGGTAATGGTCCGGTAGTTCAACGCGTGATCGATGTCGTTGTCCCGTACCGCTTCCTGGGCTGCGTACAGAATGGTGAGGTTGATCAGCACATCCTGCTTGTTGAGGATTTCATCCTCGTTGATGCCGATGAAGGTACGCAGGCACAGGTCTTTGACCCGGATGCGTGCCATGCCTGGCTGAAGTTGTGGCATTGCTACTTGCTCCGTCCAATCAATTGCAGGAACTCCTGGCGGGTATTGCTCGACTCGCGGAAGGCACCGAGCATCACCGAGGTGTTCATGGTCGAATTCTGTTTCTCGACGCCGCGCATCATCATGCACATGTGCTGCGCCTCGATGACCACTGCGACGCCTGCCGCGCCGGTCACTTGCTGCACCGCGTCGGCGATTTGCCGGGTGAGGTTTTCCTGGATTTGCAGGCGCCGGGCGAACATGTCCACCAGCCGCGCGATCTTCGACAGGCCCAGCACCTTGCCGGTTGGAATATAAGCCACATGCGCCTTGCCGATGAAGGGCAGTATGTGGTGTTCGCACAGCGAGTACAGCTCGATGTTGTCGACGATTACCATTTCATCGTTGTCGGAGGCGAACAGCGCGCCATTGACGATCTCTTCGACACTTTGCTCATAGCCATGGCAAAGGTACTGCATGGCTTTGGCTGCACGCGTCGGCGTATCGAGCAAACCCTCGCGGTCGGGGTTTTCACCGAGACCGATGAGGATCTCTCGATAATTCTGGGGCAGGGATAACGTCATGGAAAATCCTCGCGGGACACTATTTGATGTGCCTTCCGCCATTGACGGTCAGGGTGGTGCCGGTGACATAAGGGTTGTCGAGCAGATAGCGCAGGCTCTGGTAGATCACTTCGCAACCGGGTTCGATGCCCAGCGCGGACTTGGCCAGCGCCTTGGCGCGGTAGGCCGCGTCGTCTTCAGGGTTGAACAGTAGCAGGGCCGGCGCGATCCCGTTGACCTTGATGGCCGGCGCGTACCGGGCGGCGAAGGACAGGGTCAGGCTGTCGAGCCCGGCTTTGCTGGCGCAATAGCCGATATGCCTGCTGCTGCCCTTGCGGGTCACGTCATCGCTGATGTGCACGATGTCGGCGGGGCTCGAGCGTTGCAGCAGGTCGGCGCAATGCAGGTTGATCAGGTAGGGCGCCAGCATGTGCACGCTGAACATGCGGGTGAATGCCGCGGCGTCGGTGTCCGGCGTTTCAGCCAGCCATTCGGAGGCGTTGTGGACGATTGCCCGCAGGCTGTCGGTATGGGTTTTCAGCTCGTTGATGAAGGCGAAGATTCCGGCCTCACTGGCGAAGTCCGCGAACACCGCGGTGGCCCCCAGGTCGCGCAGGGCTTGTACGCCGGGGCGCTCGCTGCGGTAGCTGAAAATCACCCGATGGCCATCTTCCAGCAATCGCCGGGCGCAGTGCAGGCCGACACGCTGGCCGGCGCCGGTAATGAGGACAGGGGCTGCGGAAGAAGTCATGAACGGCTCGCATCGCGGTGAGAGCAAAACTATACCAGCGACGGGAGCGCTCTACCTATTGCGAGGGAAACAAGTGTGGGAGCGAGCTTGCTCGCGATTGCGGACTGTCAGACATACACATATGTTGACTGACACGCCCTCATCGCAAGCAAGCTCGCTCCCACAGGAGGGATCAATGATTCTGTGTGGAGGGTTCGGCACGCAATTGGCTTGCCGGCGTGCTGTTCAGCCAGCCGGCCAGCAAACGGGTCGACAATGGAATGAACAGGTAAACCATCAGCGGCGTCAGGCACAGGGTGCTGATGAACACCCGCGGCAGCAGGCTCATGTCACTCAACAGCGGCCCCAGCACAAAGTTGAACAGCAGCGAGACCGGAAAGAACGCCAGCCAGATCGCCACGGCCTGTTTCCAGCGTGGCGGGCGTTGACCGACGGCACCGAACCAGCCCTCGATGCCGCTGACCCGGTGTTCTGTCGGGTGGGCGAACAGGTCGCCGCCACGTCCGAGCCAGGCGCTGCGCGAAGCGGAATGTTCCCAGGCTTGCAGGGTCTGCTCGTCGGCGAAGCGGAAAATGATCTGGAATTCGTCATCGCCGGGCGGCGGAGCGAGCACACCGGAGCCGAGATAACCGGGAAAATCGGTGGCCAGTTGTTCGCCTTCGCGCAACCAGGCGATCAGGTCCTGGTAGCGTCCATTGGCAACGCGGCGTGCAACCATCAGCGTGACGGGAGGGCTAGACATTGTGTATCTCCGTAAGGCATTTGCGTCGCTCCGGATAGGAACTTCGCCAGGCACAGCGCCGGGGTGGTGGGCTGCGACTCGAAACAAGCAAGGATTATTCCTGATTCAGTCAATCGCGTCTGCGGCGTTTTTCGCTCGTTCGCGGCATGGAATTTTTTACGGAAACTTTACGGGGCAGGGGCGTTAGAATACGCCTTGGACGATACAAGGATGTTTCAACAGGATGCCCATATTTACAGACGTCGCTTCAGGCTCCACGCAGGCCGTCGCTCTCGAACAGGAAGAGCTCTTTCCCATTCGTGAGGTGGCGCGACTGACAGGTGTAAACTCGGTCACGCTTCGAGCCTGGGAGCGACGATATGGCCTGATTGTTCCAACACGCACCGACAGTGGGCATCGACTGTATTCGATGTCCGATATTGAGCGTGTCCATAGCATTCTCGGCTGGATCGAGCGCGGGGTTGCCGTCAGCAGGATCGGCAAGATCCTGGCCAGGACCGAGCCACTCCAGGCGTTGTCGCATATCATCCCCAACAACCTCGTGGAAGCCGATTACGCGCAGTGGCGGCAGCAGATTCATGTTGCGGTCAACGGGTTTAACGAGCTTCGGCTGGAGGAGCTCTACGGGCAAATCTTTTCCAGCTACTCCCTGCCGGTGGTGTTCCAGGGCATTCTGATGCCCGTCTGGAAGCGGTTGTTGCAACGCCAGGACCAGTTCGGCGGCACCAGCGAGTGGCTGTTCCTGGATGGCTTTTTGCGTTCCCGGGTGTTGCAGCGTCTGTTGTTGATGCGCGAAAAACAGCCGCGTCGCGTGGTCATCTGTGCCCTGGATGGCAATTGCCGGGAACTGGAACTGTTGGTCGCCGCCCTGTTCCTGAGTTCCGGGCCATTGGCCGTTCGCGTACTGAACATGGGCCAGCCATTCGAGGAACTGGCGCTGATGTGTGAAAGGATCAAGCCCCTGGCTCTGGTGCTGTTTTCCAATCATGTGCCGGCTCCCGAGTTGCCGCGGCGTCTGAATCGCCTGGCCATGAGTCTGGAGTGCCGATTGTTGTTGGCCGGCGATGCTTCTGACCTGGCACAGGAAAGCCTGGCCGGGTCATCGATCGGTTGCCTGGGCAATGAAGGGGAGGTCATGAGCCAGCGTCTGAAGCAGTTCCTGGCGGGTACTCTGGATACTTGACGTTCAGAGATGCAGCGCGGGATGAGTCAAACGATGCTGTTGCAGGATGAACTGGCGCAGACGCTCGGCTTCATCGGTATCGCTCAGGCTCAGTTGATAGGCGTAGAAGCCCTGTTCGTTTTCTTTCTCGAAAGTACCGCGCAAGGCAATCCGCTCGTAGCCTGAGGGGCTGAACCACAAGGCGAAATGCTTCGGTGGTTTGGTCCTGTTGCGAGCTTCCAGCAAAACCCCTTTGCACGACACTTCGTGTACCCACAGGGTGCCGGGTTGACCCTTGGCGTTTTCCAGCGCTACCGGTTCATCCAGTACCAGGCGCCAAGGCCGGACCATCGGCCCGTCTTCGTAGATGCTGGGCACGCCGAGGCGCAAATGCAGCGCATGGAACTCGTCTTCCACCAAGTGCAGGGGGAAGGTCATTTGCTGGTTTTCGAAGCTGGCTTGAATGGTGACCTGCTCATGGGCCGCCAGGCGGGTGAGCAGGTCACGGATTTGCGACCCACCGTTGACGAGAAGGCTCGACGTTGCGTCCCGCACATTGAGTTGCGGGTTGTGTTGCATGGTCTGGATGAAATCCAGCTCATCTTGGGTCAGGAGCGCGTCGCGTTGCATGGCCAGCTCGAAAGATGTAGTTACAAAGTCATTGGTGATTGTAATTACTGACCATTAATTCTGAGTTTCGTTTGCGCCGTTCGTCGCCTTGAGCGCAGCAAGCTCGGCCTGGAGTTCAGCCAACTGCCTCTCCAGCTGTGCCACGCGCTGTTGCGCCTTGATCTGCACAGTGACGTCTTTCTGTACGCCGACAAAATAGGTTTGCCCGTCCGCTGGATTTTTCACCGTTGAAAGGGACAGCTCGTTCCAGAACGGCGTGCCGTCCTTGCGGTAGTTGCGCAGTATTTCCCGGCAGGATCCTCCACGGTTCAATGCATCGCGAATCAGCGGCAGCGCTTGCTGATCGCGGTCCCCCGACTGCAGGAAGCGACAATCCTGATAGAGGATTTCTTCACTGGAGTACCCCGTCAGGCGTTCGAACGCGGGGTTGACGTAAATGAGGATCTTGTCCTGATCGCCTTCCTTTTCGGCAATCACGATACCGTCGTTGGAGGCGTTGATCACCATTTGCAGCAGTTGTGCATTAATCATCGGAGTATCCTTTCCTGATTGATTGTCAATTGCATTCTAAAAGAATAATCACAACCGTGGTGTTAATATCCGGGTCTTTCACTCGGATTCAGGATCAGCTCGATGAAAGTCGCCATCATTTCCGGCTCGGTGTACGGCACGGCCGAAGAAGTTGCCCGCCACGCCACCAGCCTGTTGAACGCCGCCGGTTTCGAAACCTGGCACAACCCGCGTGCGACCCTCGCCGACATTCAGGCGTTTGGCCCTGAAGCCTTTCTGGCGGTGACCTCGACCACCGGCATGGGTGAGCTGCCGGACAACCTGCAGCCGCTGTATTCGACCATTCGTGACCAATTGCCAGCAGCCTGGCGCGGTTTGCCGGGCGCGGTGATCGGATTGGGCGATGCGAGTTATGGCGATACTTTTTGTGGCGGCGGCGAGCAGATGCGCGAATTGTTCGCTGAACTTGGCGTTCGCGAAGTGCTGCCGATGCTGCGCCTGGATGCCAGCGAAACGGTGACCCCAGAGACGGACGCCGAGCCTTGGCTGGCGGACCTGATCAGCGCACTGCGCGGCTGAGCGTTGCCCTGGCCCCATGCCTGTCAGACCCTTGCTGGCGCCGGTCATTTGACATGGATCCAGGACAGCGGGGCGGCTGACTCGCTGGGCCATCAAGCTGGCTGCCAATGCAACTACACGAACCTCAAGGGCTGACTAGACTCGGTGAACATAGGAAACACTCCATAATAAAAACACCGAGGCTCCTTGCCGTGACTGTCGCTCCCGTCCAATCGCCACCCAGCGTCAAAGACCAGGTCAGTGCTGCCGAGTGGCAGACCCGCATCGACCTGGCAGCCTGTTATCGCCTGGTCGCCCAACATGGCTGGGATGACCTGATCTTCACCCATATCTCCGCCAAGGTGCCCGGCACCGAAGACTTCCTGATCAACCCGTTCGGGTTGATGTTTCACGAAATTACCGCGTCGAGCCTGGTCAAGGTGGATCAGGCCGGCAACAAGCTGATGGACAGTCCTTACGAGATCAATCCGGCGGGTTACACCATCCACAGTGCCGTGCATGAAGCCCGTCACGATGTCGTCTGCGTGCTCCACACCCACACGGCTTCGGGGGTGGCGGTGTCGGCGCAGAAGCAGGGTGTTTTGCCGATCAGCCAACAGTCGTTGTTCGTGCTTTCCAGTCTGGCCTACCACGCCTACGAAGGCGTGGCGCTCAACCATGAAGAGAAAGTGCGGCTACAGGCCGATCTCGGTGAAAACAATTTCCTGATGTTGCATAACCACGGTCTGCTGACCTGCGGCAGCACCATCGCCGATACGTTCCTGATGATGTTCACCTTTCAGCGTGCCTGCGACATTCAGGTCATGGCGCAAAACGGTGCCGCTGAACTGATCGCCATCGAACCGCAGATTCTGGCCGGCGCCAAAGCCATGATCGCGGGTGTCACCCGAAGTGCTCAAGGAATGGGCGGAGCGCTGGCCTGGCCGGCACTGCTGCGCAAACTCGATAAACTGGACCCGGGTTATAAACTCTGATGGAGCTCGCCGAGATCCCCTTGTGTGTCTGGCGCAAACGCAGCCAGACGTTCGTATTCCGTGGCCAGAGCATCCGCTACTGGGCAGCAGGCCAGGGTGAGCCGCTGTTGCTCATTCACGGCTTTCCATCCGCCAGTTGGGACTGGCATTACCTGTGGCAGCCATTGGCCCAGCGCTTTCGCGTGATCGCTTGCGACATGCTGGGCTTCGGCGATTCGGCCAAACCGGCGAATCACGAATACAGCCTGCTGGAGCAAGCGGATCTGCAACAGGCACTGCTTGAACACCTGAATGTCGAGCAGCCAGTGCACCTGCTCGCCCACGATTACGGCGACAGCGTGGCTCAGGAACTGCTGGCCCGGCATTACGAATCGCGGGTGGAGCTGGCCAGTTGCGTGTTTCTCAATGGCGGGTTGTTTCCGGAAACCCACCGCCCGGTACTGATGCAAAAACTCTTGCTCAGCCCTTTGGGCTGGATGATCGGCCGCGCCTTCAGCCGTGATGGCCTGGTAAGAAGCTTTCGGCAGATTTTCGGTCCGCAAACCCGTCCCAGTGAAAGCCAGATGGATGATTTCTGGAGCCTGGTCGAAAGCCATCAAGGGCCACGGATCATGCACAAATTGATCGGGTACATCCCGGAGCGGCGCGTCTGGCGCGACCGCTGGGTGAGCGCGATGCAACGCGGTGAAGTGCCGCTGCGAGTGATCGATGGCGGGGTCGATCCAGTCTCCGGCGTGCACATGGTCGAGCGTTACCGGGAGTTGATCCCGGAGGCGGACACGGTAGTGTTGCCCGACATTGGCCACTACCCGCAGATCGAGGCGCCCTGCGAGGTGCTCAAGCACTACCTGGCGTTTCGCGATCAATTGCTCTTGCCGCCGCGCAAGGTGGCGTGTTCCTGAACCTTAAGGTGAACTGTTGTGGCGAGGGGGCTTGCCCCCGTTGGGCTGCGCAGCGGCCCCAAACCATACGGCGCAGTGATTCAGGTATAACGCGTTTAGCCGGTTTACGACTGCTTTGCAGCCGAACGGGGCGATGCGGCGATCCGACAAGCCCCCTCGCCACAGGGTTCATGCCTATTTCTCTTTCAATCATCCCCCTGCCTTATCGCGCACCATTCAGCCTCTCCCGTGTTCATTGTGACCCGCTGCGCTGTGCCTGAAACTCGGACTCACTGTCCCTAGGCCTGCTGGAGTCCCCCCATGAATGAGTCTGTGCGCTTCGAAGATAAAGTCGTGATCATCACCGGAGCCGGTGGCGGCCTGGGACGGACGCATGCACTGTTGTTCGCCAAACAGGGCGCCAGGGTGCTGGTCAACGATCTTGGCGGCTCGGCCCAGGGCGAAGGCGCCAATGCCTCGGCCGCCGACCGCGTGGTCGCGGAGATTCGCGAGGCCGGCGGCATTGCCGAAGCCAACCACGATTCGGTCACTGACGGTGACAAACTGGTCCAGCACGCCCTGGACGTCTTCGGTCGCGTCGACGTGGTGGTCAACAATGCCGGGATCCTGCGGGACAAGACCTTCCACAAAATGGATGACGCCGACTGGGACCTGGTTTACCGCGTCCACGTCGAAGGTGCCTACAAAGTCACCCGCGCGGCCTGGCCGCACATGCGCGAGCAGAATTACGGCCGGGTGATTTTCACCGCGTCGACCTCGGGCATCTATGGCAACTTCGGCCAGTCCAACTACGGCATGGCCAAGCTCGGTCTCTATGGCCTGACCCGCACCCTGGCCATCGAAGGCCGCAAGAACAACATCCTGGTCAACGCCATCGCCCCCACCGGCGGCACGCGCATGACCGAAGGCCTGATCCCGCCGCAAGTCTTCGAACAGCTCAAACCCGAACTGGTCAGCCCGCTGGTGGTGTACCTGGCCAGCGAGAACTGTCAGGAAACCTCCGGTCTGTTCGAAGTCGGCGGCGGCTGGATGGGCAAGGTCCGCTGGGAGCGCAGCCTCGGCATCGGTTTCGATCCACGGGCCGGCTTCTCCCCGGAAGACGTGGCGGCGCACTGGCAGCAGATCTGCGACTTCGAGGGCGCGGCGCATCCGAAGGACAACATCGAAGCGCTGAAGGAAATGATGGGGAATTTGCAGAAATATACGCTTTGATACCACCGGCAAGGTCACATTGACTGACCTTGCCGGTTGTTGCATTTGTCGGCTGCAAAGCGGTTTGCCAATGGTCAGCAGGGAAAGTATTTGACGACCAGCGCCTTCAGGTTGGCGGCTGTTTGCGCGTCCATTTTTCCATCGAAGTTTTCCGGGCGAAAATGCATCTGGAATGCCCGCACCAATTGTTGAAAACCGCCTTCCGTGGACGCCCCCGAAACATCGTATCCATAGGATTTGAACAGCCCCAGCAACTCGCTTCGGGCTGGAACCCCCGATGTGTTGTATTGGTGCAGATACTCGTCCCGAGTGGCTTCATCGAACCAGGCGCCGACACCTTTCAAGTAAAGCTCCCGCCAGGGAAACATCGGCCCCGGGTCACTTTTGCGGCCGATCGAAACATCGGAGTGGCCCAGAACCTGCGTCGGCGTGATATCCGGGTAGCGCATGAGGATATTCAGTGCCAGTTGTTCAATCGCAGCAATCTGCTCGGGGTGATACGGCGGAAAGGTGAATTCGCCCTTGTTGTCGGTCGCCAGGTTGACGATTTCAATGCCGATGGACGTATCGTTCAGATTGCTGCGGCTACCCCACTGACTGACACCTGCGTGCCACGCGCGATAGGTTTCATCCACCAGGCTGAAAACTTCCTGCCCGGTATGGCCGGCTTTCAGGTAACTGGGGTCCGTGATATCCGGAACCAGATAGTGCGCGCTGACATTGGGGCCGGTCAGGGCACTGACAGAACTCGCAAAGTCAGCGGCCGTGTAGTGAAGAATCAGAAAGCGTATTCGACTGTTGAAACTTCTGGTTGAGCGATACCGGTTGTAGTTGATGGATTTCATGGTTGCACTCGCAATAAGTAGGTTTGAAGTCGGACGAAGATAAAAGTCGTTCGCCGACTTGCTGTTCAACTTAAAGACTTGAGTGCTTTTGGTGTTTACCTATGCTTGTGGGTACTTTCTGAAAGAAAAGTAGGTATGCGAAGCTTTGCCTGGATACTCCGGGGTCACTGACTGGCAGCTGTTAATTATCAAAAACCATCGCCCATAAAAAAGGCCGCTGCAAACGCAGCGGCCAAAGTAAGACGTTGGATCAGGAGCTACAAATCAACGTCAGTGAACACAGGGTGACGAACCGAATCCTCGATTCATCTGAAGTCTCTCAGTCACGGCGCAGGCGGGTACAGGGTGCCTGCGGTGGTTTACTGTGACAGTGAGGTAAGAATAAGCCCTCGGCGCTGTAGGAAAAATACCAATTCCCGACATGCACTGTTGCAGCCCCGGCAACAGTCGGGATTCGGGTGCTCGTCGTCTGTGCCAGTCATCCTTTAGAGGTACACCACGAATACCTCCTTGGTGCGCTTATCGACCCCCGGTGCCCGGCAGTAGGGTGAGGCCTTCTGTCACTCACCGGGGAAGACGCATGACAAAAACAACAATGCGCGCCATCTTCACACCGCAGGCGCTGGCGGTTGCGGTCGCATTAGGCTGTTGCGCCCAGGCGCAGGCCCTTTCATTCAACATCGGGGAGATCGAGGGGACGTTCGACTCCTCGTTGTCGGTCGGCGCGAGCTGGGGCATGCGTGACGCGGATAAATCCCTGGTGGGCATCGTCAACGGCGGCTCCGGCCAGTCTTCGACCGGTGACGACGGGCGATTGAATTTCAAGAAAGGTGAAACCTTCTCGAAGATCTTCAAGGGTATTCACGACCTCGAACTGAAGTACGGCGACACCGGTGCGTTTGTGCGAGGCAAGTACTGGTACGACTTTGAACTCAAGGATGAAAGCCGCCCCTTCAAGGACATCAGCGATCACAATCGCAAAGAAGGCGCCAAGTCTTCAGGCGGACAAATCCTCGACGCTTTCGTCTATCACAACTACTCCCTCGCCGATTTGCCGGGCACGGTCCGCGCCGGCAAGCAGGTGGTCAGTTGGGGGGAGAGCACGTTCATCGGCAACTCGATCAACAGCATCAATCCGGTCGACGTGTCCGCGTTCCGTCGTCCTGGCGCCGAGATCAAGGAAGGCCTGATCCCGGTCAACATGTTGTTCGCCTCCCAGGGGCTGACGGAAAAGCTGACCGTGGAAGGCTTCTATCAACTGGAATGGGACCAGACGGTCGTCGATAACTGCGGCACTTTCTTTGGTGTCGATGTGGTGGCGGACGGCTGCAACAAGGGCTACACCGTCGCCAGCCCGGCCATTGCACCCTTGCAGCCGATTGCGGCTGCCTTTGGTCAGGGCTTCGAGGTCAGCAAAGAGGGGGTGATCGTTCCCCGTGGCGGTGACCGCGATGCCCGGGATTCCGGGCAGTGGGGTACGGCGCTGCGCTGGCTGGGGGACGACACCGAGTACGGCCTGTACTTCATGAACTACCACAGTCGTTCACCGAATGTCGGGACCACCACCGCCGGCCCCGGTACGCTGGCAAGCATTCCGGGAATCGTTGCCACCGCCAACCGCATCGCCCCCGGCAGCGGTTCGGGCCTGGCCCAAAGTGTGATGCTCGGTCGCGGCCAGTATTACCTCGAATACCCGGAGGACATCCGCCTCTACGGCGCCAGCTTCGCCACCACGTTATCCACCGGCACCGCGTGGAGCGGGGAAATCAGCTACCGCCCCAACCTCCCGGTGCAGGTCAACACCAATGACCTGACCCTGGCCATGCTCAATCCGATTGCAGGTGGTGCGGCATCACCGATCGCCACGTCACCCGGGGCTGACAACAAAGGCTACCGCCGCAAGGAGGTGACGCAGATCCAGAGCACCCTGACGCACTTCATCGATCAGGTCGCGGGTGCAGATCGCCTGACCCTGGTAGGCGAGGCGGCGGTGGTTCGGGTCGGTGGTCTGGAAGCACGCACCAAACTGCGCTACGGCCGCGACTCGGTGTATGGCCAGTACGGATTCGGCGGCGATACCGACGGTTTCGTGACCTCGACTTCATGGGGTTATCGCGCTCGGGCCATCCTCGATTACAACAACCTCATCGCCGGGATCAACGTCAGGCCCAACCTCTCGTGGTCCCACGACGTCGCAGGCTTTGGTCCCAACGGTCTGTTCAACGAAGGCGCCAAGGCCATCAGCCTCGGAGTCGATGCGGACTATCGCAACACCTATACCGCCAGCCTCAGTTACACCGACTTTTTCGGCGGCGACTACAACGTCCTCACCGACCGTGACTTCGTGGCGTTGAGCTTTGGTGTGAACTTCTGATCTGGCTGAAAAGGATGAATTCAATGCGCAAGATGATTCTGCAATTGGGCACCGTTCTGGCCCTGAGTCTGCTGGCCGCCAACGTGATGGCGGCGGTGTCGCCGCAAGAAGCCGGCCTTCTCGGCACCAGCCTTACACCGCTCGGTGCCGAGAAGGCCGGCAATGCCGATGGCTCGATTCCGGCCTGGACCGGCGGCATCCCGAAAAACGCTGGCGCGGTGGACAGCAAAGGTTTCCTGGCCGACCCGTTCGCCAACGAAAAGCCGTTGTTCGTGATCACCGCGGCGACTGTCGACAAGTACAAGGACAAACTCTCCGACGGCCAGATCGCAATGTTCAAGCGCTATCCAGAGACCTACAAGATTCCGGTCTACCCGAGCCATCGCACCGTGGCGTTACCGGCAGAAATCTATGAGTCGGCCAAGCGCAGTGCGCTGAACGTAACACCGATCAACGAGGGTAACGGTCTGGCCAACTTCACTGGTAATCGCTACTACGCATTCCCGATTCCGAAGAATGGCGTGGAAGTGATATGGAACCATGTCACTCGTTACCACGGCGGCAATCTGCGCCGCACCATCACCCAGGCAACACCGCAGTCCAATGGCGACTTCACGGTGATCCGCTTCAAGGACGAAGTCGCCGTGCCGTCGTTGCTCAGCGATCTGAAACCGGGCAGCGACGATAACGTCCTCAACTACTTCAAGCAGGAAGTGACCGCGCCGGCTCGGTTGGCGGGCAACGTGTTGCTGGTCCACGAGACCCTCGACCAGGTCAAGGAACCGCGCAAGGCCTGGATCTATAACGCTGGCCAGCGCCGGGTACGGCGTGCGCCGCAGGTCGCTTATGACGGTGTCGGCACCTCATCCGACGGCCTGCGAACTACCGATAACTTCGACATGTTTTCCGGCGCGCCGGATCGCTACGATTGGAAACTGATCGGCAAGAAGGAGATGTACATTCCCTACAACAGCTACAAGCTCGACTCGCCCAACCTCAAGTACACCGATGTGATCAAGGCCGGGCACATCAATCAGGACCTGACCCGCTACGAGTTGCACCGTGTCTGGGAAGTCGTCGCCACGGTCAAGCCGAGCGAGCGTCACGTGTACGCCAAGCGCCACATGTACATCGACGAAGACAGCTGGCAAGTGGCGCTGGCCGACCACTACGACGGGCGTGGTCAACTCTGGCGCGTCGCCGAAGGGCATGCTCAGTTCTACTACGATCACCAGGTGCCGGCCTACACCGTCGAGGCGCTCTATGACTTGATCGCCGGTCGCTATATCGCCCTGGGAATGAAGAACGAAGAGAAACGCAGCTTCGAATTCAATATCGATGCAAAAGCGGGGGACTACACTCCAGCAGCCTTGCGGAGCACGGGAGTCAGGTAGGTTTCCTACAGGGTCTTACACAAAAGGGTGACTTTGCGGTCACCTTTTTTATAGCGGTCGATCAGTGTGTTGAATACTTCTTCAACAAGCGCTCGGGAGGGGGCTAGGGTGGCGCCAGAATTATAAAAAAGGCGCACCACAATGACTGCAATGACGCACTGTCTGGACCGCCCTGGCTTCCTGCCCCGACTGTCGTCCCATCATCTGTCCCGCGAGCGACTGATCGAGCCCATGCTGGTTTCGACCGCTCGGGTGAAGTTGCTTTGCGCACCGGCCGGTAGTGGCAAGAGCGCGTTGCTTACCGAATGCCTGCTGCGGGCGCCGGAGCACGCTCGGACCTGTTGGCTGCCGCTGGCGGGGGCGTCGTTGAGTGCAGCCGATTTACTATTGCGCCTGACGCAAGCGCTGGGTCTGCCCTCGACGGATGAGCCCGGGCTGTTGGCGCATCTGGCCCGATTACAGGCACCGACCTGGCTGTTTATCGATGATTACTGTCGAGCACCCAATCCGGAACTCGACCGGATGCTCGATCGCCTGTTGGCCGTCGACAGCCCGGCGCTGACCTGGTGGCTGAGCTCCCGTCGACGACCACCCTGCAACTGGCCGCGGCTGCTGCTCGATAATGAGTTGTACGAGTGCGAAGGCCGGACGCTGGCGTTTACCGAGGCCGAGGTCGGGCAGTTGCTCGGTCATGTCGAGCCGGCCCTGGCGGCACAAACCGCCAAAAGGGTGGCTCAGCGCAGTGGTGGCTGGTGCGCTGGCGTGCGGATCGCATTGCTTAATGGTTGTCCGTGGTCGGGTGAGCAGGGGCGTTCGGCGACATTGCTCGATTATCTGCAACACGAGTTGTTCAACACCTTGCCGTCGGAGTTGGTTGAGGTCTGGAAGGTGTTGGTTCATCTGCCACGCTTCAACGCCAGCTTGTGCGAGCATCTTTTCGGTACGGGTGAGGGCGCGCAGTGGTTGCACGCGTTGCAGGACATGGGCTGCTTCATTGAACCCTGGGAAGACTCCGTCGAGTGGTTGCGGGTCTTCGAGCCACTGGCCCGGGAGATGCGTGAAGAACCGACCCCGGCCGGGCGGTCCTGGCATCGCCGCGCGTGCCAATGGTTCAGCGCCGAAGAAGACTGGCAGGGCGCCTTCGAGCAGGCGTTGCTGGCGCAAGAGCACGAGGTCGCGGTCAGCCTGTTGCAACACTTCAGTTTTGAGCATCTGTTCAAGTGTCAGAACGTCAGCTGGTTACTCAAACTGCACGAGCAGCTGGGTGAACAGTTGACCCTTGGCACGCCGCAACGGGTGGGGTTGATCACCGCGGCGTTGCTGTTTGCCGGGCGTTTCGAGCAGGCGGCTGCCTGCATTGGGCAACTGTCCCGATTTGCCCCGCAGCCGACGGCATCCTTGCAACGCCAACTGCTGGCGCGTTGGCAGGCGCAACAGGGTTGGTTGCTGCATTTGCAGGGACGCCTGCCGGCGGCTCGGGCGCATTTTATCGAGGCGCTGGACGAACTGGCGGCCGAGGCATGGCCCGCACGGTTGTTGTGTCTGTCCGGGCTGACCCAGCAAGCACTGCTCAACGCCGACCTCGATGCCGCCCAGGCCTTCAATCGTGATGCCCTGTGCCTGGCGCGGGCGCAAGGCTCGTTGCTGTTTGAAGGCTTGCTCGAACTCGATCATGCGCAGTTGCTGGAGCAGCGTGGCGCACCGCGGCGAGCAGGGCAGTTGCTGGCCGACATCCATGAAATGCTCGGACGGCAGGCTGATCGACCGACGCCGCTGCTGGGACGAATCGCCCTGCGGCGTGGGCGCTTGGCCTTGTGCCAGGGCCAGGATGAATTGGCCGGTGAATGTTTCCAGGCGGGCCTCGATGACTGCCTCCACAGTCAGGACAAGCATGTGCTGTACGGGTTTCTCGGGCAGGCGCAACTGGCGGCCAACCAACGTGATTACGCCCATGCATTTGATCGTCTGCGCGAGGCCGAACGGTTGATGCAGCAACGGCAGATCCCCGACACGGTGTATCGCGGGGTACTGCTGCAAATCAGCAGTCATTTCTGGCTGCAACAAGGGCGCCCGGAGTTGGCCCGGGAAGCGCTGACCCGGGTCTTGCGTCATTATCGTGGGGCCAACGCGCGCCAGGCACCGCCGGCCACGCTGCAACTGATTGCGCGTATCGAATACCAGTTGGTGTTGGCCGAGACTCAACTGCAACTGGTGCAACGTCCACTGGATCGACTCAGGGCGTTACTCGAACACGCGCAACAACACGCCATGCTGGCGCTGGAAACGGAGCTGCAATTGGCAATCTGCGAAGTGGCGGACCTGACGGGTGAGCCGGACACGGCTCACGCAGCGCTGGAGGCCGGGCTGGCGTTGGTCAAGCGTTGTCAGGGACAACAGGCATTGCGTGATTTGAACTTGCGCCAGCCGAACCTGATCTGTCGTTTGCAAGGCGAGGAGACGGTGACCGCGCTGGCCCCGGATGCCAGCCTGCTGAGCGGTCGGGAACTGGAAGTGCTCGGCCTGATTGCCCAGGGTAATTCCAATCAGCAAATTGCCGAGCAGCTGTTCATTTCGCTGCATACGGTGAAAACCCATGCCCGGAGAATCCATAGCAAATTAGGTGTTGAACGTCGCACGCAAGCGGTGGCGATGGTCAAGAAGTTGGGCCTGATCCTGCCCGCCTGATCATCGCCGCTGCGTTCAGGCTGTCGATGAGTCGGGCTCAAAGCCCATGCGCCAGCTCACGGCGCGGGTGGCGGCTAACAAACGCTGCGCCGCCGGGCCGTTTTCATCGGCATGAAACAGCGAGGTCGGCCCGACCACGGTCAGTACTGCCGTGATCCTGCCCATGGCGTTGAACACCGGTGCCGACAAGGCATCCACTCCGGGCATCAAGAGTCCATGCACATGATGCAGGCCCCGATGGCGGATCTGTTCGCACATCGTTGCGTAGGCCTGATCATCCGCCAAGGCGTGGGCGGTAACGTTTTGCAGTTCCTGTTCACGCAGATCCACGGTTTCACGCGCAGGCAGGTAGGCGCCAAACACCAGTCCCGTCGAAGAGCTGAGCAAGGGCAACACCGAGCCCAGTTGTGTCACCACCGTCACCGCACGCACCGCCGGTTCGATATGGACCACTGTCGCGCCCTGATTGCCCCACACCGCCAGAAAACAGGTTTCGTTCAAGTCATCGCGCAGTTCAGCCAGGGGCAGGGCGGCGATTTTCAGCACGTCCATACTGTTGAGTGCCGCCAACCCTACGCGCAGGGCTTCGCGGCCCAGGCCGTAATGGTTGGTGGCGGCGTTCTGTTCGGCGAATCCGCTGGCGATCAAGGCCTGCAAATAACGGTGAACCTTGCTCGCCGGCATCTGCACGTGTTCGGCCAGGCGCGACAGCGAAGTCGAAGGCGACAACTCGGCCAGAGCCTTGAGGATGTCGGTGCCAACCTCGGCCGAGCGGACTTTCTGTTTACCGTTGTTGTCGCTGGTTTTTTCCATGGTGGCTGGGATCCCGGGACGAATGGGCGTCTTTATAGCTTGACGGTCAATACCAATCAAATTACGTTATGCGTAATCAAATTACGATAAAAACAACCCAGGCGTGCCTCGACCTCTGCAACAGAGCGAGCGGCCACTGCCGACTCCCTGTTCAGGAGGCTCCATGAACCCCGATTCAACGACGCCAGCGCTGGCCTACCTGTCAGGCTTCGGCAACGAATTCAGCAGTGAAGCGTTGCCCGGCGCATTGCCTGTCGGCCAGAACTCCCCGCAAAAAGCCCCGTACGGCCTTTACACCGAACTGTTCTCCGGCACGGCGTTCACCATGGCGCGCAGTGAAGCGCGGCGGACCTGGATGTACCGCATTCAGCCGTCGGCCAATCATCCGGCATTCGTCAAACTGGATCGGCAACTGGCCGGTGGCCCGCTGGGTGAGGTGACCCCCAACCGGCTGCGCTGGAACCCGCTGGACATTCCCGCCGAGCCGACCGATTTCATCGACGGCCTGGTGAGCATGGCCGCCAACTCGGGCGCAGAAAAACCGGCCGGGATCAGCATCTACAACTACCGCGCCAACCGTTCCATGGAACGCGTGTTCTTCAACGCGGACGGCGAGATGTTGCTGGTGCCTGAACTGGGACGCCTGCGCATTGCCAGCGAACTGGGCGTGCTTGAACTGGAGCCGCTGGAAATTGCCGTACTGCCTCGCGGCCTTAAATTCCGCATCGAACTGCTCGACCCGCAAGCCCGCGGTTACGTCGCCGAAAACCATGGCGCACCGCTGCGTCTGCCGGACCTGGGGCCGATTGGCAGCAATGGTCTGGCCAATCCGAGGGACTTTTTGACCCCGGTGGCGGCCTACGAAAACCTGCAACAACCCACCACGCTGGTGCAGAAATTCCTCGGCCAGTTGTGGGCTTGCGAGCTCAATCATTCGCCGCTCAACGTGGTCGCCTGGCACGGTAACAACGTGCCGTACAAATATGACCTGCGCCGATTCAACACTATCGGCACCGTCAGTTTCGATCACCCCGATCCGTCGATCTTCACTGTGCTGACCTCGCCGACCAGCGTTCACGGCCTGGCCAACCTCGACTTCGTGATCTTCCCTCCACGCTGGATGGTGGCCGAGAAAACCTTCCGTCCGCCGTGGTTCCATCGCAACCTGATGAATGAATTCATGGGGTTGATCCAGGGCGAATACGACGCCAAGGCTGAAGGCTTTGTGCCCGGCGGCGCATCGTTGCACAGCTGCATGAGCGCCCACGGTCCGGACGGCGAGACCTGCACCAAAGCGATCAACGCTGACCTCAAACCGGCGAAAATCGACAACACCATGGCGTTCATGTTCGAGACCAGCCAGGTGTTGCGCCCAAGCCGTTTCGCCCTCGATTGCCCGCAACTGCAAAACACCTACGACGCCTGCTGGGCTACGCTGCCCGCCACTTTCGACCCGACCCGGAGATAACCCATGACGCAGACTTCCATCACTCGCAGCTGGGTTGCATCCGCCAACGGCCACGCGGACTTCCCCCTGCAAAACCTGCCGCTGGGCGTGTTCAGCCTCAACGGCTCGGCACCGCGCAGTGGCGTGGCGATTGGCGAGCATATCTTTGATCTGCAAGCGGCCCTTGAGGCCGGATTGTTCGATGGCGCCGCGAAGGCTGCCGTCGAGGCCACCCGTGGCGGCCAGCTGAATGCGTTCTTCGAACTGGGCCGCGAGGCTCGCGTCGCATTGCGCGAGCGTTTGCTGGAACTGTTCGCCGAGGGCAGCACCCTGCACGGCAAGATCGAAGCCCAGGGTGCAAAATTGCTGCCGCTGGCGGCAAATTGCGAGATGCACCTGCCGGCGAAAATCAACGATTACACCGACTTCTACGTCGGCATCGAGCACGCGCAGAACGTCGGCAAGCTGTTCCGTCCCGACAACCCGTTGCTGCCGAACTACAAGTACGTGCCAATCGGCTACCACGGTCGTGCGTCGACCATTCGTCCGTCCGGTACCGATGTGCGCCGCCCGAAAGGCCAGACGCTGCCGGCCGGTCAGAGCGAACCGACGTTCGGCCCTTGCGCGCGCCTGGACTACGAACTGGAGCTGGGCATCTGGATCGGCCAGGGTAACGACATGGGCGACTCGATTGCCATTGGCGACGCCGCCGACCACATCGCCGGTTTCTGCCTGCTCAACGACTGGTCGGCACGGGACATCCAGGCCTGGGAATACCAGCCGCTGGGGCCGTTCCTGTCGAAAAGCTTCATCACCAGCATCTCGCCGTGGGTGGTCACCGCCGAAGCGCTGGAGCCGTTCCGTCGTGCCCAGCCTGCACGTCCCCAAGGCGATCCGCAGCCGCTTCCGTACCTGCTCGACAAGCGCGACCAGGCCGCTGGCGCGTTCGACATCGAACTGGAAGTGTTGCTGCTCACCGAGGCCATGCGTGAACAGAACCTGCCAGCCCATCGCCTGACCCTGAGCAACACCGGGCACATGTACTGGACCGTGGCACAAATGGTCGCGCACCACAGCGTCAATGGTTGCCAATTGCAGGCTGGTGACTTGTTCGGCTCGGGCACGTTGTCGGGGCCGCAGAGCGGTCAGTTCGGCAGCCTGCTGGAAATCACCGAAGGCGGTAAAAAGCCGATCGAACTGGCCTCGGGCGAAGTGCGTAAATTCCTTGAGGACGGTGACGAAATCATCCTGCGCGGCCGTTGCCGCCGCGACGGTTTTGCTTCCATCGGTTTCGGCGAATGCCGCGGCAAAGTGCTGCCGGCGCGCTAACAGGAGCGGGGCATGGAACTCTATACCTACTACCGTTCGACATCTTCGTACCGGGTGCGTATCGCGTTGGCGCTCAAGGGCCTGGATTATCAATCCTTGCCAGTCAACCTGATCGCACCGCAGGGTGGAGAGCATCGTCAGCCGCCTTATCTGGGCATCAACCCGCAGGGCCGCGTGCCGGCCTTGCGCACCGATGAAGGCGAGTTGCTGATCCAGTCTCCCGCGATCATCGAGTACCTGGAGGAACGTTATCCACAGGTCCCGCTGCTGTCCAAAGACCTGGCTGCCCGTGCTCACGAGCGCGGTGTGGCGGCAGTGATCGGCTGCGATGTGCACCCGCTGCACAACGTCAGCGTGCTCAATCGGCTGCGCCAGTCGGGCCACGACGAACCGCAGGTGGTGGAGTGGATCGGTCACTGGATCGGCCAAGGGCTGGCCACGGTGGAGCAGTTGATCGGTGATGACGGTTACTGCTTCGGCCCCGAACCCGGGCTGGCGGACGTCTACCTGATCCCGCAGCTGTACGCGGCCGAGCGTTTCAATGTTTCTCTTGAAGCTTATCCACGTATCCGGCGAGTGGCGGCATTGGCGGCCACTCACCCGGCGTTCATCAAGGCGCATCCGGCGAACCAGCCAGACACGCCCTGAAACCTCACACCGTTCCAATGTGGGAGCGAGCAGGCTCGCTCCCACAATGATTTGTGATCAGTGAACGATGGAGTTCGGCGGCAAATGCCCCAGCCGCTCCGTCAGGCGAATCCGCTGGATCGGATCGTCGCTGAGCAGCAGCGCATGCTCCAGGTCAAAACGCTCGGCGTTCGGACAGTCCAGCCGTTGGTACAGGCTGGCCCGGGCCAGATAGTCGGCGGCGCTGGCGTTGCCCAGTTCCAGAACGCGTTCGGCGTCGATCAAGGCATTGATGACGTCGTCGTGGGACAGGTACAACTGGCGCAGGTTGCGCGACAGCCGCTGCAACATCTGCACTGGCTCGGCGGTTTCCAGGTGCTCGGCGCTGAGCTTGATGTTCGGGCCGTACTGGCGGAGCAACAACTCCCGACAATCGTTGGGATAAAGGCGACGGCCGCCGCAGGGGTCGAGCAAATGATCGGCGCCCGGCACCCGCAGCAGGAAATGCCCGGGGAAGTTGACCCCGACCATGGGAATCTCCAGCCCCCTGGCCAACTCCAGCGCAATCAGCCCCAGCGTCAAGGGTTGTCCACGTCGGCGTTCCAGTACTTTGTCCATCAGTGCCACTTGCGGGCGCAATGGCGTGAAGTCGTCCTGGGCGAAGCCAAGGTCATTCATGCGCCGCAGCAGCGGTTGGGCCAGTTCACTGACCGGCAGCATTGGCAAGCCACCGCTGACCCGTTGTTGCAACGCCTGGAAATCGGCCAGCAGCGCTTGCGGTTCCACCTCGCTGTCGTGCTCGGCCGCAATCCACAGTGCCGCCTCGAACAGCGCGGGCGGTGAACGTTGCAGACAGGCGAAGAACGATTGGCGCGGGGTCATCAAAATCTCCGGGCAATGCCTCGTTTTAGCCCCCTCTCCGGCATTCGTCCAGTACCGTACAAGAGCGACCACGGGTTATTTCCGAAAGCCTGCATCGGGGCCGTGCTTATTCCGGTGCGCTTCTGCAATTTTTGGGCGCAAGCCTATACTGGCGACTACAAGAAGTGATTCGGGAGCCCTACGATGTTCGCTCTCATGCAAAGCACTCGCCTTGAATCGCTGCATCTGAGCGTTGACTCGGTCACCGGGTTGAAGGCGGTCATTGCCATTCATAACAGCCGGCTGGGGCCTGCCCTGGGTGGTTGTCGTTACCTTGCCTATCCCAGCGACGAGTCTGCGGTCGAGGATGCGGTGCGCCTTGCCCAAGGCATGAGTTACAAGGCGGCACTGGCCGGCCTGGCCCAGGGCGGCGGCGTGGCGGTGATCATTCGCCCCGTTCATGTGGCCAACCGCGCGGCGCTGTTCGAAGCCTTCGGGCGCTGTATCAATCAGCTCGACGGGCGCTACATCACGGCCATCGACAGTGGCACCTCAGTGGCGGACATGGATTGCATCGCCCAGCAGACCCAGCATGTCACCAGCACCACCGCGGCGGGCGACCCTGCGCCACACGCGGCGATGGGCGTATTCACCGGCATTCGCGCCACAGCGATGGCGCGACTGGGCAGCGATAACCTCGAAGGCCTGCGCGTTGCCATTCAAGGCTTGGGCAACGTTGGTTATGCCCTGGCAGAACAGTTGCACGCCGCCGGGGCCGAACTGCTGGTCAGCGATATCGATCACGGCAAGGTGCAACTGGCGATGGAGCAACTCGGGGCTCACCCCATCGCCAACGACGCACTGCTCAGCACGCCTTGCGATATTCTTGCGCCGTGCGGTTTGGGCGGGGTGCTCAACAGCCACAGCGTGACGCAACTGCGCTGCTCGGCAGTGGCCGGTTCGGCGAACAATCAGCTGACCCATCTGGATGTTGCCGACCAACTGGAACGTCGCGGCATCCTGTACGCACCGGATTACGTGATAAACGCCGGCGGACTGATTTACGTGTCGCTCAAGCACCGCGGCGAGGAACTGTCGACCATCACCGCGCACCTGTCGAAAATCAGCTCGCGCCTGACTGAAGTGTTCGCCCACGCCCAGGCGGAAAAACGCTCCCCCGCGCGGGTGGCCGACGAGTTGGCGGAGAAGGTGTTGTACCGGTGAAACTGGCATGAGTTTTCCACAGGCATGAAAAAGGCCCTGGGTCATTCGACTCAGGGCCTGTTCAATTCGGGCTTTGCCTATTTGGCGGCTTTTGGGGCCTTGGCAGGCTTGGCCGGGGTGACCGGCTCAGCGGCCTCAACGACCTCGGTTGCCGCAACAGGTTGTGCGACTTCAACCGGTGCGCTGAGCAGTTCGGACAGGGCGTCCGGCTGGCTCTTGAACGCCTTGGCGAACACGTCGCGATTTTTCGCCATGTAGATCCCGGCTTCTTCCACTTGCTGCTCGGTCAGGGACGGAACGGCTTTTTGCAACACTTCAGCCAGCAATTCGGCCAGTTCGAGCATTTTGTCATGACGGTCAGCTTCGGCTTTATCCATGAACAAGCGCTCCAGATCTCGGCTGCTGCGGTATACCACTTCGACGGCCATTCACCACCTCACATGCCTTCACATTGGTTGTCGATTTCGACTACTGTATCTATATACAGCTAAAGGATAAGCGAATCCCTGCCTTTTGGGTAGTGGCTTTTTAATGTAGACCGAATTCGGGATTTGTCAGGCGGGGCGCTGCACAGGTGCGACCAAACGCCACGGCGCACAATCCCGAGCGGCTCGCCATCATGGGCTGGCCTTTTTTCTGCATGCAGAAAAACCGTCACGTCCAACCCGCATCATCCGGTCGAGCCGACCTAAGGAAGCATCATCGTGAAAATCAACTGGGCCGAAAAACTGCGGCAGAACGTGCATGAACTGGCCGAGTCCCTGGGCAATCTGTTTGTCGAAACCTTTCACTACCTGGCGCTGTTCGCCATTGGTGCGGTGACCGCATGGGCGGCGGTGATGGAATTTCTCGGGATGATCGAAGAAGGGCACATCAAGATCGATGACATCTTGCTGCTGTTCATCTACCTGGAACTGGGGGCGATGGTCGGGATTTACTTCAAGACCAACCACATGCCCGTGCGCTTCCTGATCTACGTGGCGATCACCGCGCTGACGCGGCTGCTGATTTCCAACGTTTCGCACCACAACCCGCCGGACCTGGGGATCATCTACCTGTGCGGCGGGATTCTGCTGTTGGCGTTTGCGATTCTGGTGGTGCGTTACGCTTCGTCGCAATTTCCTTCGGTGAAGATTGAGAACCCACACCGCAAAACAGGTAAGGGCTCCAGTGAACATCCGGAAGTAGAAAAGGGCGAGCTTTAAAGCCCCATGGTGGGTCGGTGGCGGTCACTGGCTGGTGGGGGCAGGCTGCGCGCGCCGCCGTCGGTCATTGATTCGAGGATGGCCACGGCGCAGTGGCCTTGCTCGATGGCAATGCCGAACTGAATGCTTTGCACCAATCGTTTCAGGCGCTCGGGGTCATTGCGTTGTTCGGCGCTGATCATGCGTTTGGCCACCACGCGGCCACTGTTGGACAGGGTCAGCATGATGCGGCCGTCCAGGCCCTGAATACTCAGGTTGATCTGGTAATCCGCTGCAAAGGCATCGGTAATGAGCTGGAAAGGGTTGTCCATGATGCGTCACCGCCTGATTGAACGTGCAGTTGTTGACCGGCCATGATCGGGTTGGTTCGCAACGCCAGACCACCGGCCATCTCGCCATCATTGTTCCAGCATGGAAGTAGCAAGGCCCATGCCGGAAAATTGTCGGACAAAAAACACGTTCTGTAGGAGCGAGCCTGCTCGCGATGGTCGTGAACGATAACGCGTCAAACCAGATGGTTTGCGGCGCCTGAGGGTTTTTCGCGAGCAAGCTCGCTCCTACGGGGGGGCCGCGTTTTCTGCACGTTTCAGGGCAATTAACCTCGACGTGCCTCCAAAACGGTCAACATTCCACCCAGTTCACCGCCAGTCCGCCCCGCGACGTCTCTTTGTACTTGTCGTGCATGTCGGCCCCGGTGTCGCGCATGGTGCGGATCACCCGGTCCAGGGAAATGAAGTGTTTGCCGTCGCCGCGCAGGGCCATTTGCGTGGCATTGATGGCCTTGACCGCGGCGATCGCGTTGCGCTCGATACACGGCACTTGCACCAGTCCGCCAACCGGGTCGCAGGTGAGGCCGAGGTTGTGTTCCAGGCCGATTTCGGCGGCGTTTTCCAGCTGCTCCGGGGTGGCGCCAAGCACCTCTGCCAGGCCTGCGGCGGCCATGGCGCAAGCGGAGCCGACTTCGCCCTGGCAGCCGACTTCGGCCCCGGAGATCGAAGCGTTTTTCTTGCACAGGATGCCGACGGCAGCTGCACCCAGGAAAAATGCGACCACGTCATCGTCAGACGCATCGGCATTGAATTTCATGTAGTAGTGCAGCACCGCCGGAATGATCCCCGCCGCGCCGTTGGTCGGCGCCGTGACCATGCGCCCGCCGGCCGCGTTTTCTTCGTTCACGGCAAGGGCGTACAGGTTGACCCATTCCATCGCTGACAAGGTGGACGTAATGACATTCGGCTTGCCGATTTCCTGCAGGCTGCGATGCAGTTTCGCCGCTCGACGCGGAACACTCAGGCCGCCGGGCAAGATGCCTTCGTGGCGCAAACCCTGCTCGACGCATTCGCGCATCACCGACCAGATATGCAACAGACCCTGGCGGATTTCTGCGTCACTGCGCCATGCCCGTTCGTTGGCCATCATCAGTTCGCCCACCCGCAGCCCGTGCTCGTTGCAGAGTTTGAGCAGTTCGGCGGCGCTGGAGAAATCGTAAGGCAGCACCACGTCGCCGGCCGGCGCGATCCCGGATTCGGCTTCGGCTGCTTCGATGATAAAACCACCGCCCACCGAGTAGTAGGTCTGCTCGAACAGTTCGCCGGTTTCACCGAAGGCTGTCAGGGACATGGCGTTGGGGTGGTAGGGCAGGCTTTCGTCCAGCAGCAGGAGATCGCGTTGCCAGTCGAAGGCAATTTGCGCAACGCCTGCCAGGCACAGTTTGCCGGTTTCGCGCAGGGTGTGAATGCGGCTGTCGATGGTGGTTGGATCGATGCGGTCGGGCCATTCGCCCATCAGGCCCATGACGCAGGCGCGGTCCGTCGCGTGGCCGACGCCGGTCGCTGAAAGAGAACCATAGAGACGGATTTCCACGCGTCGCACGTCGGCCAGAAAACCGTGATCGACCAGCGCTTGGGCAAAGGTTGCGGCAGCGCGCATCGGACCGACGGTATGGGAACTGGACGGGCCGATACCCACTTTGAAGAGATCGAAAACACTGATAGCCATGCTAAAGCCTGTACACGTAATGGAAGGGAAATCGCTGCCATTTCTGTAGGACAAGCGCAATTTGGGCGATACTGCCTGTCACGAGCCTGCGTGACCAACGAAAATTCCTAAGACATCCTTTAGCAGGACTAAACGATGAGCCGTCAATTACACGCCCAGACATATGTCTGGCTGAACGTGTTTGCCTGTGCCGCGCGGCACCTGTCGTTCACCCGCTGCGCCGAAGAACTGCACATCACACCGGGGGCGGTCAGCCAGCAGATCCGCCAGCTGGAAGAACGCCTGGGCTTTCGCCTGTTTCACCGCCGCGCCCGCGGAGTGGAGCTGAGCGCAGAGGGTCAGCGCCTGGCCATTACCGTCAACGAGGCCTTTGGCAGCATCGACTCGGAATTGCGGCGACTGGACGCGGGCATGATCAGCGGGATTCTGCGGGTGCGTTCGATTCCGTCGTTCCTGAGCAAATGGCTGACGCCGCGACTGCCGCGTTTGCAGCAGCGTTTTCCGGACATCCAGTTGCGCCTGGTGGCCGAAGACAGCAGCGTGCCGTTGCATGAAGGTGACTTCGACCTGGCGATCGATCTGAACGACGGCAGTTATCCGGGCCTGTTATCCACAGCCTTGCTTGATGAACAGATTTTTCCGGTGTGCGCGCCGAGCCTGTTGCGTGGTCGTCCACCGCTGCATGGTCCGGCGGACCTGATGCACTTTCCCTTGCTGCACGACATCACCGCCTGGCGCGGCAGCTACGAGTACGCGGAATGGGAGTTTTACCTCAATGCCATCGGCTTCGAGGGGGCGGATGTGCGACGCGGGCATACCTTCAATCGCAATCACCTGACGATCGAAGCGGCCATCGCCGGGATGGGTGTGGCGATTGCGCGCCGAACCTTGCTCAATGATGAGTTGGAACGTGGTGCCTTGATCGTGCCGTTCGGCCTGGCGGTGCCCAATCACAAGCGCTACATGCTGCTTTACGCACCCGGGGCGTTGAGCCATCCGGGTGTGCGCGCGGTGCACGATTGGTTGGTGGAGGAGGCGGGTGCTTTTCGCAGCCTGCACCCGTTGGGGGAGCGGCAAATGTGAGCAATTATTACGTAAGAGCAGGGCGACCCAACTCCCGACCTTAACAGCGCTTTTACCGGTTGTCCGGCTTTTTTTGCGATTGAAAATTTATCTTTTTTAGGGGGTTGAATTGTTCAGCGTACAGACCGATTGTGTAAGTAAGAGGTCACGGTGATGACGCCCAAGGGCTTAGCTGACCGGCCTCTCGCGAGCTAGCTGAAATAAGGGATGAACTATGCAAATCCAAGTCAATAGCGATAACCATATTCAAGGCAGTAAACGACTGGAGGAGTGGGTACGTACGACCATTGAGAGCACGCTCGAACGCTACGAAGAGGACCTGACACGAGTCGAGGTTCACCTGCGGGACGAGAACGGCGACAAGCCGGGTCCCCACGACATGCGCTGCCAGCTGGAGGCGCGGCCAAAAGGCCATCAACCGATTTCCGTCACCCATAAAGCCTCCACCATGGAGCAGGCGATCGACGGAGCGGCTACCAAACTTGAACATGCGCTGGAGCATATGTTCGGCAAATTACGCGGCAAACGAGCCAATGTGGTGCCCATCGAGAGTGCCGCCCATGCCGACCATCTGCTGGAAGAAGAGTTTCTTGAGAACGAACAGGCAGCGCTTAACGGCTGACACCTGATTCACTTTTTTACCTTCCCATGAAAACGGGCCTGCATTGCAGGCCCGTTTTGTTTTCGGTGGCTTTTGGATTCCATGGCTATGCCATTGGTGCAACCAACGGGCGTAATAAAGGGCTGCACCCGATCCTTTTGCATATGAGAATATTTATCATTAATATTGCGACCTTTCCGGTCCCCTGACGCTGTCGTGGCCTCCCCGGTTTTCAGGTCGAAACATGAACGATGATCACTCTGCCCCCGAGCCCCACGATATCGAGCGCGATCAACAGCGTGGGGACCGTGCGCATTTTCTCCAGGTGTTTCTCTCCCAGCGTTCGCAAATGGAAGCACTGGTGAGCCGGCGTGTCGGTTGTCGGGCGACGGCGGCTGACCTGGTACAGGATTTGTTCCTGCGATTCTGGCGGCGGCCGTTGGTGCAAGTGGAGGAACTCAGCACCTACCTGCTGCGCTGCGCCGGCAACATCGCCATCGATCACTTGCGCAGTGAAGGCACGCGGGTCCGGGCCAGCGAAGGTTTGATGGTGGAATCACCAGACAGCCATGGCAGCGGACCGCAAGCGGCGCTGGAGGCGGGCAACGATCTGCGCCATGTCGAAGCCGCATTGCGCGCCTTGCCGGAGCGTACGCGGCAGATCTTCTTGCTCAATCGCATTCACGGCCGCAAATACGCCGAGATCGCCAAGGCCATGGGCTTGTCCCAAAGTGCCGTGGAAAAACATATGATGCGCGCCCTCGAAGCCTGCAAGGCCAGCCTTCGGGAACCCGAACCGCGTACGCCAGGGACAGCACCGTGAACGACTTCAAACGCGTCACCCCGACGCCGACGCCGGCGCAGGAGCAGGCCGCGCTGGCCTGGCTGAGCCTGTTGCATGACCAGCCCAATAGCGGTGACCAGGCGACGTTCAGCCAGTGGTTGCAGGCCGACCCCGCCCATGCCGAGGCCTATGCCCGGGCGCAGGTCCTGTGGGAGTTGAGCGAAGGACCGGCGCGCGCACTCGCCGATGAAGACGCTTTTGCCTTGCAGGGCTATCTCAACGCCATGGACAAGCCGCGGCGCAGCACGCTCGGGCGCTGGTCCGGTGCGCTGGCGATGGCCGCGTGTCTGCTGTTGATGATCAGTGTCGGTACAGGCTGGCAGCCTATGCGTTGGATTGATGACCTGGGGGCGGATTACGTCTCGGCACCGGGGGAAATTCGCACCGTTATCCTGGCCGATCAGTCGCAGGTGACACTGGATGCCGACAGTGCCATCGCCGTGGATTTCAGTCGCGGTGAGCGGCATGTGCAACTGCGCCGCGGCGCCGGCTTTTTCAGCGTTACCCATACCGGCGAGCCGTTTGTGGTGGACGCCGAGAAAGGCCAGACGCGGGTCCTGGGTACGCAGTTCGAAGTCCGTTTGCAGCCCCACGGTGCACAGGTCACGGTGCTGTCGGGACGGGTTGGCGTGACGGCGCACCAGAAAGCCGATCAGCAAGTGCTCACCGCCGGCCAGCAAGTGGCCTATGGCGAAGGCTCGGCGCAAACACTCCACTCGGTGGACAGCGAAGCGCAGTTGGCATGGCGCCAGGGCTGGCTCAATTACTACAAGGCGACGTTGGCCGATGTGGTACAGGATTTGGCGCGCTATTACCCCGGACGGATCGTGTTGCTCAATGATGAACTGGCGAGGCGCCGGATCAGTGGCAGTTTTCCGAGCAGGAACCCGCAGGCGGTGTTGAGTTCGTTGCAGGGGGTGTTGGGGTTTGAGCAGCATCAGGTTTTGGGGCATCTGATTATTCTGCGCTAAAGCTGTTGGCCTCTTCGCGGGCAAGCCCGCTCCCACGGGGTTATGTGTTGCCCCAATATTGTGGCCGACTCAATACCTGTGGGAGCGAGCTTGCTCGCGAAGACGGCAGATCAGACACCCAACCACTCAAGTAAAAATATTTTAAAGTTTTTGCTGAGGTAAACCCGATTGCCATCCGTGTAGTGACTGAAACTGCGAGTCATTCGCATCCGTTGCGGTTCTACACAGGTCATGAGTCATGAAGTCCAGGGCAAAATCGGGTTCGGTCAAACAATGGTTGGGTGTGTCTGCGTTGAGCTTTTCGGCATTGTCCTTGTTGCCGCTGAGCGTAGCGCTGGCCGCAGAGGCAGGCAGTAGTCAGTCGCGTGGGCAATTCAATTTCGCGCTGGCCGCCAAACCGTTGCCCCAGGCCCTGAGCGATTTCAGCCGAGTGACCGGCATCAGCGTCGTCTACACCGATGAGGCGCCGTACGGTCTCAATGCGCCGGCCATCAATGGCCAGATGAGCGCCGAACAGGCTCTGCAACGTCTGCTCACTGGTTCGGGCTTGACGTTCCGTCGCACCGACGGCCACACCATTGCACTGGAACCACGGCCGACTGAAGGGGCGTTGAACCTGGGCGCGACCACCATCACCTCGGTGATGGATGACTCCATGAGCTATCAACCGCCACCCATCACGTCAGTGATGCGCTCCTCGGCCCCCGTACAGGAGATCCCGCAGACGATCAACGTCGTTCCGGCCCAGGTCATCCGCGACCAGGCGCCGCGCAATCTCGATGACGCGCTGGCCAATGTCAGCGGCATCACCCAGGCCAACACCCTGGGCAGCACCCAGGACTCGGTGATGGTCCGTGGCTTTGGCGACAACCGTAACGGCTCGATCATGCGCGACGGCATGCCGATCGTGCAGGGTCGTGGCCTCAACGCCAGCGTGGACCGGGTCGAAGTGCTCAAGGGCCCGGCCTCGTTGCTCTATGGCATCCAGGATCCGGGTGGTGTGGTCAATATGGTCAGCAAGAAGCCCGAGCTTGAGCGGTACAACGCGCTGACCGCGCGCGGTTCGAGCTATGACGACGGCAAGAACGGCAGCGGTGGCAGCCTCGACAGCACTGGGGCCCTCGGCGATTCCGGACTGGCCTACCGCATGGTGCTGGACTACGAAGACGAAGATTACTGGCGTAACTTCGGTGTGCATCGCGAGAGCCTGATCGCGCCGTCGCTGGCCTGGTACGGCGAAAGCACCAAGCTGCTGTTCTCCTATGAGCACCGCGAATTCCTCACACCGTTCGACCGCGGCACGCTGATCGATCCGCGGACCAACCATCCGCTGGACATCTCGCGCAACGAGCGTCTCGACGAACCGTTCAACAACATGGAAGGGCGCTCGGACCTCTATCACTTCGAGGCCGATCACGAACTCAACGACAACTGGAAAGCCCATTTTGGCTACAGCTGGAACCGCGAAACCTACGATGCCAGCCAGGTGCGCGTGACCGCCATCGACACCAAAAAGGGCACCCTGACCCGCAGCATGGACGGCACCCAGAATGCGATCAGCACCGACCGTTTCACCACCGCCAGCCTCGAAGGCAACGTGAATGTGCTCGGCATGCAGCATGACCTGCTGTTCGGTATCGACGATGAGTACCGCAAGATCTACCGCGAAGACCTGATCCGCCAGAAAAGCCTGACCACATTCAGTTACGTCAATCCGGTTTATGGACGGGAAGTGCCGGGCACCACCGTCAGTGCGCCCGATAGCGCACAGACCGATGAACTGCGCAGCGATTCGGTCTTCCTGCAAGACTCCATCCACCTCACCGACCAGTGGATTCTGGTGGCCGGCGCGCGTTTCCAGGCGTACGACCAGTACGCCGGCAAAGGCGTACCGTTCCACGCCAATACCGACAGCAACGGGCAGAAATGGGTGCCGCGCGCGGGCCTTGTGTACAAATACACCGATGCCTTGTCGTTCTACGGCAGCTACACCGAGTCGTTCAAACCCAACTCGACCATCGCGCCATTGAGCGGCAGCAGTACCGTGCTTGACGGCGGTATCGCTCCGGAAGAAGCCAAGTCCTGGGAGCTGGGTGCCAAGCTTGATCTGCCGGGCCGCGTTACCGGCAACATCGCACTGTTCGACATCAAGAAGCGCAATGTGCTGGTGGCCAACGCCGAAGGTCCGACCACGATTTACAGTGCCGCCGGTGAAGTGCGTTCCCGTGGCCTGGAAGTGGACCTGAGCGGTCAGCTCACCGATCGCTGGAGCATGATCGGCAGCTACGCCTATACCGATGCCGAAGTCACCGAAGACCCGGATTACAAAGGCAATCAGTTGCAGAACGTGGCGAAGAACAGCGGCTCGTTGTCGGCCGTCTATGACTTCGGCAGCGTCATTGGCGGTGATCAACTGCGGGTCGGCGCCGGGGCGCGTTATGTGGGTGAGCGCGCGGGCAACGCGGTGAACGATTTCGACCTGCCGAGCTACACCGTGGCCGATGCGTTCGCCACCTACGACACCAGGGTCGAAGGGCAGAAGGTCAAGTTCCAGCTCAACGTGAAGAACCTGTTCGATCGCACCTACTACACCTCGGCGGCGAGTCGGTTCTTTGTGTCGATGGGGGATTCGCGGCAGGTGACGTTGTCGAGCACCTTGGAGTTCTGACGATAGACCGTGTCATCGTTCATCGCGAGCAAGCTCGCTCCCACAGGGGAATAGGGTAGCCACAAAACAGGTAAGCACCACCAAACCTTGTGGGAGCGGGCTTGCTCGCGAAGGCGGCAGTACAGGCGATAAAAAATCGGGTCTAGCGCAAAAACGCCTGTCGATACTCGCCGGGCGTCCCGCCAAGTGTCTGGCGAAACCGGTTGGTGAAATGGCTGGCGCTGGCAAAACCGCAAGCCAGTGCAATCTCCCCCAGAGGCTGCGAGGTCGTGCGCAGCAACTCCCGCGCCCGGTCAAGGCGCCGCGCCAGCACATACTGGTGGGGTGGCAAGCCGAAGCTTTCGCGGAACATCCGCGCGAAGTGGTATTCGGACAACGCGCACAACGCCGCCAATTGACCGAGGCTGATGGCCTCGTCCAGATGGCTGTCGATGAACTCCACCAGATGCCGGCGCTGGTGCGCGGCCAGCCCGCCTTTAAGGCGCAAGCCCTGACGCACGTTGACCTGGCTGAGCAGGGCATGGCTGAGCAGTTCGTGCGCCAGGCTGCTGGTGAGCAGGCGCTCGCCCGGCTCGTCCCAGTTCAAGGCGACCAACTGCCGAAAGCGCAGTGCCTGCTGCGGATCATCGAGAAAGGTCTGCTCGCGCAGCTGCATTTCCCGTGGCTCGCGATCGAGCAGGGTGACGCAGCCAAGGGCAAATTGTTCGGGGCTGAAATACAGGTGTGCCAGGCGAATATCGCCATTGATCACCCAGCCTGACTGGTGATCGGCGGGGAGGATGCACAGTTTGTCCGGACCACCCTTGTTGCCGGGCTGGTCGCGGCGAAAGGTGCCGGTGCCGCCGGCGAGGTAACAGGACAACGTGTGGTGGCTGGGCGCTTCGTATTCCTGAGCGTCGTGGTGATTGCTCCACAAGGCTGCAGACAAGCCGTCACCGAGCTCGGCGCTGTGCTCAAGGCGAGCATTCGGCGAGCGGTTGAGGGCTTGAAAGACTTGTAGGGTATCCAGTGCAGCCATGATCGTTGCTCTCTAACACCTGCATCCAACGGCTTGCATCCTACTCCGTAGACGTGCGCCTGCCAGCCTGTCCTCAGACAAAAGCGCAAGTTTATGCAAGTGCGCCCAGGCGTGGCGCCGGACACTGGGCACCTAGCGAGGAGCCTTAGTCATGAACCTTTCTTTGTACCTGCTGACTGTGCTGATCTGGGGTACCACCTGGATTGCCTTGAAATGGCAACTGGGCGTGGTGGCCATTCCCGTGTCGATCGTGTATCGCTTCGGCCTCGCCGCGCTGGTGCTGTTCGTGATCCTGCTGCTCAGCCGACGCCTGCAAGTGATGAACCGTCGCGGGCACCTGATCTGCCTGGCTCAGGGCTTGTGCCTGTTCTGCGTCAACTTCATGTGCTTCCTCACCGCGAGCCAGTGGATCCCCAGCGGTCTGGTGGCCGTGGTGTTTTCCACCGCCACCCTGTGGAATGCCCTCAACGCGCGGGTGTTCTTCGGTCAGAGAATTGCCCGCAATGTGCTGATGGGCGGTGCGTTGGGCCTGCTTGGGTTGGGGCTGCTGTTCTGGCCGGAGCTGGCCGGGCATACCGCCAGCCCGGAAACCTTGCTCGGCCTCGGTCTGGCCCTGTGCGGCACCTTGTGTTTCTCGGCGGGCAACATGCTTTCGAGCCTGCAACAGAAGGCTGGTCTCAAACCGCTGACCACCAATGCCTGGGGCATGGCTTACGGGGCGGCGATGCTAACCGTGTGGTGCCTGGTCAAAGGCATTCCCTTCGACATGGAGATGAGCACGCGTTACATCGGGTCGCTGTTGTACCTGGTGATTCCGGGATCGGTGATCGGTTTCACCGCCTACCTGACCCTGGTCGGCCGCATGGGGCCAGAGCGGGCTGCGTACTGCACAGTGCTGTTTCCGGTGGTGGCACTCAACGTGTCAGCGTTCGCCGAGGGTTATCAGTGGACGATGCCGGCGCTGTTGGGGCTGGTATTGGTGATGTCGGGTAACGTACTGGTGTTTCGCAAGCCCAAACCACGCTTGGTACAGGGGAGTAGCAAGCTCGCTTGAGATGACGTTCATCGAGCGCTGAAGTCCTCAGTGCTCGACTTTGATCGCAATATAAATCAGCAGCGGTAGTATGAAGTCGACAATATGCCGGGTCCAGTCTTTGTAACTCCAGGCTTGTGATTGGTCCATGTTGAACCATTCCACGCCGATAACTTGAAAGCCGACATAGTAAAGCAAGAGCGCAATGAGTAATCCTATGATCGCGGGCTTTTTGGCCTCGTGAAACTCTTCAGCGCTGCTACTCATGTTTTTATAAAGATAACAGGTTCCGATCATGAAGAAGAGCGTGTAGATAACCTCGAGTGTAATGATGAGCCAGTAGATGCGGTGATGGAGTATCTGCGAGGTAATGGCCCTGTAGGTGTACTTCTCGTCGTCATCTGTGGTCTCCATGCTCAGGATGTTACTGATGTTTTCGTAGTTGGTTGCGTAGTCCGTAACGTTGCTGTACATCACCAGCAATCCAAAAATACTTATGAATAACATTAGTGTGGCTTTGCTGAAGCGTATGACTTGATTTGTCGTAAGTTGATTCAAGGTGGTGATCTCCTTTTTTGTTTCCGTTGTGTCTGGAAAAGTAAGGAGAGTCTAGCGGGTGGTTTTGTTATTTGTTTATTGACTGAATTGCAGGGTGTGTATTCAGACAGTTTTTTTACAGGTTTAGAGTGATATTGTTTTTATTTTTTGCATTTAAGGGCAGGCGCTTTTAACGCCTGCCCTTTTTTCAACCCTTCCAGACTTGCGGGTTGACCAGGTCCTGTGGGCGTTCCCCCAACAGCGCACTGCGCAGGTTGGCCAGGGCACGGTTGGCCATGGCATCGCGGGTCTCATGGGTGGCCGAGCCAATGTGCGGCAAGGTCACGGCATTTTTCAACTGGAACAGTGGGGACTCGGCCAGCGGTTCTTTTTCGTAAACGTCCAGCCCGGCACCACGAATGCGGTTGTTTTGCAGCGCTTCGATCAGCGCCGGCTCATCCACCACCGGGCCGCGGGCAATGTTCACCAGGATGGCGCTTGGTTTCATCAGCGCCAGTTCGCGATGGCTGATCAAGTGTTTGGTTTTCTCGCTGAGCGGCACCACCAGGCACACGAAATCAGCTTCGGCCAGCAATTGATCGAGGCTGCGGTACTGCGCGCCGAGTTCCTGTTCCAGTTCGGTCTTGCGGCTGTTGCCGCTGTAGATGACCGGCATGTTGAACCCCAGGCGACCGCGTCGGGCGATGGCCGCACCGATATTGCCCATGCCGACAATGCCCAGCGTCTTGCCATGCACATCGCAACCGAACAGCTGCGCACCGACAGTGGCCTGCCATTGCCCGGCCTTGGTCCAGGCATCCAGTTCGGCGACGCGGCGCGCGCTGCTCATCAACAGGGCAAACGCCAGATCGGCGGTGCTTTCGGTGAGCACATCCGGCGTGTTGGTCAGCATGATCCCGCGTTCGTTGAAGTAGGCCAGGTCATAGTTGTCGTAGCCCACCGAGACACTGGATACCACCTCCAGCGTGGTGGCGTTTTCCAATTGAGCGCGGCCGAGTTTGCGACCGACGCCGATCAAGCCGTGGGCGTGGGGCAGGGCTTCGTTGAATTGGGCGTTGATGTCGCCGTTTTTCGGATTCGGCACGATGACGTCGAAATCCTGTTGCAGGCGTTCGATCATTGGTGGGGTGACGCGGCTGAATGCAAGGACGGTCTTTTTCATGGGCGGGCGGGCTCGTCGGGCGGTGAAGAATGATGAGCACGCTAACATTCTTCGCGGGATTTGTGCGAGTCGTCAGGCGGTCTATGCAAGCTTGCAGCTTGTCGTGCTCCATCCAGTTATACTGCCGCACTTCTTATACTGTGGCATGCGGCCCGCTCACCGGGCCCGACATTTCATGCACCACCCGGAGCTTTCATGACTTCCCCGAAACAACCGCCGGTCGCCGACGCCCTGAACGACGTGCAGGCAGAGCTGACAGACAGCGTCGACTCCAGCGCCGACAGCGAATCCAAAGCCGGGATCCCGGCCTTCAAATTCCCGTTCAAGCCGGGTGAGCTGGCGGCCGCCAAGGGTTCCAACCAGCCGTGGTACAAGAACGGCGCCAAGAACGGCCACACCAAGACGCCGGGCATGGCACCGCCGGGGACTCGTCGGTCGATGGGTAAGCGCTGAGTTCTTAAGTCTGCGGTGACTGATCTGCCGTCTTCACGAGCAAGCCCGCTCCCACATTTGGAATGCATTCCTCCAGTGGGAGCGGGCTTGCTCGCGAAGGGGCCGGCACAAACACTGCAAATCCCGGATCAAGTCGCCCGCAACGAAATAAACGAGTAATTCGTCAGCGCATCCGCCGTCACTTGCGCACCTGCGGCCAGCACTTGCCCGGCAATATCATCCCCCGACACATGAAACCGCCATTCACTGCCCCACTGCGGCAACGTTTGCCCGGCCAGGTCGTCGATGATCGCGGCAAATTCCGCCATATCCGGAAGATAAGCGGTATACCCGTCGCCCTTCAGGGCCGTGGTGCGAATCCCCAGCAACGCACAAATTGCATCCTTCATCGGAATGTCATCACGATCCGCCTGACGGGAGCGCTGGATCAGTTCCGACAATTCCCGGTCGACCAGCTCACCACCGACAATCAGCTCCGGTCCTTTTTCCCACGACTCAGGCGGACATTCCTTCATGGCGGTGTTCAGAGGTATGTGCGGATTGATTTCCATCGGATAGATACGGCACACCAGCGGCCGGCGTTCGTAGATGCGACAGCGGTTGTCTTCGTCAAGATTTCGGCAGGGGCCGACATTGTAGGCGGCGAAGGTGATAGCCACGTACGCCTCGGATTCACCGCTGCGCACTGCCGCCGAACGGCGTTCGGCGTGTTCCCGTTGGTGCACCGGCAGACCCAGGCCATTGCCCAGAAACGCTTCCACCAGCACGATCACCTGACCGCCATCGGCTGCCCACATCCGGGCTTCGCCCAGGGTCAGGGGCACATGGTGGTCGTTACAGCATTTGCCGCAGCCTACACAGGAAAATGTTGTATTCATCGAGCGTTCGTTCGCGTCACAGGGCATGAAGCGGCGACAGAATGCCGCCGCAAAAGCCGCTATCGAAGCAAATTATGCGCCAGTCAGTTTGCCTTGCCGGCCGGGCGGATGGAGTCCCATTCGGTGACGTACGCGGTTTTGCTCTTTTTGTTGTACAGGCACAACTCGGTGCCTTGTGCGCCTTTCATGTGCTTTTGCGGGTACTGGCCCTGGAGCAGGAGCGCGGTGTAGCCGACCCGGTCATCGAACTGCGCGGCGTTGCCGACCGGTTTGCTGTCCTTCAGGCCACTGGCCTTGGTGCAACTGGTGAGTACGGCTTTGTCGTAGGTGGCCCAGGCGTCGGGGCTGGAGGCGTGGGCCAGGGAGGCGAGGGCGGTGAGGCAGAACAGAATCAGGGGCGCAGCTTTCATGGTTCAGGCTTCCTTGGGCTGAGTGGCCAAGGCAGGAGTATGCCTGAAAGGTAGATGGAGACTTTGCTGACCTCTTCGCGAGCAAGCCCGCTCCCACATTGGACGGTGTACACACATCAACTGTGGGAGCGAGCCTGCTCGCGATGGCGGCATCAGAGCGGAACCGGCTCCCGGCGGATCGCGCGCATCCCGACGTTTTCATACAAGCGCCGCGCACGAAGGTTGTCTTCACGTACCTTCAGGTCCACGAAACCTTCATGCCGCTGCTGGAACACCTTGAACGCCTGCAACAACAGCGCACGCCCCAACCCCCGACCCTGAAACCGCGGGTGCACCACCAGGTTCTTGATATAGGCACTGGTCCAGCACTGGCAAACGCCGACCACTTCCTCGGCATCCAGGGCAATGAAGCACAGGGCCGGGTCATATTCCGGATCGGTTTCGAACTGCCGTTGCCACATGTCCAGTGCGGCTACGCGACCACCGCCGTCGAGATAACCGAACTCCATCAACCGGTGCACGGCGGCGCCCAGTTCGGGGCGGTATTCGCTCAGTTGCAGGCCGGTTGGCCAATCAGGGGGCGGCACGACGACAGAGAGGTCGCGCCGCATCAGCCAGCAGAATTCTTCGGTCAACACTCAATAACCCTGTTCGGCGACAGCCTTGGCCGCGGTGATCAGGCACTGGGTCAATTCCGGCGAAGAAAACTTGGTCAGCACCGCGTTCGCCCCCGCCAGTCGTGCTTTCTCGGCGTTCATCGCACTGTCCAGCGAGGTGTGCAGCAGCACATAAAGATGCGCGAAATCCGGGGTTTCCCGCAGGGTGCGGGTGAAGGCGTAACCGTCCATCTCCGACATCTCGATGTCCGAGACGATCAGGTTGATCTGCTGCGCGGTGCCTTGCAGGTCCAGCAGGCAGTCGATGGCTTCCTTGGCGCTGCGGGCCGTATGGCACTGCAGGCCGAGGTTACGCAGGGTGTGCACCGATTGCTGCAAGGCGACCTGACTGTCATCGACCACCAGGATGCGTGCGTTGCCCAGCAGTTCGGCGTCTTCCATGCTCAGTTCGGTCGGCGCCATTTCGATTTGTGCCGGGGCGATGCCATGGATGACTTTTTCGATGTCCAGCACTTGTACCAGGGTGCCATCGACCGACGTCACGCCGGTGATGTAGGCACGCAAACCACCGGAGCCGAAGGGCGGCGGGCGGATGTCGGTGGTCAGGCAATGGACGATCTTGCTCACGGCCTGTACGTGCAGGCCTTGCTTGGAGCGGCTGACGTCGGTGACGATCAGGCAGCCGCCGTTGGGGTCTTCCAGCGGACGCTCGCCAATGGCACGGCTGAGGTCGATTACCGACAGCGAGGCACCGCGCAGGGTGGCGATGCCTTTGACGTGGGGATGTGACTCCGGCAGCCTGGTCAGCGGCGGGCAGGGAATGATTTCACTGACCTTGAGCAGGTTGATCGCCATCAGCTTGCCGCTGCGCAAGGTAAACAGCAGAAGCGAAAGTGAGTCTGCGCGGGCTTTGGTGGAGGACATATAAACCTTCTCTGGAAAAAGGTGACGGGCAATCCAGGGATCGCCAATGACTTCGATGCCGGGTTATCGACTTGTTTGGGGCAGGCTTTAACAATTGCGGTGAACAGTAAGACGCCATCGCGAGCAAGCTCGCTCCCACATTGGATCGTCGTCGTTCACACATCCTGTGGGAGCGAGCTTGCTCGCGATGGGGTCATCACTTCATGCCGAGCCTTTTGGCCATCCGCCCAAGATTCGCCCGATCCAAGCCTAGCTCACGGGCCGCGCTTGCCCAGTTGTTGTTGTGCCGCTCCAGGCAGGCACCGATCAACTGGCGCTGATAGTTTTCGGTCGCCTCGCGCAAATCACCTGCTACCAACGCCACAGCGGCGATGGCGGGTTGCTCGGCAGCGGTTTCAACGCTGGCGCTGGGCAAGTCGAGGTCGGCTGCGCTCAAGCTGAGAATCTTTGGCCGCTCCTTGCAATTGCCCAGGGCTTTCAAGGCGCTGCGGCCGATCAAATGTTCAAGCTCGCGCACATTGCCGGGCCAGTCGTAGGCCAATAACGCGGCCTGGGCGTCGCTGTTCAGGCGCAGGCTGTTGAGTCCCATGCGCGAGCGGTTCTGCTCCAGGAAGTAACCGCTGAGCAGCAGCACATCGCGCCCGCGATCGCGCAGGGCCGGCACCAGCAGCGGATACACGCTGAGGCGATGGTAGAAGTCGGCGCGGTAACGGCCGCTGCGTACTTCTTCGGCGAGGTCGCGGTTGGTCGCCGCGATCAGGCGCACGTCGACCTGATGCTCCTGGTCCGAACCCAGTCGCTGCAGTTGACCGCTTTGCAGCACCCGCAGCAACTTGGCCTGCACGGTCAGCGACAACTCGCCGACTTCATCAAGGAACAGCGTGCCGCCATTGGCCAGTTCGAACTTGCCACGGCGGTCGTTCATTGCCCCGGTGAAGGCGCCGCGAACATGGCCGAACAACTCGCTTTCCACCAGGGTGTCGGGCAGCGCGGCGCAGTTGAGGCTGATGATTGGTTTGTCGGCGCGGGGCGAGGCGGCATGGATGGCTTGGGCCACCAACTCCTTGCCGACCCCGGTTTCGCCGGTGATCAACACGGTCAGGTCGCTGCCGCCCACCAGGCTGATTTCTTCGACCAGGCGCTTGTGGGCCTTGCTCTGGCCAATCATCTCGCGATTCTGCTGGCCGCTGGCTTGGCGGTAGACCTCGGCGCGCTGATGCTCATCTTCGACCCGGTTGTTCAACCGCTCGATGCGCTCGGCGGCGTTGACCGTAGCGGCCGCGAGGCTGGCGAAGGCTTGCAGGGCATCCAGTTCGATCGGTTCGAACCGCTCCGGGTCGAGGGCATCGAGGGTCAGCAGGCCCCATGGGCGCTCGTCGATGAACAACGGGCAACCCATGCAGTCGTGGACTTCCAGATGATCATCCAGGCCATCGACCAGGCCGTCATAGGGGTCAGGCAAGTCGCTGTCGGCAGCGAAACGGGTCGGGCCGGGGCCGCTGAGCAGCGCTTCGAAACGCGGGTGCTCGCTGACCTTGAAGCGCCGGCCGAGGGTGTCGGTACTCAAGCCGTCGACGGCCAGCGGCACCAGCCATTCACCATCAAGGCGCAGCAGGGCGGCGGCGTCGCACGGGAGCAGGGCGCGCATGGCTTCCAACAGGCGGCGATAACGCTCACCCTCGGGCAGTTCGCGAGACAGGTCGGCGACCAGGGGCAGCAGAGCAGTGAGCAGGGGTTTTGCAGTCATAGTGACTCCGTGTAGTCGGTATGACTATAAATCAGGAAGTGTCTAAATGACTATTTAGTTATTAAGCCATTGATTTATAACGATTAAATAGTTGGCACGAAAGCTGATAAGCATAGGGTAGTCCGTTAGCAACCCAAGAAGACCAGGAGTCACCTTATGCTGAGCGCTCAAGACCGTGCCATCGTCAAATCCACCGTGCCGCTGCTCGAAAGCGGTGGTGAGGCGCTGATCACGCACTTCTACCGCATGATGCTCTCCGAATATCCGCAAGTCCGCCCGCTGTTCAACCAGGCCCACCAGGCCAGCGGTGATCAGCCGCGTGCCCTGGCCAACGGCGTATTGATGTATGCGCGCCATATCGACCAGCTCGACCAGTTGGGCGACCTGGTGGCCAAGATCATCAACAAGCACGTGGCCCTGCAGATCCTCCCGGAGCACTATCCGATTGTCGGCAGCTGCCTGCTGCGGGCCATCGCCGAAGTATTGGGCGAAGAGATCGCCACTCCTGAAGTGATCGCGGCCTGGGGCGCGGCCTACGGTCAACTGGCTGACATCCTGATCGGTGCCGAAACCAGCATCTACGACCAGAAGGAACAGGCACCGGGCGGTTGGCGCGGGGCGCGGGAATTCATCGTGGCAGACAAGGTCGAGGAGAGCGCCGAGATCACTTCGTTCTACTTCGAACCCGCGGACAAAGGCCCGATCCTGCTGGCAGAACCCGGCCAGTACATCGGCATGAAACTGATCCTCGACGGTGAAGAAATCCGTCGTAACTACTCGCTGTCGGCGCTGGCAAACAAAGGCCAGTACCGCATCAGCGTCAAACGCGAGGCCGGTGGCCGCGCTTCCAACTTCCTGCACGACCAGTTGCATGTCGGCGCCAGCATCCAGTTGTTCCCGCCATCGGGCGAGTTCGTCCTGACCGCCAGCGACAAGCCACTGGTACTGATCAGCGGTGGCGTGGGCATCACCCCGACCCTGGCGATGCTCGAAGCGGCGCTGGAAACCCAGCGGCCGGTGCATTTCATCCACTGCGCGCGCAACGGCAGCGTGCATGCCTTCCGCGACTGGATCGATGGCCTGGCTGAGCGTCATCCGCAACTCAAACGCTTCTACTGCTATTCCGAGGACGACGGCGTGAGCCCGGCGGCGCACAAGATGGGGTTGTTGAGCCAGCAGCAGTTGCATCAATGGCTGCCGCAAGAGCGCGATCTGGATGCCTACTTCCTGGGGCCAAAAGGCTTCATGGTCGCGATCAAACGCCACCTCAAGGCATTGGGTGTGCCGGAGAAGCAAAGCCGTTATGAGTTCTTCGGGCCGGCAGCGGCGCTGGAGTAAGGGGTTGGCGCGGTGGGTCAGTAGGCTCACCGCGTCGCCTTCATCGCGGGCAAACCACGCTCCCACAGGGATTTGTGTCGATCCGGATTGATGTGAACGACATACCCCCCTGTGGGAGCGTGGCTTGCCCGCGATTGCTTCACCTCGGTCCTGAACTGAAAAAAGTCAGAAAGTTAATCCCTTCTTAACCGCCTTATCGTCTATTCCCCCCGAATCCCCCTCACATGCGCCAGACTCTCAAAGGTCCGGGCCAGCGTGTAGACTGACGGGCAATCGAAATATTGAAGGGAAACGCGATGAGCGATGAATCCATGCGGTTGGGGCGTGAACGGCGCTACCTGGTGTTTTTGGGCATCATTTGCCTGGCGCTGATCGGCGGCGCGCTGTACATGCAAATTGTTCTGGGCGAGGCCCCTTGCCCGTTGTGCATCCTGCAACGTTACGCGTTGCTGCTGATCGCGATCTTTGCCTTCATCGGCGCGGCCATGCGCGGCCGTCGCAGCATCACGGTGTTTGAAACCCTGGTGGTGATTTGTGCAGTGGCAGGTGCAGGCGTTGCCGGGCATCACGTCTATACGCAGTTCTATCCGGCGGTCAGCTGCGGCATCGATGTGCTGCAACCGATTGTCGATGACTTGCCGCTGGCGAAGATCTTCCCGCTGGGTTTCCAGGTCGATGGTTTCTGCTCCACGCCATACCCGCCGATCCTCGGTCTGTCGCTGGCGCAGTGGGCGCTGGTTGCCTTCGTGCTGATCGTGGTGCTGGTGCCGTTGCTGACTTCGCGTAACCGCAAAACGCTGCGCTGAGGTCAACTGCCGCCTCCTATTGTCGGACAAAAAAGCCCCGGTCCTCGAAGAGAGGGCCGGGGTTTTTTTTGTCTTGCAGAGCACATTTCAGAGGCCGGGTAAAAAGACTGTGACGGGTGGCAATCAAGGGTGCGACACGTGTGCGACATGTTGTCACAGAGTGAGCGCCGCAGGGCGTTCGAGAAGGCCGGATTGGTGCATGGAAACGTAACGAAATTGGCTTGTTTTGCAGGCTTCCGGTTTTTTCCATTGCGGGCACGAACAGGCAGTTTTAACAGGCTCTGGCGAATGGCCAGAGCCCCCGTCATATCGGGCCTTGGGCAAGGTCAAGGGCCGAGAAGAGGGACACGATACTGTCTGAACCGTGGGTGGAAGACCTACTTATTTTGGTGTTTTTGTTGAGAATTAATTTCGATAAGATGCGCCGCTTTTGCGAAAACGGTTAATGATTGTTGCCGGTTCGGATAAAAATTATTTCGGGATGAGACATGGTTTATGGAACGTTACATATCTACAATCGCCCGCACTGAATTCCCGGCACTGCTCAAATCTTAACCAGGGGTGAGCAGAAACAGGGTGTCGAGAGGTCTGGTGGCTTCATGCGATTCCCAGGTGTCGGAGCCTCCAATTACCCGCACCAAATGGAATTGGTCTGTAACAAGGCCTTTGACCACGTATTCGAATAAGAACTCACCGCAGGCCCGGGATTTGTCGTACAGCGTCTGACGCACGACGGGCATGCCCTTATTCAATCCAAGAAAAATGCCAACCCTTGGCAGGGTGAAGTGTTGGCGATCAAAACCCAACTGCATTGCGCAAGCTGCTTTAGAGGTCGTGAGATGAGTAAAAACAGGTACCCCAGACTACTAGGCTTATTGCCGCTGATCGGCACGTTGTTGCTGTCAGGCTGCAACATGACCTTGCTCAATCCCAAGGGCCAGGTTGGTCTGGACGAGCGAAACCTGATCATCACCGCAACGCTGCTGATGCTGTTGGTCGTCGTTCCGGTCATCATCATGACCTTCCTGTTCGCCTGGAAATACCGCGCGTCCAACACCAGCGCTACCTACACCCCGAAATGGAACCACTCCACCAAGATCGAGATCGCGGTGTGGGCTGTTCCAGTGCTGATCATCATTGCCCTGGGTTACGTCACCTACAAGTCGACCCACGCCCTTGACCCGTACAAGCCGCTGGAATCCGACGTCAAGCCTGTGACCATCGAAGTGGTCGCGCTGGACTGGAAGTGGCTGTTCATCTATCCGGAACAAGGCATCGCCACGGTCAACAAGATCGTGTTCCCGGCGCACACCCCGATCAACTTCAAGATCACTTCCGACGCCGTGATGAACTCGTTCTTCATCCCTGCGCTGGGCGGCCAGATCTACGCGATGGCGGGCATGCAGACCAAGCTGCACCTGATCGCCAACGAGAACGCCGAGATGGACGGTATCTCCGCCAACTACAGCGGCGCGGGTTTCACCGGTATGAAATTCAAAGCGATCGCAACTTCCCAGGAAGATTTCGACGCCTGGGTAAGTGAAGTCAAAAAGGCACCTAAGCAGCTTGAACAAGCTGAATACGCAGCCCTTGCCAAGCAAAGCCAGAACAACCCAGTCGAGCTCTACTCCTCGGTGACGCCGAACCTGTTCCAGACCATCGTCGACAAGTACGAAGGCATGAAACCGGGTCCGAAAGTGAAGCACGAGAAAGAAGAGAAAGAAGTGGCCGCTACGCAAGGAATGGACATGAACTCGCATTCAGCTGCCGGGGCAGAGGAGTAAACGATGTTTGGTAAATTAAGTTGGGAAGCAGTCCCGTTCCACGAGCCGATCGTAATGGTGACCATCGCCATGATCGCGCTCGGTGGTCTGGCGCTGTTCGCTGCAATCACCTACTTCAAGAAGTGGACCTACCTGTGGACCGAGTGGCTGACGTCGGTCGACCACAAGAAAATCGGCGTGATGTACATCATCGTCGCCATGGTCATGCTGCTGCGCGGCTTTGCCGACGCCATCATGATGCGTACCCAGCTGGCCATGGCCACCGAGGGTTCGCCTGGCTACCTGCCACCTGAACACTATGACCAGATCTTCACCGCCCACGGTGTGATCATGATCATCTTCATGGCGATGCCATTCTTCACCGGCCTGATGAACCTTGCAGTGCCGCTGCAGATCGGCGCGCGTGACGTTGCCTACCCGTTCCTGAACTCCCTGAGCTTCTGGCTGCTGGTTTCCGGTGTGGTGCTGATCAACCTGTCCCTGGGCGTTGGCGAATTCGCCAAGACCGGCTGGGTTGCCTATCCGCCGCTGTCGGGCCTGCAATACAGCCCTGGCGTGGGGATGGATTACTACATCTGGGCGCTACAGCTATCCGGCCTGGGTACGACGCTGACGGGGGTCAACTTCCTGGCCACCGTGCTGAAAATGCGTACCCCTGGCATGAAGCTGATGGACATGCCGATCTTCACCTGGACCTGCACCTGGGCCAACGTCCTGATCGTGGCTTCGTTCCCGATCCTGACCGCTACCCTGGCTCTGCTGACGCTTGACCGTTACATGGATTTCCACATTTTCACCAATGAACTTGGTGGCAATCCGATGATGTACGTGAACCTGTTCTGGGCATGGGGTCACCCTGAGGTGTACATCCTGATCCTGCCAGCGTTCGGTATCTTCTCCGAAGTCATCTCGACCTTCACCGGCAAGAAACTGTTCGGCCACCACTCGATGGTCTACGCATCGGGCGCGATCTCGATCCTGGGCTTCATGGTTTGGCTGCACCACTTCTTCACCATGGGTTCGGGTGCCAGCGTCAACGCCTTCTTCGGTCTGGCGACGATGCTGATTTCCATCCCGACGGGTGTGAAGCTGTTCAACTGGCTGTTCACCATCTACCAGGGCCGTCTGCGTTTCACCAGCCAGGTTCTGTGGACCCTGGGCTTCATGGTGACCTTCGCCATCGGCGGCATGACCGGCGTACTGCTGGCCATCCCGGGTGCTGACTTCGTTCTGCACAACAGCCTGTTCGTGATCGCGCACTTCCATAACGTGATCATCGGCGGTGCGGTATTCGGTTACATCGCAGGTTTCGCGTTCTACTTCCCTAAAGCGTTCGGCTTCAAGCTGCACGAAGGCTGGGGCAAGGCAGCGTTCTGGTTCTGGATCTCGGGCTTCTTCGTCGCGTTCATGCCGCTCTACGCGCTGGGCTTCATGGGCATGACCCGTCGTCTGAACGCCACCACCAACCCTGAGTGGGTGCCGTACCTGTACGTCGCCATGTTCGGTGCGGTGATGATCGCCGTGGGTATCGCTTGCCAGCTGATCCAGCTGTACGTCAGCGTGCGTGACCGCAACAAGCCGGAAAACATGTGCGAACACGGCGACCCGTGGAATGCCCACACCCTGGAATGGTCGACCTCGTCGCCACCACCGTTCTACAACTTTGCCGTGCTGCCGAAAGCCGACTGCATCGACCCGTTCACCGAAGCCAAGGAAAACGGCACCGCGTACAAGGCTCCGGCCAAGTACCAGCCGATCCACATGCCTAACAACACCGCCACCGGTGTGGTCATGGGCGCGCTGTTGACCGTGTTCGGTTTCGCGATGATCTGGCACATCTGGTGGCTGGCAATCGCTAGCCTGGCCGGCACCGTGATCTACTTCGTGATCCACGCGGCCCGTGATGATCAAGGCTATATGGTGCCGGTCGACGTGATCGAGCGCATCGAAGCCGAGCAGCACAAGCGCCTGGTAGCGGCAGGGAAAGTCCCGGCCACCGCCACCCGTGTTGAAACCTCGTTGGAACAGGCTTAAACCATGTCGAATTTAGTGACCAATGTTGGACACGCCCATGGTGACCATGGGCACGATGACCACCACGACTCGGGCGAGATGACCGTATACGGTTTCTGGCTCTACCTGATGACCGACTGCATTCTGTTTGCGTCGATCTTCGCGGTGTACGCGGTACTGGTTAACAACGTAGCGGGTGGTCCGTCGGGCCACGACATCTTCGAACTGCCATACGTGCTGGGCGAAACCGCTCTGCTGTTGTTCAGTTCGATCACCTACGGCTTCGCCATGCTGGCGTTCTACCGGGGCAACAAGAAGCAGGTCCTGGGCTGGTTGGCCATGACCTTCCTGTTCGGCCTGGGCTTCATCGGCATGGAGATCAACGAGTTCCACATCTTGATCTCCGAAGGCTACGGCCCTAGCCGTTCCGGCTTCCTGTCCGGGTTCTTCACCCTGGTCGGTACCCACGGTCTGCACGTGACCAGCGGTCTGATCTGGATGGCGATCATGATGTATCAGGTCAACAAGCATGGCCTGACCTCGACCAACAAGACCCGTCTGAGCTGCCTGAGCCTGTTCTGGCACTTCCTGGACGTCGTCTGGATCTGCGTATTCACCGTTGTTTATCTGATGGGGACTATGTAAATGGCTAACCCAGCTCATTCCCACCATGGCCACGACGACGCCGGTCACGGCAGCTACAAGTCGTACGTCATCGGCTTCATCCTGTCGGTGATCCTGACCGCCATTCCATTCGGTCTGGTGATGTACCCGACACTGCCGAAGTCGATCACCCTGTTGATCGTCCTGGCGTTCGCGATCGTCCAGGTGCTGGTGCACCTGGTGTACTTCCTGCACTTGGACCGTTCGGCCGCGCAGCGAAACAACGTGATTGCGTTTGTCTTCGCCGCGATCGTGATTGTCCTGCTGGTTGGCCTGTCGCTGTGGATCATGTTCAGCATCCACACGTTCATGATGGCGAAGTGAGGTAAGTCCGCATGTCCCTCAAGCACTTTATCCAAATCACCAAACCGGGGATCATTTTCGGTAACGTGCTTTCTGTGGCAGGCGGATTTTTCCTGGCCTCCAAAGGGCATGTCGATCTGGCCATCTTCCTGGCCGCCATGATCGGCACGTCCCTGGTGGTTGCCTCCGGTTGCGTGTTCAACAACTGCATCGACCGCGACATCGACCTGAAGATGGAACGCACCAAGAACCGGGTGCTGGTCCAGGGCTTGATCTCTCTGAAACTGGCCCTGATCTACGCGACCGTCCTGGGTGTCGCCGGCGTTGCACTGTTGTACAAGGTGGCCAACCCGTTGGCCGCACTGTTCGCAGTCATCGGCTTCGTGATCTACGTCGGCTTCTACAGCCTGTACCTCAAGCGCAAGTCGGTTCACGGCACGCTGGTGGGCAGTCTGTCGGGCGCCATGCCGCCGGTGATTGGCTACGTCGCAGTCAGCAACACCTTCGACATGGCCGCGTTGACCCTGCTGGTGATGTTCAGCCTGTGGCAGATGCCGCATTCCTACGCCATCGCGATCTTCCGCTTCAACGATTACCTGGCCGCATCGATTCCGGTGCTGCCGGTGAAGCGCGGCATCCAGGTGGCCAAGAAGCACATCCTGCTCTACATCCTGGCATTCCTCGTGGCGACCTTGATGCTGACCTTCAGCGGCTACGCCGGCATGAGCTACCTCGCCGTCGCGGCGGCCATGGGCATGTACTGGCTGTACATGGCCTGGACCGGCTACAAGGCAGTGGATGACACGGTCTGGGCACGCAAGCTGTTCGTGTTCTCGATCTTCACCATTACCGCGTTGAGCGTGATGATGTCCCTGGACTTCAAAGTGCCGGCGGAGTTGTTGCTGACGTACGCGCCTTAAGCGTCGGATGCTGTAAAGAAAAGCCCCGCCTTCGAGAGAAGAGCGGGGCTTTTTGTTGGGTGCTTTCTGCGGGACCGCGTAGCCGCCATCGCGAGCCTGCTTGCTATGGCCGCGACGCGGACTGACAGGCCTCTTACGATAGGCGGCCTGACCGGCAAAAATGCTTACGGATTTGCCTGAACTTTCCCACGGGTTTTTCAGGTTGAGGGTCGGAAGTCGCCTATCTAGCCTCGGGAGCCGTTATTACGAGCATCCCAGAGGATCTACGATGGAGCTACCAGAGGTAATCACCCCGCGTGTTAATACGGAAACAGCGTTGGGGCAGGCTTTGATTTCAATATTCAAATCTGTCGAAGCGGAACTGGAGCTAGAGAACGCAGGACCAGGGGCCGTCAAAATTATCGTTTTCGGTGGCTGCGCTGTTCACCTTTATACCCATCATCGCGTTTCCACCGACGTCGATGCCGAGATTTATGAGGCTCATGTTCCCGAAGGTTTACACCTGAAAACCATGCTCGCAGAGATACCCGAACAGTTTGTTGATGAGCGATCCGGTCGATTGATGGAGCTGAACTACGACCTGCAATACAACACCAGTTTTGGGCCAATACATGAGGACTATTGGGAGCGGAGCCTTCCTATTGAAGCGTTTCCGATAGAGTCCCCGCTGCACGTTCATATCGCAGCACCTGTCGACATTGCCATCTCCAAACTGGGCAGAGCGACCGATCAGGACATTGGTGATATCAAGGCACTTCTCAGGGCTGGTTTCATCTTGACTACCGAGTTCCGTCGACTGGCATTGCAGGCGATTGATGTATATGTTGGCAACAAGGAGCCACCAATCTCCGTTCTCACTAATATTTTGCATGATTATCTGGAGAGCACAGATGACGAAGCCCCATAGCGGCCACGTCCTCTCATCCGCCTTGGACACGCTGGTAAAAAGACCTTTAAATCAAGCGGATGACGCTGCTCTCGTGAGCGCCGCCAAAGCTGTCTGGTACTCGGACTCAAATCTTGAAAGCGAGGTAACCGCTTTTTTGAATCGTCACACTGACGAAGTGGAGGTTCGGCGCGCTGGCTATCTGCTCGAGCGATTCACTCGATTTACTTGCTTGTCCGATCTCCGGGTGTCGGAAACGCTCAATGTCCTCGAGCTTTTTGCACATTCGACTTCCGTGCAAGCCGTGATGCTACAAACCGTCACGCCACTGCGTCGACGCCGTGATGAACTCGCTGTCTCTTGGGGGTTGAGTGAGGGCCTCGGCCTAAAAGCCCAAGCCCTCATGCCTTTTCAGACCCGGCATTACGAAGCTGAGCAGCGCGCCATGTTTTCCTGAGCTCTGGTTGCAGCGAAGAGGCTGCATCGTTTGGCCCAAAAATTGAAACGGCCTGCAGCGCAAAGCCCCTCCTTTCGAGAGAACGGTGGGGCTTTTTCATTCATGCGCGGTTGTTACAGGGGGTATCGAGCACCTTCACCACGTTATCGCTGATATCGGGTACGACGCTGAACCCTTGTGGGAGCGAGCTTGCTCGCGATGGCGGCGTGTCAGGCAACATCAATTTTGAATGTGACGGCCTCATCGCGAGCAAGCTCGCTCCCACAAGATCGGTGGTCGTCGGTTACTTGCTTTGTTTATCAAGCAACCGGAAAAACCGCTCGCGCACCTGCAAGCTGTCACTGTGCGCCACATTGAAGCGCAGGAACTGGCTGGCATCCGGCCCTTTGCTCAGCAAGGTGCCCGGCGCCAATACCATATTGTTCTCCAGCCCTTGGCGAGCCAGGTTTTCGGCATGCAGGCCCTCCGGCAATCTTGCCCAGATAAACACGCCTTCGCCGGGCAACGAGGAAAGCGAACACCCAGCCTCCGCCAACCAACTGGCCACACGACTGTTCGATTCATAGAGCCGATCCACCGTGCGCCGCGCATGCTTGGCATAGCTGCCGTCGCTGAGCATGGTGCAGGTGATCTGCTCCGCCAGTTCCGAGGTCACGCCACCGCAAGCCATTTTCAACGCGACCATCCGCGCCGCCAATTGTGGCGAGAGCACGGTGTAGCTGACCCGGCTGTTGGCGGTCAGGGTCTTGGAGAAGCCGGAGACATAACTCACGTTGTCCAGCCCGCTGGCGGCCAGGCGCGGGGTGCGGCGTTGCTGGATGTCGCAGTACAGGTCGTCTTCGACGATGTGGAAGCCATGGCGGTGGCTCAGTTCCAGCAAGCGGTAAACCTGGGCCGGGGTGAACGAGTGGCCGGTGGGGTTATGCAGCGTGCTGTTGGTCATGTACAGCACGGGTTTGTGGGCGATCAGCAGTTGCTCGAAGGCGTCGAGGTCCATGCCGTCGCAATCCCGTGCGATGGTGATGACCTTGGCCCCGTGCAGCGCCAGGTTGGCGTGCATGTTGAAGTAGCAGGGGTCGTCGAGCAGCACGGTGTCGCCGGGTTTGACCAGCAGGCGCATCAGCAGGTCGATGGCCTGCATGGTGTTGGCGGTGGTGATGATCTGGTCCACCGGCGCTTCGATGCCGAAGGTCGCCAGTTTCACCCGCAGGGCCTGGCGCAACGGCAAGTAACCGCCGGCCACGCCGTACTCGCCCATGCGCAACGACGTTGCTCGCAGGGTACTGCGCACGGCTTTCTGCAATTCTTCGGCGGGTAGCCACGAGGTCGGCAGAAAACCGCAGCCGGGGCGCAGCGCGCCGTTGTCCAGCAGCAAGGCGCGACGAATCACGCTGAGGGTGTCCTGGGGTTGCAGGTCCGGGCCGGTGCCGCTTTTCAGCGCCGCTTCGGAGCGATGCACGTAATGCCCGGAACCCTGGCGCGACACCACCAGCCCCTTGGCCCGCATGCGGTCCAGGGCATCGACCACCGTGGACTTGCCCACGTTCATCAAGTCGGAGAGTTCGCGAATCGGCGGCAGCTTGGCACCGTGGGGCAGGCCCCCGGTGCTGATGGCATGCGTCAGCTGATCGACGATCTGCTGCACCAGCGGCGCGCCGGGCTGGAATTCAATGGCGGCAATGACTGCACGTTGAACCTGCATTTTACTGGTCTCTCCGGCAGTAAAGTTCGTTGGATTCTATACGAACTTGCCCTGATCAGGACACGCCTCTCTCTCTACCATGCCCTTACAGACTTTTCTGAATGTCAGCCTTTGTCGGCGGGCGTTCACCCGGTTCCTGAGGTGCTGCATGAGTGTCGAAACAACGGTCGCGGTGGCTAAACCGGTCATTAACCTGCGGTTATTCACGATCCGGATCATCACCGCCGTCTCGCTGTTCGCGGTACTGGGCAAGGCCAACGTCTGGCTCGACACGGCCACCAACAGCATCCTGGCCCTTGGATATCGCGCCTTGTTGCTGCTGTTGCCCCTGACTTTACTGGTACTTGGCCGTCGTTCCCTGAGCGTCACGCTGCTGTGTGCCGGCCTTGGCCTGGTGCTGCTGGCGCTGACCAGCAATCAAGGCATGGTGATGTTTGCTGCCGCGTTGTTTGCCTACGGCATTGCCATTGCCGGTTACCTGATCAAGAGCGAAGCGGCCCAGACCAAGGAAGGCGCGGCCTACAACCGCGTCGCCATGAACTTGGGCAGCCTGGTGGCCGGTTTGATCCTGCTGTCGCCGCTTCTCACGCCGACGATGTTTTTCCTCGGCGCGGCGGCCTTCGTGTTGCTGTGCCTGCCGATCGCCCTCGGCGCGACATTCACCACCGAGCCGGTGGTAGCCCGCCCGGCCACTCAGGTCGGCAGCAACTGGGGCAACAAACTGCCCTGGGTGATTGCCGGGATCATCATGGGCATCAAGCTGTTCGGGGTGTTCTCGATCCTGCCACAGGCAATCCTGCTCAAGACCGGCGAGTTGCCGGCCTGGTACGGCTTGATGCTGATCCTCAACAGCGCCGTGGTGGTCTTCGCCCAAGTGCCGGTGATGAAGCTGATCGAGCGCACCGGGCGCTACAAGGTCGTGGCGGTGATCGGGATCATCGTCGGCGGTTTTGCGGTGCTGTCTTCGCCTGCCGCGTTCCACGTCGAAACCCTCGCCGGGGCGCTGGTCTGGGTGGCACTGCTGTCCATTGCCGAATGCGCCTTCAGCTACCTCGATTACTTCTCCGTCAAACAGAACAACATGTTCGTCAAGGAAGTGTCCCTGGGCGTCGGGGCCGGGCTGACCGTGTTGATCATGCGGGTGGTGCCGGCGCCGTACAACGCGCTGGTACTGGCCGCCATCGGTGCCGCAGGGATCCTGGCCTGGTACTGGCTCAACCGTAAATCCAATGCGTCGTTGCATGACTGAGTCATTGCCGTTGCGGTTTTCACTTTGCAGGTCAGGGGCATTATGAATACGACTTCATGTGTAGTAGTGGTCGGTTACAACGGCAATCGGGTGCACGACATCCAGAAACTGCGCGAGCTGTGCAAGTCGCTCTACAACGCCAGGCTCATCCTGCTGGTCGAGAAAATCCAGCCCCATGACGACCAGGTGGCCGATCACGTCTGCAGCACTTCGCTGGCGGAAGAAGATGTGGCGGCGTCCCTTGAACTGGTGGTGGGATGCCTGAATGCCGACAGCTGGAAGCTGATCGGCATACTGCCGTTCTCCGATCGCGGCGTGCTGCTCGGTGCAGCGCTGGCCACTCACTTCGGCCTGCCGGGCATTACCCCGGAAGAAGCGCGGGCGGGCCTGGACAAGCAGATCTTCCGTCGGCTCGAAGCGGCGGCCAGCACCTCCCCCGGAGATTACCGGCCGGTGTTTTCCGCGCGGGTCGAAAACCTGTCGGAACTGCGCCAGCGCGTCGTCGAACTGGGCGGCAAGGCCTTCATCAAACCGGCCTGCGAAGGTGCGAGCCGGGGCTGTCGCGTCATCCATCATCCGTCGGAATGCGATGACGCCTGGCTGGCCCTGAAGCCTTACCGCGACGGCGGCATCGTCCTTGAAGCGCTGGTGCAGAACGCCCGTGAATACAGCTGGGACTGTGTGGCCGGCAGCACCTGGGTGACGGAAAAAACCACCACCGAAGGCGCCTACCGCGCCGAGATCCAGCAAGTGGTGCCAGCGCCGTTGTCGGTGGACGTGCAGGCGCGGCTGATGGCGGCTGGCCGGCACATGTCGGCGCTGGTCTCCCAGGACAACGGTGCCTGGCACAACGAAGTGTTCCTGCGCAGCGACAACCTGACCTCGGCCGTGGAAACCAACATGCGCCCCGGCGGCATGCACATCTGGGACCTGGCCAAACGCGCCTTCGTCAATTTCGATCCGTGGGAACGCTGGGTGCGCTGGGCGGTGGAAGGCAAGACCGAACAGCATGAACCAGTGGCCCGCGGGTACTGCGGCATTCGCCTGCTCAGGGCGCCGGCCGGCGGCATCCTGCGGGCGACGCCCGACATCGCCACCGTGGCCCGTTCGCTGCGCATTGAACTGGTGGAAGGCCAGTACGCCAAGCGTATCGGTGACTCGGTCAGCGCGCAGGTCAAGGACAACTTCTCATTCATCGGCCACATCGTGTTGTTCAACGAACACTACGGGCAACTGAGCAACGACCTGTTGCGTCTGGCCGAGGTGATTGAGTCACGCATCGAGGTGACTTGCCTGGCACCGGTCACTCGCGCCGTGTGTTGAGCCAGCAAGCACCCGTTTTTTGCATTACTGATCAAGAGGGTTCGATCAATGATCCAGCACATGACCTGCGATGAACGCTTCATCGCCCTGGCCAAAGAGTTTGGTTATGACATTTACGGCGAAAACACCGCAGGCGGGCATTACGCGCCGCTGATCCGTCATCACGATGAGCTGTACATCAGCGGCCTGGTGCCGCGCATGAACGGCAAGATCCATTACCCCGGCCGCGTCGGACTGGATCTCACCATGGCTGATGCGCAGGCGGCCGCCAGCATCAGTGCGATGCGGGGGCTGGCGTTGATCGTCGATGCCATTGGTTCGCTGGACAAGATCAAGTCACTGATCCGGGTAACGGTGTATGTGAAGTCCACGGCGGACTTTGTCGATTTGAGCGAAGTGGCCAACGGCGCCTCGGATGTGTTCAGCCATGTACTGGGCGATGCCGGCAAACATACCCGCACCACGGTCGGTGTTTATCAGTTACCCAAGAATGCCGCGATAGAAGTGGACATGATTGCCGCCTTGCGCCCATCGGTTTTATAAGTTATTTCCAGACTTTACAGCGCTGAGCCGTTAATTTAAGGTTTAGCGCTAAAGTATGGGAAATAATAAGAAAGGACGTGCGAATGGATAACTTTCAAGGTGCGTTTTTTTCATATAAGGACTTTCGTAAGAGCCTGCACCATCGAACGCCAAGTCCCAAGGTATGGAAAGGCACTGAACTGACGGATATGCGCCAGACCCTTGAAGCCAGCGACGTTGATATTGTCGCGTTGGCTCATGAAAAGAGCATTGAAGGCTGTGAAGTGACGCCTGGCATGGCGATCGCCATGCAATGGCTCAACCCCGGTGTGACGCTCAACGGTCATGCCCATTCCTGGTGGCATCTGTTTGTCATCCAGTGCGGCAGCGGCGTGTTGACCCTCGGCGATGCCGACGGGGTCAACGTCAGCAACGGCGATGTGCTACTGGTACCGGCGTGGACCAGACACGGCTTCGTCAACACCAGTAAACACGAGCCTTTGGCGATGCTGAACATGAGCAATATGCCGCAAATGGCACTGCTTTCGAACTTTGCCGACAGCCATGGCCTGATCACCACCCAGCCGTAATTTCCCAGCGCATCAGCCAAGGGAGCCAACCATCGTTGGCTCCCTTTTTTGTTTTTCAGACCTGCCACCGGTATCGCCTTTTACAGCGCTATTGCCGGGATTTTCGCTGCGTATCTGTCGGTGAAAAACAACTTTCTGTATCGATTGAAACAGGCAAATTCTGTATCTATCCAGCCTTCATCCAACTAACTACGATCACTTCCAATGCACGTTAATCCCTGCAGTCAGTGAATGGAGTGTTCTATGGATAACAGGAAGCTAAAACTGTATGTCGGCGCCGATCATGTCAGCGCTTTTGCGATGTCGGCTTTTGTGGCGCTCAAGGAAAAGCAACTTTCATTTGAACTTGTTACTGTCGATCTAAAAGCACGCGAAAACTATCTGGCGACTTATCGCAATCTTTCGCTGACCTGCAAGATTCCAACGCTGGTTCACGACGATTTTGCCTTGTCGGAATCATCGGCGATTGCCGAATACCTTGATGAACTCTCCCCGGGGCATAAAAAACTCTATCCGCAGGACATTCGCCAGCGCGCCCGTGCCCGTCAATTGCAGGCCTGGTTGCGCAGTGACTTGTTGTTGGTGCGCAAGGAGCGCCCGTTTGACCTGGTGTACTTCGGCAAGAAAAACACCGTGCTGTCCGACGAGGCCCAAGCCGCCGTCGAGCGCCTGTTCTTCGTCGCCGGGTATTTGCTGGAAGAGGGCGCCGAGCATCTGTTCGGTGACTGGAGCATTGCCGACACCGACCTGGCAATCATGCTCAACCGACTGGTTGCCAACGGCGATCCGGTGCCAGCACGGCTCGAAGCGTATGTGCGTCGCCAGTGGGATCGCGACAGCGTTCGGGCGTGGATGGACATAGAGCGCAAAGCGCCGGCCATCGCGTAACAACACTCAGGGCAATCACCAGGAGCGCGGCCATGCAAGGACTGTCGGAGCACGAACGCTACAAACCCTATAACTCACGCACCATCCGCGACACACCGTACTGGCACAAGCTGACGCCGGCGTTGCAGGAGGCCATGACCGTGGTGGCCAGGGTCATGCCGTTTCGCACCAACGAATACGTGCTGGGCACGCTGATCGACTGGAACAACATTCCGGACGATCCGGTTTTGCGCATGACTTTTCCCCACAAGGACATGTTGCTGGCGGAGGAATATGCCTCGCTCAAACAACTGATCGAGCAGGATGACAGCGCGGCGATCAAGCGTCGGATCGAGGCGATCTGGCGGCGCATGAACCCGCATCCGGCCGGGCAGTTGACCCACAACGGAGTCACCCTCAACGGCAAGGTCCTGCCGGGCATCCAGCACAAGTACCGCGAGACCGTGCTGTTTTTCCCCGGCGCCGGTCAGACCTGTCACGCGTACTGCACCTTCTGTTTCCGCTGGGCGCAGTTCATCGGCGAGGAAGAACTCAAGTTCAACGCCCGTGAGTCCCAGGAGCTGGTCAGTTACCTGAGGGTGCACACCGAAGTGACCGACGTGCTGATTACCGGCGGCGACCCGATGATCATGAACACCCGCTCCCTGGCCGGTTACATCGAGCCGCTGCTGGATTTGCCACACCTGAAGAACATCCGCATCGGCACCAAGTCCGTGGCGTACTGGCCGCAGCGTTTTGTCAGCGACAAGGATGCACCTGAGCTGCTGGAGCTGTTCCAGCGCATCGTCGCGGCGGGGAAAAACCTGTCGATCATGGGCCACTACAACCACCCGGTGGAGATCCGCCAGGTCATCGCCCGCCAGGCCATCGAGCGTATTCGCTCGACGGGCGCGACGGTGCGCATGCAGGCGCCGGTGATCCGCCACGTCAACGAAAACCCCGCTGACTGGGCGGCGTTGTGGACCGAAGGGGTGCGGCTCGGGGCGGTGCCTTATTACATGTTCGTCGAGCGTGACACCGGGCCCAGCCACTACTTCGAGATGCCGCTGGCCCGGGCCTTCGAGATCTTCCAGGCGGCGTACCGCACGGTATCGGGGCTGGCGCGAACGGTGCGCGGGCCGTCCATGAGCACCTTCTACGGCAAGGTGTTGATCAACGGCATCGAGACCGTCGCCGGGGAAAAGGTCTTCGTCTTGCAGTTCCTCCAGGCACGCAATCCGCAATGGGTGTTGCGCACGTTCTACGCGCGCTTCGATCCGCAAGTGACCTGGTTCGACGACTTGCAACCGGCCTTCGGCGAGCGTGCGTTCTTCTTTCAGACCGAGCTCACTGCCGTGCCGGAATTGATACCCGTGTTGCTGGAAACGGCGTAGGAAAATTCACGAACAATGGGGAGATATGGATATGAGCAGTATCCCGTTTGATCAGCGCGAGGGCGTTATCTGGCTCGACGGCGAGTTCGTCGAGTGGTCCCGGGCGCAGTTGCATGTGCTGACCCATGGCCTGCATTACGCGAGCACCGTGTATGAAGGCGAGCGGGTCTACAACGGCAGGATTTTCAAGCTGCGCGAACACAGCGAGCGCTTGTATCGCTCGGCGCAATGGATGGACTTTGCCATCCCCTATGAGATGGCTGAACTGGAAGCGGCGAGCCATGAACTGCTGCAACTCAACAAGGTTGTCGACGGCTACCTGCGCCCGGTGGCCTGGCGTGGCAGCGAGATGATTTCCACCTCGGCGCGTTTCAACCGTGTGCATGTGGCCATCGCGTGCTGGCAGTGGCCGAGCTATTTCGACCCGGCGGCGCGCATGGCTGGTATCCGCTTGAAGACCGCGAGCTGGCGCCGCCCGCCGCCGAGCAGCAGCCCGTTCCAGGCCAAGGCATCCGGGCATTACCAGATCGCCACGCTGAGCAAGCACGACGCCGAGAACACGGGGTACCACGATGCGCTGATGCTCGACTGGCGCGGCCACGTTGCCGAGGCCACCAGCGCCAATGTGTTCTTCGTCAAAGGCCGGACGCTGCATACGCCGCTGCCGGATTGCTTCCTCAACGGCATCACCCGGCAGACCGTGATCGAACTGGCCAAAGCGCTGGACTACCAGGTGGTCGAACGCACGATTTTGCCTACAGAGCTTGGCGACTTCGATGAGTGTTTTCTCACCGGCACCGCCGCCGAAATCACCCCGGTGCAGAGCATCGATGAGCAGCACTATCGACCGGGTGACGCCTGCCGCGACTTCATCGCCGCTTACACCTCAACCGTCAACGCCGGATAACCCGCCAGGAATCTCACCATGTCAGACCAAGGGATTGTTGCGTCTCAACCTTGCATTTCGCTCGGCCATCGTCACGAAGAACTGTCGACGTTGGGCTGGACGGTGCTGACACCGGACGAATTTGCCGATGATGTCGTAGGCACCTTGTGCGAGTTCGGTCGGATCATTCCGCAGTTCAACGGCCAGACGGCCTTTGCCATTACCCGCAAGCCGGGTTACGAAGACTTGCCGTATTCCCAGAGCATGAACGGCATCGGCCCGCACACTGAAGCGCCGGTGTACGGGCCGCCTCCACGCTATCTGGCGTTGCATTGCCATAAACAGGCCAGGTGCGGTGGCGGGCACACCGGGTTGGTGGACGGCTATGAATTTCTCAAGTCTCTGGAGCGCAGTGAACCGGAACTGCGTGAGTGGCTGGATGACACGCCGGTAGAATTTGTCGCCACCGCCAAACCGGGTGAACCGGGACAGCGGCGGGTCAAGGAGTACATCCTCACGCCTACGGAGGACGGGGATATTTTCCGCTTCAGCTACAACCAGTTTCACTACGGCGACGTGAACCCGTCCAAGGAAGCGTTGCAGCAATCACTGGTGACCAACAACACCTCGCCGCTGGCCAGGTTTGCCGTGCTCGGCGAAGCGTACTTCGTCGAGCACAACGTTCCGGTGCTGATTCCCGACGGATGCCTGCTGATTTGGGACAACTGGCGGATGATTCACGCCCGCAGTCGTTACACTGACCCGGCGCGCAACCTGACCCGCTATTGGCTGGCCTGATTTTTCCGTCGCCCTACATTCTTTTGGCGTACCCCCTGGCGGGTACGCGCCTTACAGGTATCGCGTCATGCAAACAGCAATCGAGATCGCCCAGGTCGATCATCAACTGATCGTGCGGCTCAACCAGGCCTGGACCAAGCGCGCCACGGTGTGTTCGCCGGACAGGGGCCAGGTGGAGGAAGTGTTCGACCCCGCGCGGCCGGACTACCCGGAGTGCATGGTGCCGTTCTTCCATCATCCGAAATTCCAGGCCTTGAGCGACGAGCTCAAAAGCAGCGTGGTGACCTGGGGCTGGATCGGCTACAACCTGCGCACCGTCACCGCCGAAGAACACGTGGTTAACCCGGCACTCAGTGTCATCGCCAATCAGTATCTGGGCAAGGATGACTGGCATTTTCGCGAGGCCATGCAACAAACCCTGATCGACGAGCACTACCACACGCTGATGCACCTGCGCGCCATCGAACGGACCAAACTGGACCGGGCGCTGGACCAGGATCTGGACTTGCCACCCTCCGTCACTTACCTGCGCCTGAAAGCCCAGCGTGAAGCACTGCCCGAGCAATGGCAGCGGGATCTGGCGGCGATCACGTTTGCGGTGGTAGCCGAGATCAGCGTCAACGCCTATCTGGACTTGCTGGCGGACGACCAGACCATCCAGCCGCAGAACCGCCGGGTGGCCGAACTGCACAACCGCGACGAGTACGCCCACAGCAAGGTGCTGGCCGAAGTGGCGAAGGTCATGTACGCCAACATGCAGCCCACGCAACGGGAATTTTTCGCACGCAACCTGTCGGTGGCGCTGAGTGCTTTTATCGCTCAGGACTACTCCATGTGGGAGGCGATTCTGACGCAGCTCGGGGTCGAGGAGGCGGCGCTGATCATTGCCGACACCCGCGAGAGCAACAGGAACGCGACCATCATGCGTGACTACAGTGGCCTGCATAAATTGGCCCATGACCTGGGCATCAGCGACCAGATCGATTTCGACTTTCGTCCGACCCTCAAAACCACGGCGGTCGCCTGAACCCGGAGGTGCTTATGTCCACACCTGTGTACGAAGTGTTCGCCATCCGTGTCGGTGCCAACGCCCAGCGCACCGCCAGGGAGAATTTTCTCTACGACGCCTGTTGCGGTGATCCGAATGCGCCGATGCCGCTGGACTACTACTTCTGGGTCATCCGCAACGAACAGCAGGTGATCGTGGTCGACACCTGTTTCCAGCCGGCCACGGCGCACCGGCGCGATCGCCAGATGTATCGCCTGCCGGAAGAATCCCTGCGGCAACTGGACATCGATCCGGCCCGGGTCGAGCACCTGGTCCTTACCCATTTGCATTGGGATCATGCCGGCAACCTCGGGTTGTTTCCCAAGGCGACCGTGCATTTGCAGGACGCGGAGTTGCGTTTCTGCACCGGGCCGAAAATGGTCCATCGCACGGTGAACAAAACCTACGAAGTCGAGGACGTGATGTCGGCGTTGCCGCCGCTGTTCGAAGGGCGGATGCGTTTGCACGACGGTGTTGTCGAGGTCGTTCCGGGCGTGACCCTGCATCCGGTAGGCGGACATACACCGGGCAGTCAGGTGGTGCGGGTAGCGACCGAGCGCGGCTGGATTGTGCTGGCCTCGGATGCGGCGCATTTGTGGGCCAACATTCGCGGGCGAAGTCCGTTTCCGATTCTCGATGACCTGGCGCAAACCCTTGAAGCCTTCACCGAGATCGACCGTCTGGCCGACAGCGAAGACCATGTCATCCCCGGCCATGACCCGCTGATCGCCGAGCGTTTTCCGCACTGGAATGATGACCCGCATATCATTTGCCTGCACCAGAATCCGCTCTGAAGATCACCTACAACCCTGTGGGAGCGAGCTTGCTCGCGAAGGCGTCAGTTCATTCAAAATTGATGTGTCTGAGACACCGCCATCGCGAGCAAGCTCGCTCCCACATTTGGTTGCTGTCGTTCACCGATGTTGTGTCCACCGAAAGTCCCTTGTGGGAGCGAGCTTGCTCGCGAAGGCGTCAGTACATTCAAAATTGATGTGTCTGACACACCGCCATCGCGAGCAAGCTCGCTCCCACAGGGTCGCGGTCAACCCTGATTTTTCAGGATACGTCCCAACGTCTGCAGTGCCTCATCAACCCGCGGCGAATACGGCGCGCCACAGCCAATGCGCACAAAGTGATCAAAACGCCGGGCATTGGAAAAGATATCCCCAGGTGAAATCTGGATGCCGGCCTTCAACGCGTCGTGAAAAAACGTCATCGATGAATGCCAGCGAGGCAGTTCCACCCATAACAGCGTGCCGCCTTGCGGGTGGGTCACGCTGGTGCCGATGGGAAAATAACGGGTGATCGCTGCGCTCATCTGCTCGCGTTGTACGGTCAGGGTTTTCCTCAACCGCCGCAGGTAACGTTCGTAGGACGGTGTCTTCATGAACGCACTGGCCGCCAGTTGCGATAACGCCTCGCACCCGCGCGACTGCGTATGCTTGAGCATCTCCACGCGGTCGTGCCATTTGCCGGCGCTGATCCAGCCAAGGCGCATGCCCGGTGCCAGGGTTTTGTTCAGCGAGGCGCAATAGATCACGTTGTCAGTGCTATCCCAATGTTTGAGCGTGGACAGCGGCTGCTCGGTGTCCACCAGGTCGCCGTAGGTGTCGTCCTCGATCAGCACGGTGCCGTGCTCGGCGCACAGCTTCACCAGCCGTGCCTTGTTGGCGTCGGGCATGATGCTGCCCAACGGGTTTTGCAGGTTGGGGATGACGATCAGCGCCTTGACCCGTTCGGGGCCTTGCAGCAGCCGTTGCAGGGCCTGCAGATTCAGCCCGGTATGGGCCGAGGCCGGGACTTCCAGCACGCGCAGGTTCAGGCTTTCGAGAATTTGCAGCAGACCGTAGAAGGTCGGCGACTCCACGGCCACGGTGTCGCCGGGGCGGGTGACCGCACGCAAGGCCAGATTGATCGCCTCGGTGGCGCCGTTGGTGATCACGATCCGCTCGGGGGCCAGGTGGGTCTTGCTGGCCAGTGCCCGCCGGGCCAGGATGTTGCGCAATGCGCTGTTGCCGCAGGCGCCGCCCGCGGTGCCGAGCAGGCAGGCGTCGTAGCGCAGCGCCTTGATCATGTTGTCTTGCAAGGTCTTCAGTGGGTAAAGCTGCGGTGCGCAGTAGGCGCTGGCGAAATTGACCTTGATCGTCGCGCGCTGACTGGCCTTGAGCACCGCGCAGACCTGCTCATGAATGCCGACATACGCGCGGGTATCCAGCGCTGGCGCCGAGGTCGTCGGGGCGGGCCTGGGCAGGGTGTCGGGCTGGCGGATGTAGTTGCCGGAGCGTGGCCGGGCTTCCAGCACGCCATAGTCCTCCAGCTCCCGGCACACCTGCACGGCGGTCGACAGGCTGACGGCGTGTTTTTCCATCATCAACCGAATCGAGGGCAGGCGTTCACCGGTTTTCAGGGTGCCGCTGCGGATAGCGTCCAGGTAGTGGTTGGCCAGCTGGCGATACAAGGGGGGCGTGTTCATGAGGACCTCGGCAGTTGCACCACTGAGGTCTGGGCTGGAAAGTGAGTTGACGCTCCCCGCAGGCGGACCCGTGGTGCTCATGGGTGAAGGGAAGTGGTGTTCTGCGTCGATACTGGAAGAGTAATCGCGGTTTTGCCCGAATCACGGGCAATAAAAAGCCCCGCACTGATGGCGGGGCTCTTGAGTCGGTCGCTCAGGACCTTGTGGCGAGAGGGCTTGCCACAAACAACAGGTATTACTGAGCGGCGATGCTGTACCCGTCGAACGCGGTCTGCTGCTGCAGGGCGGTGATGATGTTCTTGCGGTTGACCGCTTGCTCGGCGCCGCTGTTGTCCAGGAACGTCTCGCTTTCCAGTTCCGCCTCTTCGCCTTCGCCAACGAAGGTGAAGCCGAGGAACTCCAGGGCTTCACGGTCGACGCTCAGGCGCGAGCGCGGGGTGCGCAGCGGCAGGGTGACGCTGATGCCGTCCTTGCTGATGGTGAACACTTCGACTTCTTTCTTCGCCTTGGCGGCTTTGCTCTTGCCGCCGCTCGGGTTGCTGATGGCCTGGTGGGTCTGGTTCAGCACCTTCAGGGCCAGGCCGTAGACGATTTCCTGGAACGCCGGATCGTCCTTGAAGCTGGACAGGATGCGGCTGATCGGGAATTTGCCGCTCAGGTCTTCGAGGGCGGCGATATCGGCGGCCTCGGCGTCCTTGAGCTGCTTGAGCTGGCCCATCAGTTCGTAGGCTTTATCGTCATCGAAGCTGTCGTGGGCCTGGCGGATCGCGGCGCGCAGTTCGCGGATCTGGTCGCTTTCGCGGGTGGACTGGAACGCGTCCAGCACCATCTCGCTGATGGTCTTGGCCTGAGGCACGTGTTGTGAAAGATTGATGGAGTTTTCGTATTCCGCTTTGGACGACAAGGTGACTACGGTTTCAGCGGTATTGGAATCGGACATTGAAATTTCACTACTTCTATAACTTGAATTGGGGCGAGAAAGCCTGGGGGCTTTTTCAGGTGGCCTAATCTATTGGACCGGGGCGGCGTTGTCACGGATCAACAGGCGGCCGGTCATGTTTTTGCTCCCCTGTAGGAGCGAGCCTGCTTGCGATGGACGTTAACGATAACGCGCTCATTCCGGGTGTACGCGGTGCCCTTGAGACCATCGCGAGCAAGCTCGCTCCCACAGGGTTAGTGGGGGTACGCAAAATCTGTAAGCACCCGAAAAAACTGTGGGAGCGGGCTTGCCCGCGATGGGGCCCTGTCAGGCACCACAACTTTTCAGGCCTGCCGCGGGGTATTCAGGTTCATCGACCGCACCGCCAACGCAGTCGCCGTTTCCTCATCGATCGGCAGCGAAAACCGGAACGTCGCACCCCGCCCCGGCACATCGATCAACTGAATCTCGCGCCCGTGCAATTGCAGGATGCGATGCACGATCCGCAACCCCAACCCGCCATCACGGCGTGCGCCGCCGATATTGAACGGCCGCAGGAACAACCCTTCGCGCAGTTCCGGGGCGATGCCGGGGCCGGTATCGCTGACCGTGACTTCGATGAATGAGCCTTGCGGGCGCAGGCCCAGTTCGACCTCGCCACCGGCCGGGGTATGGCGCAGGGCGTTGTCGAACAGGTTGGTCAGCACCCGCTCGATTAGCCCAAGGTCGGCGCAGGCCGCCGAGACGTTGGCGGCAAAAGTGGCCTTCAATTCGACTTGACGCGCTTCGGCGGTGAGTTCGAATTTCTGGAAGATGTCCTGGGCCAGGTCAGTCAGGGAAAAGCGTTCCAGTACCGGCTGTACGAAGCCATGTTCCAGCCGCACCAGTTCCAGCAGCGACTGCGCCAGACCACCCACCTTGCGGCTCTGGTCCAGCGCGATGCCCAGATAGCGACGACGGTCGGCAGGGGACAGCGTGGCGTCCTTGAGCGACAGGGTTTCCAGATAACCGTGCAACGAGGCCAGCGGCGTGCGCAAGTCGTGGGAGATATTCGCCACCAGTTCGCGGCGCTCCTGATCCTGGCGGGTCAACGAGCGCCATTGCTCGCCCAGGCGTGTCTGCATCTGTCGGAACGCCGCATCGAGTACGGCGATTTCATCGTGGCTCGCGGCTTTTTCCACCGCGACGGGCAGGGCCGGTGTGACCGGCACCCCATCGATGTCGAACTGGCTGACGGTTTCGGTCAAGCGGCGCAACGGCCGGGTGATCAGGGCAAATGCGGTGAGACCGGCAATCAGGCACAGCAACGCCACCAGCCCGATGGACAACAGCGCGGTGTTGAGCGCTGCACTGGTCGCACCGCGTTCGGCCAGGCGGTCGTGGTCTTCACCGAGCAACACTACGTAGAGATAACCGGCCGGCTTGCCGTCGACCTTCAGCGGCGCAGCACTGAACACCTTGCGCGCATCGACGCTGCGCGGGTCGTCGCCGAGAATCGGCAGGGCATCGCCCCGCAACAGGCGCTGGATCGGCGCCAGGTCGATCCGTTCACGACGGATCCGGCCTTCGGGCGCGGCGCTGCCGACAATCTTGCCCTCGGTGTCCAGCAGGTACACCTCGACACTCGGGTTGACCTGCATCAGCTTGCTGAACAGGTCACGCACGGCATTGGGCATCAGGCCCTGGGTGTCCATCAACACCGTGTCGCGGGCGATGTGCTGCGCCAGGTCCCGGGACAAGCCTTGCACCACTTCCTGCTCATGCATCTGGTTGGAGCGCACCTGCATCCACGCCGACGTGCCGCAGCACACCAGCAGCAGCACGGCGAACACCAGGGACAGGCGTTGCGTCAGGGTCAGCCTCATGGCCGTGGTTCCTCCCCGGTGGCGAATTTGTAGCCGCGCCCCCAGACCGTGAGGATGCGCACCGGTTGCGCCGGGTCGGCCTCGATCTTGGCGCGCAGGCGGTTGATGTGGGTGTTGACCGTGTGCTCGTAGCCTTCGTGGCTGTAGCCCCACACGGCATTGAGCAGGTCCATGCGCGAAAACACCTTGCCGGGCTGGCGGGCGAAGAAATACAACAAATCGAACTCCCGGGGCGTGAGGTCCAGGCGTCGTCCATCGAGGGACACTTCGCGGGTGATCGGGTCGATGGCCAGGCCGTCGGTGAGCAGGCTGCCGGCGTCCATCTTCAGGTTGCGCGCCATGGCATCGACCCGGCGCAGCAACGCCTTGACCCGGGCCACCAGTTCAAGCATGGAAAAGGGCTTGGCCAGATAGTCGTCGGCACCCAGTTCGAGGCCGAGAATCCGGTGCACTTCGCTGGAGCGCGCGCTGGTGATGATGATCGGCGTGTAGCGGGCCATGGCGCGGGCGCGGCGGCAGATTTCCAGGCCGTCGACACCGGGCAGCATCAGGTCGAGGACCAGTGCGTCCCAGTTGCCTTGCTGCAGCAGGCGCATGCCTTCATTGCCATCGGCGCTGTGCACCACCTCGAACTGCTCGTCGCGAAGATGCAGGCAGATCAGGTCGGCGATATGCATATCGTCCTCGACCACCAGGACGCGTTTGGTCTGTTCCATACAGCTCAATCCTTCGGCGCAATGGACGCATTGCCGCTCGGTCAAGGCGCAAAAACTGTGGGAGCGAGCTTGCTCGCGATGGCGCAATGTCAGTCAACGACGATGCTGACTGTGCAATCGTCATCGCGAGCAAGCTCGCTCCCACAGGAAATGCATTGTTCAAAATTGGCGTTATGCATTGTGCGGGTTTTTCGGCGCCCGAGTTATCACGAATTGTTTAACTTCCCGTGAGGATTTGGCGATCACCCAAAGCCTAGGCTGTGTTCTATGAAACACCCCTGGATTTTTGGAGACGAACATGTTTTCACGACGGCAATTTCTTGTAGCGAGCGGCGGGCTGGGGGTGGCAGCCCTGGCGATCGGCCTGTTGCCGAAGTTTTCCACAGGCTCGGCCTTGATCAGTGAAGCCAGCGCAGCGGAGGTATTCGAAGTGATCTACAGCGACAGCGAATGGCACGCTCTTCTGAGCGACGAGCAGTACGAAATCCTTCGCGAAGAGGGCACCGAGCGAGCCTACAGCAGCCCGCTGAACAACGAGCACCGCGATGGCACGTTCGTCTGTGCCGGTTGCGAGCTGCCGCTGTTTTCCTCGGCGACCAAATTCGACAGCCGCACCGGTTGGCCAAGTTTCTGGGCACCGCTGGACAAGGCCGTGGCGACCCGCCAGGACCGTGCGTTCGGCATGGTCCGTGAAGAGGTTCATTGCCGGCGCTGTGGCGGGCATCTGGGGCATGTCTTCGACGACGGCCCGAAACCCACCGGCCTGCGTTACTGCATGAACGGCCTGGCGATGAAATTCGTGCCCAAGACGGTGTGATTCCATTCCACTCACTTTTTGCAGGTAATCGCCATGTGGCTGCTGCTCCTCGCTTATCTCGGTGGTGTGCTGACGATTGTCAGCCCGTGCATTCTGCCGGTATTGCCGTTTGTCTTCGCCCGCACCGGGCAACCCTTCGTCAAAAGCGGGTTGCCGCTGCTGGTGGGCATGGCGCTGACCTTCGCGCTGGTCGCCACGTTGGCGGCGGTGGGCGGCGGCTGGGTGGTGCAACTCAATCAGTACGGGCGCTGGCTGGCGCTGGTGTTCGTGGCGTTGTTCGGTCTGACGCTGTTGCTGCCGCAACTGGCCGAGCGTCTGACCCGGCCACTGGTGGCGGCGGGCAGTCGTTTGTCGGAGGCGGCGGGTGCCGATGCACGGCCACGTCCTGGTGCTTCGCTCCTGATCGGCGTGGCCACCGGCCTGCTGTGGGCGCCGTGCGCCGGGCCGATCCTGGGCCTGCTGCTGACCGGTGCGGCGCTGCAAGGCGCCAGCATTCAAACCACCTTTTTGCTGCTGGCGTACGCCGCCGGTGCCGCCACTTCCCTCGCGCTGGCCTTGTTGCTGGGCGGCAAAGTCTTCACCGCGATGAAACGCTCGATTGGCGCGGGCGAATGGCTGCGTCGCGGTCTTGGCGGGGCGATGCTGGCCGGTGTGGCAGCGATTGCCCTAGGTCTGGACACGGGGATTCTGGCGCGGTTTTCCACGGCGTCGACCAGTGGTATCGAGCAAGCGCTGGTGGAGAAACTGTCCGGCAAGTTACCGCGTAACAGCGGGGCGATGATGGCGCAAAACTCGACCTCCGTCGGCGCGGTGCAAGTGGCTGACAAAACCCCGGGCACCTTGCCGGTCGAAGGCAACCTGCCGTCACTGGAGGGCGCCGTGCAATGGCTCAACTCGCCACCCCTCGATGCCCAGGCCTTGAAAGGCAAGGTCGTGCTGGTGGATTTCTGGACCTACTCCTGCATCAACTGCCTGCGCTCGCTGCCCTATGTGAAAGCCTGGGCCGAGAAGTATCGCGATCAGGGCCTGGTGGTGATCGGCGTGCATGCGCCGGAGTTTGCCTTCGAACGCGATGTCAACAACGTCACCAAAGCCATGAAGGACCTGGGCATCAACTACCCGGTGGCCATCGATAACGAGTTCAAGATCTGGCGCGCCTTCAACAACGAGTACTGGCCGGCGCATTACTTTGCCGACGCCCAGGGACGCATCCGTTATCACCATTTCGGCGAAGGCGCGTACGCCGAATCGGAGCGGGTCATCCAGCAATTGCTGCGCGAGGCGGGGGCGGCCAAGGTCGCCGACGGGCTGATCAGTGCCAAGGCCGATGGCGTGCAAATGGCCCCGGACAAGGACGCCGTGCAGTCGCCGGAAACCTATGTCGGCTACCAGCGTGCTGAGCATTTCGTGCCCGAAACCGCGCTGGTGCCGGACAAGGTCGCGGCCTACAACCCGCCGGCGCAACTGACCCTTAACGACTGGAGCCTGGGCGGCCAGTGGCATGTCGGCCCGGAGCGGGCCACCGCCAGCGCACCGGCCAGCCGCATCGTCTATCGCTTCCACGCCCGTGATTTGCATTTGGTGCTCGGCCCTGGCGCCGATGGCAAACCGGTGCGTTTCAAAGTGCTGATCGACGGCAAGGCCCCCGGCGATGCCCATGGCATGGACGTGGCACCCGATGGCAGCGGCACCGTGACGGACCAGCGCTTGTATCAACTGGTGCGCCAGAGCGGCGGCGTGACCGACCGGACCTTCAGTATCGAGTTTCTTGATCCGGGGGCGTCGGCTTACGCCTTCACTTTCGGCTGATAACTGTTCAACGCTTCAGGAGTTCGCCCCATGAAAACACTCTTTACCTGGCGCCGTATCCTGCTGGGGCTGGCGGCTGCCGGCATCATCAGCCAATGCTCGGCCATCTCTTTCGGCGGTGCCGAAAAGGCGGTCATCCTTCCACCGCCGGCCCTTGATGAAAGCACCCAGGCCCGCAGCGAAACCGCGGTGTTCGCCGGCGGCTGCTTCTGGGGCGTCCAAGGGGTGTTCCAGCATGTCAAAGGCGTGAAGAACGCCGTCTCCGGCTACGCGGGCGGGGCGGCCAATACCGCGCAATACGAGCGCGTCAGCAACGGCAATACCGGCCATGCGGAGTCGGTCGAAGTCACGTTCGATCCAGCCCAGGTCAGTTACGGCACTTTGCTGCAGATCTACTTTTCAGTGGCGCACAACCCGACCGAACTCAACCGCCAGGGCCCGGACAGCGGCACCCAGTACCGCTCGGCGATCTTTACCAAAAACGCTGAGCAGCAGCGGGTCGCACAGGCCTATATCACCCAGCTCGATGCCGCGCATGTCTTCGACAAACCGATCGTGACCAAACTCGAAACCTTCAACGGTTTCTACCCGGCGGAGGAGGAGCATCAGGATTTCCTGACCGAGCATCCGACCTATCCATACATCGTGATCAACGATTTGCCAAAAGTGGCGCAGTTGAAGCAGCTGTACCCGGACCGTTATCAGGAACAGCCGGTGCTGGTGAAGGCGGGGATGTAGTGAATGGGGAATCGACGACCCTGGCACTGAATCGTCGGTCAGCGGATCAGTGCTTGCCCCACAGCTGCATGGCGAATTCGACGAAACGGCGCAACTTCGGCAAACGGTGGCGATCCTGGGCATAGACCAGGTGCATCGGCCGGCTGGGCGGACAGTAATCGGGCATCAAGGCCAACAGCTTTCCGTCCTTGAGGTCCTGCTCGACCAAGGCGTCGGGCATCATCACGATGCCCATGCCGGTGCGCGCCGCTTGATGCAGTCCGGCGGAACTGTTGATCAGCATCGGCCCGCCGACCCCCACGCTGACTTCGCCATCGGGACCGGCCAGGCGCCATTCCTTTTGCACCGATTGCCAGTCATCTCCGGCCGGATAGGCAAAGGACAGGCAGTCGTGATGGCGCAGGTCTTCAGGTGTTTGCGGAGTGCCGCGACGGGCCAGGTAGTCCGGTGACGCGCACATGGTCAGGGTGTAGTCGATCAGCGGGCGGGCGATCAGGTTGGAGGGCTCCAGTGCCCCGAGGCGAAACGCTACATCGAGGCCGTTTTCCAGCAGATCCGGGCGTCGGTTGGTCAGCACCACGTCGAGTTTCACCCGCGGGTTTTGCCGGCTGAACTCACTCAATGCCGGGGCCAGGCGCTCGGTCCCGAAGGTCAGGGGCGCGGTGATGCGCAGGATGCCGCTCGGTTCGTCCAGAGCCTGCTCGGCCAGTCGCTCGGAATCGGCCACCAACCCCAGCACTTCCAGGCAGCGCTGGTAATACGCGGCGCCGAACTCGGTCAGCCGCTGGCGCCGCGTCGTGCGGTTGAGCAGGCGCACACCCAGCCGTTGCTCCAGGGCCTTGAGGTGATTGCCGACCATGGTCGTGGACATTTCACACTGCAAGGCAGCGGCGGTCATGCTACCGGTCTCCACCACTTTCACGTAGACGGTCATTGCCTGGAATAAATCCATTATCAAGCTCTGCTTTTAAATGATTGAAGTTTTACAGTGTTTATCCAGCTCTGGTGGCTAACCATACTGCAAAAACACCGACCCTTGCTGGAGCTTGATGTCATGACCGCCGCCTGCCTGATGAGCACTTACCAACCCCTGGCCTTGAGTTTCAACAAGGGCCTGGGCACTCGCCTATGGGATCAGGCCGGTCGCGAATACCTGGATGCGGTCGCCGGTGTGGCGGTGACCAACGTCGGCCACTCCCATCCGAAAATCGTTGCCGCCATTACCGAGCAGGCCGGGTTGCTGCTGCACACCTCGAACCTCTACAGCATCGACTGGCAGCAACGGCTGGCGCAGAAACTGACGCAGCTGGCGGGCATGGACCGGGCGTTTTTCAACAACTCCGGGGCCGAAGCCAACGAAACCGCACTGAAAATCGCCCGGCTGCATGGATGGCACAAGGGCATCGAGCAGCCGCTGGTGGTGGTCATGGAGAACGCATTCCATGGCCGCACCCTCGGCACGCTGTCTGCCAGCGATGGCCCGGCGGTGCGCCTGGGTTTCAACAAGCTGCCGGGGGATTTCGTCAAAGTACCGTTCGGCGACCTCAGTGCGCTGGACAAGGTGCAACAGGCCTTTGGCTCGCGGATCGTGGCAATCCTGATGGAGCCGATCCAGGGCGAAAGCGGCGTGCAACTGGCGCCGCCGGGCTATCTCAAGGCCGTGCGGGAACTGTGCAACCGGCGCTCATGGCTGATGATGCTCGATGAGATCCAGACCGGCATCGGTCGCACCGGCCAGTGGTTCGCGTTCCAGCACGAAGGCATCGTCCCGGACGTCATGACCTTGGCCAAAGGCCTGGGCAATGGCGTGCCCATCGGCGCTTGCCTGGCCCGTGGCAAGGCGGCCGAACTCTTCACTCCGGGCAGCCACGGCAGCACGTTCGGCGGTAATCCGCTGGCCTGCCGGGTCGGTTGCACGGTGCTGGAGATCGTCGAAGAACAAGGGCTGCTGGAAAACGCCCGGCTTCAGGGGACGCGCCTGCTCGAAAGATTGCGCACAGAACTGACGGGCAACCCGAACGTCTCGCAAATACGCGGCCAGGGGCTGATGATTGGAATCGAGCTAAAACAACCGATGCGCGACCTGAGCCTGATCGCCGCCCGGGATCATGGCTTGTTGATCAACGTCACGCGGGGCAACACCATTCGCCTGCTGCCGCCGCTGACCCTTGATGAGCGGGAGGTGGAGATGATTGTCAGAGGGGTGGGTCGGGTAGTGAACGCTGGCTGAGGTTCTGCTCAGTAATGGTATCTGCACATCACGACGTGTATTTCTCCGTCTTCAATGGCGTAGACCAGACGATGCTCAGCCGTAATCCGGCGTGACCAGAACCCGCTCAAGTTATGCTTGAGCGGTTCGGGTTTTCCAAGGCCGTCGAAAGGCTCACGTTGGATAGCTTTGATCAACAGGTTGATACGTTTGAGCCCTGCCTTATCGTTCTGCTGGAACCAGAGATAATCGTCCCAGGCTTCAGGGGTGAACTCGATATTCATTCTTCAATCAGTTGCCTGGCTTTGGTTTTGCCGGCTCGCAGGTTACCGATTGATTTGATCAAGCGTTCAGCATTGGCTGGGGAACGGAGCAGATAGGCGGTCTCTTCGAGAGCGTTGTATTCGGCCAATGACATCATCACTACCGGCTCGCCTTTCTGACGAGTTACCAGTAGCGGGGCGCGATCTTCATTCACCCGGTCCATGGTTTGCGCCAGATGTGCCCGAGCGTTGGTGTAGTTGATGGTTTCCATGTGTTTGTCCTCGCTTGATGCAGAGAACGTACAGAAATGAGTACATGTTAGCAAGGCGATACCTACGAGTGGTTGTTACGTAGAAAGTGCATCCACATTTGTATCAAGTATCGCCGAATGTTCTTCAGGACGTTTCCGAGACAGGTGTAATCCCATTCTGAGCTACATGCCATCCATCAGGTTTGTGTCAGACCACAGCTCCGGATACTTACGAGTGACGAGCTAGTGCGGTGATTTCCTCCCGGTCTTCCAGCCGGATTTTCGCACCGCAAAACCCCTCGAACAGTTGCTGATGCGCCGCAAACCCACTGGACCCCAGCCGCTGGCGATAACTGCCCGCCCACTCCAGCAAGGCGATAAGCAACAGGTCCTGTTCATCGCGCCCGCCCTCGCGTTGTCGAATGTTGGCCACGCATTCCTCGTCCCCTACACTCAGCCAGATCAGCGCAGTCGCTCGTGGCAGGATTTCACTGACGATCCAGCCGTAACCCCCTTCGATCACCCAGCGCTCTTCATCGGCAGCGATCCGCGCCATTCCCAGCGCTTCATTTCGGGGGCGGGGGATGCTGTGTTCGTCGGACAGCCAGTGAATCCGGTCGAGATCGGTCCAGGGCACACTCAAATGCTCGGCCAGCCGCTGCGCCAGCCAGCTCTTGCCGGAACCGGAATTACCGATGACCAGGGTGCGGGTGAGGTCCATGGCGACTCCGATCAATTGTGGGATCACTCGCCGCTTTTGGGGGCCACCATCCGCGTCTTCGGCGAGCCATTGGCGTTGTGCTGAAAAATGTCCTGCGGCTGACCTTTTTCATTAAAGAACACCTGGCCGATCCCCGCCGAGTTCCATAGCCGCTCACCCGCTTCGGCGTGTTCGGGCACGTGGGGCACGATGCGCATGCGTCGACGCTTGGTCAGCCAGTTCAACGGTGAGCGTGGCGAGTACAACCAGCGGTTGAGGCGGTCGAACCACTCGAGCAGGCTGGGCGGGAATTCATTCTTGATGCCGCTGCTGGTGATCTGCCAGATGCGCGGTCCGGCCTTGCGGTGGCGGATCAGCACTTCGTAGACGAAGGAATAGTGCACATCGCCCGACAGCACCACGTAGTTACCCGGGGTGCGCGAGTGGCGGAAAATGTTCAGGATCACCTGTGCCGCGCCGCGATGGGCCATCCAGTTTTCCGCGTCCACCAGCAGTGGATAACCGCACCAGCTGAATACCCGCTGCACGGTTTCAATCAGTTTGACGCCGAAGATCGGCGCCGGCGAAACGATGATCGCACTCGGGTGGTCCAGCAGTTCCTGTTGCAGCTCGCTCAGGGCTTCCCAGTCGAGCAAACCGGAAGGCTGCTTGAGGTTCATCTCGCTGCGCCAGCGCCGGGTGCGGGTGTCGATCACCACCATGGCCGGGGTGGTCGGCAGCACGTAATGCCAGTGCTGAAACTTCAGCAGATCACTGATCAAGTCATCCTGAACCGTGCTGTCGAGGTGAAGGTCGCGCGCACTGTCGCTCAAGGCTCCGGACTTTTCCAGCAGGGTAGTGAACGCATCCGGGTTGTTGCCCCAGCCCTGGCACAACATATACGCCAGCAGCGCGTTGCCGATGATGCGCCGGGAGAACGGATGGCCGTAGGCCGTTTCTTCCCATTGCGCGGAAAGGTTCCAGTCATCGGTGATGTCGTGGTCGTCGAAAATCATCAGCGTCGGCAGATGCGCCAGTGCCCGCGCGACGTCGCCAAGGCCTGCCTTGAAGGCATCGATGCGCGTCTGCTCAAGGGCGTAGCGCTTGAGCCTTTGCGGCGTCAGCGTCGGTGCCTGGGGCGCGATCAGGGTCCAGGGCACTGGCGACCAGACCAACAAGTACATGGCCATGACTTCGGCGAAGGTCACCAGGTGATTGTCGGCGCTGCTGCTGGTGAAAATCGGCTTGCGCGCGCCACCGAAAAATCGCTCGCGCAGGGTTTCATTGCTTTGCAGTGCCGGCAGCAGATCCGCACGGTGGTAGTAACTGGCCGGATGCTCGTAGAGCCTGGCGCTGTCGCTGACCACCGCGCCTTCGAGGTGCTCCCCGAACAGGCCCAGACGCTCGATCAAGGCGTGAATCGCCCGCAACATCGGCCCCGCGACATCGTCGGCGTAGACCTGATCGCCAGTCATCATCAGCAGTGCCGGGCGGTCCTTTGCCTCGTGTTCCTGGGCAAGCAACCGGTCGACGCACAGCAAGCCGTCTGTCGCCGGGTGATGAGGTTTGCGGCAAGAACCGTGCAGCAACTGATCGACCCGTGCGCGCAGGACGAAGTTCGGGCAATGGGCATCGCCATACAGCAGGTGCGGTGCCCAGTCGGCGATGCCTTTTTCTGTGCCATCGATCAGCAGGTCATAGTCGATCGACTCATCCCGGGGCAGGGCGCAATCGAGTTGCACATCGATCAAGTGCACAAAGGCATGAGCCCCCACCGCAATCACTGTGCATTGCCCGGTATCGAGTCGGATATCGCCGACGCCCTGCAAGCGCAAGGTCAGCGTCAGCGCCCGGGAACCCACCAGCCACAGCACCAGCCGCATGGGCTCAAGACGCCGCAACAGCGGGCCGGCCAGGACCGGCGGCAGGGCTGGGTGATCGTTGGACAGTGGCAGTGCTTCGGACATCCGGGGTCAAGGCTCTTGGGGAATCGAGGCGGGCGATGATAGCGCAGGTGACGACGGGACCGGCTAGAACGATCCCGTTTCTGCCTGTCACCAAATGAAAAGCCATTGTCGTCTGATGAGAAGCGTCTCAACAGGCCTCGTCCTACAGTCCAATCAGCGCAATTCGATGCAACACGCCCATATTGCAGATTGGAGAATAAGAAAAATGGCCAAAGCCGTACGCTTCTACGAAACCGGTGGTCCCGAAGTTCTACGTTATGAGGACGTCGAAGTCGGCGAACCCGGTCCCGGCCAGGTTCGCCTTCGTCATGTGGCGGTTGGCCTGAACTATGCCGACACCTATTTCCGTAACGGTACCTACCCGATTCCGATGCCCAACGGCATGGGCGTCGAGGCCTCTGGCGTAGTCCAGGCCGTTGGTGAAGGGGTCACCAACGTCGAGGTTGGTGATCGCGTCACCTACACCGGTTTCCTCAACACCCTCGGCGCCTACAGCACCGAGCGCCTGATCCCGGCCGCGCCGCTGATCAAGCTGCCGGAAACCATCAGCTTCGAGACCGCTGCCGCGATGACCATGCGTGGCCTGACGTCCTCGTACCTGATGCGCCGCATCTACGACTTCAAACCGGGCGACAGCATCTTGTTGCATGCCGCCGCTGGCGGTGTCGGTCTGATCGTTTCGCAGTGGGCCAAGTTGCTGGGCCTGAACGTGATCGGCACGGTTTCGACCGAGCAAAAGGCGGAAATCGCCCGGGCTCACGGTTGCGACCATACGATCAATTACAGCCATGAAGACGTCGCCGCTCGCGTTCGCGAACTGACCGACGGTGTGGGCGTCAACGTGGTGTTCGACAGCGTTGGAAAGAACACCTTCATGGGGTCGCTGGACTCGTTGAAACCCCGTGGCCTGATGGTCTGCGTGGGTACCGCATCCGGCCCGATCCCGGCGTTCGACCCGGTGATGCTGGCGATGAAAGGTTCGCTGTACCTGACCCGTCCTGCCCTGGCCAACTACATCAGCGACCCTGCGGAAAAAGCCGCCCTGGCCGGCGAGTTGTTCGACCATGTCGGCAGCGGCCGGATCAAGATCGAGATCAACCAGCACTACGCCCTGCAGGACGCCGTGCAGGCTCATCGCGACCTTGAATCGCGCAAGACTACCGGCTCATCGATTTTCGTCGTTTAAGGAGCGGCCAGCCATGAAAGTCGAACAATTGACCTGCAGCATTGGCGCCGAGCTGATCGGCGTCAACCTGGCCGACGCGGTGCATGACGATGGTCTGTTTGCCGAGATTCGTGCCCAGTTGCTCAAGCACCGCGTGGTGTTCCTGCGTGATCAGGACATCACCCGCGCCGAGCACGTGGCCTTCGCCCGGCGCTTCGGCGAGCTGGAGGATCATCCGGTGGCCGGCAGTGATCCGGAGCATCCGGGGCTGGTGCAGATCTACAAGAATCCTGACCAGCCGATGGACCGCTATGAAAACGCCTGGCACACCGACGCCACCTGGCGCGAAGCACCGCCGATGGGCTGCGTGCTGCGTTGCGTGGAATGTCCGCCAGTGGGCGGCGACACCATGTGGGCCAACATGGTCCAGGCCTATGCGAACTTGCCGGAAGACGTAAAGGTCAAGATCGCCGACCTGCGTGCCCGCCACAGCATCGAAGCGAGCTTCGGTGCCGCCATGCCGATTGAAAAACGCCTGGCGCTCAAGGCGATGTACCCGGACGCCGAACACCCGGTGGTGCGCACCCATCCGGAAACGGGCGAGAAGGTGCTGTTCGTCAACGCTTTCACCACCCACTTCAGCAACTACCACACCCCTGAGCGGGTGCGCTTCGGCCAGGACGCCAACCCCGGCGCTGGCGAGTTGCTGCGTTACCTGATCAGCCAGGCGTACATCCCTGAGTATCAGGTGCGCTGGCGCTGGAAGCCCAACAGCATCGCCATCTGGGACAACCGCAGTACCCAGCACTACGCCGTCATGGATTACCCGCCGTGCCATCGCAAGATGGAGCGTGCCGGGATTATCGGCGACAAGACGTTCTGATCGAACGCCACCTGCATCCGCACTCGCAGCATTCGCACTCGTAAACACGTCTGCCCGGCACGACCCCGGGTGGGCGGAACAATCATAAGAACTGGCATAAGAACTGGAGTTAACCATGCAATTCTTCGACGATTCCCTGCACCCCGAAAACATGGAAAAGGTAGTCATTACCGTGGCCCCGTACGGCCCGGAGTGGATGCCGGAAGACTTCCCGGAAGACATCCCGTTGACCATGGATGAGCAAGTCCAGAAAGCGGTCGAATGCTATGAAGCCGGCGCCACCGTGCTGCACCTGCATGTGCGCGAACTGGACGGCAAGGGCTCCAAGCGCCTGTCGAAGTTCAACGAGCTGATCGCCGGTGTGCGTGAAGCCGTGCCAGACATGATCATCCAGGTCGGCGGCTCGATTTCCTTCGCTCCGGAAAGCGATGGCGAAGCGGCCAAGTGGCTGTCCGACGACACTCGCCACATGCTGGCCGAGCTGACGCCGAAACCGGATCAGGTCACGGTCGCGATCAACACCACGCAAATGAACATCATGGAGCTGTTGTATCCGGAATACCTGAAGGGCACCTCCCTGGACAACCCGTTGATCCACGCCGCCTACAGCGAAATGACCGTACCGGCAGGTCCGGCCTGGGTGGCCGAGCACCTCAAGCGCCTGATGGACAACGGCATCCAGCCACACTTCCAGTTGACCGGCATGCACGCCATGGAAACCCTCGAGCGCCTGGTGCGCAGGGGCATCTACAAGGGCCCGCTGAACCTGACCTGGATCGGCATCGGCGGCGGTTTCGACGGCCCGAACCCGTTCAACTTCTTCAACTTCATCCACCGCGCGCCGGACGGTTGCACCCTGACCTCCGAATCGCTGCTCAAGAACGTCATGCCGTTCAACACCATGTCGATGGCCATGGGCATGCACCCGCGCGTGGGCAATGAAGACACTATCATTGATCACAAGGGCGATCGTTTCGGCTCGGTTGCACAGATCCAGCAAACCGTGCGCATTGCCCATGAACTGGGCCGTGAAATCGCCACCGGCAAAGAAGCCCGCGAGATCTACCGCATCGGCGTGCAGTACGAAACCATCGAAGAAACCCTGTTGGCCAACGGCATGGCCCCCAACCGCAAGGCTGGGCAGAAAGGTGTACCGCAACGCGGATGACCGAGGGTCGGGGCGAGAGGCCGTGACCTCTCGTCCGCCTGACCGTTGCACGCTTGATAACAAAAATAAAACAAAGCTCTTGAGGAGGCTGCATGGCCTTTCACCCAATAGCCGCTGACGATGACGACTCCTGCGGAGTCGGCGTTGCGCGCCAATATGCCTGGATCGTCTTTGCCTTGACGTTCGGTCTGTTGATTTCCGATTACATGTCGCGTCAGGTACTGAACGCGGTATTCCCCCTGCTCAAGACTGAGTGGGCGTTGAGCGACGGACAACTGGGTCTGCTTAGCGGCATCGTTGCCCTGATGGTCGGCCTGCTGACATTTCCCCTGTCGTTGATGGCCGACCGCTTCGGTCGGGTCAAGAGCCTGGCGCTGATGGCTTTCCTGTGGAGCGTAGCGACCCTGGGTTGCGCGCTGGCTCAGGACTACCAGCAGATGTTCATTGCGCGGTTCATGGTCGGCGTCGGCGAAGCCGCCTACGGCAGCGTGGGCATCGCGGTGGTGATTTCGGTGTTCCCCAAACACATGCGAGCCACCCTGGCCAGTGCCTTCATGGCTGGCGGCATGTTCGGTTCGGTGTTGGGCATGGCTTTGGGCGGTGCGATTGCCGCCAAGCTGGGCTGGCGCTGGTCGTTCGCCGGCATGTCGCTGTTTGGCCTGGTGCTGGCGATGCTCTATCCGCTCATCGTCAAGGAAGCGCGCATAGCGCCACGACGTGCCGCGCAGATTGCGAACAAGACGGCTGCCGCGGTCAAGCGTCCGCTGCGCACGCTGTGGTCCAGCCGTTCGGTGGTGTCGACCTACATCGCCAGCGGCTTGCAGTTGTTCGTCGGCGGTACGGTGATGGTGTGGATTCCCAGCTACCTCAACCGCTACTACGACATGCCTACCGACAAGGCCGGTGGCATGGCGGCAGTAATCGTGTTGTGCAGCGGTGCGGGGATGATCCTGTGCGGCATGCTCAGCGATCGCCTGTGTCGGAACTCGCCGGAGCGCAAGGTCAGCCTGGCCATTGGTTTTTGCCTGGGCAGTTGCCTGTTGCTGTCGGCAGCGTTCGCATTGTCGGCAGGGCCTGTGCAACTGGCGCTGATCTGTCTGGGCATGGCGATTGCCACCGGCACCACCGGCCCCGCCGGTGCGATGGTTGCCAACCTGACCCATTACTCCGTCCACGGTACGGCGTTCGCCACGCTGACCCTGGCCAATAACCTGCTGGGGCTGGCACCCGGGCCGTTCCTGACTGGCCGTGTGTCCGACCTCATCGGCCTGCATGCCGCTTTCCAATTAGTGCCACTGGTCAGCCTCGCGGCGGCAGCGGTGTTCTTCTATGCCAAGTGTCATTACCAAAAAGATATCGCCCGGCTTGAGGGTCAGAGCGTGCCTGAGCCCGTCAGTGCAGCCGGGATAGAGGTGAAGTTGTGAGTCGTCGTTTACGTATTGATGTGTTTTTCGATTTTATCTGCCCCTGGTGCCTGATCGGCAAACGCCAACTGGAGCATGCGCAGGTGCAGTTTCGCAGTCGCCACCCGGATGTGCAGATCACCACGGTGTGGCATGGCGTGCAGTTGCTGCCCCAGATACCGGTAGAAGGTGAACCTTTCGCCGATTTCTACCGCAAGCGCCTGGGCAATGCCGACGCAATGACCATGCGCCAGAATCAGGTGCAGCAGGCTGCCGGGGCGGTTGGACTGGCCATCGACCTCAGCCGTATCGAGACGATGCCCAACACCGCGGACGCCCATCGTTTGTTCGAGCGTGCCAGCGCACTGGGCAATGCCAGTCAGCGTGAAATGTTGCTCGAGCGACTGTTCGCCGCTTATTTCCTGAGGCGCGAAAACCTCGGTTGCCGTGAGACCTTGCTTGCCATTGCCCGCTCCTGCGGCGTCGCTCCGGACGGGGTGCTCGATTGCCTGAAGGGCGATGCCACGCCGTTTGAAGGATCCCCCGACGCGACCAGTGGCGTGCCGAGCTTCAAGTTCGACAACCGCATGACGGTGATCGGCGCACAACCTGCTCAGGCGCTGCTCGCGGCCATGACCGAAGCCCTCAAGGAAAGTGATCGCGAGCGGCAGCCAGCATGACCCGACGCATTCCCGTGCCAGCCGGCAAACACCCGCAGGCTGGAGGCCGGGCGCTGTTCGAGTTCGAAGACAAAAGCCTGGCGCTGTTCAACGTCGACGGGCAGTTGTTTGCCATTGACGACAGCTGCCCGCACCAGGGCTCTTCCCTATGCGGAGGGCGTCTTGAAGGCCGGGTGATTCAATGCCTCGCCCATGGTTTGCGCTTCGATTTGCACAGCGGCTACCTGCTCAACTCCAGGCAGGTCAAAGTCACCAACTACCCGGTCGAGATCATCGACGGCCAGGCGTTTATCGTCATCGCATCCGAGGAGTCCGCGCCATGAGCGCCATTGCTCTTACCCGTATCCACACTCGCACGCGCGAACTGGCACCTGGGTTAATCGTCAGTCTGATTGTCGCGGCCGCCGCGTCGTTCTTGTCCGAGCACTACGGTGCGCCGGTCATGCTGTTTGCCTTGCTGTTGGGCATGGCCCTGAATTTTCTCGCCGATGACGGCCCCTGCAAGGCCGGTATCGAGTTCACCGCCCGCACCGTGCTGCGCATCGGCGTGGCGCTGCTGGGCATGCGCATCACCCTGGAGCAAATGGCCGCGCTGGGCTGGAAGCCGATTGCACTGGTGGTGATCCTGGTGGTGGTGACCATCAGCGTGTCTGTGATCGCCGCCAAGGCCCTGGGCTTCCAGCGCCTGTTCGGCATGCTCACCGGCGGCGCGACGGCCATCTGTGGCGCTTCGGCGGCCTTGGCGCTGGCAGCGGCGCTGCCGAACCATCCGCAGAAAGAGCGGGCGACCCTGTTCACCGTCATTGGCGTTTCGGCGTTGTCGACTCTGGCGATGATTGTCTATCCGATGATCGCCAACTGGCTGCAGTTGTCGCCGCAGGTGGCGGGTGTGTTCCTCGGCGCCACGATCCACGACGTGGCCCAGGTGGTCGGCGCCGGCTACAGCATGTCGACCGAGACCGGCGACACGGCCACGGTGGTCAAGCTGATGCGCGTTGCGATGCTGCTGCCGGTGATCGTCACTGCGGCGATGATCACCCGCATGCAAGGCGCCGATCCGACCGGCAAGCGCCCGCCGCTGTTGCCGTGGTTTGCCGTCGGTTTTCTGATTCTGGCCTGCATCAACAGCACCGGATGGATAGCGCCTGCGGTGCAGGGATCGGTCAACGAACTGTCGCGCTGGTGCCTGGTGATTTCCATCAGTGCCCTGGGCATGAAGACCCGCTTGCGTGAGCTGGCAGCGGTCGGGATCAAGCCGATTCTGCTGATGGTGGGGGAGACGGTGTTCCTGGTCGTGCTGGTGCTGTTGTTGCTGCGCTGGGGGCTCTAATCGTCAGGTTGATACAAAACCTGTGGGAGCGAGCTTGCTCGCGATAGCGGTTTCACATTCAACACTCATGGTGGCTGACACACCGCCATCGCGAGCGAGCTCGCTCCTACAAGGATTGCAGTTCCAATCTCGCGCTTTCGGCGACTGTACCAGCAGTCGCCGTTTTTTTTTGCCCTGCTGTCAGGACGGTTTCGCCCCAGCCTGCTTCTGCGCACGCCACGTCGCCGGCGGCATGCCGAACTGGCTGATGAACCAGCGGGTAAACGAGCTCGCCATCGAGTAGCCGAGCATGTCGGCAATGCGGCTGAGGGAGTAGTTGGGGTTGTCCAGGTAACGCAGCACCAGGTCGCGGCGCACGTCGTTGATCACGTCGTTGAAGGCGCAGCCGTCGTCCTTGAGGCGGCGTTGCAGGGTGCGCACGTTCATGCCTTGGCTCTGGGCCACCTGCTCAATGGTGGCGCGCCCCATGGGCAGCAGCAGGTAGATGGCCTTGCGCACCTCGAACAGCATCGAGGCGCCTTCGTGGTTCTGCAGCGAGTCGAGGTAGCCCTGGGCATAGCGGGCCATGGCCGGGTCTGCGTTGGGGTTGGTCATGTCGAGGCTGATGTCAGGGCAGACGATGCCGTTGAACTCGCTGCCGAACTCCAGGTTGCAGCCGAACAGGCGGCGATGCAGGTGCAGGTTGTCCGGTGGCTGGTGCATGAAGTTGACGCTGTAGGGATGCCAGTGTGAGCCCAGCAGGGCCGAGCACAGCCGGAACATTACACCGATGGCCAGCTCCGTGGCCTGGCGGCTGGGCATCGGCGTTTCGGTGACAACCTCTTCGCGAATGATCACCATCTTGCCGGCCTCCTCAATGAAGATGGCCAGCGAGTCATTCATCAGGTGCCGGTAATCCACTACGACCTGCAAGGCATCGCGCAGTGTGCGCTGGTGGCTGAGCAGCAGGCTGACCACGCCGAAGTCCGAGAGCTGGCGCGATTCGGCCATGCTCAGGCCGAAGGTCTGGCAGCCGCTGGCGGCGGCCGAGTCTTCCAGCAAACGGACGGCGGCATCGATATGGATGCGGTGTTCAGGGGCTTGCAGTTGGGCCCTGCTCAAGCCGACACCGGCCAGCACGTCGCGCGGGTTGAAACCCAGGTACTGGGTGACCTCCAGGTAGTTGGTCAAGACAGCGGCGCGAACAAGCTTGGTCATGCGAAAGTCTTCCCTGTGCCGATGGCGGTTGGCGTGAGCGTGGCGACTATATCCAGCGTATCAACAGTTGAACAGTTGTCATGTCGTTGATGGATTTCATGCCATACGGTCACCAATCTTCTACGCTGCATGGAGCCATCAGCGCTCATCCGTTGATTACAGTGACCTTGCGCCAACCTGCGGGGATTTTCGACCAGTGGTCGCACTGTCCTGCTGTCGGACAATTTGTCATCAAAAGAAAAGTGCATGACGTCCAATGTAAAGCGCTTCGGGTGGGCGCTCTTTAATGTCGACACTACAAAAAGCCCCTGGCGAAAACAGCCAGTCGAGTTATCGAGAAAGCGAAGGTGTTGACCGTGGACAAACTGCAAACTGCCGCCACCATTCTGATCGTTCCGGGTCTGCGCGAGCACGTGGCCGAACATTGGCAAACATTGCTTGCCGCCAGGCTGAGCAACGTGCGCAGTGTTGCGCCGCTGGAGACCGACAAACTCGATTGCATGGCCCGTGTGCGGGCGATTCAACACGAACTCGAACAAATCGACGGCCCCGTGATTCTGGTGGCCCACAGCGCCGGCGTGCTGATGGTCGCGCACTGGGCTGCGCACTACAGCCGACCGATCAAGGGCGCTTTGCTGGCCGCGCCACCGGACCTTGATGCGGTCTGGCCGTCAAACTATCCGTCTTCCGAAACCCTGCGTAGCCAGGGCTGGAATCCTCTGCCACAAGGCCCGCTGCCATTTCGCAGCATCGTGGCCGGCAGCACCAACGATCACCTGGCCAGTCTTCCTGCGGTCACCCGCATGGCAGAAGGCTGGGGCGCCGAATTGCTCAATCTGGGCGATGTCGGCCACCTCAATCCGGCCGCAGGATTTGGCCACTGGCAGCAAGCTGAAGCACTCATCCTGGAGCTGGATCGCTAGTACAAGGAGCTGGACTGGCAGTACGCCAACCGGCATTTGCCCTCATTCCTTAAACGCAAACCCATCAATGTTTGCGCGAGGGCGGCTGCGCTTAAAACAAAGACAAAAAAGCGGAGACAACGCAATGCACAACAATAAGAGTCACGGCTTCACCGCTCCACGCTACACCTTGCTGGCCTCAGCCATTCTTGCGGCAACGGTACCTGCGGCCCATGCGGTCGAGATCGAGACGGGGAATCCGGACTGGAACGTCCGCGTGGATAACACCATCAAGTACAACTATGGCGTGCGCACCGAAAGCGCCGACAAACGCATGTTGGGAACGCCGAACAACAACGACGGCGACTACAACTTCCGCAAGGCCGGGACCAACATCACCAACCGTATCGATCTGTTGACCGAAATGGACGTGGTCTACAAGAACGCCATGGGCTTTCGCGTCAGCGCCGCCAGCTGGTACGACAAGGCCTATGACAACACCGGCTCCAACTCCAACCCCTTCGTCAACGGCAATGGATCGACCTCGGGCCTGATCGCCAATGACCCGCGCCTGGCAGGGGTCACCCGTGACAACGTCGGTAACGGCAGCTCGCACCTGAGCAATTATGCCCAGCGCTACTACAGCGGTCCTTCGGGCGAAATCCTCGACGCCTTCGTGTTCTACAGCACCGAAGTGGGCGAGGAGTCGATGTTCAGCGCCAAGGCCGGTCAGCACAACGTGTTCTGGGGCGAGACCATTCTCAACCCGGTGCACTCGGTCAGCTATGGCCAGTCCGGCCTCGACCTGGCCAAGCTAGCCGCGTCGCCGGGTACCGAGGCCAAGGAACTGTTCGTTCCGCGTAACCAGGTGTCGATGTCGTTCACCGTCAATCCCGAGCTGACCGTGGGTGCCCAGTATTTCCTGAATTGGGATGCCGCGCGTCTGCCGGAAGCGGGCACCTATTACGGCGGTTCCGACCTGGTCGGCTTCGGCGCGCAATCGTTCCTGTTGGGCAACACCAACGCCGTGGTACCGGGCAGCCCGCTAGGTTGTGGCCTGGCGCCGTGCAACGCCTTGACCAATGTGCGTCGTGGCAAGGACCTGACTCCGCATGACAGCGGTGACTGGGGCGTCATGGCCAAATGGTCGCCGGCCTGGCTGGATGGCACCCTCGGCGTTTACTACCGCGAAACCTCGGAAATCCTGCCCCAAGCCTATCTGGACGCCAGGGGCATTACCTCGGCCAACCCGAACGGCACCCGTCCGGCGGGGCAGGTGCCAGCGGTAATCAACACCCTCAATTCGCTGGACACCGCCACCTATCAACTGGCCTATGCCGACAACATCAAGATCCTTGGCCTGAGCTTGTCCAAGGACGTGGGTGGCGTGAGCGTGGGTTCGGACCTGAACGTTCGTCACAACATGCCGCTGGCCAGTATCCCGGCGATCGTCAGTACCCGCAGCCCGCTGGGCCTGGGGCAAGGGCTTGGTCTGCTGCCTGCACGTACGGACGCCACCGGTGTGGTCTATGACACCCCGAGCCGTGGCGACAGCATGAGTGCCACCGGTGACACCCTGCACTGGACGCTCAACGGTCTGATGACCCTGCCGAAAACGCCGGTGTTCGATCAGGCGACTGTGCTTGCCGAGCTGTACTACAGCAACCTGCTCAAGCTCGATAGCAAGAACGAAGCGCTCTACAAGGGTAAGGACAGCTATCGCGGCATCGACGCGCCGACCCGTGACAACTGGGGTCTGGCGGTCAACTTCACACCGACCTGGTACCAGGTATTCCCGGGTGTCGATCTCAACGCGCCGATGTCCGTCAACGTCGGTCTCGACGGTGTGTCGCCGGTCTCCGGTGGCGGTGCCAAGGACACCGGCAACTATGCCGTGGGCGTGGGCGCCATTGTCTACAACAAATATTTTGTCGACCTGAAGTACGTGGACTCCTTTGGCGAAACCGACAAGTGCAACGTCAGCGGTGTGAGCACCGGCTCCAAGGGCGGTGACGGCTCCACCCCGAACGCCTTCAGCGGCAACGAAAACTACGCCTGTTACGCAGGTGGCTACTCGTCCTTCTCCGGAGGTGGTGCCACGACTGAGGACCGTGGCGCCGTGTACCTGACGATGAAAACAACATTCTGATTCACCACTGATTTGCTCAATGCAAGCAGGAGAATAACAAGATGAAATTTGTAAAAACCGTGTTGGCCGCTTCGCTGGCCATGGTCTTCGCCGCTCAGGCACAGGCTGCTGTTTCAACTCAGGAAGCTGCCAAGCTGGGCACCAGCCTGACACAGGTAGGGGCTGAAAAAGCCGGGAACGCTGATGGTTCCATTCCTGCCTACAACGGTGGCCTGACCACCCCGCCGGCCAGCTTCAAGGCCGGCGACAGCATGCGTCCGGACCCGTTTGCCAGTGAAAAGCCGGTACTGGTGATCGACGGCAAGAACGTCGATCAGTACAAGGGCATGCTCACGGCGACCACGGTAGAACTGGCCAAGCGTTTCCCGACGTTCCGTGTCGACGTGTTCCCGACGCACCGCACCGTTTCGCTGCCTCAAGCGATCCTGGATAACGGCGTGAAGAACGCCAGCGGCGCCAAGTCCCTGGAAGGTGGCCTGGCCATCGACAACGTGCTGCCGGGCATTCCATTCCCGATTCCGCAGTCGGGCAATGAAGCGATGTGGAACTTCCTGTTGCGCTACCAAGGCGTCAGCATCAGCTCCAAGTACGACTCCTGGAACGTTGACTCAGCAGGCGTTCCGAGCCTGGCGACCACTGGGCAAGCGAACATCTCCTACCCGATCTATGAAAACCTCTCGCAGCCGATCAGCAGCGCCGACGTGTACTACCAGATGAAGCTGGCATACACCGGCCCTGCGCGCCGCGCCGGTGAGGCGATCATGCTCAAGGATGCCGCCAACCCGTTGCAGCAACCGCGTCGCGCCTGGCAGTACTTGCCGGGGCAGCGTCGAGTGAAACTGGCTCCGAGCCTGGCTTACGACACGCCAAACCCGGGTACCGCCGGTGCGGGCACCTACGATGACGTGTTCGTCTTCAACGGTGCGCTGGATCGCTACGACTGGAAGCTGGTGGGCAAGCAAGAAATGATCGTGCCCTACAACACCTACAAGCTGACCTACGTGCAGGATCCGAAGTCGCTGACCACCGCCAATCACCTGTCACCTGACTTCGTACGCTGGGAAAAACACCGTGTATGGGTCGTCGAAGGCAACCTCAAGGCCGGGGCCCGTCACATCTACCAGAAGCGCCGCTTCTACCTCGACGAAGACAGCTGGACCGCTTTGGCCTCGGATCAATATGACGCTCGTGGTCAGCTCTATCGCGGTTCCTTCGCCTTCCTGAGCCAGAGCTATGACAAGCAGGTTCCGGACTCCACGCCGTTCATGATCTACGACCTGGTCGGTGGTTCCTACAACATCAACGGCGTAGTCGGCCCTTACGGCGGCATCAAGTACATCGAGCCGCTCTCCAAGGCCCAGTGGTCTTCGGAATCCCTGGCCGGCGCCGGTATTCGCTAAGCCAACCGCAAGCAGACGCTCGCACGATCCACTGTGGGAGCGAGCTGTGGCGAGGGGGCTTGCCCCCGTTGGGCTGCGAAGCAGCCCCAAAATTTCCGATGTATCGAAGATCTTGTGAGTGCTGCGCACTCAAACGGGGGCAAGCCCCCTCGCCACAGCTCGCTCCCACATGACCTGCACGGCGCAAGGTTTGAACGTCAGGCACACCGATGTGTGTCCCGGCGCGGTTTTCCGAAGAGGACGCAGCATGTGTTCGTATAAAAACAATATTTTGCAGCTGGCGTTTGGCGTTGTGCTCGGCCTGTCGCAGGGCATCGCCCATGCGGCCGATTACGTCGATGTACTGGACCTGCCCGCCAGAGTCAGTGCCTTGGCGATCAACAGCCCGTTGTCCGGCATGACCCGCGCCGGCGCGCGCGTGATTGCCGTCGGCCAGCGTGGCCATATTCTGTTTTCCGATGATTCGGGAAACCACTGGCAACAGGCCGCCGTACCGGCCAGTGCCGACCTCACTGCGGTGAATTTTCCGACCACCACCCAAGGCTGGGCGGTGGGTAATGACGGCGTGGTGCTGCACAGCAGCGACGCCGGCGCGACTTGGCAGAAGCAACTCGACGGTCGTCAGATCGGCGCCTTGCTGGTCAAGCATTACACGGCGCTGGCCAGCGCCGAACCGGGCAATGAGCAATGGCCCCAGTTGGCCATGGAAGGCCAACGACTAGCCGATCAGGGTGCGGACAAACCGCTGCTCGGCGTCTGGTTCGCCAACGACAAAACCGGCTATGTGGTCGGGGTATTCAACCTGATCCTGCGCACCGACGACGGTGGTCTGACCTGGACGCCATTCCAGGACCGCACCGACAACCCCCAGGGTTTCCATCTCAACGCCATCGCCTCTACCGGCGACAGTGTGTACATCGCGGGCGAGCAAGGCCTGCTGCTCAAATGGGACGACAGCGCCCAACGCTTCAACGCGGTACCGACGCCTTATCAAGGCAGCTTCTTCGGCGTGCTCGGCAAGCCTGGCGAAGTGCTGATCTATGGCCTGCGCGGCAACGTGCTGCGCAGCACCGACGGCGGCCAGAGCTGGACCGCACTGGACACGGGCCTGCACGTCAGCATCACCGCAGGCCTGATCGATGCCCGTGGCAATTATCGCTTGTTCACCCAGGGCGGGCAGATGCTGGTCAGCCAAGGGACGGGCGCGCAGTTGCATCTGAAGCAGCAACCGGCACCGACCCCGGTCGCCGGCGCCACCCAGTCCGCCGATGGCGCCTTGGTGCTGGCAGGCAGCCGTGGTGCCCGGACGCTGTCCGCCGATCCAGCCCTCGAACCCTAAGAGCGAGAACCCAGACATGGGCAATATCAAACAAGACGCCATGCCGGTGATCCGCGAACTGCGGGATTTCGACCACCGCTCCGGCAACCTCCTCGAGCGGCTGGTGTTCAACTACCGCCCGCTGTTCATGCTGCTGATGGCGCTCGCCACCGTGGTGCTGGGCTTCATGGCCGTGACTCGCCTGGAGTTGCGCCCAAGCTTCGAAAAAATGATTCCCCAGAGCCAGCCCTACATCCAGAACTTCCTGGAAAACCGCCAGTCGCTGCGCGGTCTGGGCAACTCGGTGCGCGTGGTGGTCGAGAACACCCAGGGCGATATTTTCGATCCCGAATACCTGGACGTGCTCAAGCAGGTCAACGACCAGCTGTTCCTCACCGAAGGCGTCGACCGCGCCTGGATGAAGTCGCTGTGGAGCCCGGCCGTACGCTGGACCGAAGTCACCGAGGACGGTTTCCAGGGTGGCCCGGTGATGCCCGACACCTATTCGGGGCAGCCTGAACAGATCGAACAGTTGCGCCAGAACATTTCCCGCGCCGGTGTGGTGGGCAGCCTGGTAGCCAGTGATTTCAAGTCGACCATGCTGATCGTGCCGCTGATGGACAAAGCCGCCGCCGGCGGTCAACGCATCAACTACCACGCCTTCTCGCAGATGCTCGAAGAGCAGTTGCGCGACAAGATCGAATACGCCGGTGACAGCGCTGCGCGTAAATCCGGGGTCGAAGGCACCGGTCATTACAAGGTGCGGGTGATCGGCTTCGCCAAACTCATGGGCGACCTGATCGACGGCCTCATTCAAGTGATGATGTTCTTCGGCCTGGCCGTCGTCACGTCGCTGATCATCATCTACGCCTACACCCGTTGCGTGCGCAGCACCCTGCTGGTGGTCGGCTGCTCGCTGGTCGCGGTGGTCTGGCAACTGGGTATCGTCGCCTGGCTGGGCTACGCCATCGATCCGTACTCGGTGCTGGTGCCGTTCCTGATCTTCGCCATCGGTGTATCCCACGCGGCGCAGAAGATGAACGGCATCATGCAGGACATCGCCCGCGGCACCCACAAACTGATCGCTGCGCGCTACACCTTCCGCCGTCTGTTCATCGCCGGTGTCACCGCGCTGTTGGCCGACGCCGTGGGCTTCGCCGTGTTGATGCTGATCGATATTCCGGTGATCCAGGACCTGGCGATCACCGCCAGCATCGGCGTCGCGGTGCTGATCTTCACCTCGCTGTTGCTGATGCCGGTGGCGCTGTCCTATGTCGGTGTGGGCGCGAAAGCCGCCGAGCGTGCGCTGAAAATCGACAATCGCGCCGAACACCACAAAGGCTTCGGCAAACTGTGGGACCTGCTCGACCGCTTCACCACGCGCAAGTGGGCCACCGGTGCCGTATTGGTCGCAGTGTTGATGGGCATCGGCGGTTTCATGGTCAGCCTGAACCTGAAGATCGGCGACCTGGAAAGCGGGGCGCCGGAGCTGCGCGCCGATTCGCGCTACAACCGCGACAACGCCTACATCACCAGCCACTACGCGCTGTCCAGCGACCTGTTCGCGGTGATGATCAAGACCGCGCCGGAAGGCTGCCTGAACTACAAGACCCTGGTGCTCGCCGACCGCCTGGCCTGGGAGCTGCAACAGTATCCGGGCGTGCAGGCGACGGCCTCGCTGGTCAACGCGGTACGGCAGATCACTGCCGGTACTTATGAAGGCAACCCCAAGCTCAACAGCATCCAGCGCAACCAGGACGTGCTCAACTACGCTGCCCAGCAAGCCTCGGTCAACTCGCCGGAGCTGTTCAACACCGACTGCTCGCTGATGCCGGTGATCACCTTCCTCAAGGATCACAAGGCTGAAACCCTCGATGCCGTGGTGGCGATTGCCGACAAGTTCGCCAAGGAAAACAGCAGCGAGGATCGCCAGTTCCTGCTCGCCGCCGGTACCGCCGGGATCGAGGCCGCGACCAACATCGTGGTGCGCGAAGCCAACCGCACCATGCTGCTGTACGTGTATGCGGCGGTGACGCTGTTCTGCCTGATCACCTTCCGCAGCTGGCGCGCCACACTGGTGGCCCTGTTGCCGCTGGTGCTGACCTCGATCCTTTGCGAAGCCTTGATGGTGGCCATGGGTATCGGCGTAAAAGTCGCAACCTTGCCGGTGATCGCCCTCGGGGTGGGCATCGGCGTCGACTACGCCTTGTACCTGCTCAGCGTGCAATTGCACTTCCAGCGCCAGGGCTTGCCGCTATCCCAGGCCTATCGCAACGCCGTGTCCTTCACCGGCAGAGTGGTCGGGCTGGTGGGCATCACCCTCGCCGCCGGTGTGGTGTGCTGGGTCTGGTCGCCGATCAAGTTCCAGGCCGACATGGGCATCCTGCTGACCTTCATGTTCCTGTGGAACATGCTCGGCGCGCTGATCCTGATTCCCGCTCTGTCGTACTTCCTGCTGCGCGAACGGGCACCCAAGCCCGGTTCTGTCGCGGCAACCGAAAACACCGAATCCACTGAACGTCCCGGCATGCCCCATGCCGTGACCACTTCCGAGTAAGCCAAGATGTCTGATTACAAAGCTCCCCTGCGCGACATGCGCTTCGTACTCAACGAGGTTTTCCAGGTGTCCCGGCTCTGGGCACAATTGCCCGGCCTGGCCGACGTGATCGATGAAGAGACCGCCGCCGCCATCCTCGAAGAGGCCGGCAAGATCAGCGGCGAAGTGATCGCGCCACTGAACCGCGCCAGCGACGAACAGGGTTGCACCTGGAACGACGGCGCGGTCACCGCCCCGGACGGTTTTGCCCAGGCCTATCAAGCCTTCGCCGAAGGCGGTTGGGTGGGTGTCGGCGGTGATCCGCAGTACGGCGGCATGGGCATGCCCAAGGCGATTTCGGCCCAGGTCGAAGAGATGGTCAACTCGGCCAGTCTGTCGTTCGGCCTGTACCCGATGCTGACCGCCGGCGCCTGCCTGTCGATCAAGGCCCACGCCAGTGAAGAACTGAAAGCGGCTTACTTGCCGAACATGTACGCCGGCACCTGGACCGGTTCGATGTGCCTGACCGAAGCCCATTCCGGCACCGACCTGGGCCTGATCCGCACCAAGGCCGAACCCCAGGCCGATGGCAGCTACAAGGTCAGCGGCAGCAAGATTTTCATCACCGGTGGCGAGCACGACCTCACGGAAAACATTATCCATCTGGTACTGGCGCGGCTGCCCGATGCACCGGCCGGCCCGAAAGGCATCTCGCTGTTCCTGGTGCCGAAAGTGCTGGTCAACGCCGACGGTTCGCTGGGTGAAAACAACGCGCTGTCCTGCGGCTCCATCGAACACAAGATGGGCATCAAGGCGTCCGCCACCTGCGTGATGAACTTCGATGGCGCCACCGGCTGGATCGTCGACGCACCGAACAAAGGCCTGGCGGCGATGTTCACCATGATGAACTACGAGCGTCTGGGCGTGGGCATCCAGGGCTTGGCCCAAGGCGAGCGCTCGTACCAGAATGCCGTCGAATACGCCCGTGACCGTCTGCAAAGCCGTGCGCCAACCGGTGCGCAATTCAAGGACAAGGCCGCCGACCCGATCATCGTGCACCCGGACGTGCGCCGCATGCTGCTGACCATGAAAGCCTTGAACGAAGGCGGCCGTGCGTTCTCCAGCTACGTGGCCCTGCAACTGGACATCGCCAAGTACAGCGAAGACGCACCGACACGCCAGCGCGCGCAGGATCTGGTATCGCTGCTGACCCCGGTGGCCAAGGCCTTCCTCACCGACATGGGCCTGGAAACCACCCTCCATGGCCAGCAGATCTTCGGCGGCCACGGCTACATCCGCGAGTGGGGTCAGGAGCAACTGGTGCGTGATGTGCGCATCACCCAGATCTACGAAGGCACCAACGGCATCCAGTCCCTGGACCTGGCCGGGCGCAAGATCGTCGGCAGCGGCGGGGCGCTCTACCGCTTGTTCGCTTCGGAAATCCGCAACTTCACCGCCAACGTTGGCGCTGACCTTGCCGAGTTCATCCAACCGCTGAACGCCGCCGTCGACACTCTCGACGACCTGACCGCGTGGCTGCTGGACCGGGCACAAAACAACCCGAACGAAATCGGTGCGGCCTCGGTCGAGTACCTGCATGTGTTCGGCTACACCGCTTACGCCTACATGTGGGCGCGCATGGCCAAGGCCGTCATGAGCGGCGATGGCGAGGACGATTTCTACACCAGCAAACTGGCCACCGCGCGTTTCTACTTCGCCCGGTTGCTGCCGCGTATCCACTCGTTGAGCGCATCGGCCAAGGCCGGCAGCGACTGCCTCTACGAGCTGCAAGCCGATCAGTTCTGATCGAAAGGACAAGGAACCTTAAACATGATGGCGACAAAAATAATTCCGCCCGCCGACGGCGCCTATGCCTACCCCTTGCTGATCAAGCAATTGCTGCTGTCCGGCGTGCGCTACGAGCCGGGCCGGGAAATCGTCTACGCCGACAAGCTGCGCTACAGCTACCAGACCCTCAACAAGCGTATTCGCCGCCTGGCCAATGCGCTGACGGCGGCCGGGGTCAAGGCCGGTGACACCGTGGCCCTGCTCGATTGGGACAGCCACCGCTACCTGGAATGCTTCTTCGCCGTGCCGATGATCGGCGCGGTGCTGCACACGGTGAACATTCGCCTGTCGCCGGAGCAGGTGCTGTTCACCATGAACCACGCCGAGGATGACCTGGTGCTGGTGCATGATGATTTCCTGCCCCTGGTCGAGCAGATCCACGGTCGGCTGGAAACCGTAAAAGGTTACCTGCAACTCACCGATGACGAGGCGACCACGACCTCGCTGCCGGTGCTGGGCGAGTACGAGCACCTGCTGTCCCAGGCCTCGGACCAGTACGACTTCCCCGATTTCGACGAGAACTCGGTCGCCACGCTGTTCTACACCACCGGCACTACCGGCGACCCGAAAGGCGTGTACTTCAGCCACCGCCAGTTGGTGCTGCACACCCTGAATGCCGTCGGCACCCTGGGCGTCTATCAGGGCCAGCCGCTGCTGCGTTCCGACGACGTGTACATGCCCATCACGCCGATGTTCCATGTGCATGCCTGGGGCGTGCCGTATGTCGCGACCCTGATGGGCATCAAGCAGGTCTACCCGGGCCGCTACGAACCCAACAGCCTGGTCAAGCTGTACCGTGAAGAGAAGGTGACCTTCTCTCACTGCGTGCCGACCATCCTGCAGATGATCCTCAACTGCGAGGAAGGCAAGGCGACCCGTTTCGATGGCTGGAAAATGCTCCTGGGCGGCAGCGCGCTGACCCTCGGCGTGGCCAGCGAAGCCAATGCCAAAGGCATGGTGGTGCACGCAGGCTACGGCATGTCCGAGACCTGCCCGTTGCTGTGCCTGACGTACCTGCGCGATGAAGACCTGCAGCTGTCCGCCGAAGCGCAACTGCCGATCCGCATCAAGACCGGCACCCCGGTGCCATTGGTCGACCTGAAGATCATCGACGCCGACGGCAAAGATGTGCCCCATGACGGTGAGTCCCTGGGCGAGATCGTGGTACGCGCGCCGTGGCTGACCCAGGGCTATCTGAAAGCCCCGGACAAAGGCGCGGAGTTGTGGCACAACGGCTGGTTGCACACCGGCGACATGGCCTCGATCGACAAGCTGGGCGGCGTGGAAATCAAGGACCGCATCAAGGACGTGATCAAGACCGGCGGTGAGTGGATCAGCTCCCTGGAACTGGAAAGCCTGATCAGCGAACACCCGGGCGTGATGTCCGTCGCCGTGGTGGGCATTGCCGACGAACAATGGGGTGAACGCCCGATGGCCATGGTCGTTTGCGAGCTCGGGCAATACCTCGACCGCAAGATTCTGGAGACGCACCTGCAAGCCTTTGTCGATGGCGGCCGCATCAACAAATGGGCGATTCCCAAGCAGTTCAAGTTCGTCGCCGAAATCCCCAAGACCAGCGTCGGCAAGATCAACAAGAAGCTGATTCGGGAAACTGAAGCGAACTGACCCGAACACTGTAGGAGCGAGCTTGCTCGCGATGGACTCAAGGGCGCCGCGTTTATCCTGTAAACACGCGTTATCGTTCACGACCATCGCGAGCAAGCTCGCTCCTACAACGAATTCAACAGTGGGCGGTTTCTGGATAGTTTGCGGGGCGTCATCTTTGTCATAGTCCTCGTCAGAGATAACGCCCCGTTAGTCGCAGTTTTCAGCGCCTGTGCCAAGCTGAACGGGGTATTAGCGCCGGGCATTCAAATGTCGGCCAGTCAACCCCCAGGAAGCCCATGCCATGAACCTCGCCCGTGCATCAAACGTCCGCCACGAGTTCTACAAAGCCGTCTGGTTCTATTTAAAAGTGGTGTGGCCGATCTTCTCGATACTGCTTTTGGTGATCATTGCGTTCGGCCTCATCATCGCCCACCTGGAAGGCTGGGGCCCGTTAGACGGTGTCTACTTCGCCTTCGTGACCGGCCTGACCATCGGCTATGGAGAGCTGGTGCCCAAACTGGGTGTGTCGCGAGTGCTGGCGATCCTGCTGGGTTTCAACGGCGTGCTGATGACCGCGACATTCGCGGCGATCAGTGTCCGGGCCATTGAAGTGACCGTGACGGCGGCGAGGAAGGAGGAATAGGGTGTAGCCTGGTCAACCCAAAGCCAAACCCCAACACAAAACCCCTGTGGGAGCGAGCTTGCTCGCGATAGCGGTGTATCAGCCAGCAAAAATGCTGAATGTTAAGCCCTCATCGCGAGCAAGCTCGCTCCCACAGTTTTTTGCAGCCAGCAGGCTAAGCCTCCCAACCCGCCCCAGTCACCGCCGCCTGCACCAGCGGGTGCAAGTCCGCCCCTTGATGTTCCGTCTGCCAGGCCAGCAACTCCTTGCGCATGCTGGGCGCCCAGTACATCTGCATATGATTGCGCACGCTCAGCACCGCCTGTTGCTGGTCGGGCTGGCTGGCAAAGTACTGGGCGATCTGGTTGGCCATCTTGATCAGGTTGTTCGTGCTCATCGGCGTACCTCCGCTTTGGCGCCACGGCCCCGGTCCTTGAGCAGACGATGCTGTTCATCGCTGAATTCCTGGAAGCGTTTTTGCCACTCCGAAGGGTGATAAACGCGGCTGACTTCCACGGCGGTGACCTTGTACTCCGGACAGTTGGTGGCCCAGTCGGAGTTGTCGGTGGTGATCACGTTGGCCCCCGATTCCGGGAAGTGGAACGTGGTGTACACCACGCCCGGGGCGACCCGTTCGGTGATCCGCGCACGCAGCACGGTTTGCCCGGCGCGGCTGCCGATACCGACCCAGTCACCTTCGTTGATGCCACGGCTTTCAGCGTCGGTCGGGTGGATTTCCAGGCGGTCTTCGTCATGCCAGGCGACGTTGTCGGTACGCCGGGTTTGAGCACCGACGTTGTACTGGCTGAGGATGCGCCCGGTAGTCAGCAGCAGCGGATAGCGACTGTTGACCTTCTCCTCGGTGGGCACGTAGCCGGTGAGCATGAAGCGCCCCTTGCCGCGCACGAATTCCTCGATGTGCATGGTCGGCGTGCCGTCCGGTGCCTCGGCGTTGCACGGCCATTGCAGGCTGCCGTGGCTATCCAGTGCGGCGTAGCTGACGTTGGTGAAGGTCGGCGTCAGGCTGGCGATCTCATCCATGATTTGCGACGGGTGCGTGTAGTTCATCGGGTAACCCAAGGCATTGGCCAGCGCCACCGTGCCTTCCCAGTCGGCCTTGCCGCCCAGCGGGTCCATGACTTTGCGTACCCGCGAGATACGCCGCTCGGCGTTGGTGAAGGTGCCGTCTTTTTCCAGGAACGAACTGCCCGGCAGGAACACATGGGCGAACTTGGCGGTTTCGTTAAGGAAAATGTCCTGCACCACCACGCATTCCATGGCCGACAGGGCCGCAGTGACGTGCTGGGTATTCGGATCGCTCTGGGCGATGTCTTCGCCCTGGCAATACAGGCCCTTGAAACTGCCGGCCAGGGCCGACTCGAACATGTTGGGGATGCGCAGGCCGGGGTCGGGTTGCAGGGTGACGTTCCAGGCCTGTTCGAACTGCGCCCGCACCACCTCGTTGGAGATGTGCCGGTAGCCAGGTAGTTCGTGGGGGAAGGAGCCCATGTCGCAGGAGCCCTGAACGTTGTTCTGCCCCCGCAACGGGTTCACGCCCACGCCTTCGCGGCCGATGTTGCCCGTGGCCATGGCCAGGTTGGCGATGCCCATCACCGAGGTACTGCCCTGACTGTGTTCGGTGACGCCCAAACCGTAGTAGATCGCCGCGTTGCCACCGGTGGCATACAGGCGCGCAGCGGCACGGATGTCGGCAGCGGGTACACCGCAGATCGGGCCAAGGGCTTCCGGCGAGTTTTCCGCGCGGCTGACAAACTCACTCCAGGTCGCGAAATCGCTACCCTCGCAACGGGCGTCGATAAAGGCCTGGTTTTGCAGGCCTTCAGTGATGATCACGTGGGCCAAGGCATTGAGCATGGCGACGTTGGTGCCAGGGCGCAGAGCCAAGTGATATTCGGCGCGGGCGTGCACCGTGTCCACCAGATCGATGCGCCGCGGATCGATGACGATCAGCCGCGCGCCTTCACGCAGGCGGCGCTTGAGTTGCGAGGCGAACACTGGGTGGGCGTCGCTGGGGTTGGCGCCCATCACCAGGATCACGTCGGCCTGCATCACCGAGTCGAAACTCTGGGTGCCGGCGGACTCGCCCAGGGTTTGCTTCAGGCCATAACCGGTCGGCGAGTGGCAGACCCGTGCGCAGGTGTCGACGTTGTTGTTGCCGAAGGCGGCACGCACCAGTTTCTGCACCAGATAGGTTTCTTCGTTGGTGCAACGGCTGGAGGTGATGCCACCAATGGAATCGCGGCCATATTTTTGCTGCAGACGGCGGAATTCGCTGGCGGCATAGGTCACCGCTTCATCCCAGCTAACTTCCTGCCAAGGGTCGCTGATGTTTTTGCGGATCATCGGCTTGGTGATGCGATCCGGGTGAGTGGCGTAGCCCCAGGCAAAACGCCCTTTGACGCAAGAGTGGCCATGGTTGGCCTGGCCGTTCTTGTCCGGAACCATACGCACCAACTGGTCGCCTTTCATCTCGGCGCGGAACGAGCAGCCCACCCCGCAATAGGCACAGGTAGTGATCACGCTGCGTTCCGGCTGGCCCAGCTCGACCACGCTTTTTTCCATCAGCGTCGCGGTAGGGCAGGCTTGTACACAGGCACCGCAGGACACGCATTCCGAATCGAGGAAGTTCTCGCCACCAGCCGCAGCCACGCGGGACTCAAAACCACGCCCGGTAATGGTCAGGGCAAAGGTGCCCTGGGTTTCTTCGCAGGCGCGCACGCAACGGTTACAGACGATGCACTTGCTCGGGTCGTAATCGAAGTACGGGTTGGACGTGTCTTTCACGTCCTCCAGATGGTTCTCGCCTTCATAGCCATAACGCACTTCCCGCAGGCCAACCTGACCGGCGACGGTTTGCAGCTCGCAGTTGCCGTTGGCCGAGCAGGTCAGGCAGTCCAGCGGGTGATCGGAGATGTACAGTTCCATGACGTTGCGCCGCAGGGTCGCGAGCTTTGGCGTCTGGGTATGCACGGTCATGCCTTCAGTGACCGGCGTGGTGCAGGACGCGGGGTAGCCGCGCATGCCGTCGATCTCCACCAGGCACATGCGGCAGGAGCCGAAGGCTTCCAGGCTGTCGGTGGCACAGAGTTTGGGAATGGTGGTGCCCAGCAGCGCGGCGGCGCGCATCACCGAGGTGCCTTCGGGCACGCTGATGCTGCGGCCGTCGATGTTCAGGGTGACTTGCACCTGGCTGTCGCGGGCAGGCGTACCCAGATCGATATCGGTTTTCGGGTCGAAGAGAGTGATCATTGCTCGGCCTCCGAGGGCTGCAAGCCGAAGTCGGCGGGGAAGTGCTTGAGGGCGCTGGCGACCGGGAAGGAAACCATGCCGCCCAATGCGCACAGCGAACCGTATTGCAGGGTGTCGCACAGGTCCTTGAGGATGATCACCTGCTCATCGCGACCGCTCGCGTCTGGCGCGGCGAGCAGGCGGTCGATCACCTCAACGCCACGGGTCGAACCGATGCGGCACGGCGTGCATTTGCCACAGGATTCCTCGGCGCAAAACTGCATCGCGAAGCGCGCCATATGGGCCATGTCCAGGCTGTCGTCAGCCACCACCACACCACCATGACCGAGCATCGCGCCGATGGCGGTGAAGGCCTCGTAATCCAGCGGTGTATCGAATTGCGAAGGTGGCACCCAGGCGCCGAGGGGGCCGCCCACCTGCGCAGCCTTCAGCGGCCGGCCACTGGCGGTTCCGCCGCCGTAGTCTTCCACCAGTTCGCGCAGGGTCAGGCCAAAGGCCCGCTCCACCAGACCACCGTGACGAATGTTGCCCGCCAACTGGAAAGGCATGGTGCCAAGCGAACGGCCCATGCCGTAATCGCGATAGAACTGCGCACCCTTGGCCAGAATCAGCGGCACAGAGGCCAAAGTCAGCACGTTGTGCACCAGCGTCGGCAGGCCGAACAGACCCTTCAAGGCAGGAATTGGCGGCTTGGCGCGAACGATCCCGCGCTTGCCTTCGAGGGAGTCCAGCAACGCGGTTTCTTCACCGCAGATGTAAGCGCCGGCACCGACGCGCACTTCCATATCGAAGGCCAGGCCGCTGCCGCCGACATTGGCGCCGAGGTAACCGGCGTCTCGGGCAATGTTCAACGCCGCACGCAGCGTGGCCACAGCATCGGGATATTCCGAGCGAACATAGATGTAGCCGAAGGTGGCCCCGACGCAGAGACCGGCAATGGCCATGCCTTCGATCAGCAGGAAAGGGTCGCCTTCCATCAACATGCGGTCGGCAAAGGTGCCGGAGTCGCCTTCGTCGGCGTTGCACACGATGTACTTCTGCGCCGCTTCGGTCGCGCGCACCGTGCGCCATTTGATCCCGGCTGGGAAAGCCGCGCCGCCACGGCCACGCAGGCCCGAATCGAACACCGCCGTCGCGGTCTGCTCGCCGCCCACCGCAATGGCTCGGGTCAAACCCTCGAAACCGCCGTGCGCGCGGTAATCGTCCAGCGACAGCGGCCGGGTAATACCAGCACGGGCGAACAACAGGCGTTGTTGAGTTTTCAGATAAGACAATTCTTCCACCAGACCCAAGGCCAGTGGATGGCTGGACGGCTCACCTTGCAACGCATCGAGCACAGACGGCACATCGACAGCGGTCAATGGGCCGAAACCGATCCGGCCTTGCGGGCTGTCCACTTCCAGCAGCGGTTCCAGCCAGTAGAGACCTCGGGAACTGGTGCGCTGTAGCTCCAGCGGCAGATTGCGTTCCTTGGCCTGAGTGATCAGGGCCACGGATACCTCATCGGCACCCACGGCACGGGCTAGCGAATCACAGGGCAGATAGAGAGTCGGCATCACGCGTCCTCCCGGCAAGCGTCGAGCAAGGCGTCCAGACGCTCCGCGCTGAGCCGCGCATGCACCCGACCATCCAGCTCCAAGGCCGGTGAACAGGCGCACGCACCCAGGCAATAAACTGGCCGCAAACTGATGCTGCCATCGGCGCTACTGCCGTGATCGTCCAGTTGCAGACGCTCACGCAACTGCGCGGCCAACTGCTCGGCACCGCGGCTCTTGCACGACTCAGCCCGGCACAGCCGCAGGATATGTTTGGCCGGCGGCGCGGTACGGAAATCATGGTAAAAACTGATCACCCCGCGAACCTCGGCCTGACTCAGATTGAGGGCATGAGCAATCTCGGGGACGGCGACATCGGGGATGTAACCGATGCGTTCCTGAATATCATGAAGAATGGGCAACAGCGCACCCGCAGAGCCCTTGTGGCGCTCCAGCAGACTGTTGACCACAGGCAGGTGCAACATCTCATCAGGCATTCAGCAATCCTCACGGTCACGGACAAACCAGATGGTCGTCGGTCGTCCGAAAGTGTCGGCTGCGGCACTCACACCACGTCACGGTATCGTGGCATTTTCAGGCCGTTGGCCAGGGCACCCTGGGTGGGCATCTTGTTGTGCCCGGCGCGGTCTTCGCCGCATCTCTACTGGGCATAAAGGGCAGCTTGCCACGCTGCTGTTGATCGACCTGCACCAAAGCGACGTGCTCGGTTCTGCCTACGACTATCCATTAAGTCTAGATGAGTGCCGCAAGGGGCGTTTACACACTGGCCTAATGCCCGAAGGGCTTGTTGAAGGCTGATGTATAGCAAGCATTACAGGTGAGAAGAAGCATCAGAACCATGGGCAATTCTACGGAGCAGATGCACTGACTATTCCGCTACCCCCTGTGGGAGCGAGCCTGCTCGCGATAGCGCCAGTCCAACCACCCTCAATGCCGAAGGTGCACCGCAAACCCACTAACTGGGGTCCAACAATGCCTATCAGCCCACCGCAACCCCCTGTGGGAGCGGGCTTGCCCGCGATAGCGCCAGTCCAGCCAACATCACTGCTGAAAGCTAACTACTACCACTCAACCTTCGACATTGCCCGCTTAGATGTAGCCAAAAACCAGTGTTCCATGTGAAGTCGAAGTTGACACGGTCATCAGGCTCCGACAGCATCAACCCCAATCGCGCCCGATCCTCTGGTGCTGGCTCAGTCCGGCATTACGTTCGGGCCTTCTTGTTTATGAAACATGGAATTTGCCCAAGCCAATTCCCTGTAGGAGCGAGCTTGAACTGGCCTAATAATTCCGGACACCTCTTAAGGGCGATATGATTTCGCCAACTTGGAGGTTCCATGAACGAAAGA
>NZ_JBXAOQ010000013.1:0-139825 GCF_058802985.1 Pseudomonas sp. GW822-FHT01E03
CGCGAAGGCGGTGTGTCAGTCGACATTGATGTTGGATGACCCTGCGCCTTCGCGAGCAAGCCCGCTCCCACATTTGCTTTGTGTTGTTCACCGAATCGGCTGAAGGGGTCAGAATCTTCAGCCGTTTTCATCAGCGCAACAGCTGTTATCAACCGGGTTTTTCCCACCTCGAAACAGACAATGAGCCTCTCTCGACCCTCATTGAGTCTGTGCCCATGCAAACCACCAATACGGTTTTAATGATTCGCCCGACACGTTTCTCCTTCAATCAGGACACGGCGGCGAACAACCGCTTCCAGCGTCCGGCAACCATTGCTGAAGACGTTCAACTCAAGGCCCTTGCCGAGTTCGATGGCTATGTTGCCGCGTTGCGTCGGCACGGCGTTGAAGTCCTGGTGCATAACGATCGAGAAGCGCCCCATACCCCGGACTCGATCTTCCCCAACAACTGGTGGAGCAGCCACCCGGATGGCACCTTGGTGCTGTATCCGATGCAGGGCCACAACCGGCGACTGGAGCGGGACAAAGGTGTACTCGACGGACTGCTGGGCGAATACCGGGTCGAGCAATTGCTAGACCTGTCCAGCCTCGAAGAGCAGGAGGTTTTCCTGGAGGGCACCGGCAGCATGGTCCTGGATCGGCAACAGCGGATTTGCTACGCCGGGTATTCCACGCGAACCCACGCCCAGGCCCTGGATAAGTTGGTCACCCATTTGGGCTATGAACTCTGTGCGTTCAACGCGGTGGATCGCCAGGGCGTGGCGATTTATCACACCAATGTGATGATGAGTGTCGGCACCCGCCTGGCGGTGGCTTGCCTGGCGTCCTTGCCCCATTCGGGCGAACGTACGGCGCTGCGTGAACGGCTCGAAACCAGCGGCAAACAGGTCATCGCCTTGAACTGGGCGCAGTTGGAGTCCTTTGCCGGCAATATGCTGGAAGTGCACAACGCAGAGGGCGAGCCGCTGCTGGTGATGTCGCGCACAGCCTGGCAATCACTGGACGCCAATCAGCGTCGCTTGATCGAAGCTCACACCACGCCGTTGCCGGTGAACATCGACACCATCGAGCGCATCGGTGGCGGCAGCGCGCGCTGCATGCTGGCCGAGGTGTTCCTGCCCAGGCAGGGTGGCAGTGCTTGCCTTGCAACTATCAGCGGCTTGGATCGCTAACCGAAAACGGTGTCGAACCACGTTATGTTCCTGCATCAGGGCCGGATGGAGGAGCAGGGGGCGCCGAGCGCTGTGCTGGAACAGCCCCGTAGCGAGCGGTTGTAACAGTTCTTGTCGGGTAGTCTGAAGTAACCTGTCGCGCCCAGTGTGCGGGAAGTGGTTTTTTGGGGGATGTCGGGGCCGCGGTCCGACGAAGAAACCGCGGCGGCCGATCAATCAGGCGGCGGGGAGCAGGCCTTTCTGTTTGGCGACATGAGTCGCCATTGCGTCCATCAAGTCCGGGGACAGGCAGTCATAGGGTTCCAGGCCGATCGAGCGCAGGCGCTCACGGATGGCCTTCATTTGCGCTGGCGGTGTGCCGGTTTCGATGATGGAGGACACGAACGCCGCGAAGCTCGGCGCAGCCCATCCACTTTGGGGAGAGAGCTCGGTGTGGACGAAGTCCAGACCATAAAATGCATGGTCTTTGTTCTCGATGCGCCCGAAGAGATGGGCGTGGCACTGCTTGCAGGCGTGCCGCTGAATGGTGGCGGTTTCGTCGACAATTGCCAGTTTCTCACCGTGGGCAGTGACGCTGACCTTATCCCGAGGTACTACGGCAATGACGGCGAATGTCGCGTTTTGCGGTTTCCAGCATTTGCTGCAGCCGCACGCGTGGTTATGCAGGGTTTGTGCGTCGATCTTGACCTCGACCTTGTCGGTCGCACACAAGCATTGCAGGGTGCCTCCTGTGAAATTCGCAGCGGCAGGCTGGAGACCATTGTCCAGTGCAGGGTGAAGTTTCAAGGTGTTCACGTTGGCTTCTCCGTTTCAGGGTGTCAGACGAAAGTGCCTGGGGTCGTGCACCTCATCGCATCCTGGACCATCTTCGGCAACTGGGTGCGACCCTCGACGCCTTTGGATTTATCGCCCCGAAGATCGCCTGGGCCAAGCGACCACGGGGGGAAAGAGTGGCTGTCGCCTCCGGTATCCCAGAGAAAATCATAGTTCAAAGACGCCCTGAAAACCGGGTAGCAAGCGGATTCTTATTGCTCGTGGATTCCCACTGATCCAGCGTCGATATTGCTTCAGACACATCGCAGGGTGAGCACGAAAACTTAATGTCTGAAGCATCGATGGCAAATCTACAAATCAGTTCGCGAGAATTCAAAGAGTTGGTTCAGAGAGCTAGAGTTGTGGGACTCAGAACTGAGGCGGGGATCTGCTTTAATACAGCATTTAACATAATATACATTACACGTAATACGATATGGCCAGATTGGCCCGACTCACACAGATCTTGAAGCAAGGAACCACCTCATCCTCGCGTCAGCCTTTCGATCAATGCCCAATGCTCAGGAAACTGCTGTCCGAGCTTTTGCCGGTCACCCATTTCCATATCCGCGAAATCAAAGCCTGGCGTAACCGCTTCACTGATCAAGCCGAATCCTGCTGCGCCGTGCATCACCTGCGAAGCTTTCCAGATGCCACCGGGCACATGCAGTTGCAAGCATTGTCCGGCGAGAACGTCGTGACCCATCACAATGGTTTTCAATGTGCCGTCCGGAAAAATCAGCGTGTACTGAATCGGATCGCCCAGATGATAGTAATGAACGATGTCTGACCGGTTCAGATGGAAATGACCTATTTGAGCGTCCTGGGTCAGCAGATAGAAAATCGACGTCATGCAATGCCGTTGGCCAGTGGACGTCAGAATCATGTTCTGGTCGTCCGACTGGTAGGTTCTGCGAAAGAAACCACCTTCGATATGGGGCTCAAGGGCCAGGGTTTTGATCAGCTTTGCAATTTTCGTGGTGCTTTGATTCATTTTGTCTCCCTGCCTTTAAATCGCAACTTTATTGGCATAATCGAAGCATTTGCCAACATAACTCGACTAAATAGTGCTTTAGTCGAGTTAGCCTTCATACGGATCCTGCCCCCTCCAGTGTCTGGCCTGTTGTGTATTACAGTGTATCGGCGTGACACCTCGATACACAGACTTTCATCCGTCCTGCAATTGGACACAGGCCAGATACGTTGTCGCGCTTGAATGCTCGTAAGGTTTGAAGGGGTTCGGACGGAACCCCTGACCCACGGCTGGTAATGGAGACATCCCATGAAGATGGCACTGCGCAACAGCAAATCCGGCAAGACTCGCCGCCACCTGGTCGGCCCTTCGATCCTCGCGCTGACGCTGTTCGGCGTGCTCGGTGCGGCCCACGCGCAAACGGCCGCCACCGCGCAGCCAGCCGTGGCCCCTGCCGGTACCACCCAGGCGGCGCCCTCGCCCTTCGGCCCGCTCAAGCATGTCAACGCCGGGCTGCTGGACGTGGCGTACGCAGAAACAGGCCCGGCCAACGGGCCGGTGGTGATCCTGCTGCACGGCTGGCCGTACGACATTCATAGCTATGATGAGGTTGCGCCGTTGCTGGCCGCCAAGGGTTATCGGGTGCTGATGCCCTATGCCCGGGGTTATGGCGATACGCATTTCCTGTCCGACAAAACCCTGCGCAATGGCCAACCGGCTGCACTGGCCAGTGATGTCATCGACTTCATGGATGCCCTGAAGATCAAGCAAGCGGTGCTCGGTGGCTACGACTGGGGTGCGCGTTCGGCCGGCATTGTCTCGGCACTGTGGCCGGAACGGGTCAAGGCGTTGGTCTCGGTCAGCGGTTATCTGATCGGCAACCAGGCGGCCGGCAAGAACCCGCTGCCGCCCAAGGCGGAATTGCAGTGGTGGTATCAGTTCTACTTCGCCACTGACCGTGGTCGCGCCGGTTACGAGAAGAACACCCATGACTTCGCCAAGCTGATCTGGCAACTGGCCTCGCCGAAATGGGCGTTCGATGACGCCACCTTCGACCGCAGCGCCAAGGCGCTGGACAACCCCGACCATGTCGACATCACTGTGTTCAACTACCGCTGGCGCCTGGGCCTGGTCCAGGGCGAAAGTCGGTACGAAGCGTTGGAGCAGAAACTGGCCACGGTGCCGTTCATCAGCGTGCCGACCATCACCCTTGAAGGCGATGCCAACGGCGCACCGCACCCGGCGCCTGAAGACTATGCCAAGCGCTTCACCGGCAAATACGAGTTCCGGTTGATCAATGGTGGCATCGGCCACAATCTGCCGCAGGAAGATCCGCAGGCGTTCGCCAAGGCGGTGATTGATGCCGATCATCTTTAAGGTCGATCTGAGGCCCTCGCGCCTGTGCTGAACAGCACTGGGGTAAAGGATGAGCTATCTTGAGAGCGAATCACCTGCATTCGGTGACTGCCGACAAGTAAGGACGCTTCATGAATCGTTTACCCCGGTGCCATGCCCTCCTCGCCTTGACTTTCGCCAGTACGGTCACAGCCGCAGGCCTGTTGAGTACACCGGGTTACGCAGCGCAAGCCACTGTTGCCGCTCCGGTCGCCAGCCCTGTCTCAGGCCCTGTCGCCGGTACCAAAGTAACCGAACCGTATGTGCGCATGATGGCGCGCGAGGCGTATTTCTGGGCCTGGCCGATGGCCAATATCTTCAATCGTCGCCAGGCCTTCAAGAGCTTGCCGGAACCCGGCTTGATGGGCGGCATCGTACCCGTGGCCCCGATCAATCGGCTGTCGATGCTCAGCGACTACATCGACCCGGCCGAGCGGCTGGTGGCCTGTCCGAACCAGGACGTGGTGTACGGCGCCGGCAGCATCGCCCTGGACATTGAGCCGGTGGTGCTGCAAGTGCCGGACTTCGACGGCCGATTCTGGGTGTATCAGGTGGTGGACCTGCGTTCGGACAGCTTCGCCGAGATGGGCAAAATGTATAACACCCAACCGGGTTTCTACCTGTTGGTCGGCCCGGACTGGAACGGCAAGGTACCGCCCGGCATCAAGCGGGTGTACCGGGCGCGTACGAACACCGGGTTCGTGATCCCACGGGTATTCCAGGACGACACCGCCGCCGATCGTCAGGCCGTGCAGCCGGCTTTGTCGGGCATCGACATGTACCCGCTGTCGCAATACGACGGCAAAATGAAGAAGCGCAACTGGGCCAGGCTGCCGAAATTCCCGGCCCAGGCTTCTGAAGGCAATGCCGAAACCAGGTGGGTGGTGCCGGAGAAGTTCTTCGATGAACTGCCGGCCCTGCTCAAGGACGCCAAGCCATTGCCGGGGGAAGAAGCCCGCTACGCGCAAATGGCCGCCCTCGCGGCCATCGCCAAGGCCAACCCGCAACTTCGCGCTGCGATGATCGACGAGGCGAAAAAGGCCGACAGCGAAGTGATCGACCCGCTGTTGCAGTTCCGCAACTACGGTCTGCAATTGCCCAATCACTGGAGCACCGTGAGCAACGGTGCAGCGTTCGGCACCGACTATTTCACCCGTACCGCCGTCGCGCGTTCGAACATATTCGTGAACCCGCAGAAAGAGACCAAATACTTCTACCAGGACCTGGATGAGAACGGCCTGCGCCTCAACGGCCGGTACGGCTACAGCGTCACGTTCGCCAAAGGCAAGCTGCCGCCAGTCAGGGGGTTCTGGTCGCTGACGCTGTACAACGAACAGCACTTCTTCTCGCCGAACGAGCTCAAGCGTTACTCCATCGGCACCAAGAACAAATCCCTGCAAACCAATCCTGACGGCTCGCTGACCATTTACGTGCAAAGTGAATCACCGGGCAAGGACAAGGAAAGCAACTGGCTGCCCTCGCCCAAAGGTGCCGAATTCTCGCTGTACATCCGCGCCTACTGGCCGCAAGCCGATGTCCTCGACGGCGACTGGACCCCGCCGGCGGTGGTGAAAACCAAATGAACAGGATCTGAAAAAATGAGCGCCCTGGTGGCGCTCATTTCATTTTGGCGGCATGGAAACCCCCTAAACCCTGTTGGAGCGAGACTGCTCGCGATGGCGGAGTGTCAGCCGATATCAATGTTGGACGTGCCGGCCTCATCGCGAGCAAGCTCGCTCCCACAGGTTTCAGTGGCGCCCACAAATGCTTGTCACACCACAAAACAAGGGTGGGAGCGAGCTTGCTCGCGATGGCGGAGTGTCAGCCGGTATCAATGCTGGACGTGCCGGCCTTATCGCGAGCAAGCTCGCTCCCACAGGAGACACGACGGCTGGCTTCGCGCTCCGCCCGTTTACGCCAAGACACGACTTTTGCTACGAGTAATGGATTTCACTCAAGTCGATCGACACCAGCAACGCCTCCATGTTGACCTGCCCATCGATCTTGCGTCGATAGGCTCGCCGCTTGCCCGGCATGCGCAATCCGTCGGCTTCGACGTAGTCACCAACCAGTTGCGTAGCGGGCATGCCGCCGCTCACGTCGACGTTGTAGTCGTGGCGGCACAGCAGAAAGGCATCGCCGAAATAGAAGTCCTGGATGGCGCTGTGGGTTGCGATGCTGTCGGGAAAGTGCACCCGCAAATGCCGCCAGAGTTCGGCCCCCTCTTGCAGGGGCTCGATTTCCTCGCAGGTTACGCCCGGCAAGGTGAACAGGAAGGGCATGGTCAGGTAGGACCACATCGCATAGCCGTTGAAGTAGGCCCGGTGCAACGGGTCCCACGCCGTGTGTTCCCCATGGCCCTTGAAGGATGCCCGGGGCGCATGGCGCTCGGCAATCACCTTGCCCGCGGTATTCTCGATGGCGATTCGGTTCGGCGTATAGGCCGTGAATTGCTCCGGTGCACCGAAGGGTTTCACCGAGGCTCTTTGTTCATGCAGCCACGCGGTCATCTGGCGTGGAGCGCTGTCCTGGGTCAACCCTTTCATGCCCCAGAGCGAGCCGCCGGTGACGATCGTGGCGCAGACCTTATTGAAACTGTTCCAGCGCACCAGGCCGCCATGGGCAGCAAGCACCTGGTCCAGCAGTTCTCGATCCTGTGCAGACATGATTGCGTCCCCTCCTCGGCCGGCAGCGCTTGCCTCATTACCAGAATAATCGATAGCCGGCCGCTTGCAGGGCCGTGCCGATGGACAGCCCAATTGGGGTTCTAGCGCACTTTGCGCACCAGGCATCAAAGACAGCACACCGATTCAATATTCCCGACCCGATCTACGTAACCATGACCACCTCACTCCCCCCCGTAAGGACAGTGTCATGGCCATTGCAAAGGCAGAACCTGGCATAACCCTCCTTTGGTGATCCATTGATGATCCTTTCCCTGCAAGACTTCAGGGCGCCTGTTGCCCTGTTTTTCTGCCTGCTGGCCAACCACGCACCGGCCGAGGAATCGGTGCAAGGCGCAGAAGGATTTTTCGAGGGCTCGACCCTTGGCGTGCTCAGTCGAAACTTTTATCTGAACAGCGACTATCGATCCCCCTCACCGACCGGAAAAAACTACAAAGCCGAATGGGCTCAAGGTTTTATCAGCGCTTTTGAATCCGGTTTCACGCCGGGGACAGTTGGTTTCGGTCTCGACGCCCATGCCTTTGCTGGATTGAAACTCGACGGTGGCAAAGGCCATTCCGGAACCGGTCTGCTGCCCGTGGACAGTGACGGTCGTAGCGAAAGCAATTACTCCAGCGGTGGCGGCGCGATCAAACTCAAGGCATCGAACACCACCCTGGCGTTTGGCGAAATGGAGGTCGAATCCCCGGTGTTCGATACCGCGGACAAACGCCTGCAGCCGGAGTACGCCACAGGTTTTCTGCTCAACAGCCGCGAAATCGACGGCATGAACCTGCAAGCCGGTCACTTCACGGCATTCAAGAATCAGGACAGTGCTTCAGGCAAGGGCAACTTTTTCGGTTATGGCGCCAATACCGAGGCCGGCGGCATTTCGTTTGTCGGTGCCGATCTGTTTACCCAAAGCCCGGTTGGCGGCGCCCTGTATGCCTCGGATCTGACCGACACCTGGCATCAGTACTACGGCAACCTGCACTTCAAACAGTCCGGGGTGTTCCTCGACGCCAACCTCTATCACACCAGGGACAGTGGTCAGGCGCTGGCCGGTGCCATCGACAACACGGCGTACAGCCTGTCCGGTAAATACGCGCTGGGCGCCCATGGTTTCACCCTGGCCTATCAGAAAGTCGACGGTGATACGCCATTCGATTTCGTCGGTGGCGATTCCATCTACCTGGCCAACTCGATCAAGTACGCCGACTTCAACGGCGCCCACGAACGCTCCTGGCAGGTTCGTTACGACCTGGACCTGACTGCCTTCGGGATACCCGGCCTGAAGTTCATGACCCGCTACGTCACCGGTGACCAGATCGACGGCACCCATGCACCACAAGGCGGGGCCTACAACCCGTTCGACCCGGTGACCGGCGCCTACGTGCCGCAACAAGGTGCCGGGGGCAGACACTGGGAGCGCGACATCGACCTGCACTACGTCGTGCAGGCCGGGACGGCCAAGGGTTTGTCGCTGCAACTGTCCCATGTGTCGCACCGGGCGAACGCGGCCCAGGCCGGCGATGACATCGACCGGGTGTACGTGGTCATCCAGTACCCGTTGAACTTCGGACCGTTCTGAGCGGAAAGTGGCGGAAGGCAGCCGGAGTCGAACCTGCCCGGGAACGGATGCCGTCCCCAACCGGGTTTGAAGCCCGGCCGCGCCACCGGGCGCGATTGCCTTCCTTGAATGATTGCCTTTGAATCAAAGCTCATTTCGCTGGGCCAGCGCACTGTCCAGGCGAATCTGCCGACGATCACCAAAGCGCCGGGTCAGGCCGACACGGTCAAAATACTCCAGTATCTGAATGCTGCGCTTGCGCCCCAGGCCCACCGCATCACGAAACGCCGTCACCTGAATCACCGGGTTGGCGTCCGCCAGTTGCAACAGCATAGCCGCCAATCGGCGAATCATGCTGTCGGTGTAAAACAGGTCGCGTACCACCTGGTGCATCAAGCCCAGGCGCGCCATTTTGCGTAGCAATGCACGGACGGTTGCTTCGTCATGTCCCAGGTTGCGCACCCAGGGCGGGTCGAATCCGGCCTGTTCGAATTGCGGCTGCAATTGTAGCCACAGGGTTTCGTCCTCTTCGCTCAAGCGCACCTGATGTTCGGGCAGGTGCAACCACGGGCCGCTGCTGGCGATGTCGCCGCTGGTCAACAACTCGTCGAGCAGGCTGATAAACGTTGGGCGTTCCAGTGTGCTGCCGATGAATCGACGCAAGCGATCCCGGTCCGGCCCCATTTGATCCGGTTCGAGTTGATGGAAATGCGCGAGCTGATCCACTAAGGGCGCTTTCAACGATTCCCAGCGACTTGCACTGAACAGCAATGGGCCTTGACGGGTATCGATCAGGCGCACATCAGCGGGCAACACCCAACTGCTGCGCGGTCGGTTGAACTGCCGCTCCAGGCGCTGCGGATCGAGTCCGGTGTCGCTGTGGGCCAGCAACGCCGGCAAAACATCTTCCAACCCGGCACTGTTCGCCAGCGCACTCAGTTGCGCCAGACGTTCGGGGCTGCGGCGTTGCCGATCAGGGGCAAACGGATCGAGCACCCGACCGCCACCCAGGGTTCGTTGGGCACTCTGGTCACGCAGGATCAGCGGATCCCCCTTCACTGCATGCACCGCTGTGTTGAGCAGCAGTTGCGCAAACATCCGTCCACCGGGCGCCAGGCTGGTGCCTTCCAGCAAGGCGACGCGCCCGGTCACGTCCTGGGTGCCGAGGTGCACGTGCACCGGTTGAAAGTGTTCGAAAGCCCGGGGTTCGCCGGCCAGCAGTTGCATGTCGATGTCCAGGCGCCGGGTAGGCGCGTACAAGCTCTCGGCCAGCAACCAGTGGCCGCGATGGATGTGTTCCAGGGCCAGCCGTTCGGCACTCAGGTTCAAGGCCACGCGCTGGCCGGCGAAAGCGTGGTCGGCGGCCTGGTTTTGCGCGTGCAGGCCGCGAATGCGCACCGGTTTGCCCTGTGGCCCCAACAGCAGGGTATCGCCCACCGCGACCTGGCCGGACAGCGCCGTGCCGGTCACCACGATACCGGCCCCGGCCACGCTGAAAGCCCGATCGATCGCCAGGCGAAAACCGCCTTCGGTGCTGCGCTGCTGTACTTCACGCTGGGCTTGCAGCAATTGTTGGCGCAGGGTTTCGATGCCCTCGCCGGTCACGCTCGACAGCGCAATCAGCGGCGCATCGGCATACGCTCCGGGCGCCAGCAAGGTACGGACCTGCTCACGCACGATCTGTACCCGGGCACTGTCGACCCGGTCGCACTTACTGATCGCCACCAGTGCCCGGGGGATGCCCAGCAACTGGACAATCGCCAGGTGCTCGCGGGTCTGCGGCATCACCCCGTCATCGGCGGCCACCACCAGCAACACCAGATCGATGCCCTGCGCTCCGGCCAGCATGTTGTGGGTGAAGCGCTCATGGCCGGGAACGTCGATGAACCCGGTCAGCTGCGCATCCGCCTCCAGCTCGGCATACAGGTAGCCAAGGTCGATGGTCATGCCGCGCTCACGCTCTTCGCGGCGCCGGTCACCCGCCTGACCGGTCAGCGCCTGGAGCAGCGCTGTCTTGCCATGGTCGATATGCCCTGCGGTGCCGACAATCACCCTGCCCGGCCCTCCACCTGTAATTGTTCGAGTTGTGCCAGCCATGCCGGCTCGTCGTCCAGTTGCCTCAGGTCCAGCCACAGGGCGTCATCGTCGATGCGCCCCAGGACCGCAATCGGCAAGTCGCGAAAGGCTTCTTCCAGCGTCAACAGCGAGCGCCCGCGAAAGCGCTTGGACGTCAGCGGGCGCAGACACAGCGCCGCGCTGGCCAGCCTCGCCACCGGTTGGCTGCCGCTGCCGATCATGCCCAGTGCCGGCATGGCACTGACGCTCCAGCCGTCACCCAGCACTTGGGCAAGCGCCGGCCGCAAACGCTCGGCCTGGGCGAGAATCTCGGCCTGTGGCCGGGTCAACAGGCGCAGGCTCGGCAAACGCTCGGCCAGTCGGTCCGGGTTTCGGTACAAACCCAGCACCGCTTCCAGGGCCGCCAGGGTCATTTTGTCGACCCGCAGTGCTCGCTTGAGCGGATTTTTCTTGATCCTGGCGATCAGTTCCTTGCGGCCGACAATCAACCCGGCCTGTGGTCCGCCGAGCAGTTTGTCGCCACTGAAAGTGACGACATCCGCGCCATCGAGCAGGGCCTGACGCACCGTCGGCTCTGCCGGCAAACCCCAGCGGGTCAAGTCCAGCAGACTGCCGCTGCCGAGATCTTCGAGCAATGGCAGTCCATGTTGGTGGGCAATTTGCGCCAGTTCAGCCGTCGCCACACTCGTGGTGAAGCCTTGAATGCTGTAGTTGCTTGCATGCACGCGCATGATCAAGCCGCTGCGCGGGCCGATGGCAGTCTCGTAGTCGCGGGCATGGGTGCGGTTGGTGGTGCCGACTTCAACCAGCTTCACCCCGGCGCGGGCCATGATGTCGGGAATGCGGAAGGCACCGCCGATTTCAATGAGTTCGCCCCGGGAGATAATCCCTTCCTTGCGCGCGCCCAGGCTGTTGAGGGTCAAGAGCACCGCTGCGGCATTGTTGTTGACCACGGTCACCGCTTCGGCGCCGGTCAATTCGCGGATCAAGCCTTCGATCAGGTCGTCGCGATCTCCGCGCTTGCCGCTGCGCAGGTCGAACTCGAGGTTGAGTGGATAGCGCGCGGCCATTTGCACCGCTTCAATCGCTTCCTTGGGCAACAACGCCCGGCCGAGATTGGTATGCAAGACCGTGCCGGTGAGGTTGAACACCCGACGCACATGGCTGCGATGCTCGGTTGCCAATCGCTCGCCGACCCTGCCCGCCAGCACGTCGGCGCTGACTTCCACAGGTTCGAGCAAACCCTGCCGTACGCCTTCGCGCAGTTCCTCCAGCAATAGCCGCAAGGCACCCAGCAAGGCGTCGCGTCCATAGCGCTCGGCCAACGGCCGGCACGCGGGGTGACGCAACAAACTGTCGATGGAAGGTAGACGCAGGGGTTGGCTGGCACTGCGTGCAGACATCTGGCGCTCCTGAAAACGAATGGCCCTCGCGCCAGAGTGTAGACGCTGCGGTCATTCGTCTCCCGGCGCCAGCAACAGATTGGGTGCCAGACGCTGATAACCGTCCTGGGTCAGGCGCATGTCGAGCATCAGGCTGGACAGGTCTGCCGACAACGCTTCGGCGTCCGCATCGTTCTCCAGATAGAGCAACTTCAGATAACTGTTGCAACCGGGACAGACTTCGGCGCGCAACGGCGCCTGGTTGGCGGCATGGCGATCATCTTCAAGGCTGAGGTATTCCAGGCCCTTGCTCTGTTCGCAATACACGCATTTGACCCGCACCACATGCCACTCGCAGGCACACAGCGAGCAGACCAGATAACGCAAGCCGTTGTGTTTGCCGCGATGACGGATCACCCCGGCCATGGCCGGCGAGCCGCAGGCCGGGCACTGGCTGAGGCTGTCGCCGGGAGTTAGTGCGAGGTTCGGCGTACTCAACAGCCAGTGGCTCCAGGCTGTTTGAAGCGCCGCACCGAGAAACGGCACCAGCGCCGCCGGCACCAGCGAATACTGGCCACTGACCAGCGCCACCGCCCAGGCACGCCGTTGCCCGGCACCGGCCAGGCGCAAGGTGTCCACGGCATCGGCCACGGCGGATTGTGACGGTGCGCTATAGCACTGCAGCAAGGCATCGAGGTAAGGCTGCCAATCGTCTTCGCGCGCCAGGCTGTCGGCCGCGAACGGCGGCAAGCCGTGTTGCTGGCACAACTCGATGCGTTGTCGGTCAAGGGGGTCGCTTGGCGGCGGGTCGTCCAGCACCTGTTGCTGCACCCGGCACAACCCGGCGATCAGGCGCAGGTAATCGGCCATCGGGTGCCCTTCGGCCAGCGTTTCCAGGCGCTGGCCACGCAGGCTGAACAGGTTATGCGGTGGCATGTACAGAAACGGCGGCGAACTGGCCGCCGCTTCGATTTCTCCGGGTTCAAGGATGGTTGGCAAATGTCAGCCCTTTTTGGTGAACGGTCGTTTGGGCGCTTCGCCGCGGGTCTCATCTTGAGTCACTTGGCGATACCAGAGTTCGTGGTGTTTCCTGGCCCAGCCGCGGCTGACCCTGCCGTGCAACATGGCGCTGACCGAGCCCTTGATCCAGATGCCGGCATAGATGTGCACGATGATGCTCAGGATCAGCACGAAACCGGCCAGCGCATGCAGCAACATCGCCCAGCGTATCGTGGTGATGCCGAAATACTCGCTGAAGTACGCACGCCAGATCACTAGCCCGCTGAACAACAGCACCAGCATGCACAGCAGTAAAGTCCAGAACAGCAGCTTCTGCCCGGGGTTGTATTTGCCGATGGGCGGGACGCCCTCCTCTTCATTTTTCATCACCCGATCGATGCGCCTTAGCCACAGGCGATCATTGGCGATGAAGTAGTTGGCGCGCCAGAAGCGAAACACCAGGCCGAGGAACAGCACGAACATCAGCACCCCCATGAACGGGTGCAGGATGCGCGTCCATGGTCCGCCGCCGAACAGGTTGCTCAGCCAGAACAGCGCCGGGTGGAACAGCGCCAGCCCGGACAATCCGGCCATGAGGAACAGAATCGCCACCAGCCAGTGATTGGTGCGCTGGTTGCTGGTGTAGCGCAGGATCGTCTTGTCGCTCATGGCCTGCCCTCCCCTCGGGGATCGAAGGTGTGCACCGATGGATCGACTTCGTGCACGGCGTTGTCCGGCGGCTCCGGATGTTCATCCTCTTCGACGATTTGCGGGCCGACGCGCACGTAGTGGAAGAACCCGGCCAGCACCGCCGCGCCCATGGCCAACAGTGCCAGGGGTTTGCTGATGCCCTTCCACAGCCCTACCAACGGACTGATCGCCGGGTGATCGGGCAAGCCGGCGTACAGTCTTGGCGTATCGGCGTGGTGCAACACGTACATCACGTGGGTACCGCCGACGCCTTCGGGGTCGTACAGGCCGGCGTTTTCAAAGCCCCGGCTCTTGAGGTCGACGATACGCTCGGCCGCATGTTCCTTCATGTCGTCCTTGGAGCCGAACACGATGGCACCGGTCGGGCAGGTTTTCACGCAGGCCGGCTCCAGCCCTACCGCCACCCGGTCAGAGCACAAGGTGCATTTGTAGGCCTTGTGATCCTTTTGCGAGATCCGTGGAATGTTGAACGGACACCCGGTGATGCAATAGCCGCAACCGATGCAATGATCCTGATCGAAATCGACGATGCCATTGGCGTGCTTGATGATCGCCCCCGGGCTGGGGCATGCCGCCAGGCAGCCGGGCTCGGCGCAATGCATGCAGCCGTCCTTGCGGATCAGCCACTCCAGATTGCCGGCGTCGGTCTCGTGCTCGGTGAAACGCATCAACGTCCAGGTTTCTGCGGTGAGATCCTGAGGATTGTCGTAGGTGCCATGGTTATGGCCGACCTCGTCACGCAACTCGTTCCATTCCGAGCAGGCGACCTGGCAGGCCTTGCAACCGATGCATTTGGTGGTGTCGATCAGCTTGGCGACTTCCTCCATGCCGCGCACCGAGGGCGCAGGTGTGGTGGTGGCCGAGCGGGCAATGATGTCTTGGCTGGCCATTTAGACTTTCTCCACGTTGACCAGGAATGACTTGGATTCCGGGGTCTGAGTGTTGCCATCGCCGAGGAACGGTACCAGGGTGTTGGTCAGGTAACCGTGGCGCGTGAGCCCGGTGAACCCCCAGTGCAACGGAATGCCGATCTGGTGCACCACCTGATTATTGACCTGCAGCGGACGAATCCGCTTGGTCACCACCGCCACTGCCTCGATGAAGCCGCGCTTGCTGCTGACCCGCACCCTGTCGCCAGCGACGATGCCTTTTTCCTTGGCCAGCACTTCGCCGATCTCGACGAACTGCTCCGGTTGGGTAATCGAGTTGAGCTTGCAATGCTTGCTCCAGAAGTGGAAATGCTCGGTCAGCCGGTAACTGGTCGCGGCGTACGGGTAATCCTTGGCCACGCCGAGGGAATCCCACACCGAATCGAAGATCCGCGCCGCCGGGTTGCTGGTGGCTTTCTTGTTTTGCGGGTGCAGCGGGTTGATGCCGATCGGCGTCTCGAACGGCTCGTAGTGCTCGGGGAACGGGCCTTCGTTCATCTTGTCGACGGCGAAGAATCGCGCCACGCCCTCGGGGTTCATGATGAACGGATTCATCCCCGCTTCCGGCGGCACGTCGGCCTTGTAGTCCGGCACATCGGTGCCGGCCCAGGTTTTACCATTCCACCACACCAGGCGTTTTTTCGGATCCCACGGCTTGCCTTGCAGGTCCGCCGAGGCGCGGTTGTAAAGGATCCGCCGGTTGGCCGGCCAGGCCCAGGCCCAGCCTTGATGCTGGTGCATGCCGAACGGATCGTTGTTGTCGCGCCGCGCCATCTGGTTGCCCAGTTCAGTCCAGCTGCCACAGAAAATCCAGCAACCGGACGCCGTGCTGCCATCGTCCTTGAGCTGGCCGAACCCGGCCAGTTGCGCATTGGCCTTGATCGCCGCGCCCGTCGCGTCGGTGAAGTCCGTGGTGGCGGAGCCGTTGATTTCCTTGGCCAGTTCTTCCGGCGAAGGTTCCTCGGGGATCTTGTACGGCCACGACAGTTTGAGCATCGGGTCGGGGTATTTGCCGCCATTGGCCTGATAACGCTGACGCAGACGTATGAACAGCTCGCTCATGATGCGGATATCGGTCTGCGCTTCACCCGGTCCGTCGGCGCCCTTCCAGTGCCATTGCAGCCAGCGGCTGCTGTTGACCAGCGAACCGTCCTCTTCGGCAAAGCAGGTGGTGGGCAGGCGAATGACTTCGGTCTGGATGTCGGCGCTGTTCACGTCGTTATACGGCCCGACCTTTTGCCAGAACTCCGAGGTCTCGGTGGCCAGCGGATCCATCACCACCAGCCATTTCAGCTTGGCCAGCGCCGCCATCACCCGGTTCTTGTCGGGCAATGCGGCAATGGGGTTGAAGCCCTGGCACATGTAGCCGTTGACCTTGCCCTGCCCCATCAGGTCGAACACCTTGAGGATGTCGTATTGGGGAATGTCCAGTTTCGGCAGGTAGTCGTAGGCCCAGTTGTTCTCGGCCGTGGCGTTGGCGCCGTACCAGGCTTTCATCAGGCTGACGTGGAATTTGCCGTAGTTCTGCCAGTAAGACAGTTGCCCCGGACGCAACGGCTTTTGCGTGCGCTTGACGATGTAGGCGTTGTAGTCCTGTTCGGCATCGCCGGGTAGCGTGAGGTAGCCCGGCAGTGAGTTAGATAGCAGCCCCAGGTCAGTCAACCCCTGGATGTTGGAGTGCCCGCGCAAGGCGTTCACGCCGCCGCCCGGCATGCCGACGTTGCCCAGCAGCAGTTGCACCATCGCCGCGCTGCGAATCATCTGCGCGCCAATCGAGTGCTGGGTCCAGCCCAGGGCATAGAGGATGGTCATGGTCTTGCCCGGTTTCGAGCAAGTGGCGATCTCCTCCCAGATTTTCTGCATGGCATCGACCGGCATGCCGCAGATCTGGCTCGCCAGTTCCTTGGTGTAACGGCTGTAATGCTGCTTCATCAATTGATAGACGCAGCGTGGGTCCTGCAGGGTTGGGTCGACTTTGGCAAAACCGTCTTCACCGAGCTCATAGCCCCAGCCGGACTTGTCGGTGTAAAGGCGCTTGGCCGCGTCGTAGCCGCTGAAGATCCCGTCCTCGAAGCCATAGCTGGCTTTGACGATGAACGACACGTCGGTGTAGTTGCGCACGTATTCGTGCTGGATCTTGTCTTCGGTCAGCAGGTAATTGATCAGCCCGCCCATAAAGGCAATGTCGGTGCCGGTGCGAATCGGCGCGTAATAGTCGGCCACCGAGGCGGTCCGGGTAAAACGCGGGTCGACCACGATCAGCCGCGCCTTGTTGTGAGCCTTGGCTTCGGTCACCCATTTGAAGCCGCACGGATGCGCTTCTGCTGCGTTGCCGCCCATCACCAGGACCAGATTCGCGTTGGCGATATCGGTCCAGGTATTGGTCATGGCACCACGGCCGTACGTCGGGGCAAGACTTGCCACCGTCGGGCCGTGTCAGACACGCGCCTGGTTATCGAACCCCAGCATGCCGAGACTGCGCACCACCTTGTGGGTGATATAGCCGGCTTCGTTGGACGCCGCCGATGCCGCGAGGAAACCGGTAGTCAGCCAGCGGTTCACCGTTTGACCCTCGGCGTTCTTCTCGATGAAATTGGCGTCGCGGTCGGCCTTCATCAGGTCCGCGACGCGATCGAGCGCTTCATCCCAGGAGATGCGGGTCCATTCGGTGCTGCCGGGTTTGCGTACCTGCGGGTATTGCAGGCGGCCGGGGCTGTGAATGAAGTCCAGCAGGCCTGCGCCTTTAGGGCAAAGGGTGCCGCGGTTGACCGGGTGGTCGGCGTCACCTTCGATGTGGATGATGTTTTGCGCGACATTCTTCGCCGTATCGCCTTGGCTGTACATGATCAAGCCGCAACCGACCGAGCAATACGGGCAGGTGTTGCGGGTTTCATGGGTGTGGGCGAGCTTGAAGTGACGCACCTGTTCGGCAAAGGCAAGCGTCGGGGCCATGCCCAACGCACCCAGGCTAGAGCCTGCAAGGCCGATGCCGGCGACCTTGAAGAACTGACGACGGCTGAGATCCATCGTGCACTCCTGATCAGGTGGAACCCGGTACATGGCCGGGCTTTTTCGAACAACCACGGTCGCGGCAGTCTGGCTGCCGACACTACAAACTGTAGTCAATGCTGTCGAATTCACCATGACAGCCGACCGTCGGCCCTCCAGACACTACCCACTGTAGGAGCGAGCTTGCTCGCGATGGTGTATCAGCTGAGTGAGTGTCGACTGACACTCCATCGCGAGCATGCTCGCTCCTACAGGGGGTTGGCGATTATCATGGCGCCATAACCAATCTGCCGTTACGAGACCCCGCATGACTTTCGATTTTGATCAGGTGTTCGACCGCCACAACACCGGCAGCACCAAGTGGAGCCGCTACCCCGCCGATGTGTTGCCGATGTGGGTCGCCGACATGGATTTCGCCGCGCCGCCGATGATCATCCAGGCCCTGCAAAAACGACTGGAACACCCGATGGTCGGCTACAGCGTGGCCCAGGATGACCTGCGCGAGGCAATCGTTGCCGACCTCTGGAACAAGTACGCCTGGCGCGTCGAGCCCCAGGAGCTGATTTTCCTGCCGGGCGTCGAGTCCGGCTTCAACATGGCACTGAAGGCACTGGTTCAGGCGCCACAGAATGTCGTTGTGCAGGTGCCGAACTACCCACCGCTGCGTCATGCGCCCGGGCATTGGGGGCTGAACAAGGTCGAACTGAATTTCGATGCGCAAGCCGACGGCACCTACACCACGCCGCTGGATACCCTGAGCCAATCGCTGCAAGGTGGTGGCGCACTGCTGCTGAGCAACCCGCATAACCCGCTGGGCAAGGCCTTCCCCCGGGCAGAGCTGCAAGCCATTGCCGACATTTGCCTTGAGCATGATGCCTGGATCATTTCCGACGAGATCCACGCCGAGTTGTGCTTCGACGGCCGCCAGCACATTCCGATGGCGACCCTGAGCCCACAGGTCGCCCAGCGCACCATCACCTTGATGTCGGCGAGCAAGGCCTACAACATCGCCGGCCTGAAGACCTCCTTCATGATCATCCAGGACCGCCACCTGCGCGAGAAGGTCAACCACGCCCGTTGCGGCATGGTCGACAGCGTCAATCCGCTGGGCATGGAAGCCACCCGCGTCGCCTACAGCGAAGCCGCGCCATGGCTCGCCGAGCTGAAGGTCTACCTGCAAGGCAACCGGGATTACCTGGCCGAGGCCGTACACACCCGCCTGCCGGGCATCACCATGAACCTGCCGCAAAGCACCTACCTGGCGTGGCTCGACTGCACGGCACTGGGGCTGGACGACCCGCAGCAGTTTTTCCTCGAACAGGCCAAGGTGGGTTTGAGCGCCGGCCTGGACTTCGGCAATGGCTGCAAACAGTTCGTGCGCCTGAACTTCGGCTGCCCACGGTCGCTGCTGGAAGAAGGCATTGCGCGGATGGAGCGCAGTTTGCGCCATCTCAAGGCCTGACCCGCCCCTCTAGCCGTAGCCTATCCCCTTGTGGGCGTGAGCCTGTTCGCGATGGCGTTTTGTCAGTCGGCAATGATGTTGCCTGACACGGCGCTATCGCGAGCAGGCTCACTCCTTCAGGTAATAATTGAACCGATGCAGCCCTTCAATGCTCAACAGCCTATAGCCCTGCACTGACGGTTGTTTCGGGATCTGAGCCATGAGTTTCGTTGCCTGGGTGGCGGTGTTGGGCGCGGTGTTGCTGACCCTGGCACTGACTTCGTCGTACCTGCGCTGGATGCCGGTCACCACTTCGGCGGTGTGCCTGGTCCTGGGCATCGCCATCGGGCCGGCGGGCCTGGGTATGCTCAGGCTGGATATCAAGGAGGCGGCGTTCTGGATCGAGCACCTGACGGAAGTCGCGGTGCTGTTTTCATTGTTTGTCTGCGGGCTCAAGCTGCGACCTCCTCTTCGTGATCGCCGATGGCGAGTGGCGTTCGTCCTGGCGGGACCGGTGATGGTGCTGACCATTGTCGGCGTCTGCCTGCTGCTGCATTTCGCTTTCGGACTGGCGTGGGGGCCGTCGCTGCTGATCGGGGCGATACTGGCTCCGACCGATCCGGTCCTGGCCTCGCTGGTTCAGGTCAATGACGCCAAGGATGATGATCCGGTGCGGTTCGGGCTCTCGGGCGAGGCAGGACTGAACGACGGAATCGCTTTCCCGTTCGTGATTCTGGGACTGTTGTTTTTGCAGCAAAACGGCAGCTTTGGCAGCGGTCTGGATGACTGGTTTTTCAAGCGCCTGTTGTGGGGCGTGCCCGCCGGACTGCTGACCGGTTACTGGATGGGGCGCGGTATTGGTCACCTGACATTATTCATGCGCATCAAGAATGCCGATAGCACGTTTTCCCCCCAATGACTACCTTGCCCTGGCCTTGATCGCACTGGCTTACGTCGTGGCCGAAACCATCGGCGGTTACGGGTTCCTCTCGGTGTTTGCCGCCGGCCTGGGCTTGCGCCGGGCCGAGGTCAGGACAAGCAGTGACGCCCACACACCGGCCGAACACCTGGTTCAAGCGGTGGTCGGTCATCAGCATGTCGAACCCGAGGCGGCCGTGCTCGGCAATGTGGAGCACCTGGAAGACACGCAAGTCGCCGCCGGGATCATGATGGGCGACATGCTGTCGTTCGGCAGTCTGGTGGAACGGGCCATGGAAGTTTTTCTGGTCACCTTGCTCGGTATTGTGCTGATCGCGCACTGGGACTGGCGGGCGTTGCTGGTCGCGTTGGTGCTGTTCGGGATGATTCGCCCGCTGACGGTCTGGCTGATGCCATGGGGTTCGCTGCTCAATGGCCCGCAACGCTGGTTGATTGGCTGGTTCGGAATTCGCGGCATCGGGAGTTTCTACTACCTTTTCTATGCCTTGAACCACGGTCTGCTGCCCTCAGTGGCAACGGTGTGTGCCGACCTGACGCTCTCGGTGGTCGCCCTGAGCATTCTGGTCCACGGCATCAGCACCCAGCCGATGCTTGCCCGCTATGAACGGCATAACCGCCGCGTCACTTCATCGCCAAGGCAATGACTTCCACCAGGTTGAGCTGGGTAAAGGGTTTCGACAAACGAGGTAGACGCGCGGCAATGCCTTCCAGGCGTTCGGCAAAACCGGTGGCGAGGATGATCGGCACGCTCGGTCGCATGAGCCTGATGGCGTTGGCCAGTTGCGCGCCACTCATCTGTGGCATGGCCATGTCGGTGATCACCAGATCGATACCCGGTTCACTGCCGAACAGCTCCAGCGCCCTGGCTCCGGAAGGCGCACTGATGACCCGGTGCCCGAGGTCCTCGAGCAGCAGACTGGTGCTGGTCAACACCAGACTGTCATCGTCCACCACCAGTACGCACAGGCGGGGCACTTCCACGGTCTGCGTTTGCGCTACAGGCTCAGCCACCGAACCCCGGGTGGCAACCGGCAACCACAACTCGGCCGTCGTACCCTGATCCTTGTTGCTTTTGAGGATGAAGCGCCCACCCAATTGCTCGATAAAACCGTGGACCATCGATAACCCCAGGCCCGTACCTTTACCGACGCCCTTGGTGGTAAAAAAGGGGTCCATCGCCGAGGCCAGCGTGGTTTCATCCATGCCCTCGCCGGTATCGGCAATGTTCAGGCAGACATAACGCCCCGCGGCCAGGGATGAGGCGCCGCCGGTGACCTCCTCGGTCCTGGCACTGAAGATGATGGTCCCGCCGTGGGGCATGGCGTCGCGGGCGTTGGTCGCCAGGTTCAGTACGGCCAGTTCCAGTTGATTGATGTCCGCCATCACCGGTTCAAGATCCCCGGGAAAGCGTGTTTCGACTTTCACCGAAGGCCCCAGGGAGCTGCGCAATAGCCCGGAAATGCCTTCCACCAACGCCGGTATCCGCACAGGTACCGACTTGAGCTCCTGGCGTCGGGCAAACGCCAGCATGCGCTGGGTCAGGGATACACCGCGCAAGGCACCTTGGGTGGCGTTGTCGATCAGGCGGGTTATTTTGGGGTCATCCGTCACCCGTTTGCGCACGATTTCCAGATTGCCGAGGATCACCGTCAGCAGGTTGTTGAAGTCGTGGGCGATCCCGCCGCTGAGCTGGCCGATGGCCTGCATTTTCTGCGCCTGGAACAAGGCCTCACGGGTTTGCTCCAGCGCCTGCTGCGCCTGGGTGACTTCAGTGATGTCCCGGGTGATCTTGGCAAAACCGAGCAATGTGCCGGTGTCGCCCCAGATCGGGTCGACGATGACATGGGCGAGGAACCGCGTACCATCCTTGCGCATCCTCCAGCCCTTGTTTTCAAAGCGCCCTTCACGAACGGCGATATCCAGCGTCCGTTGTGGCTCGCGGGCATCGCGATCCTCCGGGGTGTAGAACATCGAAAAATGCTGGCCAATGACCTCTTCCGGCAAGTAACCCTTGATGCGCTGGGCGCCGGGGTTCCAGTTGCTCACCCGGCCGTCCGGGGAAAGCATGTAGATCGCATAGTCGGTAACGCTCTGCACCAGCAGGCGAAACTGCTGCTCGCTTTGCTTGAGGACTTCCTCGGCCATTTTGCGATCGGTCAGGTCCCGGGTGATCTTGGCGAAACCGAGCAACGTGCCCGACGGGTCGAAGATCGGATCAATGACCACATGGCACCAGAAATGCGTGCCGTCCTTGCGCACCCGCCAGCCTTCGCCCTCGAAACGCCCTTCACGAATCGCCGTGTCCAGTGCCCGCTGGGGCAAGCCGGCACGGCGATCGTCATCGGTGTAGAAACGCGAGAAATGCTGACCGAGGATCTCGGCCTCCTCGTAGCCCTTGAAACGCCTGGCGCCGGCGTTCCAGCTGGTAATGATGCCGTCGGGATCAATCATGTAGATCGCATAGTCGATCACTGCATCGATCAACAGGCGAAAGCGCTTGTCCTCAACGGTACTCGGCCTGTTTCGATCCTCGCTCATTGAGTTCTCGCGTCATGATTGTTTTTCTGGAGTATGAGACAAACTGCCAATTTGGAAAGCCATGACTGCGGCAGTTTGCTTCATAGCCTGCAATCCCGGCTTAGCGATACACGTATTTGGTGATATAGGAGTAAAGGTCGTTGTAGACAAAATCGGGAACCTGTTTGTCATATTTGCTGGTTTTAAGCAGCTGCAGATGACATTCCCTGACCATCTCGTCACGCTCCTCCATCGAATAGACGGACCTTCTGAGGATAGTGTCATAGGCCCTGTACGCATATGGCAGCAACGTTGAAACTTCGTTCAAATTCCCATTTGGGTCCAGGGTATAGGTGCTGTGAGCACGCAGTACCCGTTCGCTCAGCGTGCCCAGACCGCGCTCGTACAGGAAGATTTGCGACCCACTCACTGTCTTTGCGATGAACTCGAACGCAACGAGAACCGCAGGGGCGTTACTGATGCTCGACTCGAGTCTCGAATAGCTGACAAACCGTTCCATCTCCTGCTTTTCCAGGCTGGAGAATGCTCTTTTGATGCTGGATAGATGGGCGAACGCGTGATTGCAGCCCACGACATGGACTTCGAGTTGATAACCGGGAACAAATTTTGCCAATCCGGCAAAACCGATGTCATCGAACGCGCACTCCATGATGATGTTGCATCTTTGAGAAAGCGCGTTGGCGAAGATTTTCTCACCGAGCTCCCTGGCAAACGCTTCTGTATGTTCGTAGGCGTGCAAAACGCCGAGCTTGATCATGTCGGCGTAATGCGGGTGTTTTTTTCGATATTCAGGCAGGTACAGTCGAATGTAGTTCCCGTAATTTCCGGATGGCAGCAAGCTTTTTTCCAACAAGTAAGTCTTGCCCGAGCCCTCCACTCCGGCGGTGATCAGCAACTTTGGGATGGCTTCAGCAGTTTTGCCGACGAAGAGCGCAGGGAAGATCTCGTCGAACGCCTTGATCACGTCGTCTGAGGAATAGTTGTATTTCGGTGCTTCTGACATACCTTGATTTCCTTATCAAAGAATTGGGTTGTGACATCTAGCCTTTCCAATAAAGCGTGCTGGCGCTGATTGTTCAATTCTTTGTTTTAATCAAGGTATGTATTTGTTTTTAAAGGTAAAGACTCCTACGGCGCAGAGCGAAAAATCGTTGGCGCAATCGACCACCAGCGCGGCAGTAGTTGCCTGACCTTGTGCTCGCCAAAACGATCGTCGATCAACATCACCACTCCTTGATCCTGTTGCGTGCGGATGACCCGTCCAGCGGCCTGAACCACTTTCTGTACGCCGGGATAAAGGTAGGTGTAGTCATAACCGGCACCGAAAATGGCGGCCATGCGCCGTTTCAGTTGCTCATTTACCGGATTGAGTTGCGCCAGCCCCAGCGTGGCGATAAACGCGCCGATCAGCCTGGCGCCGGGCAAATCGATGCCTTCACCAAAGGCCCCGCCCAATACCGCAAAGCCGACGCCCTGGCTTTCGGCGTGGAATTGATCGAGAAACTGCTGACGCTGCGCTTCGCCCATGCCTCGGGACTGCGACCACTGACTGATATTCGGATGTTTCTCGGCGAGTAACTGCGCCACCTGCTGCAAATATTCGAAACTGCTGAAAAACGCCAGGTAATTGCCGGGGCGTTTGCAGAACTGTCTGGCGATCAAGTCCACGATCGGTTCGAGAGAGGACTGGCGATGTACGAACCGCGTGGAGATCTGGTCGACGATGTGCACTTGCAGTTGATCGGCGTGAAACGGCGACTCGACGTCGATGCACACCGTGTCCTGCGGCGCTCCCAGTAAATCGGCGTAATAGTGCCGGGGGCTGAGGGTCGCGGAAAACAGCACCGTGCTACGCGCGGCGGTCAGGCGCGGGTGGATGAAGCCGGCGGGGACTACATTGCGCAGGCACAGTTGCGAGAGGTTGCGATGGCGCTCGAGGTCGCGCTTGCTGATGTCGAACAGGAACTGCTCATCGAACAGTTCGGCGACCCGGCAAAAGTGCAGCATGTCGAAGTAAAATCCCTGCAGTGCGCTATCCAGGCCTTGAGGGTGCTCGTTGAGGTAGTCACCGATGTTGGCGCTGCACGATGACAGCGCCTGCAGGAGCTTTTCCGGCGCTTTGTCATAGGCCTGATAGGCGCCGGTTTGCGCGTTATGCAGGGCATTCCACTCGCGGCTGACCCGTTGCATCGGTTTTTTCAGCGCTTCGGGCGCGGTTTTGCGCACGCCGTTGAAGGTCGCCTGGTCGAGGCTGGCGCTGTACATCTGCCGGCCGCGTTCCACCAGGTTGTGGGCTTCGTCGACCAGCACCGCGACCTTCCAGTTGTTGGCCTGGGCCAGACCGAACAGCAACGCGCTGAAATCGAAATAATAGTTGTAGTCGGCAACCACCACGTCGGCCCAACGCGCCATTTCCTGGCTCAGGTAATACGGGCAGACATCGTGCGCCAGGGCGACCTCGCGCAAGGCGCTCTGGTTCAACAGGCTCAGTTGACTGGCCGCCTGCCGTGCGGCGGGCAGGCGATCGTAGAACCCCCGGGCCAGTGGGCAGGACTCGCCGTGGCAGGCTTTGTCCGGATGTTCGCAGGCCTTGTCCCGGGCGATCATCTCCAGCACCCGCAACGGCGGCGCATCGGCGCTGGCAAGCATCACCTGCGCGGCGTCCAGGGCCAGTTGCCGTCCCGGGGTTTTCGCCGTAAGGAAGAACACCTTGTCCAGTTGCTGCGGCGCCAGCGCCTTGAGCATGGGGAACAAGGTGCCCAGGGTCTTGCCGATGCCCGTGGGCGCCTGGGCCATCAGGCAGCGCCCCGTACTGACGGCCTTGAACACCGATTCGGCCAGATGACGCTGCCCCGGTCGAAAACCGGCATGGGGAAAGGCCAGGCCCTGCGCAGCCAGATTGCGCCCTTCTCGATGGGCGACTTCCTGTTCGGCCCATTGCAGGAACCGCGCGCAATGCCGTTCGAAGAACTGTTGCAGCTCGATGGCGTCGAAAGACTCGACCAGGCGGGTCTCCTTTTCACTGACGATGTCGAAATACACCAGTGCCAGACTGATCCGCGAGAGGTGCAGTTTCCGACACATCAACCAGCCGTAGATCCTGGCCTGGGCCCAATGCAATTGGCGGTGGTTGGCCGGTTGTTTGCTCAAGTCGCCGCGGTAGGTCTTGACCTCCTCCAGGGAGTTTTGCCCGGGGTCATAGCCATCCGCCCTGCCCTTGACCGTCAAGGTTTGATACTGGCCCTCAAGGGCAATTTCGCTTTGGTAACCTTCGCTGCGCCGCGAGGCCACCGTACGGTGCCCGACGATACCTTCCAGCGCGGTCGGTGACGGCGTGAAGCGCAGGTCGAGGTCGCCGGCCTTGGCGGTGAACTCGCACAGCGCCCGCACCGCGATGCTGTAGCTCAATCGCCCTGCTCCGCCCATTGCACGTAGCACACGGCGATGGGCATCTGGTGCTCATGACAGAACTCCAGCCAGCGCAACTGGTTGTCCTGCAGGCGATCGCCCGGGCCCTTGACCTCGATCATGCGGTAGGTCTTTTGCTGCGGCCAGAACTGGATCAGGTCCGGCATGCCGGCGCGATTGGCCTTGATGTCCAGCAAGAGGCGGTTGAACCAGTGCTTGAGGTGCTCGGCCGGGAGGCAATCGAGGGCTTGCTCCAGCAACTCTTCGCTGAGCACGCTCCAGAACACGAACGGCGACTGCACGCCCCACTTGGCGGCATAACGTTCGCGGATGGTCTGCCGATAGCGCCCGTCGTCGAGTTCGGCCAGGCAAGCCTGAAACAGTTCGGCCCGGCGGACATGGAAGTCTTCGCTGAGCAAATCCACCGGCCCCCGCTGGAACGGGTGAAAAAACGCCCCCGGCAAAGGCGCGAAGATCGCTGGCCAACACAGCAGGCCAAACAATGAATTGACCAGACTGTTTTCCACGTAGTGCACCGGCGCCGAATCTTGCGCCAGATGTGCCTGAACGTAGAACTCGACCGATAATGCCGGGTCTGTCCTGGGCAATTGCAGGTCCAGGCGCTGCATTTCCCGAGGCGCTGCCCGCTTAATGGGCGGCCCGCCGAGCTTGCGCCGCAGACGTGGCAGGACGCGGAGCAACTGTTGGTGTTCCGCGGCGCTTTGCGGTGCCTGTTCAGCCTGCACGGCCAGGTCCATCGCCTGTTCAAACTGACCGCTGCGTTCCAGTACGCGAATGAGCCGCGCACGCGCGCCGGGAAAAGCGCATTCGCGGTACAGGTTCAGGGCCATGGAGAAATCCCCGATGCGTTCGCAGTACTGGGCCACCTGGAACAGCAGCTTGCCGCGCCGGCGTTGCAACCACGGATTGTCCAGCGCCAGGCCCTTGATCCGCTCGGCCACCTCTTCCAGCGCTTCACCGGCCTCGAATTGTTGCTGATATGCATGCAGGAGGACACAGGCATCCACGTCTTCGCGGCTGCGCAAGCCACGGGACTCGGCACAGAATTCGACTTTTTCGTAGGTGTAGATACCGAGGTCGGCCAATACGAACTCCGACCAGTCCTGATACAGGTTGCCGAAAAACATCAGGCGCAGGCGATCGCACAATTGCATGATGGTCAGGCTGAACAGGCGCTCGTCCAGGCTCGGACACCAGTCGTTGAAGCTTTGCACCTGGGGAAACTGCTCGCACAGCGCCGGCAACCAATCGGCTTTCCTGCCTTTGGGTTGATCGATGACCGGGCCAAAGGCCTGGAGGATTTCACCCTTGAGCAGCACCTCGAACAGCGCTTCGACCGCCAACGGCATTCGCTCATCGACCCAGCCGAGCGCCAAGAGCGGCCCGACGGCGCAGCCGGTATCGCCGATTTCGTCATAGTGCAGTTTGCTCGCCCTGAAATGAACACCCTTGCGCATGACCATTCTGACCAGCAGTGCCTGCGACTCACGGGGTAAGCGCTTAAACTCATGAATGAAGCGCTGCTCGTCGACGCTCAACACATCGGCAAAGCGCTGCTCAAGCCAATCAAGCACTTGCATGAAGTTGTTCAAGTAGTAGAACGGATCGTCGAGGGGATTTGCAGTCACAGGGAAATGGGCCATGGCGAGCGAATACTGGTTATGCGTACAGATACCAGTTCCGCCCTGCGCGGCGCAATCGGAAAAGGATAAATGGCGGCGCTGTACGGTATTTTTTCCGGGCAGTAGAACTTTCTGCCCCCGGGCGGCACCAACCGCCAGAGAGAAACGGTGACAGCCTCGAGCTGATGGTGCTGCTTCAAAACGTACGGGAGGTGATTATGGACATCAAGACATTGGGCTTGCCCTTGGCGGCGGCGGCCCTGCTGATGCTGGCCGGTTGCTCGACGCCAACGGTGGTGACCCTGCAGAACGGCACCCAGTATTTGACCAAGGACATGCCGGAAACCAAGACAAAGGATGGCTTCTTCGAGTTCGAAGATATTTCCGGGGCGAAAGTGAAAGTCAAGGCTGATGAAGTGGCCACGATTCGCAGGGAAGACTGAATTTCGCGTTATCGTTCATCGCGGGAAAGCCCGCTCCCACAGGGTATGCGCCAACCTTGCGGGAGCGGGCCTGGTCCGGGCGGCGCTCCGACGAAGAGGCCCTTACCGGCGCCAACTCACCATCAGGCGATCACAAACCCCGCACCCGACAAACTGTCCAGCCCGACCCCGACCAATGTCACTGAATCATTGCCAAACGTCAGCACGGTATCCTGCCCCACCACGGTGGCATGGTCCCGGAAGTCGTCGGCCGGCGTAACACCCTGTACCCCGAGAAACACCAGTTTGTCGTTCGACTGATAGCCCAACACCCGGTCGTGACCAAACGCGCCGTTGAACAGGAACGTATCGATCCCGCCCCCCGATTCCAGCAGGTCGTTGCCGGCCCCGCCGATCAAGACGTCGTTGCCCTTGCCTGCGATCAAATGATCGTTGCCGTCGAGACCGAACAACCAATCGCCGACCGCCTGCGCCTTGAGCGTATCGTTCCCCATGCCCCCCTTTATCGACGACTCGTACCGGGTCAGCTGGTTGCCGTCCGCCAGCCCGTTTGCGGTGACGCTGTGGGTCACGTCATCCTTGACCAGCCCCCATAAAAAGCCAGGCTCCTTGCTCATGATGCTGCCGATGTCACGGGTGATACTGATGCCGCCATTGGCATCGCGGATGTACAGGTTGCCGGCGCCGTCGTTGGCAAAGTCGAAGTTTTTCACCGACTGCTGCAAGTCGAGCACGTTGTGCCCGTTGCCGCCCAAAAGGACGTTGTAGCCACCGGCATCACGGAAGGTGTCGTTGCCGTCGCGGCCTTCCAGATAGTCGTTGCCCTTGCCGCCCTGGATCAGGTCGTTGCCGTCACTGCCGATAATGAAAGTGCTGCCTTTGTGGATGTCGGCATTGCGGTTCAGGTCCTGGACCCAGGTGTTGGCCCGCGCCGGGTCCGAGAGGTTGGCAACAACAATGGTCGAGTCTTTGCTGGTGAGGTCGTAGAACCCTGACTCCAGCACCCGGGTCATGCCGTCGCCATAACCGGTCGGCAAGTGGGAAATCCAGGTCGGAATGTTGAGGATGGAAAACGGCAGCAGATTCCATGCGGTCGACGCGTAGTGGTCATTGAAGCTGACAATGTTGTTGGTGGCCGAGGCTTGATCGGCATCGTGCACACCGACCGATGCCAGGTTGAACGCCGAACCGTCCAGCGCGCGGAACACTGGATCGTTTTCATAGCCGACGTTCAGCACTTTGTCGCTGCTGCCTTGAGTTGGCGAGGCGTAGGCAATGTAGTTGGAATCCTGGAAGAAACCGCCCCATTTTTCGCGGCTCAAATCCGCCAGGCTATTGACTGCCAGCCCGCCGAGACTGTGACCACTGACCAGCACGTCATTACCGGACAACCCGTTGGCCCGGGCAAACGCCGCGACGTCGGCGAGCAGCTTGCCGAACGCTTCACCCACATAGTTTTTCGCGTAATCCTGTGGACCCAATGCCGCCAACAGGTCATTGATGACATCGCCGATGGAGTCACTGATCTGGCTTTCACGAGGGCCACTGGTGCCGCGAAAGGCGATGCCGATTTCCGTGAGGTGCCCTTGGGCGTCGTATTTACCGAGGATTTCCACCTGGGCGCTGGTATAGCCGGCCTTTTCACCGAAGAAGGTTCCCCGTGCATCGACTTTGCCGTCATAACCCAGCTGCGCGGCGGTGATGGGTGTCCAACCGGCTTTCTGTACCGCGTCCAGTGCGGCCTTTTCCGAATCGGGGTTCCAGGGGATACCGGGAATCACCCCTTGGGAGTCGGTGCCGCCAATCAGCGCGGTCACCAACGTTGCCGGCAGGCCCACGCCGAAACCGTTGTGCTGGTAACCGGTGGCAAAGCCGTTGTCGAGGTTGTGATAGGAGTACAGCGTGATTGCCATCGCGTCGGTGAACAACGCTTTGGCGTCTTCTGTACCAAGGTTCTTGTAGTCGTACACACCCATGGGTATTGCCTCTCTCTTTGTTGGAATTGTCAGAGATAGCTCACAGCCGGGACACCTCGATCGCGAGATGCCCGGAGCCTCCAGTGCTGTTACAAAAATCTGTCAGGCAAACACAAAACCGGAAGTCGACAGGTTATCCAGCCCCACCCCGACCAGGGTCACGGAAAAGTCGCCAACCTTCAGCACCGTGTCTTGACCGGCCTGGGAGACATGCTGTCGGTAGTCATAGCCCTGCCCCGCGTCTTCAACGCCCATGAACACCAGGGTGTCACTGCCCTGGTAGCCATTGATCGCATCAAATCCGAAAGCGCCGCTGAACAGGAAGGTATTGCTGCCGTCCCCGGTGGAATGCATCACGTCGTTGCCGTTGCCGCCGACGAAGGTCACGTGGCCCTTGTCGCTGCGCAATACGTCATCGCCGCCGTTGCCGAACAGCCAGTCGCCCTGGGCGTCGGCCAACAGCGTATTACCGAGGGCATCGCCGTTGAGCGAATGACTGTAGCGGGTCAGTTCGTTGCCGTTGAGCAGGCCGTTGCCGGTGACGGTCCAGGTGATGTCCCTGGTGCTCCACCATGATCCGGACTCCTGGCTCACCAGCGCGCCGATGTCCCGGGTCATGCTGATGCCGCCATAGGCGTCACGCACGAACAGCGTGCCATCGCCATCGTTGGCGAAGCTGAAGTTCTGCAGTGGCTTGAGCAGTTCGAACGTGTTGTTGCCCTTGCCGCCCAAAAGTATGTTGAAGCCGCCGTCGTCGCGGAAACGGTCGTTGCCGTCCCGGCCTTCGATGAAGTCATTGCCGGCGCCGCCCTTGAGCCAATCGGCGCTGTCGGTGCCGATGATAAACGTGCTGCCCGTGTGCGGCTCGCCACTGCGCCCGAGGTCCTCGACCCAGGTGGCGCCGCGAGACGACGCCGACAGGTTGGAGACGATCAGGGTCGAATCCTTCCCGGTCAGGTCATAGAAGGCAGAGTCGATCACCCGGTTCAGTCCGTCGGCGTAACCCGGCGATCCATGGGCCGACCAGTTCAGCGGGTTGAGAATGCTGAAGGGCACCAGGTTCTGCGCGGTGGAGGCGTACTGGTCATTGAAGTTGACGACGTTGTTGGTCGCTGAATCCTGATGACCATCGTGCTTGCCCAGTGAGCCACTGCTGAAGGTAGTGCCGTCGAGCACCCGAAACACCGGGTCGTTCTCATAACCGATGTTGAGCACATTGTTGCCGGTGGCGCTTTGGGTTGGCGAAGCGAAGGCGATGTAGTTGGCGTCCTTGAAGAAACCGCCCCAGTCATTGCCACTCAACTCCGCCAGGCTGTTGACCCCCAAACCGCCAAGGCTATGCCCGCTGACCACAACGTCCCTGGCACTCAGGCCGTGGGCGATGGCGAATGCAGCGACGCTCTTGAGCAGGCTGTCGAAAGCGTTTTTCGCGTAGTTGCTCGCATAATCCACCGGACCGACTGCGGCCAACAGGTTGTTTTTCATGTCGCCGAAGGTGTCGCTGTACCCCAGGCCACCGGTACCACGGAAGGCGATGCCCAGGCCGATCAGGTTCCCGGCCCCGTCGTATTTACCGAGGATTTCGGCTTCGGCGCTGGTGAAGCCGTCCTTCTCGCCATAGAAGGTACCTTGGGTGCCAACCTTGCCCTGATAGCCCAAGGCCGAGGCACCAATTGGCGCCCAGGCGGTCGCCGGGAGTGGCTGGCCGGTAGGCGTATACGCGTACAGCGCCAGCGCGATCGCGTCGGAGTACAACGCCTTGCCGGCCTCACTGCCGGCATTTTTGTAATCAAACAGTCCCATTTTCTTGCTTCCTTTGCGTCAAATCAGAACTGCCAGTCCAGGGTCAGGCCCACACCATGGTCTTTTTCCCGGGAGCCGAGCAGTCCGTTGTAGTCCAGGTTCAAGCGGGTATCGCGTCCCAGCGCCCAGCCGGCCCGGGCACCGACCACCGCGGCATTGCGGTCCATGGACACGCTTTGCACGCTGAACGCGGTGTTGCCATTGACGAAGGCCAGGTGGTCTTCGGAACGGGTGTTGCCCAGGTTGTGCTGCCAGCCGAGCGTGCCGGACAGTTCCAGTTGTTGCTGATCGGACAGCGCAATGGCTTTGCTCGCCCGCAGGCCAAGGGTCGAGAGCACCGCGTCGCGGTTGTTTTCACCGCCCTTGAGTGCGGCGGCGTCACCTTTTTCGCTGAAGCTGTCGCTGTTCAGGTGCACGTAAGCCAGGTTGACGAACGGCTCCAGTGCCAGCGGTTGCAGGTCCAGGCGATACGCCGCTTCGGTGAACAGTTGCGCGGTGGTCGCATCGCGTTTGGATTTCTGCTTGCCGCTGACGTCACCGAATTGCAGGTCGCGTTTGACGTCGATGCGATGCCAGCTGTAAGCACCGCCGACGCTCAGGCGCAGCGCGTCGATTTTGTGGCCCAGGTAGGCGCCCAAGTGGTAGCTGTCGACCGATGCCGACGAGTGCGTGCCATCGCCCATGCTCAACGAGCTGTCGCTATAACCGGTAACGAAACCCAGTCGTGTGTCTTCAGTGATCAAGCCATCGACGCCGGCCAGCAGCCCGCCGATGGAGCTGTTGGAACTGGCGTTGTCATTCCCGCCATCGCTCTTGCCCCAGGCGCCGAGCACTTTGAGCCAGGCATTGCTGCGGTCATCGGTCGGTGCGCTGGCGTCGAACAGATCACGCTCGCGCAGACGTTCGCCGACCGCATCGCGCAGGTAGCGGCTGTCGTTGATCAGCAGCGTGCCGATCGCCGGATGAATCTCACCGGACAGTTGCCGGAACGCTTGTTGCGCGACAGCGGCGGTCGGCGACAACAGCAGGGTTTCGTAGAGCCGATTGCCTGTTCCCAGTTGCTCGGCGGCAGCGGCCACGGCCCGTTGATTCGGGGTCAGGCCTACACTGGTGAAAGATGTCGCATTGCGCTCCACCGCCAGTTGAATGCTGTCCGTCGTGTAACCGAGGGTGCCACCGATAAACAGGTAGTCCGGCAACACCGCCCCGAAACGCCCTTCGATCCCGCCAGCGGCTTGCAGGATGTTGTACTGATTGCCCAGCAGGGTTTTCGCCTCGCCGGTGGTCAGCAGCGTTGGACTGTTTTCCAGGGTCAGGCTGACCGTTGCGCCTTCGATGGTGGCTGTGCCGCCGGCAATGATCTGGTCGCTGCGGGTGGGCGACACCTCTACGGCGTAGGTCGAGCCGGGCTCGAAGGTCATGTCGCCCGTCACCTGCAAGGTGCCGATGGAGTTGCCGGGCGCCACGGTACCGCCGCTTTTCGCAGTCAGTGCCGCGATACTGCCGTTACCACCGAGGATGCCATTGTCATTGACGGTGACGGCCGATAGCAGCGAACCGTTGACGGCCAATCGGCCCTGATTGACCAGGGTCTGGCCGTTGTAGGTGTTGGCTCCGGTCAGCACCAGCGTGCCGATGCCCTGCTTGGTCAGGCCGCCGTGGCCGGATATGTCGTTGCGCCAGACGTCGAGCCCGCAGTGCACGTCGTTGCACACACGCTCGGTGGGTTTGCCGGCGTCGATGATCGCGCCGATACCCGGCAAGTCCGCGACAAACTGACTGGAGCCGTAGGCGCCGTCGATGCGGAACTCTTCGGGAATGTCCTGCTCGGTGACGAGCATCGCCGGGCCGTCGATGCCTTTGCGCAGGTTGATCATGCCCCAGCCATACAGCGAATCGACGCCGGGTGCGCCGAGGTCGGTGGCGGTGGTACGCAGCACGCTGGCGACTTGTGCGCCGGTCATGTACGGGAAGCGTTCCATCAACACCGCCACCGAGCCGGCAACGTGCGGTGCCGCCATGGAGGTGCCGTTGTAATTGGCGTAGCCGGTAGTCAGGTCAGCGGCATCGGTGCCGCTGATGATCGAACTGTAGATCCGGCTGCCTGGCGCCGACACGCAGAAACTCGCGGTGTAGCCGCAGCGCGACGAGAAGGTGCTGATGTTGTAGGGGGCGGGACTGTTGGTGTCCGGGTTCTTCTGCAAGGCCGCGACGGTCATCCAGTTCGGCGCGATCTCGGGGACGAAATAACCGAGGCCGGCGATGGCGTCCGGGTTGTTGAGGTTGTAGTCGTTACCGGCGGCGAAAATCGTCACGATGCCGCTGCGGGCCGCCGCGATGGCGCCGTCGTAGGCACCGCCGGGTTTGGTCCCCAGCAAGGTCCGGATCTCGTTGAACTGCAGTTGTGCATCCTGCACGGTGAAGTGCGGATACGCCGGGTCCCGACCGCCGAGGTCGAAGCGGTCGGTGATGCCGATGCCCCAGCTATTGTTGATGATCCGCGCGCCGCTGGCGATCAGGGCGTCCCAACCGGCCTTGTACACCGCGCCGTCGTTGCCGCGTACGATACCGTCTTCCGGGCCCGGGTCGCCGTTGTCGGCGCTGATGATCTGTGCACCAAAGGCGACGCCGTGCATCGGTCCGCCATCGCGGCTGCCGGCGGCGATCCCGCCAACGTGGGTGCCGTGGGCACCGAGTTTGCCGTTGGAGCCCACCGAGGGCGAACCGTCATAGAGAAAGGCGTCCCCGACCTTGACCGGAATGTACGGGTCGGTGTACTCGCGGATGCCGCTGGTCACCAGCGTGATGACCTTATTGGCTCCGGAAAACTCCGGGTGCAAGGCGTATACCGGTTGGTCGAAGATCCCCAGCTTCACGCCTTTGCCGGTGTAACCGGCCGCATAGGCATCCTGCGCGTTGATCGCCCCCAGGCCCCAGTCAGCGCTGAACTCTGTGCTGCGCCAGCTTTCGGGATCGCCTGTCCTGCCGTTTTCCACGTAGGGTGCCGCGTGTGCGGTGCCCAGTGTGGCCAACGCGCAGAGCACGGCTAGATTGTTGTACTTGTTATTCATCGAGCTACCTTCCTTAGTTGTGTTGCCAAAATCCTTGTTGTTAGAAGCCTTGCCTCAATTCCTCTTGGTTAAAACGCGCCACTACAGAGGCTGCGGTGTTCAGTTCCTCAACAGACAGGCATTTTTTGAGTCCTCTCCATACTGTTTTTAATAGCTACTGCACCCTCGGTCCCTGGCCGAAGGCCTCATCCACCTTGGCCAGGTCCTGCTCGCTCAAGGTCCCGGCGTAGAAATGCAACCGGGTCCAGGCCATCAGATAGTCGTAGCGGGCCTGGGCCAGATCCCGGCGGGTGGTAAACAGTTGTTGCTCGGCATTGAGCGCATCGAGGTTGACCCGCTCACCGCCCAGAATGCTTTGCCTGGTCGAGACCACCAGCGCTTCGGCGGAGACCAGGGCCTTCTGATAGGCACGCAGCTTGCTCACCCCTGTCAGGCAGGCGCTGAACTGCCGTCGCAATTCGATCAGGGTTTCCCGGGTCTTGCCGTCCAGTTCGTACTCGGCCTGTTCCATCGCACGGCTTGCCTGGCGGGTCGATGCAGATACACCACCGCCGGCGTACAGCGGCACATTGATTTCGATGCCGATGGTGTTGGTGTCGTAGCGCTGGTTGTAGGTGTTGCCGCTTTCCGATTCATTCTGACGCACCGTGGCGTAGGCGCTGACCTTGGGCAGGTGCCCGGCCCGATTGCGCTCGACCTCGTAGCGCGCCACTTCAAGCGCCTGGCGCTGGGAAGCCAGGTTGGGGTTGTTGGCCACGGCCATCTCATGCCAGGTGTCGTAATTGGCCGGTTGCAGGGTGAAGGTCTGGAAGTTTTGATCCAGTGGTGCAAGGTCGGCAATGTCGATCGCCGGCACACCGATCAGCGCGCCGAGTTCGCGCAGAGATGCATCCTGTTCATTACGTGCTTCGATTTCTTCGGCGGTGGCCAGCTCATAGCGCGATTCGGCTTCGAGAATGTCCGTGCGAGTACCTTCGCCCTGGCGAAACATCTGCTCGTTCTGCTGGAACTGCTGCTCGAAAGCTTTCTTCTTGGCCAGGGCGATATCGATCTGGTCTTGGGCGAACAACGCCTTGGTGTAGTTTTCCAGCACCCGCACCAGCAATTGCTGGCTCTTGCCACGAAAGTTTTCGTCGGAAAACAGCGATTGCGCGACGCCCTTGCGATAAGCCGCGTAGGCCTCGTAGTCGAGCAACGGCTGTTGCAAGGTGAGGCTGGAACCGTAACTGCTGTAGTTGCGGTCATCGCTCTGGTTTTGCCCGCGCTCGTTGAGGTAGGTGGCCTTGGAGCTGTTCCTGCCCTTGTTGTAGTTGTAACCCAGTCTTGGCAACAACCCGGCGCGGCCGATGGCACGGTTCTCAAGGCCTGCATCGCGTTCCTTGATGGCGCCGAGGAATACCGGATCATTGTGCAGTGCCTGTTCATAGATCTCGAACGGTCCCATGGCCGCCACGGCCTGGTTGCCCGCGAACAACATCAACGCCGCCCCGAGCATCGAAAGCTTTTTCATACAGCCGAACATCCTTATTCCTCGGTCAACGCGGAGCCTGCCCGGTCGAGCAGCGGTTTGAACAAATAATTGAGGAGCGAACGCTCACCGGTACGCACGAACATTTCCGCCGGCATACCGGGCTTGATCACCAGGCCATTGAGTTTCTCCATGGCCTGGTCACTGACGCTGCTGCGCAGCACGTAGTACGGTGCGCCGGTTTTCTCATCGAGCAACTGGTCGGCGGAGACCAGGCTGACTTCACCTGGTACTCGCGGGGTGCGGCTCTGGTTGAAGGCGGTGAACAGGATATCCACCGGCAGGTGCGGACCGACCTTGTCGATCAGGTTGACCGGCAGGTGCCCTTCCACTTCCAGGCGCGTGTCCTGAGGCACGATCTCCAGCAGGTTGTCGCCCTGGCGCACCACCGCGCCTACCGTGTGTACACCCAGATTGACCGCAATGCCGTCAGCCGTGGCGATGATCTCGCTGTGCTGCAGATCGAACCCGGCGGAGGTCAACTGTTCCTCCAGCGTCACGCTTTTGAGCTGCGCTTCGGCCAGTTGGGTGCGTACTTCTTTCTGGTACTCCTCGATATGCTGTTGCAACTTCAAGCGGGACTCGACAATGCCCTGCTCCACCCGACCGCTTTCGCCGAGGTTTTCGGCCAACTGCTGTTGCACTTGCGACAGTTGCCGCTGGTACTCCATCAACCGATTGCGCGGGATGTAGCCGTTTTCCGCCAGTGGCGTCAGATTGCTTAGCTGTTGTTGCAGGGAATCGGCCTGAGCGCTCAAGTCGGTATGGGCACGGCGCATGCCGGCCAGTTGCGCGCCGGCGCCTTCGATGCTGGCGCGCAACGCGGCCTGCTCGCGGGCGAAGGCATCGCGACGACTGCTGAACAACTGGCGCTGGCCTTCGAGCACCAACGCCAGACGCGGGTCGGGATCATTGCTTAGCTCGGCGGGGAAATTCACCTGCTTGAGGTTGTCCCGCTCGCTTTGCCAACGGGCAAGGCTGGCCCAGGCCATGCGGTACTGCGCTTGCAACGATTGCACGTCCGCGGCGACCTGGGTCTGGTCGAGCCGGAACAACGGCTGGCCCTGTTTCACCCGCTGGCCTTCGCTCACCAGAATCTGGCTGACCACGCCGTTGCTCATCGACTGCACGGCCTTGCGCTTGCCCGAAACCACCACTGTGCCCTGTACCGGTATGCCCTGATCGAGGGGGGCCAGGCTGGCCCAGGTGAAGAAACTGCCAGCGCCGACAATCGCCAGTATCCAGCCCAGGCGAGCGAAGTAACGCGCGTCGCGTTCAGGCTGTCCAGCCAGGTAGTCCTGCTCCATCGTCGCTTCGTTTTGAGGCTTTACTTGGCTGCGGCTCATACGCCCGAACTCCTTGTCGCGGGCTGAGACTGCCAGCTCATGCTGAGCCCGCCCGGCGCTTGTGCGGTTTTTTCATGTTGTGCTTGCTGAGCGCCCGAGAGTGCCTTGAGCACGTCCTGGCTCGAACCGAACGCCTGCAAGCGCCCGTCGTTGAGCACCAGCAACTTGTCGGCCTGGGCCAATGCGCAAGAACGATGGGTCACCAGAATCACGCTGGTGCCCTGGGCCTTCATTTGCGCAATCGCGCTGGCCAACGCCGCTTCACCCACGGTGTCGAGGTTGGAGTTCGGCTCATCCAGCACCACCAGGCGCGGCTGGCCGTACAGCGCACGGGCCAGGGCCACCCGTTGTTTCTGCCCGCCGGAAAGGCCACTACCGTCTTCGCCGAGCACGGTGTCGTACCCTTGCGGCAGGCGCAGGATCAGTTCATGCACCCCGGCCTGCTGTGCGGCGGCCACGACGCTCTGTGGATCGGCCTCGCGGAAACGCGCGATGTTTTGCGCGATGCTGCCGCTGAACAACTCGATGTCCTGCGGCAGGTAACCGATGTAAGGCCCGAGGTCGTCGCGGTTCCAGCGATGGATGTCCGCACCGTCGAGCCGCACCGTACCACCGAGCGTCGGCCAGACACCCACCAGTACCCGTGCCAGTGTCGATTTACCGGAACCGGAAGCACCGAGCACGCCCATCACCTCACCCGCTGCGAGGCTGAAACTGACCAGGTGCAGGGTCGCCGCCCGTTGCCCCGGAGGCGCCGCGCTAACCTGCTCAAAGGTGATCTGGCCCTTCGGCGCCGGCAGCGCCATGGCCTCGTCGCCCGACGGGAAGGCTTGCAGCAAGGCGTCGAGACGGCGGTAAGCCAGCTTGGCGCCGCTCCATTGTTTCCATACGGCGATCAACTGATCGATAGGACTCAGCACACGGCCCATCAGGATCGAACCGGTAATCATCATTCCCGCAGTCATGTCACCCTTGATCACCAGCAATGCGCCAAGGCCCAGCACCAACGATTGCAGGCACAGGCGCAGGGTTTTGCTCAAGGAACTGATGACGGCGCCCGTGTCGCTGGCCTGGTTTTGCAGGCCGAGGAACCGTGAATGCACCTGAAACCAGCGATTGCGCAACGCCCCCAGCATGCCCATGGCCTGAATGGTTTCGGCGTTATGCAAATGGCTGGTGGCCAATTGGCTGGATTGCTGGGAACACGCGGCGGCTTCGCCCAACGGTTTTTTGGTCATGGACTCATTCAGCCAAGCCAGCGCAATCAGCAGCAGAGCCCCCGCCGTGGCAAAAACGCCGAGCCAGATGTTGAACAAATAAATCACCAACAGGTACACCGGGAACCACGGCGCATCGAAAAACGCGAACAACGCCGGGCCGGTGACGAACTGGCGAATATGTGTCAGATCCCCCAGCGCCTGTCCCGCATTGCCTTCGCCTTTGAACAGGTTGCGCTCGAACGCCGCCCGATAGACCCGCAGATTGAACCGTCGCTCCAACTGACTGCCAATACGGATGACGATGAAACTGCGGACAGCTTCCAGCAAACCGATAAAGGCAAAGAACCCGACAATCATCAGCGACAACATGACCAGTGTTGTTTCATTCTGCGAAGACAGTACCCGGTCATAGACTTGCAGCATGTAGATAGAGGGCGCCAACATCAGAATGTTGATCAGGGCGGTAAAACAACCGACGCTGATCAAGATGCTCTTATAGTCCCCCAGTGCCTTTATTAATGGTGCGGTGGCTGGGGCCTTCGCCATCTTCATTGGTTATTCCTGAGCTGATATTTATCGCCACGCGCGGGCGAGGTTCCAGTTAACTGTCCGCACACGGTCGAGACATTGTTTGCCCGTTATCGTTTACAAATAACGAACAATGTTTTGTGATCGATAAAGTGCCGGGGGATTGCGCTTGACTGCTTTTGCGGCTAACGCGTCGGCCGCTTGAGGGTAATGATCCGACCCGACTGCAAAGTACCTTGATAAAGCCCTTCGAACTGACGGTTGAAAAACAGGATTTTTGAGCCTTCCTTGCCGGTGATTGCAATGCCGTCCGGTTCGGGAAACCAGCCGATCGCCTGCTCCCCAAGCCAGGCGGTGAAACAGTCCGCGCCAGCACCCAGGGTTTGATTTGGCTGAAAGTCGATCAAGCATTCATTCGAAGCAACGAGCGGTGATTTGTCCCTGTCTTGCGCGGCTCTTAGCGTAGCCAGCCAATTGCCAGCCAACTCTGACGGATCCGCCAGTTTCAGACTGCTTGCCATGGTTTCCTCTCCAAAAAACATCATCAACGCTGCCAGTAGCCACGCGCTTGTCTTGCGGGAAAAGACGCTGTGCGTCATAGGTTCTTGTACTCCGGGCCGCAACCCTGCTTACGGTAAGAGAGCAGCGCATCGGGCGCCGCCCTCCTTGTTCACCTCACATCAAGCCACGATGTCCGAGTACGCCGCCTGGCCCACGGTACTGACCAGGAAATCAGCCGCGCCATGCCCCGAGAAGTCGATCGACAACAAACTGTTGCCGCTCGAGGTGCTGAGCACCGCATCGCCCACCGCCCCGGTGAAGGCGCTGACAAAGTGCAGGCCCGCGCCGTTGGTGATGCCGGTCAGGTCGATCTTGTCCAGACCGCTGACAAAGTCGAGGATCTGGTCGACCGTACCTGGCCTGGAGTCACTGCTGGCCGCAAACACGAAGGTGTCCGAACCTGCGCCGCCCCACAGTTTGTCCGCGCCGCCAGCGCCGTAAAGGATGTCGTTGCCGGCACCGCCTTTGAGCTCGTTGGACACGTTGTTACCGATCAGCAAGTCGTTGCCAGAACCGCCAATGGCGTTCTCGACGGTGACACCCTTGGCGATGGAGACGTTACCCACCAGGCCGCCGACGTCCGAGAACGACGTTTCATTGAGGTTGATCTTCTGGTTCTGGGTAAACCCGGAAAAGTCCAGGGTGTCCTTGCCGCCTGCATCCCAGACCGAAAACACCACCTTGTCCGCCGAAGAAGACGCGCCAAGGAAGTCGCGACCGGCGTTGGAGTTGAAACCGTAGGTAGTGTCGCCGGTGCGAGTGGTGGTGTTGGCACCGTAGAGCTGCTGAATGGCAGCGATATCGTCAATCAGCGGGCCGGACGCGTAGGCTTCGACGCCGCCCTTGCTGAAGTTCTGACTGGTATTGCTTTCACTCCAGTAGCTCATGACGCTGTAGCCGCGGGTGTCTTGCCCATAGGACGCGTCATTGTAGGTCGGTGCACCCTCGCCGGCGTTGTAGTCGCCGGGGTGGGCCAGGCCCAGGGAGTGGCCGATTTCGTGGGTCAGGGTTTGCCGGCCATAGTTGTTCAGGTCCGGGGTCTTGTTGGGCGTGTAACTGCTGTTGATCAGGTACCAGGAAGTCCCGTCGTAACCGGCCCCGGTACCAGGCAGGTAGGCAAACGCAGCCGCACCGTCCTGACCGCCGCTGTAGTTGCCGAAGGTCATGTGGCCATCGCCGCCGCTGGCCTTGTCAGTGAAGGTAACATTGGCCACGTCGGCCCAGGATTGCATGGCGAGCACGGCCTGGGCTTTCTGCTGCGCGCTGAACTGACTGAACCCGGTAATCCCGTGCTTGTACATCGTGCTAGACGATGCCGAAGTCAGGAAGGTATAGGTCAGCTCTATTTTGCCGCTACCATCCTTGTCCTGGTAAGCAGCGCCGTCGCGCAGCAATTGATTGGCTGCCTGATCGACGGAGAATGACGGTTTGCCATTGACCGTGAGGTTGCCGCCCCGATCATACTGATGGCTGAAACTATTGATCTGATTGAATGCAGAACTGCTTGCCGCCAATGCTGACAGTGGCAGCAGCACCTGTTCGGCGGAATCAATAGCGTGATCTTTTACTTTCGACATAAACACACTTCCTTGTTTAGCTATGGAACAGTTTTTGTCAGATAAAGACGATCCCTGGCGAGATCGTCCTATCACTCGCCCAATGAAGGCGTAGGAAAACTGACACAATTAGAAATCAAACGTCCACTACTTTTTTGACGTCAAATTTGCGCATTCAGGAATGTGCCCGTAAACAGTGGGCGTACTGAGAAAGTATTGAATTAAAAAATATTAGACGGGAGTTATTGTCGGACAATCGACAATTTAATTATTAAATATAGGTAAATTTCCGGGCACTCGAATCGTCCGACTATTTATGTTTAATCTGTTAAACATTTCAATGAAGTGATCACCTCTGAATACCGGGTTATCGCTCTTCGCGAGCAGGCAACGAATGACCATCAGGCAATAACCATTTCAGCTCCGCAAAGGCTGCACAACCGGCGTTGTCGCCCCACTGGAACCCTCCCCGGTGTGGCAGGTTTTGCACACTGCCTTAAACTGCGATACAGCCCATGAACGAATGACGGTGCAAGGGTTCGATGGATTGCCTTACACCACGGGCCTCACGAAATGATCCGGGTGAAGCCGACATGAAAATGGTCACGCCTCTTTTGGCCGCTCTCATCGCCGCCAGCGCGTGTGCGGTAATGAGCATTTGTGCGAATGCCGGGACGACTACGGTCCTGGCAACCAGCTTCGACTGCGCCAGGGCCAGCGCATCCGTCGAGAAGCTGATCTGTCGCGACCCACAGCTGAAGCGGATGGAGATTGAACTGACACGCCTTTATCGCCTGGCGCTCACGGACGATCATTCGGTACCGCGCCCCGACAAGGTCGAGATCGAACAGCGCTTCTGGGTCGACGCGCGAAATCAATGTGCCACCAAGGCAGAGCCCAAGGCCTGCACGATCCGCAGTTATGCCGAACGCGCACACCAGCTTCGCCAGGGTTCGGCCATTGCGAGGACCAAGGATCCAAGCAGGCTCACCGATGGCCCCGTAGCCTTTCGTTGCGCAGGATTGAACGCGTTGATTGCCGCTACTTTCTTCAATGTCGAGCCGCGTGTGGTGTACCTGAAATGGGCGAATACCTCTGCCACCCTTATCCAGGTACCGAACGATTATGCAAGCCAATACAACGGCAAGGATTTGCGGGGTAGCTACGGCTTTTGGCAAACCGGTGACGAGGCCCTGTTACAGATCCCGGGCTCGGGGCAAATGCGTTGTACGCTCGAGCCAGTTGGCTGATGGCGCATCGGGACATCCTTTCCCGGTGGCCTGATGCAGCTTGTCAGCTGCCGGTGCGGATCTTGTTCCAGACCCGGGTACGCACCCGGTCGATGTTCAGTGGCATGGCTTCCAGCGCAAACAGCTTGCCCATCATTTCAGGACTTGGGTAAACCTTGGTGTCGTTCTTGATCGCAGGGTCGATCAGGCTGTCGGCCTGCTCGTTGCCATTGGCGTAATGCACGTAGTTGCTGACGCTGGCCATGACGTCCGGGCGCAGCAGGTAGTCCATAAAGGCGTAGCCGGCCTTGTCGTCCGGAGCGTCGGCCGGCATCGCGACCATATCGAACCAGATCGCTGCGCCTTCCTTGGGAATCGAGTAGCCGATGTCGATGCCATTGTTGGCTTCCCTGGCGCGGTTTTCCGCTTGCAGGATGTCGCCGGAGAAACCGACCGCGACGCAGATGTCGCCATTGGCCAGATCACTGGTGTACTTGGACGAGTGGAAATAGCTGACATACGGCCGCACCTTCATCAGCAGGGCTTCGGCCTTTTTGTAGTCTTCCGGGTTCTTGCTGTGATGCGGCAAACCGAGGTAGTTCAACGCGGCCGGCAGCAGTTCGGGGCCGTTGTCGAGGATGGCCACGCCGCACTTCTGCAACTTCTGCATGTTCTCGGGCTTGAAGATCAGGTCCCAGGAATCCACCGGGGCGTTGTCGCCCAGCACCGCCTTGACCTTGGCAATGTTGTAGCCGATGCCGGTGCTGCCCCACAGGTAAGGGAAGCCGTGCTCGTTGCCCGGGTCGTTGGTCTGCAATGCCTTGAGCAATACCGGGTTGAGGTTTTTCCAGTTCGGCAACTGACTCTTGTCGAGCTTCTTCAGTGCGCCGCCTTCAATCTGCCGGGCCATGAAGTGGTTGGACGGAAACACCACGTCGTAACCGGATTTTCCGGTCATCAGCTTGCCATCGAGGGTTTCGTTGCTGTCGTAGACGTCGTAGGTGAAGCCGATGCCGGTTTCTTTCTGGAAGTTTTTCGTGGTGTCTGGCGCGATGTAATCCGACCAGTTATAGATTTTGACGGTTTCGGCGGCCTGGCTGATGGATGCAACCAGCATCAGCGGAGCCAGAGTCAGGGTCTTTCGGATCATGAGTCGATTCCTGTAGAGGTTGTTGTTATTGGCAGGCAATCAAAAGATCAGCTTTCAAATTTCAAAAGCATTCAAAAAATCAAAACGTAGGTCTTGCGCACGGTTTCCTGGATGTCCCAGATACCGAGGCTATTGGCTGGCAGCATCAGCGCGTCGCCGGCCTCGATGTGCAGCGGTTCGCCGCCGTCGGGCGTGAAGGTGCAGCGGCCCTGAATGAAGTGACAGAATTCCTGGGCGACGATCTGCCGCCGCCAGCGCCCGGGGGTACATTCCCAGACACCGGTCTCGACGCCGTCGTCGCGTTCGACGCTGGTGGTCGAAGCCACGGCCACGGGAGTTCCCAGGGGTACGACGACCGGATTGGACTCGTCCAGTTTCAGGGTTGCGGTGTTCTTGAATTGCGTGATGCTCATGGGGATACCTGTCGATGTAGAGACGCTGTTTAGTGCATGAAAGCTTCCATGAAACCGGCCACCCCGCTGGCCAGCCTGCGCCGCCAGGGCGCTGTGGCCGGGTTGGCCAGGGTCTGGTCCTCGTGGACAAAGCTGCGGATGATCGCGTTGTAGCCGAGCCAGCGGATCGGCTCCGGCTCCCAGGCCCGCAGTGCGTCGAGGCCGCGCTGGGGGATGACCCACGGTTGGCGTACCAGATCGGTGTCGCGCCCCAGGATCAGGTCGGCCAGCGTGCGGCCTCCCAGGTTGCTGGCGCCAACGCCCTCCCCGCCATAACCGCCCGACAGGGCAATGCCGTTGGCCCGGTCGCAAAGCATGTGTGGCTGGAAATGCCGGGACATGCCCAGGTTGCCGCCCCAGGAATGGGTGATCTGCACGTTCTTCAACTGCGGGAACAGTTCGCCGAACAGATAACGCCGCAGGTGTATTTCGTCAGCGCTCAGGTCGAAGTCGTGGCGCAGCTTGCCAGCGAACTGGTACCCGCCTCGGGCGCCAAAGATCAATCGGTTGTCAGCGGTGCGTTGACCGTAGGTGACCTGGCGACTGGCCTCGCTGAATGCCTGGCCGTGACTCAGGCCGATTTCGTCCCAGGTGGCCGCCGACAAGGGCTCGGTCGCGACGATCAGGCTCTGCACCGGCATCTGATAACGCCCCAATGGCGGCAGCGTCACGGAGTAGCCTTCTACCGCCGGCACCACCCAGCGACTGCGCACCGAAGCTTTGGCCGTGCGCAGACTGCCGGACTGCCAATGGGTGACCGGGCTGTTTTCGTAGATTCTGACGCCCAGGCGCTCCACCGCCCGGGCCAGCCCCCGTACCAGCCTGGCCGGGTGAATGGTCGCCACGTGCGGCGCGTAGATACCGCCGTAGGGTTTGGCGACGCGGATCTGTTGCGCCAGTTGTTCCGGGGTAAGCCAGCGATAGTGGCTGTCGTTGAGGCCCTGGCGGTGGAGATCGTCCAGGTAGCGACGCAGGCTGGCCTCCTGCTCCGGATAGCGTGCGGCGCAATACAGCACCCCGCCTTTGCGGTAATCGCAGTCGATTCCCTCACGTTCGAGGACAATCTCCACTTCATCCGGAATGCTGTGCAGCAAATCGTAGGAGGCGCGGCGCGCTTCGGCCGACAGTTTGGCCAGCAGGCGGTCTTCTCCCAGCAAATTGCCCATCAGCCAGCCACCATTGCGCCCCGACGCGCCGAAACCGGCGGTTTGCGCTTCGACGATGGCGATGTTCAGGTCAGGTTTGTGCCGCTTGAGGTAGTACGCGGTCCAGAGTCCGGTATAACCCGCGCCGATGATCGCCACGTCGACATCCAGGTCCCGCTCCAGCGCCGGACGCGCCAATAGCGGCTCGTCAAGCTGGTCCATCCACAAACTGATAGTGCGCCACGCCGGCATGCAAGACTCCGCCACTCAAACTTCGATGGCGTCGATCCTAGTGCGTGGCCTCAGGCGTTGTCTTGCGCGCGTGCACGCAAAGAAATTTGTTTGACGTAGGCCTTGGGGGACTGGCCGGTGTGCTGGCGGAAACAGCTGTAGAACGCCGACAGCGAATTGAATCCGGCGGCGAAGGCCATTTCGTCGATGCGTACTGGCAGCATGGCGGCATCCAGCGCCGCAAGCAAATGTTGCAGGCGCGCCTGGTTGACGTAGCGGTAGAAGCTCTGGCCCAGCACCTGATTCAACAGGTAGGAAATCTGGTTGCGGCTGTAGCCACACTCCTTCGCCACTCGTTGCAGATCGAGCTCCGGGTCCAGATAAGGCTGTTGGCGCTGGAAATACTGCTGCAGGTCATCGGCCATGAAGCTCAGTTGGCGAGGCGACAGGCCGAGCCGGCTGACCGCCGGGCGCTGGTTGCCGGACGTTTTGCTGCCGGGTTGTTCGTGCACCAATGAAGCATATTCATTGACCCGCCAGATCAGCCCGTCCTTGACGGTGATCGCTTCGCTGGCGCGGAACGACACCAACCCTTCACCACCGCGCAAGGTGATGCGGTACTGAATGAACGCAGTGTTGCCGTCCAGTCGAATGCGGTCGGAGTGCTCCAGCGCTTCATCCGGATCCCGGGGCATGCTGCTGCGCACATATTCGCGCAATTCGGCCAGGCCCATGACCCGGTTCTGGAAAAAGTCGTTGTACTGGACTTCAGGGTGATAAAGCGCCATGACGCCATCCAGATCCCGGTGCTTCCAGCGCAAGTGATAGCGCATGACCGTCTCGCCCGTGGCCTGGGTTTGCAGTGGGCCATCATCATCGGCGTGCATTGAACACCTCGACGGGAAAAGACCGAGCTTGCCCAACTTCCGTTTTGTCTTCAACGACTAAACCGATGATGGCTTGTGCCCGCAAATGGCCGATAAGCGTGACCTGAATCAAAAAAAGCGCCGGCAATCGCCAAACGACCTGAAAACTCCACATTGTTTTCACATCCGGATGCTACTTTTAAAAATTGTCACTGGTTGAACCAATGAAGGTTCTTCCCTCCTACCATGAGCTAACGGACGCGCTCGATAATGAAGGCGGGCAACACATGAATAAAGGGTTCAGCAAGGTTACGTTTCCAAACGCCTGCCAGCTGATGCGCTGGCATTTTCATCCCATGGGTTTCGAGGCGAGCATGGACGCGCCGGGCAGTATGATTGCCCGTCTTTTTGATCGTGCCACTGGCGAGACCATGATCGCCATTGCCGGTATTCCGTGCGCCACCGTCATGAATGCCGCGGATGTAGAACGAATAATCGAAGCGGTGGAGGACGAGCTTGAAGCCTTCATCCCACCGGAGGCCTTCAAGAGTTATGCCTGAAGGCTCAACTGTTAAAAGGCCCACTTTATGTGGGCTTTTTGTTGAACGCTTCCCTGTACCTGTAGGAGCGAGCTTGCTCGCGATGGTCGTTAACGATAACGCGTATTTACTGGCTAACCACGGCGCTCTTGAATCCATCGCGAGCAAGCTCGCTCCTACACCTACAGAGTCAGGCGGTGATTTGGCTTTTACGATGGTCGACAAAAAACGCTTTGCCCTTGCCGATCCGGTCGGAGGCCTTGGGCATGTTCGCGGCCTGGGTGTCTTGTGCGTCGACGTACCAGTAGCAATGGCTGACAGCGCGGGTAATACCCACGTAGGCCAACCGCAGGATCTCGTCCTTCTGGGCATTGTCATAGGGCTCGCTGTCGCCGGCCTTACCCAGGCCCGCCATCCGGTAAACCTGATTTTTGTAAGGTGAACTGGTCAGGTGCTGGCAGTCGCCCAGCAAAAACACCGCATCGGCCTGGAGGCCCTTGGCGCTGTGATACGTCAACTGCTTGAGCCTGCGAGCCTCATACGGCAAGCTGGAATCAACATTAAGTACTGATTGAATATGCTCTTCTATCAATGACTTATCGCTACTTTTTCGATAAAGCATCAAGATCGAATCGCCCTTTCGGTAATGCTCCATCAGGCGTTTGGCCATGCCCTGGTCATCACGATCAAGGACGTTCACCGGCAGCAATGCCTTGGGTTCACCGCTGGCCTTGGCTTTCTTCCCGGCAATCGCCGGTGCTGCGCGCACGATGTGCTCGGCGGCATCGATGATGTGCTGGTGGCTGCGGTAGTTGTCGCTGAGCATGACCTTGGTGGTGCTCGGCGACGGGAACTCCTTGTTGAACTCCATGAAGTAGGTCGGCGAACTGCCGCGCCAACCATAGATGGACTGCCAGTCATCGCCCACACAGAGCAACGAGGAACGCTGGGCTGCGCGCCCGACGTGCATGGCCGGTCCGCGACTGCGGATCTCTGCCAGGCTGGCCCTGATCCAGGAGACGATCTGCGGCGAGACATCCTGGAATTCGTCGATCATCAGGTGTGACAGCGGCCGCAGCAGCTCATCGCCGAGCAGTTTGAAATTCTCCGGCGAATGTTCGCTGAACAGGGCGAACATTCGGTTGTAGGTCATGATCGGCGGCTTCTGATCCAGCAAATGATCTTCCAGCGCCCGCCAGTACAGACTCAAGGCTTCAAAGAAGAACCGGTCGGGATCGTCCTTGGCGAAACTCATCCGGGCCACGGCGCCCGGCACGTCCAGCCCGAGGTTTTCGATGAACCCGGCGGCGGCGACAAAACAATCGAGCAGTGGCGCTGAAGCGAGCTCGCCCTTGACCTTGTAATCGAAACCCGGCCCGGCGCTGGCATCACCGGCGAGCGAGGCCAGAACACGTTTTGATGATTCGTAACTATCTAGCCATATCAATGGCTTACGACAGAAAGCTTGAAACAGGGTGCGCTTTACTGCCCACTCTGCGCGCACCGACAGCTTGGCGTTTGGTCGCGTCACCTGCGGGTTCTCCCGAGGATCGAACCCCAACACCACCCAGGCATCCAGCGACGGGATGTAGCCGTGACAATGGAATGTCGAACCATTGATATCGAACGACTGGCGATTCGGTTCGATGCCCTTGATAGGCCAGGCACCGGCGCGAAACCACAGGTCCTCGATGGCGTCGCACAGCTCCTCGTCGCGCTTGGCCGCAAGCTCGGTAACGCCCATGCGTTTTTGCACATCCGGGTGATCGCGCTCCAGCTCCTTGAGTTGCAGCGCATGCCGGGACAATGGCTTGATCAACTCGCGAAAACGCTCATCGTCACGGTGCAGACGGTGATAGCAGGCGTTGAGCTGTTGGCGTTGGGCGTCGTTGATGCGCAGATCGAACGGATTGCTGTCGACCTCCTCGTCCCCCTGTGCAGCCCGCAGGCTGAGGTTCTCGAAAGCCTGCAAACGCTCGAAACCCGGAAGGCTGCGCACCATCGGCAGGATCCGCGAGTGAAAGGTGCGTACCAGATCCCGCGCCTCCTTGAAACTGATCCCGCGGCCCCAGAGCGCAAACAGTTCGATCAGCTTGTTGATGAAGTCCTTGCGCGACTCGCGGGTGAAGGTCACCACCGTCATCGAACTCAGCTCGAAGCCCAGGTAATGGGTCAGCAGCAGGATACGCAGCACCAGCGTGGTCGATTTGCCCGCACCGGCCCCCGCGATCACCGAGGTGGACGGGGTGTCGCTGAAGATCATTTTCCACTGTGCGGCACTGGGTTGGGCATGGGCCGGCAACAAGCGGGCGACATCGGCCTTCATGCGCTTCTTCAGCTCGGCGCTCAACGGCAGGCGCCAGTCGTCGAACAACAGGTCATCGACATTCGGTGGTCGGTGTTCAGTGCAGCGCGAGTCGCGGATCAGCAGAACCTGCCGGCCCTCCTCCAGCCCCTCGAGCTTGCCTTCCCTGTAGCCGTAATCGACCCCGGCGCTGTGACCACTGCGAAAACCGTCGGCCTGGCCATGCAACCACGACGCCCGATGCTGTGCGTGCAGGCGGGTCAGGCTGTAGCCGAAGAATCGGGCAAGCAATCGCTTGATCAGCGGCATCTCGGCCAAGGGGCGAAGTTCGGGAGGGAGATCGGGGGTGTGTTGCGGCACGCGGACTGACTCCAGGGTGTGAGGCTGTTGAGCGCTATGGTGTCTGCATTTGCCGTTGAGTTCTAGTGAATTGCTTATGACTCATTGGCTTATGCGATGAAGTGAAGGTTGGATGAGAAACTTTGGAAGTTATTTCATATCAATCCATTCGATAGGAATGCTGCATTTTTTACGCTTTTTATCGATTGTTGCCTGTTGGATGATGGCCGTCATCACTCACCGGTCTCGCTTCGTGGCCCAGGCGTTTCGCCCCATGACGAACCTTTTCTGGAGACGATCATGCTTGAACTCAGACCTTTCAACTCGCTCGGCGGTGCTCACCACGGCTGGTTGGATGCCCACCACCATTTTTCGTTCGCCGAATACTACGATCCCAAGCGCATGAACTGGGGCAACCTGCGGGTCTGGAATGACGACGTGATCGAGCCCGGCACCGGTTTCCCGCAACACCCGCACCGCGACATGGAAATCATCACCTATGTCCGCGAAGGCGCCATTACCCACCAGGACAACCTTGGCAACAAGGGGCGCACCGAAGCGGGTGACGTCCAGGTCATGAGCGCCGGTACCGGGATCGCCCACAGCGAGTACAACCTGGAAGCGACGCCGACCAGGATTTTCCAGATCTGGATCATCCCGAACGAGTCCGGCCTGGCGCCGTCCTGGGGCGCCAAGCCGTTCCCGAAAGGTAACCGCGAAGGTTTTGTCACCCTGGCCAGCGGCAAGGAAGGCGACGATCAGAGCCTGCGCATTCGGGCCGATGCCCGGCTGGTAGCCGCGAACCTCAAGGCCGGCGAATCCGCCGAGTATCACCTGGACAACGGTCGTCGCGCCTACCTGGTACCGGCCACGGGTGTCATTGAGGTCAATGGCTTGCGCGCACAAGCTCGAGACGGCGTAGCCGTTGCCGATGAGCAGGTGCTGCGGGTGACGGCCATCGAGGACAGCGAGATTGTTCTGGTGGATCTGGCTTGATTCGCTGAGCGCAATCGCAAATAAAAAGGGGCGACCGCATTGGTCACCCCCTTTAAGTGGCTGCAGCCAACCCCTGTGGGAGCGAGCTTGCTCGCGATGACGGCCTGGCATCCAACATTGATTTTGACTGACAGTCCGCTATCGCGAGCAAGCTCGCTCCCACAGGGTTATATGCAACTCCAGTGGGAATTACGCCGTTTATTTTGCGGAAATGGCACCATCCACCAGCGTTTGCGCCTCGGCCACCAGTTGCTTGAGGTGGTCGTCGCTGACAAAGCTTTCGGCGTAGATCTTGTAGATGTCTTCCGTGCCCGACGGACGCGCCGCAAACCAGCCGTTCTCGGTCATGACCTTGAGACCACCAATGGCCTGGTCATTGCCCGGTGCGTGGCTGAGGATGCTCTGGATCGGCTCACCGGCCAGTTGAGTCGAGGTGACCTGTTGCGGCGACAGCTTGCTCAGCAGCGCTTTCTGCTCCGGATTGGCCTTGGCGTCGACCCGTACCGAGAACGGCTCACCCAGTTCATCGGTCAAGGCGCGATACGCCTGACTCGGGTCGCGACCAGTCCGGGCCGTCATCTCGGCGGCCAGCAGGGCCGGAATCAAACCGTCCTTGTCGGTACTCCAGACACCGCCGTCCTTGCGCAGGAACGAGGCACCGGCGCTTTCTTCGCCGCCGAAACCCAGGGAGCCATCGAACAGGCCGTCGGCAAACCATTTGAAACCCACCGGCACTTCGTACAGGCGACGACCCAGGCGCTTGGCCACGCGATCGATCAGGCCGCTGCTGACCACGGTTTTACCCACGGCGGCATCGGCGCGCCATTGCGGACGATTCTGGAACAGGTAGTCGATGGCAACGGCGAGGTAGTTGTTCGGTGCCAGCAAGCCACCGGACGGCGTGACGATGCCATGGCGGTCGTGGTCCGGATCGCAGGCAAACGCCACGTCGAAGCGCTCTTTCAGGCCGATCAGGCCTTGCATGGCGTGGCTGGACGATGGGTCCATGCGGATCTGGCCGTCCCAGTCGACGGTCATGAAGCGGAAGGTCGGGTCGACCTCTTTGTTCACCACGTCCAGGTCCAGGCGGTAATGCTCGGCAATCGCCGACCAGTAGCGCACCCCTGCTCCACCCAGTGGATCGACACCCAGGCGCAGCTTGGCATCGCGGATCGCGTCGAAGTCGATCACGTTGATCAGGTCGGCGACATAGGTGTTGAGGTAATCGTGACGATGGGTAGTGCTGGCCTTAAGTGCCTGCTCGTAGCTGATGCGCTTGACGCCAGCGAGCTTGTTGGCCAGCAGTTCGTTGGCCTTGGCTTCGATCCACTTGGTGATGTGGGTATCGGCCGGGCCACCGTTGGTTGGGTTGTACTTGTAGCCACCGCTTTGCGGCGGGTTGTGGGACGGCGTGATGACAATGCCGTCCGCCAGGCCAGTGGTGCGTCCACGGTTGTAGCAGAGAATCGCATGGGAAATGGCCGGTGTCGGCGTGTACTCGTCACCTTCGGCGATCATCACGGTCACGCCGTTGGCTGCAAGTACCTCGAGGGCACTGGCGCCGGCCGGCGTGGACAGCGCGTGGGTGTCGATACCGACAAACAGCGGGCCATCGATGCCTTGAGCTTCGCGGTACAGGCAGATCGCCTGGCTGATCGCCAGCACGTGCCATTCATTGAAACTCAAGTCGAACGAGCTGCCACGGTGCCCCGACGTGCCGAAGGCAACGCGCTGGGTGGAAATCGCGGCATCAGGCTGGCCGGTGTAATAGGCCGTTACCAGTCGCGGGATGTCGACCAACAATTGTGCCGGTGCCGGTTTACCCGCAAAAGGACTGAGTGTCATGCAAAACCTCTGGAATAGAGTGGTTCAGGAATTGGGTCGCAGTTTACTGGCAGTTTGACCGCAAGGCGATGGGATCGATCCGCACAGTGGAGGTTGTTATTTTTTGTCTCACTCACTCACTCGATTGATTCCAGGCGCAGCGCATCCCCCAGCAATCCCAGCGCGGCCGCCAGATTGTGATCGCCGCCGAAGGTATGGCTCAGGCGCAGATGCTGTCCGTGCAGACCGTGGAGGCTGAACAACTCGCCTGGTGCGATGACCACCTGATGCGCCAGCAGGCGCTGGAACACACGACGGACATTGACCCGACGCAACGAGCGCATCCAGATCGTTGCACCCCCTTGCGGCTCGACGAAATGCAAGGCATCACCCAATCGCTCCTGTAACAACAGGGTCATTTGATTCTTGCGGTCATTGAGCAGCCGCCGCAGCACCAGCAGGTGTTGGTCAATGCGACCGCTGCTATACAAACGGGCAATGGCTTTCTGGCGTATCGGCGAGAGTCGGAAGGACCGCAGCAGAAAGTGCCGTTGCAACTCGGCGCTCAAATGCCTTGAAAGCAAAAAACCGTAGGGCGCTTCAGGTCCGATGACTTTCTCGAACGTGGAAAACACCATCAGCCGTTCAGGGTCCAGCAAGTCTCGAAAGCGCAGGGTGCCCAGATCGAATCCGAGTTCGCCATAACAGTCGTTTTCCAGCACCCAACTGTCATGCGCGGCCAGCAGCCGGGCAATGGCCTGTCTGTTGTGGTCAGGCGCCAGACTGCCACGGGGCATGTTCAGGGCCGATGACAGCATCACCAGCCTTACCGGTTCGGTATCGAGCAGCATTTCAAGACGTACCGGATCCAGACAGGCATCGGCTTGCACGGGCAACTCGATCACCCGCACGCAGGCGGCTTGAAACAAACGCAGGATCGTCCAGTCGCACGGCGATTCGACCACCACCGTGGCGTCTTTCAAGCCCAGCACGGCGATCAGGATTTCCAGTACACCGCGCAGGTCGGCGCCGATGTAGACATCATCGGCGTGCCAGTAACGCATGGGAGACGTGGTGTAGCGTGCTGCCAGGGCGGCGCGCAATTCGAGTTCGCCGCAGGGTTGCGAAGGCGACTGCGGCTGGCGGGGATACTGGCGCAGCAACTCCCGCTCCAGCAGCAACAAAGGACTGTCCAGTGGCTGCAATAACGCCGGTTCATCGGCGCTCAGGACCAGCATCCCCGGGCGCCTGGCATTGACGTAGACCGCTTCCAGCAAGTCGCTCCCGCTGTCCTGCAGGTTGATTGCGGACACTGGCAATGCGTAGTAACCGGACTTGGCCACCGAATACACCCGCCCTTCTTTCTCCAGCAGCGAATAGGCGTACTGAATGGTCGAGATCGACACATTCAGACGCTCAGCCAGGTGCCGCAGCGACGGCAGCCGGATGCGCGAATCCCCTTCAGACTCGTTGATCAGGCTGACCAGGTATCGATAAACCGCTTGATAGGCGAAATCCGTTTCCCGTGGACCTTTCATCGGCGAAGGCCATTTGCATTGACTGAAAATCCGCCCACGTTCAGTGACCCGCTGACCATTCATCCACCAACGTGCTGTCAGCATCAGGATCGTCCAGCGCATTTTGCGACACGGCCCTTGGGATGATTGCTTCAGCCGCCCCGCCAGCGTCTGCGGGCGTCCACTCCATGCGGTAAAGCTGGCCAATCAGGCTGACGGGCAATCCGCTGACATCAATCATCCATTGCATGATCTGTTCGGCGACCGGGTGCCCCTGCATGGCCTTGTGCAACTCGGGCATGGCCACCAGCATGCCCGGATGGCACTGACGCAGAAAACGCTCGAGCCCCGCACCTTTTTCGGTAAAGGGCGCAAACAGCAGGCACACCAGTTGTGCTTCGCTCAGGCCCAGATTCTTTTGTGCCTCGGCCGCCGCTCGGGCGCGCAGTTCGACCAGTGTCGCCGGATTGCCGAAGACCTCGATGGCCTGCTCGCACAATCGCTCGGGCAAGTGCTTGCGGCGCATCATCACCAAGGCCCGTTGCAGGTATTGCGCAACACCGGATTCGTAATTGCGATTCTGCACGAAGCACGCATGCAACCCTCGGACGTGCGCCGTGATCGACGGGCTGACGAATTCGTTGTCGCTGATCTGCGCGGACAGTTCGTCAGGCTGGAAGCCGAGAAACTCCGTCAACAATGGCCAACGCTCTTCCAGGTTGCTGACCAGCAGGTCGTGAATGTCGATGCAGGCCGTACGACGGCAGGTTTCGAAGCGCTCTTGCGGACGCCACCGGGCCTGGCCGTAATCGGCGTAGAACCCGTGATAACAGTCGCTGCCCAGTTCATCGAGCAATGCAAACAACCCAGCATAGCCCGGCTCGCCCGCAGGCGAAGGCTCGAGCCCTGCCTTGGTGGCGGCGCGCCTCAAGCCGTCGATGAACTGCTTTTGCTGACGTGGCGTGTCACTGATGAGCAAGGCGTCGACACCGCCGTCCCAGCGAGCGATTTGTCCGTAGAACTCTCCCGTGGCCAGATAACCGTCATCCCAAAGGTCGAACCCGCCGCGCCACTCCCGGCGATGGCCGATCAGCAGCAGGTTCAGGCGGCTGGACTCGCGGCCGGCGTCGGAGATCGGCGTCAGGTGGTTGAACGGCAAGACTTCCCGATCATCGACCATCAGTACCTCGACCCGGGGATCGTCATAGACAAACAATGCGCTGTTGGTCCTGTGCATGTTTTCCACGGCCGCGCCGCTTGTGCCGTTCAACCGTAACGAGGCGATGCGCAACTGGAATGTCGCCGGTGTCCGCGTGGCGATGGTCAACTGTGCAGCACGCAACAAAGCCAGGGTGTAGCAGTTGTCACGAGCCCCGGACTGGATCGCCAACACCTTGTAATCGCCAATGTGCTCCATGCCCCCGGCCGCTACTGCCAGGCGCTGAATCAACAATTGCAATGCAGTGCGTTCGGCACGGGAGAAAAAACCCAGCAATCGCTGCAGCACTTGTTGATAGACATAGTTCATCGCTTGGTCATGGATGCTGGTCATCTTTATTTACCTGATACTCGTAAGTTCAATATCGTGCAGACAGCAAATCCCGTTGGACTGTCGGCGCGAATGGAGTCATGGACTTTATTGCCAAATGCTAACACTTGAATTTTCTTGAAATCATTTGAAACGATCGCAACACCCCCTCGACTTAACGACAGAGGTGAGGCTGGAGCGCCCTGCTGGCAAGGGTTTGCTGATTTGAAACCGGAGTCCTAGGAAATATCTGACAAAGTCCCACAGACACTTAATACAAGAAATAAGGAAGGAAGTTGCAGCTGTCTTTTTGCCAACTAGCCAACGGCCAACTAATTTGGAGATTTGCACCGATGGCGCACATTGAAAAGTTTCAGCCTGACACCCGGCCATGACTCATTCCTTGAGATGAAAGTAATCATTCAATTATCAGGGCTTAGTGGCTGATTAGAAGCTACAGATTACGGGCAAAAACCAGTTCAGTTGCTGGACCGGCCTGCTGATCGACGGCTTTCGGGGGGCTCAAACGAAAGAGTCCGTGTGGGCACGGACTCTTGGGAGGACTGTAAGTGCTACGCCGGCTCGACCTGCAGCGCGACCCGTTCGCGACACGGGCATTCGTCCATGTAGCGGTGTGCTTCGACAAACTCGGCAAACGGGAAGACCCGAGTCTTGAGCGGCAGCAGAACGCGGTCAGCGGTCAGCTGGTTGATGTCGCGCAAGGCACGTTGCAGTGCGGCCTGGTCCTGGGTGATGCCCAGTTCCGGCTTGCCCGTGAAGTTGCCGATGCAGTGCACGAAGAACTGAATGTTCTTCTGGAACGCTGCGCAGGCCGGGAAAGGTGTCTGGTTGCCACCTTGCAGGCCGTACAGCACCAGGCTGCCGCGAGGCGCCAGCACATCGCCCAGCAACGACATCTGCGGACCGCCCAAACCATCGAACACCACATCTACGCCACGGTTATCGGTGATTTTGTTGATCCGCATCAGCAGATCTTCTTCCTCGGTGACGATCACTTTCTCGGCACCCAGCGACAACAGGTATTCACGTTCCTCCTCGGTCTTGGTCGCGGCGATCACTCGAACACCCAAGGCCTTGCCCAGTTGTACGAACGAAGGTCCGGCGCAATGACTCGCGTCAGTCACCAGAACAAATTGCCCGGGCTTGACCCGTGCCAGATCGGCATAAGCGAAATAGGCGATCAACAACGGCGTGTAGTGCACGCTCGCTTCAATCGGGGTAAGCACATCCGGATAACGGGTGACTGCCGAGCGCGGCAGAACGATCTGCTCGCCGTAGACCGGATAGTCGTTCGGGCTTTGGGCCGGAAAGCTGGCGACCTTGTCACCGACCTCCAGGTCATCGACGCCATCACCGACAGCGGTGACGATACCGGCCATCTCCTGGCCAAGGCCTGAAGGCAGTCGGGCATGGGACGGGGCCAGGTTCTGACGCCAGAGAGTGTCATACCAACTGATGCCGATCGCCTCGACGCGCACCTGCACTTCGCCCGGTGCAGGCAGAGCCGTCGCATGCTCTTCGCATTTGAGCACCTCGGCTGGACCAAACTTGTGAAAACGTATCGTGCGGGACATCGCAAACCTCGCCAAATAAACCTCTAATGCCATGAACTCTAGCCGGGCTTTCAACCCAACACTATCTGTGGCTATTAATAGTCGACATGCCTGTCATTGATTCCGCAGCGGCGGCAACATCGTCAAATGTCGTAAGAAACCGAAGCAGCCTATGTAGGAAAAACTGAATTACCCGGTGCAGAGTACCAGTCTTTCCCCGTAATATTCCTGCTGGCCATTGTTCTCATATGGCCGCCCACGTCAAGCTTGCTGACTCTGCCAGGACTCCAGATGAATCGTAATGACCTGCGTCGTGTCGACCTGAACCTGTTGATCGTTTTCGAAACATTGATGCACGAACGCAGCGTGACCCGTGCTGCGGAAAAACTGTTCCTCGGCCAGCCAGCCATCAGTGCGGCGCTCTCGCGCCTGCGCGGCCTGTTCGATGATCCTTTGTTTGTGCGTACCGGCCGCAGCATGGAGCCGTCCGCCAGGGCGGTCGAGATCTTCGCCCTGCTCTCCCCGGCACTGGATTCGATTTCCACCGCCGTCAGCCGTGCGGCCGAGTTCGATCCTGCCACAAGTACCGCCGTGTTCCGCATCGGCCTTTCGGACGACGTCGAGTTCGCCTTGCTGCCAATGCTGCTCAAGCGCCTGCGTGCCGAATCCCCGGGGATTGTGCTGGTGGTACGTCGGGTCAACTACATCCTGATGCCGGGGTTGCTGGCATCCGGTGAGATATCCATCGGTGTCAGTTACACCACCGACCTGCCGGCCAACGCCAAACGCAAGGTACTGCGTCGCAGCCAACCGAAGCTGTTGCGCGCCGACACCGTGCCGGGGCCGTTGAGCCTGGATGATTACTGCGCTCGCCCCCATGCACTGGTGTCGTTCGCCGGCGACCTCAGCGGCTTCATCGATGAAGAGCTGGAAAAGCTCGGGCGCAAACGGCATGTGGTGCTCGCCGTTCCGCAGTTCAACGGGTTGAGCACCCTGCTCGCGGGCACCGACATCGTCGCGACGGTGCCGGACTACACGGCCGATGCGCTGACTGCCGCTGGCGGTGTGCGGGCCGAAGATCCGCCGTTGCCGGTGCGCAGTTTCGAGTTGCACATGGCGTGGCGCGGGTCCCAGGATAATGATCCGGGGGAGCGCTGGTTGCGGTCGCGGATTCAGATGTTTTTCGGGGATCCGGATAGCTTGGCCTGATCCGGATTGTGTAGAAGGCTGCCGGCCTCTTCGCGGGCAAGCCCGCTCCCACAGGGATCTGGGAACGACGAAGATCCCTGTGGGAGCGAGCTTGCTCGCGATGGCCGCGACACGGTTCCAGATCTGACTATTGCATCCAATGCAACACACAATTGTCATCAATCCAGTTGATGACGACCGAACACAAGGCGCAGGCTAGAGGGCTGGCTTGGGTCTTATATCATTCCGGATGATAGTTACCTTCGCCCCATTCGATTCGTGAGATACAAACCCGCCGCGCATCATTCGCCAATCTCAACACATTGGCGGATGCATCCATGGAACAGTCACTCAAACATTTGCGCTTCCCGTTGGCTTTGTTGGCCGTAGTGGTGATCAGCGCTTGCGGCAAGGCCCCGGAAACCGCCGCCAGCATGCCAGCGGCCAAGGTCAGCGTGGCCAAGGTGCTGGAACAGCCGGTCAACGAATGGGACGAGTTCACCGGCCGTCTCGAAGCGCCGGAAACCGTCGAGATTCGTCCACGGGTCTCCGGCCAGATCGATGAAGTGGCGTTCACAGAAGGCGCCCTGGTCAAGAAAGGCGACCTGCTGTTCCAGATCGACCCGCGTCCGTTCCAGGCTGAGGTCCGCCGCCTTGAAGCACTGGTTGCACAATCGCGCGCCAATGCCACCCGCAGCGAAAACGAAGCCCAACGCGGTGAGCGCCTGCGCACCAGCAACGCGATTTCCGCCGAACTGGCCGACTCGCGGACCAGCGCCGCCCAGGAAGCCCGCGCCGCGGTCGGCGCCCTGCAAGCGCAGCTGGATCTGGCCAGGCTGAACCTGAGCTTTACTCGTGTGACTGCTCCAATCAGCGGCCGCGTCAGCCGTGCGGAAATCACCGCCGGCAACCTGGTGACTGCCGACACCACCCCGCTGACCAGCGTGGTCTCTACTGACAAGGTGTACGCCTATTTCGACGCGGACGAACGTGTGTTCCTCAAGTACACCGAGCTCGCTCGCCAGGGCAAGCGCGGCGCCACCACCCCGGTCTACATGGGCCTGTCCAACGAGGACGGCAACCCGCACCAGGGCGTGATGAACTTCGTCGACAACCAGGTCAACCCGAAGACCGGCACCATTCGTGGGCGCGCCGTGTTCGACAACAGCGATGGCAGCTACACCCCGGGCCTGTATGCACGCCTGAAACTGGTGGGCAGCGGCACTTACAGCGCCATGCTGATCAATGACGAAGCGGTCGGCACCGACCTGGGCAAGAAGTTCGTGCTGGTGATGGATGCCGACAACAAGACCGCCTACCGCGCGGTGGAGCTGGGTCCGAAGATCGAAGGTCTGCGCATCGTGCGCAATGGCCTGAATAAGGACGACACCATCATCGTCAAGGGCCTGCAACGGGTGCGCCCTGGCTCACCGGTCACCCCTGAAGTGATTCCGATGGCCAGCGAACAAACCCTCGCGGCACTCGCACAACAACGCCAAGCGCTGGAAGCCAGCAACCTGCCCCAAGTCGCGCCTGCCAGGGTTGCGCCGGGCACGGCTGTGAAACTGGCCGCCACGACCCCACGCGGTTAAGGGATTTTTACGATGAATTTTTCCCAATTCTTCATTTCACGGCCGATCTTTGCAGCGGTACTTTCGCTGCTGATCCTGATCGCCGGCGCCATCTCGCTGTTCCAGCTGCCGATCAGCGAATACCCGGAAGTGGTACCGCCGACCGTTGTGGTTCGTGCCAACTTCCCGGGTGCCAACCCAAAAGTCATCGGTGAAACCGTGGCCGCTCCACTGGAGCAAGCCATCACCGGTGTCGAGAACATGCTGTACATGTCCTCGCAGTCCACCGCTGACGGCAAGATCACCCTGACCATCACCTTTGCGCTGGGCACTGACCTGGACAACGCACAGGTGCAGGTGCAGAACCGTGTGACGCGGACCGAGCCAAAACTTCCCGAGGAAGTGACGCGCATCGGTATCACCGTGGACAAGGCTTCGCCCGACCTGACCATGGTTGTGCACTTGACCTCGCCAGACAAACGCTACGACATGCTCTACCTGTCCAACTACGCCTTGCTCAACATCAAGGATGAGCTGGCGCGTCTGGGTGGTGTCGGTGATGTGCAGTTGTTTGGCATGGGCGATTACTCCCTGCGTGTCTGGCTCGACCCGAACAAGACCGCTTCGCGCAACCTGACCGCCACCGATGTGGTCACGGCGATTCGTGAGCAGAACCGTCAAGTGGCGGCTGGTGCCTTGGGTGCGCCGCCTGCACCGAATGCCACGGCCTTCCAGTTGTCGGTCAACACCCAGGGCCGTCTGGTTTCCGAGGAAGAGTTCGAGAACATCATCATTCGCTCTGGCGACAACGGTGAAATCACTCGCCTCAAAGACATCGCTCGCGTCGAGCTGGGCTCCAGCCAGTACGCCCTGCGTTCGTTGCTGAACAACCAGCCGGCGGTGGCGATCCCGATCTTCCAGCGTCCGGGTTCCAACGCCATCGAAATCTCCAACGAAGTGCGGTCGAAAATGGCCGAACTGAAGAAGAACTTCCCCGAAGGCATGGACTTCAGCATCGTCTATGACCCGACGATCTTCGTGCGCGGCTCCATCGAAGCGGTGGTTCACACCCTCTTCGAAGCACTGATCCTCGTGGTACTCGTGGTGATCCTGTTCCTGCAAACCTGGCGCGCCTCGATCATTCCGCTGGTCGCTGTGCCGGTATCGCTGATCGGTACCTTTGCCGTGATGCATCTGTTTGGCTTCTCACTCAACGCCCTGTCGCTGTTCGGCCTGGTATTGGCGATCGGTATCGTGGTGGACGACGCCATCGTGGTGGTGGAGAACGTCGAGCGGAACATCGAACTCGGATTGACCCCGGTTGAAGCGACCAAAAAAGCCATGGGCGAGGTAACCGGCCCGATCATCGCCACGGCGCTGGTGCTGTGTGCGGTATTCGTTCCGGCGGCGTTCATTTCCGGTCTGACCGGCCAGTTCTACAAACAGTTCGCCCTGACCATCGCGATTTCCACGGTGATCTCGGCCTTCAACTCCCTGACCCTGTCGCCGGCGCTGGCCGCGGTATTGCTCAAGGGCCACGACGCGCCGAAGGACCGTTTCTCCAAGGTGCTGGACAAGATTTTCGGTGGCTGGTTGTTCCGTCCGTTCAACCGCTTCTTTGAAAAGGCCAGCCATGGTTATGTCGGCACCGTTGCCCGCGTGATCCGCTCAAGCGGTATCGCCCTGCTGCTGTACGCCGGCCTGATGGTCCTGACCTTCTTCGGTTTCTCCAGCACCCCGACCGGTTTCGTCCCCGGCCAGGACAAGCAATACCTGGTGGCCTTCGCGCAACTGCCGGATGCCTCGAGCCTGGACCGTACCGAAGACGTGATCAAGCGCATGTCCGAGCTGGCGCTGAAACAGCCCGGCGTGGAAAGCGCCGTGGCCTTCCCGGGCCTGTCGATCAACGGTTTCACCAACAGTCCGAACGCCGGCATCGTGTTCGTGACCCTCAAACCGTTCGACGAACGTAAAGACCCGAGCATGTCCGCCGGTGCGATTGCCGGTGCCTTGAACGGCCAGTACGCGAATATCCAGGAAGCCTACATGGCGATCTTCCCGCCGCCGCCGGTACAAGGCCTGGGCACCATCGGTGGTTTCCGCCTGCAGATCGAAGACCGGGGCAACCTGGGCTACGAAGAGCTGTACAAGGAAACCATGAACATCATCAACAAGAGCCACAACGTGCCGGAACTGGCCGGCCTGTTCACCAGCTACACCGTGAACGTGCCCCAGGTCGATGCCGCCATCGACCGGGAAAAAGCCAAGACCCACGGCGTGGCCGTCAGCGACATCTTCGACACCCTGCAGATCTACCTGGGTTCGCTGTATGCCAACGACTTCAACCGCTTTGGTCGCACCTATCAGGTCAACGTTCAGGCCGAACAACAGTTCCGCCTCGAATCCGACCAGATCGGCCAGCTGAAAGTGCGTAACAACAAGGGCGAGATGATCCCGCTGGCGACCTTCATCAAGGTCAGCGACACCTCGGGCCCGGACCGCGTGATGCACTACAACGGCTTCATCACCGCTGAAATCAACGGTGCGGCAGCCCCCGGCTATAGCTCCGGCCAGGCCGAAAAAGCCATCGAGAAACTGCTCAAGGAAGAACTGCCCAACGGCATGACCTACGAATGGACCGACCTGACCTACCAGCAGATCCTGTCCGGTAACACCGCACTGTTCGTGTTCCCGCTCTGTGTGCTGCTGGCGTTCCTGGTACTGGCGGCTCAATACGAAAGCTGGAGTCTGCCACTGGCGGTGATCCTGATCGTACCGATGACCCTGCTGTCGGCCATCACCGGTGTGATCGCCTCCGGCGGTGACAACAACATCTTTACCCAGATCGGTTTGATCGTCTTGGTGGGGCTTGCCTGCAAGAACGCGATCCTGATCGTCGAGTTCGCCAAGGATAAACAGGAGGAAGGCTTGAGCCCGCTGGCTGCGGTCCTGGAAGCGTGCCGTCTGCGTCTGCGGCCGATCCTGATGACCTCCTTCGCGTTCATCATGGGTGTGGTGCCCCTGGTGTTCTCCAGCGGCGCCGGTGCCGAAATGCGCCACGCCATGGGTGTCGCGGTGTTCTCCGGGATGCTTGGGGTGACCTTCTTCGGTCTGTTGCTGACGCCGGTGTTCTACGTACTGATCCGTAACTTTGTCGAGCGCGGCCAGGCACGCAAAGCTGCCAAGGCCACCCTGAAGCTGGAGTCGCACTGATGAGTTTGAAAGCCTTCCTGCCGAGCCTGCTGGTACTGGCCCTGAGTGCCTGTGCCGTGGGCCCGGACTACAAGACGCCAACCACCGAGGCGGCCAACATCACGGCCGCCACCGATGGCGCCGCCGGCCAGAAGAACTTTGACCGTTCGCGTTTCGAAGGCATCTGGTGGCAGCAGTTCGAAGACCCGACCCTCAACCAGTTGGTGACGCAATCCCTGCAAGGCAACCGTGATCTGCGCGTCGCCTTCGCCCGCTGGAAAGCGGCGCGGGCGATCCGCGATGACGTCAGCAACGACGCCATGCCGACCATCACCAGCCGCGTCAGCAGTGACCTGGGCAAAGGCCAGATTCCGGGCCAGACCACCGACCGGGTCAACAGCGAACGCTATGATCTGGGCCTGGACATGGCCTGGGAAATCGACTTGTTCGGTCGCATCCAGCGCAACCTGGAGTCGGCCAACTCCGAGCAACAGGCATTCGAGGCCGATCTGTACCAACTGCAAGTCACCATGATTGCCGAACTGGTGGACTCCTACGGGCAACTGCGCGGCGCGCAGTTGCGGGAGAAAATTGCCCTGGCCAACCTGGAAAACCAGCAGGAGTCGCGCAAGATCACCATCAGCCTGCGTGATGCCGGCGTCGGCGACCAGCTCGATGTGGAGCGCGCCGACGCGCGACTGGCGTCGGTCGAAGCCAGCGTTCCGCAATTGCAGGCCGAACAGGTTCGGCAGAAAAACCGTATCGCCACCCTGCTGGGTGAACGTCCGGACAAGCTGACCGTGGACCTGAGCCCGAAAGACCTGCCGGCGATTGCCAAGGCCTTGCCGATCGGCGATCCGGGTGAACTGCTGCAACGCCGTCCGGACATTCGCAGTGCCGAACGCCAACTGGCCTCGGCCACCGCGCGTATCGGCGTGGCCAAGGCGGATCTGTTCCCGCGGGTCAGCCTCAGCGGCTTCCTCGGCTGGACTGCTGGGCGTGGTTCGCAGATTGGTTCTTCGGCGGCCAACGCCTGGGCGCTGGGCCCGAGCATCACCTGGGCCGCGTTTGACCTGGGTAGCGTAAAAGCCCGCATACGTGGCGCCGACGCCGATGCCGAAGGCGCCCTGGCGACTTACGAGCAGCAAGTGTTGCTGGCCCTGGAAGAATCGGAAAACGCTTTCAGCGACTACGGCAAACGCCAACAGCGCCTGATCTCGCTGATTCGCCAGAGCGAGTCCAGCCGCTCGGCTGCCGACCTGGCGCAAATCCGCTACCGCGAAGGCACGTCCGATTTCCTCGTACTGCTTGATGCGCAGCGTGAACGCCTGGCAGCCGAAGACACCCAGGCCCAGGCCGAGGTTGACCTGTATCGCGGCATCGTCGCGATCTACAAGGCCCTCGGTGGTGGCTGGCAGCCGGAGACGGTCGCGAGCAAGTAATACAGTTTCAAAGTGCTCCTTTGGTTGGCCGCAACCAACCAATTTCCTTGCCCTGCGTCTCATTCGGTCGCGGGGCTTTTTTTTGCCTTTCAAAGCAATGCATCCCCCTTGTAGGAGCGAGCTTGCTCGCGAAAAACCAAAGAACACCGCGCTAATTCAGGCTGCCCGCGTCATCGTTGACCACCCTCGCGAGCGGGCTCGCTCCTACAGGGATCAGGGGTGTTCCTGGACGGTCACCGTCGCGGTGGTCCCGGCGCGCAATTTGTCTTTACCGGCATAGTCGGCATCGATCTCGATCCGCACCGGCACCCGTTGCGCCAATTTGATCCAGGTGTAGCTGGGGTTAATGCTGGCCAGCAGACGGCCGCCCGGCAGGTTTTCCCGGTCGGCAATGGCGAAGGCAATACTCTGCACTTTGCCGCCGAACGTTTCGCCACTCATCAACTCGATCTTGACCCGGTCACCCTCCCCGATCCGCGGCAACTTGGTTTCTTCGAAGTAACCACTGACATAGAACGACTCGCTGTCCACCAGCGCAAGCAATGGGCCACCTGCCGAGGCGTAATCACCCTCCCGGGTCAGCAGATTGGTGACATAGCCGGTCACCGGGGAGACGACATGGGTACGCTGCAAGTCGAGCTCGGACTGGGTCAATGCCGCGATGGCCAGTTGCACGTTGGCCTGGGCCAACACCAGACTGGCCTGATTACGCATCAAGTCGGCCTGGGCCACCGACACGTCGGTGCTGGCTTTCTCCCACTCTTCGCCGGAAATCGCTGAACGATCCTTGAGCGTGCGCCGGCGCTGCTCCTCGCTCTGACGTTGTTTGAGCAATGCTTCGCTGGAGATAATCGCCGCCTGGGCCTGCCCGAGTGAGGCTTTCGCCACCTCCACCGCGCGTCTGGCATGCTCCACCGCCAGGGTGTAACGCGCCGGATCGATCTCCAGCAGCGCCTGGCCCTTGCTCACATGTTGGTTGTCCTGCACGGCCAGGCTGACGATTCGCCCCGAAACGTCGGCGGACAAGGTCACCACATCGGCACGCACCCGGGCATCCCGGGTCCAGGGTGCGCGGGTGTAATGCTCCCAGGCGAACCAGCCCAGAATGAAGGCCAGCAATACCACCGCCACCGTCGTGAGTCGGGAAAGGATGTTCTTCAAGGCTTCAGGCTCCCATGACCAGAATCAACGTGGCGCAGACGCAGGCGTACAACGCGCCTTCGAACAACGCCTCGTGCCAGACAAACTGCAGCACGCCAAGGCGCCGCAATGTCCAGTCCAGCAACAGGAAAATCGGCAAGCCCAGCAGCAGCGCCTGGGCAATCGGGGGTAGATAGGCACCACCCACTTCCAGATCAATGGGCAAGGACAGGGTCTCCTTCAAGGCCTGAGGGTTGAAAGTGGCCGCGATAGCGTTCCACGAACGACACCACGATCAGCAGCGCCACACGCATGCGGAACACCGACCACAGGTGCTCGTGAACATCGGTGTGCAGGGCATCCAGGTCGTCGCCCAAGGTGTGGAGGCTATCAAGCACCTGCACCACTTCGACCCCGGGCCGACCGGCAACCAGCCTGCCCGTTTCCCGGACTGTCGAAAACAGGCGACGTTGCAGATCCGGACTCAGCAGTGCGTTGTTCTGCCCTTGCTGCCGCAGCTGATTCAAGGCGATACCCAATGCCATGCAGGCCAGGCTGACTTGAAACAGCTCGCGCGATTGTGGCTCCCGGGTCGCCGGCAGCAGCCCCAACATCATGGTCAGGCGATCAACCATACGGCTCTCGAACGCAAACTGCTGTTCATCGCTCGCCGAGGTTTTCAGCAAGGCGTACACCTGCTCGCAGCTCTCCTTGTAGAGCCTGCGCATGCGAAAATCCGGCCTGAACGGAAAGATCAGCGCATAGACACTCAAAGCCAGCACGGTCGCACAGGTATAGGCCCCGGCAAACTCGAACCACTGGCTGGCAGTGTTTTGACCAATCCCCACGTTCAACGGGCCAAGCAACAAAAACGTCGTGAGCCCCAGGCCAATCCCGGTACCTGTGGTGGGTGGACTGGCCAGCCCCACCGCTACGGCGTAGAGCAAGGGCGCCAGCAGCAAGGCAAGCATCTCGAAATTGCTGATCATCGGCACAAACATGAACTGAAGGAGCGCCGAGACCACCAGTGCCAGCCCGAACCCCCTGGCATAGCTTTGAACAGCCAGTAGCGGTCGGGGAAACGTCGACATCAGCGAGCAAAGGATGCCCACCAGTACCATCCCGGCTCGCGCACCGTCCCAGCCGGTTTCGATCCAGATCAGGCCGGCGATCAACAGCGCGCAAAAGGCACGGACGGCATTCATCGTCGCCAGGGTGAAGTCCAGATGCAGCGGATTTTCCCGCCCGCGAAACACGCTGCTGGCGGGGCGCCCGCTCTGGATGGCATCGCTCAGCTCCAGAATCTGCTCAAGCTGCTGCAACAGCCGCGCCTGCTCCCAGCGCAGCGACCAGGCCAGCGAACGCAAGGTGGCCGGCAGCGGCTCGGTCAATTGTTCGGCCCTGTAGGCCAGCTCATCAAAGCGTTGTTGCAGCGATGTGAAATGATGGCGCTTTTCACTGGACAGCGAACGCCCCTCCCGCGCCAGTTCATCGAGAAAGGCCAGCTCTTCGGCACGCAGCCGTTGAATCTCTTCAGGCAACTCGCCCTCCCAGCGCTCGGTCAACAACAGCCGCTGGTGGCGCAGGGCGGTCAGCCGCGCGGTCAATAGCACCAATTGGTTGCCCAGCAGTTGCACCAGGCCGTTGGCGCTGCGTAACCGGGGCGCATCGTAGTACATGTGCCGACGCACGCCCTCCAGGCCGCTGATCTGGCCCAGCAGCTGCATTTGCCGCTGCTGGAATTCGGCTTCGCTCTCTTCGGTGCGGATGACGGCGCTGGCATGGGTGGCCAGCAACCGGGTGATCTGATCGATTTTGGCGAAGTAATCCCGGGCCACGGCTTCCGGCCTGGCGGTGAGCAAGCTGACCACGCACACGCAGGCAACCGCCAGCAAGGTTTCGGTGAGGCGGGTCACTGCCAGCAAAAAGGTGCCGTCCTGATCGGGAATCGCCAGCAACGCGATGACCACGGCGGTGTAGCCACTGAGCACGAATGCCCCGGAACTGGTGTAGCGCAACAGCGTGCCACCGGCGGTGCACAGCGCCAGCCACAACGCCAGGGTGGTGATGAACGGCAGCGGTGCCTGGGGAAAGATCGCCATGATCAACACCGCCACGGCCGCCCCCAGCGTGGTGCCGATCACCTGGCCAAAACTGCGGGCCAGCACCATGCCAGCCAGTGGCTGGCTGATGATGACCACGGCCATGATCGACCACTTGGGCTGGTCCAGATCGAACAAAAACGCCAGGTACAGGGTCAACAACCCGGCCGCGATGGTTCGCAAGGCAAACAGCAACACCCCGGGGCCGGGGTTGAAAATCGCCTTGAAGTATTGCAACAACGCTTGCATGGGAACACTCGTCGAGACACCTCCAGCAAGCGTAGTCACTGCTGCGGTGCCTCGAGAGGTTTTGCCATCGACGCAGCTTGCCGGCCCGTGGATTGTCGGCTGAAGGGCTGTTCAACGGTTTGAATCGAGCGAGAACGGCGTCAAGGTTTGACTCAAAGCCTGGCCTGACCGAAGCTTGCGCCTTTGCAAAAGCTTGCCAGCTTCCGGATTCCTGCATGCCCAAGTCCCGCCGCCTTCTGTTTATCAGCCTCTTCGCCCTGCTCGTCATCGGCGGTGTCTGGTTTTCCCTGCGCGATACCACCCCGGTGGTTCCCGAAGCCATCCTGCACGGCTACAGCGAAGCGCTGGCGGCTGCCCGGGCCGGCCAACCGGGTGCGGCGCGGGTGCTCTATCAGCAATTGGCCCGTCCGGACCTGTCCCCCAAACGTCGTATCGGGTTGCATGCCGAGCTGCCCAACTATCCAAGCTCGGTGGCCCTGAAGCTGGCGGATGCCGACCTGCAGAACGAGTCGCCCGAGGTACGTATCGCGGCGATCAGAAGCATCAGCGGCCTGGTACCGAACGGCCAGCGCAGTCTGCTGCTGGGTCCATTGCTCGATGACAGCGAACAAAGCGTGCGGCTGGCGGCGATCAACGCGCTGCTGGGATTGTCCCCGGATGAACTGGGTTTGTATTTCGGGCCGCTGGAGCAAGCCATCGATGCCTGGGAGCAAGTGCTCAAGAGCGCGCCGCAAAGTGCCGAAAACCAATACCAACTGGCCCGACTGCACTTGCACAACGCCGAGCTCAAGCAAGCGCAACAGGCGCTGGACAACACCCTGCGCCTGGCGCCGGACAACCTGCCGGCGCTGGTACTGCAAATCGAAGTGCTGGATAAACAGGGCCAGAACGACGCCGCCCGGCAACTGTTGGCCAGGCAACTGCAGGCACAACCCAACTCGGCCTACCTGCAACACGCGTTGGGGCTCTGGCTGCTGCATCACGAGCAAAGCGAATTCGCCCTGCTCGGCCTGTCCAAGGCCGTAGAGCTTGAGCCCAATAACCGGGACTACCGCTACGACCTGGCCACCACGTTGCACGGTGAGCAGGAGCTCGAAGCGGCGCAGAAACAGTTGCAGGAAATCGTTCAACGCCACCCGAACGATCGCAAGGCCCGGGTGCTGCTGATCAACTACTGGAAGGAAAGCGGACAGCTGCAAAACGTGCAGATCCTGTTGGCCCAACTCGAACAGATGAACCCCGATGATCCGGCGTTGCAACAAGGGCTTTGACCCCGACTGAAATTTCGTTGAACCGTCGTCCTGGCCAGGGGTCAAGTGAACAGGCAGCCCGTTATGGCGCTTCGCAGCGGCTGCCTCGTTGACCCTGGCCATATGAGGACGCTTGTTTGTCTCTATCCAACGATTTGAACCGAGACAAGGCCGCCACCGGTATCGAAGGTCTGGACGATATCCTCGATGGCGGACTGTCCCGCGGACATGTGTTTTTGCTCGAAGGCGAGCCAGGCACCGGCAAGACCACCGTGGCGCTGCACTTCCTGTTGGCAGGCGCGCAAGCCGGCGAACGCTCCTTGTACATCACCCTCTCTGAAACCGAACGCGAGCTGCGCCAGGGCGCCTTGTCCCATGGCTGGGAGATGGACGAAAACGTCCATATCTTCGAACTGACGCCCCCGGAAAGCCTGCTCAATGTCGAACAGCAGCAGACACTGCTCTATTCCTCCGACCTGGAACTGGGCGAAGCCACCCGCCAGATCTTCGAGGTGGTCGAGCGGGTCAAGCCGACCCGCGTTGTCCTGGACAGCCTTTCCGAGATTCGCCTGCTGGCGCAAAGCTCGCTGCGCTACCGTCGGCAGATTCTGGCCATCAAGCATTATTTCGTGCGTTACGACGCCACGGTGTTGCTGCTCGATGACCTGACCGCCGAGTCCCTGGACAAAACCGTGCACAGCGTGGCCCACGGCGTGATTCGCCTGGAAGAATTGACCCCGAACTACGGCGCCGAGCGACGTCGCATCCGCGTGGTCAAGTACCGCGGCCAGAAGTACCGCGGCGGCTTCCATGACTTCACCATCACGGGCGAAGGCGTGCGTGTATTCCCGCGCCTGGTGGCCGCCGAACATCGCGGTCAATACCTGCGTCAGCAATTGACCAGCGGCATCCGGGAAATGGATGCGCTGCTGGGCGGCGGTATCGAGACGGGTTCCAGCACCTTGATTCTCGGCCCGGCGGGGACCGGCAAATCGCTGATCGCCATGGTGTTCGCCGCCGCGGCCGTGGCCCGGGGCGAAAAAGCCGCGTTATTCATTTTCGATGAAGAGTTGGGGTTGTTGTTCGAGCGCATGAAGAACATCGGCATCGATTTGCAGGCAATGCAAGACAGCGGCAATTTGCTGGTCGAACAAGTGGACGCGGCCGAGCTGTCCCCCGGCGAGTTCTCCCACCGGGTCCGGCGCTGCGTGGACGAAGGCAATATAAAGACCGTGGTGATCGACAGCATCAACGGCTATCAGGCGGCGATGCCGGAAGAAAACGCCTTGGTGCTGCACATGCACGAGCTACTGCTGTACCTCAATCGCCAAGGCGCCGCGACCTTCATGACGGTCGCTCAGCACGGCCTGGTCGGCGACATGCAGGCGCCGGTCGACATCACCTACCTGGCCGACACAGTCATTCTGCTGCGTTACTTCGAAGCCCTGGGCAAGGTGCGCCGGGCCATTTCGATCATCAAGAAACGTACCGGCAGCCATGAGTCGACCATCCGTGAATACCGCATCAGCGCCCAGGGCATGACCATCGGTGAGCCCCTGGAAGCCTTTCAGGGCGTATTGCGCGGCGTACCCACGTATCTCGGCGCCAGCAATCCATTGCTCGCGGACGAAATCCCGTGACGGACATGCAAGCGACGTCCGAGCGCGCAATCATCCTTGCGCCGCGAGGGCGCGACGGCCAGATAGCCCTGATGATGCTCAACGAGGCCGGGTTTCACGGGGTGATCAGCCCCGACCTGCCCGAATTGTGCGCCGAACTTGAACAGGGTGCCGGCCTGCTGCTGATCTCTTGCGAGGCGCTGTTGGGCGCTGATCTGGAACCGCTGATCCGCCTGATCGAACAGCAGCCCGCGTGGTCGGATCTGCCGATCGTGTTGATGACACACCATGGCGGCCCGCAACAGAACCCGGCATCGCGCTTCGGCCCGCAATTGGGCAACGTGACCTTCCTCGAACGGCCATTTCACCCGGTCACACTGATCAGCCTGGTCACCACGGCCCTGCGCGGACGGCGACGACAGTACGAAGCCAGGGATCGGTTGATCGACCTGAGCCAGAGTGAGTTGCGCCTGCAGAACACCCTCGAAACCCTTGAACAGCAGGTGCAAGAGCGCACCGCGCAACTGCGTCACAACGAGGAAGCGTTGCGCCAGTCGCAGAAAATGGAAGCCGTCGGCCAACTCACCGGCGGCATCGCCCATGATTTCAACAACATGCTGACCGGTATCATCGGCAGCCTGGAGTTGTTGCGTCGACGCCTGGCCCGGGGGCGAACCGAAGACCTGGACAGCCTGATCGATCTGGGGGTGACTTCGGCCAACCGCGCAGCGGGCCTGACCCACCGCCTGCTGGCGTTTTCCCGGCGCCAGTCGCTGGATTCGAAACCCGTGGAGATGAACACCCTGGTGATCTCCATGGATGAACTGCTGCAACGCAGCATCAACGAAACCATTCGTCTGGACATGCAACTGGACGAGCACCTGTGGGTGGCCGAAGCCGACCCCAATCAACTGGAAAGCGCCCTGCTCAACCTGGTGATCAATGCCCGCGATGCCATGCCCAATGGCGGCAGTCTGGTGGTCTCGACTTCGAACCAGCACTTTGACGAGGATTTCACCCAAGGCCAGAGCAATCTCGATGCGGGAGACTATGTGGTGCTCAGCGTGACGGACACCGGCTGTGGCATGCCGCAAAGCACCATCAACCGCGCCTTCGACCCCTTCTTCACCACCAAGCCTATCGGCCAGGGCACCGGGCTGGGGTTATCAATGATCTATGGTTTCAGCAAACAATCGGGAGGTCACGTCGCCATCCAAAGCGTCGTGGGCGAAGGCACCACGGTGAGCCTGTTCCTGCCACGCTTCGGTGGAGACCTGCCTCGGGACCATCCATCGGACGTCGAACATTCACCTTTGGCCAGGAGTGGCGAGACGGTGTTGATTGTCGAGGACGATCCGGCGGTGCGGGTGCTGGTCAGCACGGTGTTGAGCGACCTGGGTTATGCCTACGTCGAGGCTTGTGATGGCGATAGCGCGGTGCCGATACTCGATTCGGCCCAGCGCATCGACCTGCTGATCAGCGATGTCGGCTTGCCCGGTATGAATGGCCGGCAACTGGCGGAAATCGGCCGGCAGTTGCGTCCCGAGCTGAGGGTGCTGTTCATCACCGGCTACGCCGAGCACGCCGCGGTGCGTGGCGGGTTCCTCGATCCGGGCATGCAGATGATCACCAAGCCGTTTACCTTCGACCTGTTGACGGCGAAGGTCAGGGAGATGATCAGGGCCTGAAGGCTTACGAAAGCATGTCCTGCATCAATTCCTGCAATTTATCCAGATCGAAAGGTTTTTCCAGGATCGGTGCCTTGTGCGTAATCGGGCTGTCGGTCTCGCGGATTTCCTGGGCATAGCCGCTGATGAAGATCACCTTGAGTTCCGGTCGCAGTTTCACGGCGGGCTCGGCGATCTGCACACCGGAGATTCCTCCGGGCAGGCGGAAGTCGGTGATCATCATGTCCAGGTGCGGTTTGCTCGCCAGGATTTCGAAAGCCTGCTCGCCGTTTTCGGCCTGCAATACGCGGTAACCCTCGCCCGACAGATAAGCGGACAGCACCATCAGAATCGAGGGATCGTCCTCGACGACGAGTACTACATCTTGTGCATCTTCGCTCATGGGAAGCCTTTGCTCGGTCAATTGCTGCTGATAGACCGTGGGGTCGACCAGAGGTTGCGTTTATCCGGTTGTTTTCCTACAGCGGCAGACAAACGCGAAACAAGGCGCCTTCGCCGATCCTGCTCTGGACGGTAATAGTACCGCCATGGGCGGCCACAATCTGCTCTGAAATAAACAATCCCAGGCCCAGCCCGGCGACGGCGTGCCTGGCCGATACCCGCTCGAACTGCTGGAAGATCCGCTTCTGGTTTTCCTCGCTGATGCCAATCCCTCGATCCTGCACGTCCACCAGCGCCTGGCCACCTTCACCGAGATCGGGCTCTTGGCCCCGTAGCGCAAGGCGTTGGTCAGCAGGTTGGAAATGACCTGTTCAATTCGAAACTCGTCCCAGTTTCCGATCACCGGTTGCGTGGCATCGAGCGAGACCGACGCTTCGGCGGCGTCGATCTGCTGGGAAAAGTTGTGCAACAACTCGCCAACCAGCGTTGAAAGGTCAAAGCGCTTGGGCCGGATCGACAACTTTCCGGTGCGAATGCGCGAGACGTCGAGCATGTCTTCAATCAATCGAATCAGACTTTTGATCTGCCGCTCGTCGCGGTCGACCATCGCGTGCATCTTGTCCAGGGTGAAGGCGGCGGAGTTGTCCCGGGCCAGGTGCATCTTGCGCAACTGGGTTTCAAGGATCAGGCCGTTGAGCGGCGTGCGCACTTCGTGGGCGACGATGGACATGAAGTCATCGCGCATGCGTACCGCCTGTTCCAGTTCCAGTTGAGTGCTTTGCAATCGCTTGAGCAGGGTCTCCTGTTCGCGGCGACTTTGCTCAAGGGCCAGCACTTGTTCCTTCATCGCCTTGCTCTGGCGATAGAGGTCGACGAACACATTGACCTTGCTCTTGACCGCCTGGAGGTCCAGCGGTTTGTACAGGAAGTCCACGGCACCGCTTTCATAGCCCTTGAAGGCGTAATTGAGTTCACGCCCGGCGGCGCTGACGAAAACGATCGGGATGTTCCTGGTTTTTTCCGTGCCGCGCATCAACTCGGCCAGCTCGAAGCCATTCATGCCGGGCATCTGCACATCGAGGATGGCCAAGGCGAATTCGTGTTGCAACAGCAGGGACAAGGCCTCATCGGCGGACAGCGCCTTGTACACAATGCGGTCCTCACGCTTGATCAGCGCTTCAAGTGCCAGCAGATTCTCCGGCAGATCGTCCACGATCAGCAGTTTGGCCTGGAAATTACTCAGCATGCGATTCGTTCCAGCTCGACAAGCAGACGGCCGATGCCGCGTACAGGAATGATCGGAAGTGCGAAGCCTTCGCGCAGCGGGCCGGGGATGTTCAACAGCGCCTCGACGCCACCGGCGCAGGCACCGATCACTTCGATAGCCGGCATTTTCGTTGCACTTTTCATGATTTTCGATAGATCCGTTCTTGTTTGACCAGCGGCTCGAACTGATCGCCGAAGGCTGAGAAATCCGGGGTTTCCTTACTGCCCAGCACCAGGAAACCGCGATGGCAGAGGGACTCATGAAACAGCCCGAACGCTCGACCCTGAAGACTTTTATTAAAATAAATCAGTACGTTACGGCATGAAATTAATTGAGTTTCGGAGAATACGCTGTCCGTCGCCAGGCTGTGATCGGCGAAGGTCACGTTCTCGCGCAGGGTCTTGTCGAAAATCGCGTACCCATAGGCCGCCGTATAGTAGTCGGCAAACGAACTCTGGCCACCGGCCTGCTGGTAATTAGCAGTGTAGGCGCGGACGTTCTCCATCGAGAAAATCCCTTGCCTGGCCTTTTCCAGCGAGCGCGGATTGATGTCGGTGGCGTAGATGATGGTACGGTCCAGCAGGCCTTCTTCGCGCAGCACAATGGCCATCGAATACACCTCTTCACCTGTGCTGCATCCGGCGATCCAGATCTTGATCGAAGGGTAGGTTCGCAGCAGCGGCACCACTTCCTTGCGGATGGCCAGGAAGTGCGAGGGATCGCGAAACATTTCGCTGACCGGAATGGTCAGCAACTGCAGCAGTTGCATGAACGCGGCGGGATCGTGCAGGACCTTTTCCTGCAACGCCGAGATGGTGTTGCACTCGAACTGACTCAACGCATGGTCGACCCGGCGTTTGATCGAAGCGCCGGAGTAATCGCGAAAATCGTAGCTGTACTTGAGATAGATCGCCTCGATCAACAACCGCAGTTCGATTTCGCTGTTTCGATCCACTGAAAAATTGCGCTCCACTAGATACGTTCCATCTTCGGTAACCACACACGAATCAGCGAAAACAGGCGATCGAGATCGATGGGCTTGGCCAGGTAATCGTTGGCGCCGGCCTGCAGGCAGCGCTCCTGATCGTCCTTCATGGCCTTGGCCGTCACGGCGATGATCGGCAGCTTGCGCCAGCGCAGATTCTTGCGGATTTCAACTGTGGCTTCATAACCATCCATTTGCGGCATCATCACGTCCATCAACACCAGATCGATGTCTTGCACCTCATTCAATCGTTCAATCGCTTCGCGGCCGTTGCGGCCAATGACCACGACTGCGCCCTTTTGCTCCAGCGCGCTGGTGAGGGCGAAAATGTTGCGCACATCGTCATCCACCAGCAGCACTTTGCGGCCTTCGAAGACCTTGTCGCGGCTGCGGGCGACCTTGAGCATCTTCTGCCGCTCATGGGACAACCGTGATTCGACTTTGTGCAGAAAAAGCGTCACCTCATCCAGCAACCGCTCCGGCGAGCGTGCGCCCTTGATGATGATCGAACGCGAATACTTGCGCAGTTCGGCCTCTTCATCCCGGGTCAGGTTGCGCCCGGTATAGACGATGACGGGCGGAAAGGAACAGATGTCTTCGGTGGACATGCGCTTGAGCAGGTCATTGCCGAGCATGTCGGGCAGCTTGAGGTCGATGATCATGCAATCGAAGACGGATGAGCGCAGCAGGTCCAGCGCCTCCTGCGCCAGGCCAACGGCGGTGATCTCGATGTCATCGTCGCCGATCAGGCGGGCAATGCTGTCGCGCTGCACGACGTCGTCCTCGACCAGCAGCACGCGCTTGACCTTCTGGGTCAACTTGGCCTCAAGGCGTGCAAACACGTCCTTGAGTTCCTCGCGGGTGGTCGGTTTGACCACGTAGCCGATGGCGCCCATGTGCATCGCCGCCTCGACCCGGTCTTCGACCGAAATCACATGCACCGGGATGTGCCGGGTTTCGGCGTGTTCCTTCAAACGTTGCAGCACGCTCAGGCCGGAATGATCCGGCAGGCGCATGTCCAGCAGGATCGCATCGGGGATGAACGCCTTGGCCAGGTCGTAGCCTTCGTCGGCGCCGTGAGCCACCAGGCACTGATAACCCAGTTCATGGGCCAGGTCGTAGAGGATGTGCGCAAAGTTCGGCTCATCCTCCACCACCAGAATGCAGCGTTTGGTGAACGGCCCTTTGTTGCGGTCGTCGTCGAAGCGCGGAATGTCGACTTCGGCCACCAATGGCGACAACGTGGGCGGCGATACACTCGACACAGCCGCCACAGGAACGGCTCGCATCGGTTCGACAGACACTTCGCCCGGTTCCACGTACTGCTGTGGCAAGACCAGGGTAAACACACTGCCCTGCCCCGGCGTGCTGGTTACGCTGATGGAGCCGCCGAGCAAGGCCGCCAGGTCACGGGAGATCGACAACCCCAGCCCGGTGCCGCCGTAACGCCGATTGGTGGTGCCGTCGGCCTGACGGAACGCTTCGAAGATGCTTTCGTGCTGATCCACTTCGATGCCGATCCCGGAATCGCGGATGCTGAACGCGATGCCGTCATTCGGCGCCGTGGCGACGGACAGGCTGACGCTGCCGCTTTGCGTGAATTTCACCGCGTTGGACAGCAGGTTCTTGAGCACTTGCTCCAGACGCTGGCGGTCGGTGAACAGCATCAACGGCGCACCGTCCTGCATATCCACCCGGAAATCCAGTTGCTTGTCCGTTGCCAATGGCTGGAACAGGCCGCGCAGGCCATCCACCAGGCGCGCCACGCTGGTGTTCTCCGGACGGATTTCCAGCTTGCCGGCCTCGACTTTGGAAATATCCAGAATGTCGTTGATCAGGTTGAGCAAGTCGTTGCCGGAGGAATAGATCGACTCGGCGAATTGGACTTGCTCGGCAGTAAGGTTTTCCTCCGGGTTTTGCGCCAGCAGCTTGGCCAGGATCAACGAGCTGTTCAGTGGCGTGCGCAGCTCATGGGACATGTTGGCGAGGAATTCGGACTTGTACTTGCTCGAGCGCTGCAATTCTACCGCGCGTTCTTCGAGCTGGATCTGGGCCTGATTGAGTTCAGTATTCTTCAGGTCCATGGCGTCGCGCTGCTCGGCCAGTACTTCTGCCTGCTCGGCGAGTTGTTCGTTGGTCTGCTCCAGCTCCACCTGCTGGGTTTCCAGGTGCGCCTGAGACTCCTTGAGAATCCGCGACTGCTCTTCGAGCTCTTCGTTGGCGGTCTTGAGTTCTTCCTGCTGAACCTGCAGTTCTTCGTTGAGTTGCTGGGTTTCGGCCAACACCTCCTGCAAACGCTGGCGATAACGTGCCGCCTCGATCGAGGTGCCGATGTTGCCGGCAATCAGCTCAAGCAATTCAACGTCACGGTCGGTCAGTGGACGCAGAAAGCCCAACTCGATCACGCCATTGACCCGCTCGTCGTCGCTGGTTGGCACCACCAGCACACTGCACGGCAAACCGTCACCGAGGCCGGAGCTGACCTTGAAGTAATCTCCCGGCACCTCGTCCAGGCGAATCAGCCGTGCCTGTTGCGCCACTTGGCCGACAATGCCTTCTTCGCTGTAGATCTGCTGTTCACGCCCTTCCTGTTCACGGGAAAAACCATAAGTGGCGATGCGCTTGAGGCCGCCATGGTCTTCGCGCACATAAATAGCCGCCACGGCGGTGCCCAGGTACTGCGCGCAGAATTGCAGGATATTGCGACCCAGCATGCTCAGGCTCAATTGTCCCAGCACCTGCTCGGCCAGCTCGGTCTGACCGTTGCGCAGCCAGGCCTGTTGCTCCAGACGATGGGCGCTGGCCTGTTGGGCGGCAAGGTTGACACTGTAGTTCTGCGACAGGGTCAACAAATCGCGGCGCCCGACGTACGCCAGCAACCCGCTGACCCCGGCTATGAACAACAGGTAGAGGCTGATGCTCATGATGGTGGTGCCGCGCACTTCGTCATTGCGCGATGCGCGCAACTGTTGCTCGGTGTCGATCACCGCCTCGAACTGCTTGCGAATTTCATCGGTCAGGCGTTTACCGCGTCCGGCCTTGACGATGGCGCGATAATCACCGCTGCTGCGCTGCAAATCGATCATCGATTGCGCGTAGTTGGTCCACTCCAGCTGCAAGGCTCGCAACCGTAGCAAGCGATCAGTCTGCACCGGGTTGTCGGCGGTTAGTTCAAGCAAGGTGTCGAGCGCCACGGCGATGCGCGGCTTGGCGGTTTCGTAGGGATCGAGGAAATGCTCGTCGCCACTGAGCAGGAAACCGCGCATCCCGGTTTCCAGATCCACGGTCAGCTTGACCGCTTCATTGGCGTTATTGATCACCCGGTCGGTGTGCTCCACCCACTGGATGGTCGACAGTAAATAGCTGATCAGCGACACGAAAAACACAGCGCTGATAAGACCCAGACCCAACGGCAGGCTGATGTTACGGCTCAGGAGTTTACGAAATCGTTGCTCATCAACCGAGGACGCTGAGGTCATGGGGCAGGCCTTGTCGAACTGTCAGAATGCAAGGAGTTTGCCCCAAAACTGGCAAATTGATCCAATTATCTGACATGTTTGCGCGCAAGGTCCTACATTGCGCTGCTCCCGCGTTATCCTTGCCTGGCCTGTACCGCCAATCCTTTTTCCATCGCGCAGGGAACTTGTCGGGATCCGCCACTTACTCATGCAAGAGGCCGGTGATTTCCAGCGACCGGCAATGCCAATCTTTTTCGGGAATTCGACCATGTCATCCGCCAACGCCTCCACCATCCTTGTCGTCGAAGACGATGCCATCGTGCGCATGCTGATCGTCGACGTCCTGGAAGAACTGGAATTCAAGGTTCTGGAAGCCGATGGCAGCGAACAGGCACAGGATTTGCTCAAGGACTTGAACCGACACATTGACCTGATGATGACTGATGTTGGCCTGCCGGTCATGGACGGTCGCGAACTGGCCACCCTCGCCCGCACGTTACGCCCTGACCTGCCCATCCTGTTCGCCAGCGGTTATGCCGAAAGCATTGAAGTACCTCCAGGCATGCACTTGATCGGCAAACCCTTCTCCATTGATCAGTTGCGGCAGAAAATACGCGAGATGCTGCCAGCCAATTAATTAACAGCTCAAGCCCTACTTACATAAAAGACAACATAGCCCTGTCGAGCCGGCCTTCTGAGCCAGACTCGATGAAAACTGTCGCCCGAAACAAAAAGCACAGTATATGAACTGGGCAACCGAGCATCAGAAAACATACTCTCCACTAAAATAACAGGGCAACTAAATTTCAATAATCGAGATGTGTTTCTCGACCGAAAAACACACACCCCATCAAAAAAAGGATTTGTTGATGAACAGCACTCAATATGACTATAGAAAACCATCAACTTTTGAAACCCTGCAGCGGGACATTCAAAATTTGAAGCAGATAAACAATCTTGAAAAGGCTCACGTCACTTCAACTTTACAGAGAAACCTTTCCAGCCTTATCGACAGCAACAACCAATTCATCCTCAGCGACTGGATTATCGCCTTCACTCATGACAGTTCGTTACAAATAGCCCATCGAGCGGGACAGTCAATGCTGAAAGATTTACTGGCTAGCGAAGAGTTTCTTGGCCTGGAGGAGCTATCCAGCCTTTCAGGCGCCACTACATACGTATGCGACGCCAATATGAATATGCATGTATTGATTGACGATGAAAAGATGCACATTGACGACTTGCTCAAAGAAAATGAAGTGCTTCACGAGCGCCTGAAACAGTTGAGCAACTATGCTAGCAGCGCGGGCGATTTCATCTACAGCTCTGATGAGTTCAATGTCGAGCAATGGTTACGGTTCTACGGGTACCCGATTCCGTCAACCGCCAGACAGCTTGTGAACCTCATTGAGTTTTTCAACAAGGAACGGCCAAAACTTCCGACAGCAATAGCCTATTACAGAATACTCAAAGACCCTGAATTTTTCCCGACAGCACTGCCTTTGATAGAGCGGCGAAAAATTGAAAAAGTAACAAAATCATTCGGAGCAACTAAAAAAGGTCAATTGCTAAAAACACTGGTCGAGCAAGTCATCAGCCTACCAACTGATATATTGAGAGCTGCCCCCAACCAATACATTAGCAATCTCCTGGAAAGCACGATTGGAAAAATTTGGGCGCGGGGTTATCTGGATGCATTGAACTGGTATGGCACTACCTCAGGTGCCTCACCATCCACGAAGGATCTTGAGCAATTGCTCATTACCGCCATCATCCTGAACCTTGAACCAGAGGCTGGCCTGACTCAAAACAAAGGTCGGGCACTGGGCTATGGATTTTACAACCCGGTCAATGCCGAAGTTCATCCTGCCAAAGTACTGCTGATGTTCGAAAAGCATCTTGTCGATAACAATATCGTTGATGCAACAGTAGTTCCTCTGGCAGCGTACTTGCTCGCATGCGCTGCTGCGCCTGAACTCGTTGTAAAACAAATCCCGGACGACATGACGATAAACTCGCCTGCGTGGGTGGTGCATAGCGTCGCCGTCGAAAAAATCGAGCACATTGCACCAGGTGCCTCGGCCGCGATGACTTTCGATGAAGTCCAGGCTTACGCTGATCTGGAGCCATTCGATGACAACCTTGAGCAATTGTTCGGGCTAAATGCGCTGACGTCGATGCTGAACTGGGGCGCAATGAATCGCCTCATCCCCTATAGCGAACGGGGCGAGTACAACAGTGATGACTACCGAGCGGCTGAAGCACTTTACACCGATTACACCGAGGCACTTGAGCAATGCAGGAACGCCATCAATACCCCACTGCGTACGCGACATGAGATGGCCTTGAATGAACTGAAGAGAGCCATGCCCGACGGAGACTATCTGACAAACAGAAACTACATGCACACCGACCTGCCCTTGGGCGAAACAATATCAGCACATGAACTATTCATGTCTGGCGACCTCATGAATGAAGGATGGACCGGGCTTACCCTGTCGCACAAAATCATGTCAACCTTTGAAGCGTATGAACTTCCAAGAACATTACCCTACCTAGGGCGACTGCAGGACATTAAAAAAATCTACACAGACACGTTCAACCATTATTTTGATCAGCTAAGGCTGGGAACCGCCACCGCATTGAAGCTCGCCATGTCGAAAATGCCTGAAGCTGATCGAAAGCGCCTGGAGTATGGCAATCTCAGTTTCTTTACTGTTCGCAAACAATTCCACGTTGGAGCGGCCAAGGAAACACAGCGTGACAGGGATAAGTACAGGGGGCGCTTTGGTGTAATCATCTCGTCCGAATACAATTCACGATTTTATTACTACGAACTGTTCACATTGCGAGCCGAGTGTCATCGCCGCCAGGACCTTCATGCGATGTTCGGTTCAACCAACCTGCACTTCACGGAAGCCAGTGTTTGGCATGATAAAGATGAAAAACAATGGCAGGCTCAAGGGCTTGACTGGCCATTGGATATCGATGCATACCTCAAGGGAACGCCCCCCATAAAAAATATCAGCAATAAAGTGGTTGTCGAAAAGCTTTGGCAAGCCTATGAACAGGAAGGCGTGGAGCGCGTAGCCCCACAAAACAGAAGTCAGGTCGAGATGTTTTTTTCTGAGGCGACATCAGACACAGTCAACCGAGTACTTGAGTACTTCCCGCCTGCTACCTACGATGAACTGTACAACGCTGGTTACGGTATAGCGCCCCTGGAAGCGGCAAGACAGAACACCAAGGACAGAATAGACCTGGTTCTTAACCTGATTATCCCGTTCAAGAGTTGCATCGAAGACCTGAGTTCCGGTGACCGTGACCGTGAGCGGGGGGCCATCTTTGGATGCGCATTGGACGCGCTGTCGATTGTCGGAGCTGTACTGGGTGTCGCGCCAAAATTCGCTTCCATCGCGTTCAAATCCGGCAGCCTCCTTTCCAGATCTTTAACACTCGCCAGGGTCAGCAGCAGTTTTGCCCTGAGTTTGGTCAACCCGCTCGATGGTGTGCCAAGTCTTTTGAAGAAGGGAGCGACCATTACCAAAAACGGAGTCGTGCTGGTTACAGGGGTTGGTTCCAAAGTCAGCGGCAAAGCCGTGAAGCAACTTCAATCCCTCTCCGGAGCACTCGATACCTATACCGCGGCACGGTCCTTGAATTGCATCGATATGAAATTGGCGCGCGTGGAAGGTATCAGCGAACTATCTCAGTCAGTCGATGTTCTGCTATTCAAAAGAGCAAACGACTGGTTTGAACTTGACCTGAACAGTTGCAAGGTGAGAGGCGGAAAAGTCACCGATTACAAGGAAATAATACAGGCGGGAGAATTTGAACGGGTGTAACCCGAAACATCCAGCAGGCACTGAGAGCGGTGAAAGCCATCACTCACCGCTCTCAGACCGAGTGCCACAGCGCCAGGCGGTCTGCTGTGGTTTAATACCCGCGCTTTTTCAACCTTCTGCCGGTCCTAGGAATTCCCGTTCATGACTCAACCCCGCGCAACCAAAGTCCTGGTCATTGGTTACGTCTGGCCCGAGCCCCGCTCTTCCGCGGCCAGCGGGCATGTCATGCAGATTCTCGACGTTTTCCTGGACCAGGGCTGGGACATCACGTTCAGCAGCCCGGCAGGCTTCGGCGAGCAACGTGCGGACCTGACAGCGTTGGGTATTGACGAAGTACCTATCGAGCTGAACAACAGCAGTTTCGACGCATTCATCAGCGAACTGGCGCCTGACATCGTGTTGTTCGATCAATTCATGATGGAGGAACAGTTCGGCTGGCGGGTCGAGAAGCATTGCCCCGATGCCTTGCGCGTGCTCGAAAGTTGCGACCTGCAAAGCCTGAGGCTGGGTCGGCATCAACGCCTCAAGGAGCGTTTGAAGGCCAGTGACGACAACAATGACTTCAACGAACTGTTCGCCCCGGCGGCGCGCGAAGAGTTCGAACACATGGCTGATACCGATCTGGCGAAGCGCGAGATCGCCTCATTTTATCGTTGTGATTTGACGCTGATGGTTTCCGAAGTGGAAGTCGAATTGCTGGTCGAGCAGTTCAGGTTTCCCCGCAACCTGCTGCACTGGTGCCCGTTGATGGTCGATGTTCCGTCCCGTGCATCGGTACCGTTCGAAGAGCGGGCACACTTTCTTCATATCGGTAACTTTCGCCATGCGCCCAACTGGGATGCGGTGCTCTGGTTGAAAAGCGCTATCTGGCCGTTGATTCGCGAGCAGATACCCAGCGCTCAATTGCATATCTATGGTGCCTACACACCACCCAAGGCGACTGCCCTGCACAACCCGGCCCAGGGTTTTCATGTGATGAACTGGGCAGAAGACGCCCTGCAAGTCATGTCGTCGGCGCGGGTCTGTATGGCACCGTTGCGTTTTGGCGCGGGAATCAAAGGCAAGATTGTCGATGCGATGCTCTGTGGCACGCCGAATGTGACGACGCCAGTGGGTGCCGAGGCGATGCATGATCAAGAGGCATGGCCCGGTGCAGTGACCCGTTCGGCACGCGAGTTCGCCGATCATGCCGTGCAACTGCACAACGACAAGACGCGCTGGCTGGACGCCCAGGCGCACGGGAAAACCCTGCTTGCCAGTCGCTACCGAAAATCCGTTCATGGCCCAGCCTTGATCCAGCGGCTGGTCGATTGCCAGCAGAATCTGGCAAACATAAGACGAGATAACTTTACCGGCAGCATGCTGCGTCATCACCAGCACAAGAGTACTCAATACATGGCGCAATGGATTGAGGCGAAGAACCGACTGAATCAGGAGTAGCCCACTTTTCTTGTGCAATACATAGTTACCGCCATTGCTGTGCCCGACCGGTTAATCTGACCGCTTCACACCCAATGGATGGGGTGATTCGCACAAGGAATGGCCATGACCAGCAATACGCGTGGTTTGCTCGACAAGCAAACCTGGATGAGCAGCACCCTCGAAATCAATCAACTCAAACTCACCGATATCGTCTGGCCTGGCGTGCATAACGCCGGAATGGACAAAAAAGCGCCCAACCACGATGCGGTGCTCGGCCATTGGACGATTTGTCAGAACGACACTTTTTCCTGGCAACTGGCCAACGGCGCCCGCGCCTTTGATATCCGTCTGGGCTACACCGCCGGTGCGGCTCGATCGGGCTTCTACTTTCACCACAACGGCTTTCGCTCGCACCGCGCCCTGGACGATCTGATCGACGCGGTACTGCTGTTCCTTGATCGAAACCCGGACGAATTCATCGTGCTGGACTTCCATCAACTGGCTGATGGCAATAAACCTTTCGATCATGAAAGGTTCAGTGACTGCCTCGTGCGACGTCTAGGGCTGCGGGCCGTCCTTCCAGGCGACAGATTCAAAACGGTTGGAGAACTCAAAAGTGCGAGCCCACATCGCCGGGTGATCATGGCGGCACCCGCCCTGTCGGCGCTCGATGGCGAGTACTTCTGGCCTCGCATCCCGCACAAATGGCGCGACAACGCGTTCTCCGCCCCCGCCGAGCTGCAACGCTACATCGCGCAAACCCTGGAAGATGCGCCCTACGAAACCTTCCTCTGGTCACTGTCCGCGACCACCTACTCGCTGCTCGGCGGGCCCGGAAATATCAAGCGGCAGATCAACGACTGGTTCGACACCACGAGAAACTGGGTCACGCGTTGCAGCATCATCAGCACCGATTTTTTCGACGAGTCCGACATCGTTCGTTATTGCTGGAGCGCCACCAGCATGAAAGCGGTTTACGGCCGTGCCTTGCACGAACAGACGCACCGGCGGTAGTAGCGCTATCCATCCGGCAAGAGGCATGATCGGGGCGGGATAACTACACAAGCGCCCTGACATGACCCGTACCGCCAGAGTCACCGATCCTTCCTATGAGTTGATGGACGACCACAACGGCTTGTCCATCATCTATCGCCAGCACGGTTTCCCCTGCCCTCTGGTGCGCTGGCATTTCCACAAGGAATACGAACTGCACCTGATCGTCGCCAGTTCCGGCAAGGTGTTCATCGGCGACTACATCGGCAACTTCTATCCCCGGACACTGTTTCTCACCGGCCCCAACCTGCCCCACAACTGGATCAGCCAGGTGGCCGAGGACGAAGTGGTGCCCAAGCGTGACATGCTGGTCAATTTCACAGACGAGTTGTTCGACAGCGGCTATCAGGTGTTCGCCGAACTCAAGGCCCTGGCACCGCTGCTGGAGCGCGCGCAGTACGGCATCGAGTTTCGCTGCAAGCACACCATCGACAAGGCGATGGACCTGATGCAGCGCATCGCCGATACCACCGGTATGACCCGGCTCGGGCACTTTTTCATTCTGCTGGAGTTGCTTGCGGCCACCGACGACTACCAATTGCTCTCTGGTGCCACAACCCCGCAACTGGCGGACGAGCACAATATCGATCGCACCAACCGCGCGGTGGATTACATTTTTGCCCACTACGCCCGGGACTTGACGCTGGAAGAGGTCGCCGAGCACCTGGGCATGAAGCCGACTTATTTCAGTCGGGTATTCAAGCAGGCCACCGGGCGCAATTTCATCGAATTCGTCAATCGCCTGCGCATCAGCAAGTCCTGCGAGTTGCTGGCCGATGGCGACAAGCCGGTGACCGATGTCTGCTTCGAATCGGGCTTCAACAATATTTCCAACTTCAACCGGCGCTTCCAGCAGCTCAAGGGCATGACGCCTTCGCATTACCGGCGGCTGGTGGTGCAGCGGTTGACCGAGCAAAACCTGGGTTGAAGACACGCCTCAAATTCCTGTGGGAGCGAGCTTGCTCGCGATGAGGCCGTGTCAGTCGACATTTATTAACCTGATACACCGCCATCGTCGGATCGCCGCCCGGACCAAGCTCGCTTCCACAGGTACAGCGTTACCCCCTGAAACCTGTACGGATTCAATACCCCTCCTTCGCTGAAAAGCCCTTCCCTGCGTCTACCCCTCAAAACTTCAGTGCAAAAAAGTATCGATTGAAGTGCGATGGATGATTTGTCTCGCCCTCGATTGAAGGATGTAATCAGCGCACATTCTTCCTGCCTTCGGAAGACACAAAAACAATAACTGTCCTTCTGTAGCCCGCCGGGTGCAGAAAAGGAGTGCACGATGCAACCTTCGGTAAAAGCCCTGCTTGCCCTCACCTGCATGACCCTCAGCAGCGTCAGCCTTGGCGCACAGACCCTGACCATCGCCACCGTCAACAACAGCGACATGATCCGCATGCAAAAGCTCTCGAAAACCTTCGAGGCCGAGCATCCGGACATCAAGCTCAATTGGGTGGTCCTCGAAGAAAACGTCCTGCGCCAGCGCCTGACCACCGACATCGCCACCCAGGGCGGGCAATTCGATGTGCTGACCATTGGCATGTACGAAGCGGCACTCTGGGGCGCCAAGGGCTGGCTGGAGCCGATGAAGGATTTGCCGGCTGGTTACGCCCTCGACGATGTGTTTGCGTCGGTGCGCGAAGGCCTGTCTGTCAAAGGCCAGCTGTACGCCCTGCCGTTCTACGCCGAAAGCTCGATCACCTATTACCGCACCGACCTGTTCAAGGACGCCGGCCTGACCATGCCCGAGCGCCCGACCTGGGAGCAGATCGGTGAATTCGCCGCCAAACTGAACAAACCCGAACAGGAACAGTACGGCATCTGCCTACGGGGCAAGGCCGGCTGGGGCGAGAACATCGCGCTGATCAGCACCGTGGCCAACGCCTATGGCGCGCGCTGGTTCGATGAAAAGTGGCAGCCGGAATTCAACGATCCCGAATGGAAAAACGCGCTGAACTTCTATGTCGACACCATGAAGAAATCCGGCCCGCCAGGGGCGTCGAGCAACGGTTTCAATGAAAACCTGGCGCTGTTCAATAGTGGCAAATGCGCGATCTGGGTCGATGCCAGCGTCGCCGGTTCGTTCGTCACCGACAAGTCCCAGAGCAAGGTCACCGATCACGTCGGCTTCACCTATGCGCCGCATCAGGTCACTGACAAGGGCTCGGCCTGGTTGTACTCCTGGGCACTGGCCATTCCGACCAGTTCCAAGGCCAAGGACGCAGCGAAAACCTTCAGCGCCTGGGCCACGTCCAAAGAATACGGCGCACTGGTTGCGGAAAAAGACGGCATCGCCAACGTGCCGCCGGGCACCCGAGCCTCGACCTACAGCGAGGCGTACATGAGTGCCGCACCGTTCGCCAGGGTCACGCTGGAATCGCTCAAGGCTGCGGACCCTAGCAAACCGGGCACCAGACCTGTGCCGTACATCGGCATCCAGTTGGTGACCATTCCCGAGTTCCAGGGTATCGGCACCCAGGTCGGCAAATCCTTCTCGGCGGCGCTGATCGGCCAGACCACGGTCGACCAGGCGTTGGCGGCGGCCCAGCAAACCACCGAGCGCGAGATGAAGCGCGCGGGTTATCCCAAGTAACCGGCAGTAGCCTGCCCCCTGTTCCCTGTGGGAGCGAGCTTGCTCGCGATGAGTCCATGACATTCAACAGTGATGTCGGCTGACAGATTGCTATCGCGAGCAAGCTCGCTCCCACAGTTGATCTTCATTGCCTGTACCCATTCGGTTTAACACCATGAATACATCAACTGCAAAAGCTCACATGGACATTGCCCAGCCGCAGCGCAAAAGCCGCGTGGCCAATCCCGGCTGGTTTCTGGTCAGCCCTTCGGTGGCATTGCTGCTGTTGTGGATGATCGTACCGCTGGGTATGACCGTCTACTTCTCGACGATTCGCTACAACTTGCTCAACCCCGGCGAGAACGAGTTCGTCGGCCTGGAAAACTTCACCTACTTCCTCACCGACTCCGGCTTTCTGCCCGGCGCCACCAACACGCTGTTGCTGGTGGGCAGCGTGCTGCTGATCAGTGTGGTATTCGGCGTGCTGATCAGTGCATTGCTGGAGGCCAGTGAGTTTTTCGGTCGCGGCATCGTACGGGTGATGCTGATCTCGCCGTTTTTCATCATGCCCACGGTGGGCGCGCTGATATGGAAGAACCTGATTTTCCATCCGGTGTCGGGGATTCTCGCCTACGTCTGGAAGCTGTTCGGCGCGCAACCAGTGGACTGGCTGGCGCACTACCCGCTGCTGTCGATCATCATCATTGTCTCGTGGCAATGGCTGCCCTTCGCGATCCTGATCCTGATGACCGCCATGCAGTCCCTCGACCAGGAACAGAAAGAAGCCGCGCGCCTGGACGGTGCCGGGCCCATCGCGATTTTCTGGCACCTGACCTTGCCACACCTGGCGCGGCCGATTGCGGTGGTGGTGATGATCGAAACCATCTTCCTGCTCTCGGTGTTCGCCGAAATCTTCACCACCACCAACGGCGGTCCCGGCTACGCCTCGACCAACCTCGCCTACCTGATCTACAACCAGGCGCTGGTGCAGTTCGATGTCGGCATGGCCTCGGCGGGCGGCCTGATCGCCGTGGTCATCGCCAACATCGCCGCGATCATCCTGGTGCGGATGATCGGCAAAAACCTGACCGACAAAGCCTGAGGCCTGCCATGACTCTTCAACAATCCCGTCGCCTGCAAAGCCTGCTGCTCGGTACGTTGGCCTGGGCCATCGCGATCCTGATCTTCTTTCCGATCTTCTGGATGGTACTGACCAGTTTCAAAACCGAAATCGATGCCTTCGCCACGCCGCCGCAGTTCATCTTCATGCCGACGCTGGAGAACTACCTGCACATCAACGAGCGCAGCGACTATTTCAGTTTTGCCTGGAACTCGGTGGTGATCTCCTTCAGCGCCACCGCGCTGTGCCTGCTGATCGCGGTGCCGGCGGCCTACTCCATGGCGTTCTACGAAACCCGGCGCACCAGAGGCACGCTGCTGTGGATGCTCTCCACCAAGATGCTGCCGCCGGTGGGCGTGCTGATGCCGATCTATCTGCTGGCCAAGAGTTTCGGCCTGCTCGATACACGGATCGCGCTGATCGTCATCTACACGCTGATCAACCTGCCGATCGTGGTCTGGATGATTTACACCTACTTCAAGGACATCCCCAAGGACATCCTCGAAGCCGCGCGGCTGGACGGCGCAACGCTGGCACAGGAGATGCTCCGGGTGTTGCTGCCCATCGCCAAGGGCGGCCTGGCATCCACGGTGCTGCTGTCGTTGATCCTGTGTTGGAACGAGGCGTTCTGGTCGCTGAACCTGACCTCGTCGAAAGCCGCGCCACTGACCGCATTGATCGCCTCGTACTCAAGCCCCGAAGGGCTGTTCTGGGCCAAATTGTCGGCCGTCTCGACCCTGGCCTGTGCGCCGATCCTGATCTTCGGCTGGGTCAGCCAGAAACAACTGGTGCGCGGCCTGTCGTTCGGCGCCGTGAAATGAATACCGCTAACCGAATGCGACTCCTGTGGGAGCGAGCTTGCTCGCGATAGCGCTGGGTCAGTCAGCATCAATGCCGACGGATACACCCTCATCGCGAGCAAGCTCGCTCCCACAAAAAAGCCCACCTGGTTCAACTGAATAAAAACAAACGGAGGCCCATCACCATGGCCAACCTGAAAATCAAGAATCTGCAAAAAGGCTTCGAAGGCTTTTCCATCATCAAGGGCATCGACCTTGAAGTGAACGACAAGGAGTTCGTGGTATTCGTCGGCCCGTCGGGCTGCGGTAAATCCACGCTGCTGCGGCTGATCGCCGGGCTGGAGGAAGTCAGCGGCGGCACCATCGAACTCGACGGCCGCGACATCACCGAAGTGAGCCCGGCCAAGCGCGATCTGGCGATGGTGTTCCAGACCTACGCCCTGTACCCGCACATGAGCGTGCGCAAGAACATGTCGTTCGCCCTCGACCTGGCCGGCGTGGCGAAAGCCGAAGTAGAGAAGAAGGTCAGCGAAGCGGCGCGCATCCTCGAACTGGGGCCGATGCTGGAGCGCAAACCCAAGCAACTGTCCGGCGGCCAGCGCCAGCGCGTGGCGATTGGCCGGGCCATCGTGCGTAACCCGAAAATCTTCCTGTTCGACGAACCGTTGTCCAACCTCGATGCCGCCCTGCGGGTGCAGATGCGCCTGGAACTGTTGCGCCTGCACAAAGAACTGCAAGCCACGATGATCTACGTGACTCACGATCAGGTCGAAGCGATGACCATGGCCGACAAAGTGGTCGTACTCAATGGTGGCAAGATCGAGCAAGTCGGCTCGCCGCTGGATCTCTATCACCAGCCGGCCAACCTGTTCGTCGCCGGTTTCCTTGGCACACCGAAAATGGGGTTCCTCAAGGGTAAGGTCACCCGCGTCGACAGCCAGGGCTGTGAAGTGCAACTCGACGCCGGAACCTGCGTCAGCCTGCCCTTGGGCGGCAGGCATCTGAGCGTCGGGAGTGCGGTGACACTGGGCATTCGCCCAGAGCACCTGGAACTGGCCAAACCCGGCGACTGTGCCTTGCAGGTCACCGCCGATGTCAGCGAGCGCCTGGGCAGCGACACCTTCTGCCACGTCCGGACGGCATCCGGCGAAGCCCTGACCATGCGCGTTCGCGGCGATCTGGCCAGCCGCTACGGTGAAACCCTGAGCCTGCATCTGGATGCGCAACACTGCCATTTATTCGATGCCGACGGCGTGGCGTTAACCCGCCCGTTGCGCGTTGCTGCCTGATTTCAGAGAGCCTGCGATGAAATTGAACCAACTCAACCTCAACCGCCTCGCCCCTGAAGTGGTCCTGCCCGCCTACGCCCTGGGCGAGACCCGCCAAGGTATCGCGCACATCGGGGTCGGCGGTTTCCACCGTGCCCATCAGGCGTACTACACCGACGCCTTGATGAATGCCGGCGAAGGCCTGGACTGGGCTATCTGCGGTGTCGGCCTGCGCGCTGAGGACCGTCGCGCCCGTGACGATCTCAAGGATCAGGATTATCTGTTCACCCTGTTCGAACTCGGCGATAGCGACGACACCGAAGTGCGGGTGATCGGCGCCCTTCGTGACATGCTGCTGGCCGAGGACAGTGCCCAGGCATTGATCGACAAACTGGCCAGCCCCGAGATCCGCATCGTCTCGCTGACCATCACCGAAGGCGGGTACTGCATCGACGACAGCACCGGCGAGTTCATGGCGCACTTACCGCAGATCCAGCATGACCTGGCGCACCCTGGCGCACCGAAAACCGTGTTCGGCTTCCTGTGTGCCGCACTGGCCAAGCGCCGCGCCGCTGGCACAGCGGCCTTCACCCTGATGTCCTGCGATAACCTGCCGCACAACGGCGCCGTCACCCGCAAGGCCCTGCTGGCCTTTGCCGCCTTGCACGACAGCCAGTTGCGCGACTGGATCGACGCCAACGTCAGTTTCCCCAACGCCATGGTCGACCGCATTACACCGATGACCAGCACCCTCCATCGCCTGCAACTGGCGGACCGGCATGGCGTGGACGATGCCTGGCCGGTGGTCTGCGAACCCTTCGCGCAATGGGTGCTGGAAGACAGGTTCGTCAACGGTCGCCCGGCCTGGGAAAAAGTCGGCGTGCAATTCACCGACGACGTTACGCCCTACGAAGAAATGAAGATCAAGCTGCTCAACGGCAGTCATCTGGCGCTGACGTACCTGGGATTCCTGAAGGGTTACCGCTTCGTCCACGAAACCATGAACGACCCGCTGTTCGTGCGCTACATGCGCGCCTACATGGACCTGGACGTGACGCCACAGCTGCCGGCGGTGCCGGGAATCGACCTGACCGAGTACAAGAACACCCTGGTGGCGCGGTTCTCCAATCAGGCGATTGCCGATCAGCTTGAACGGGTGTGTTCGGACGGTTCGTCGAAGTTTCCGAAATTCACCGTACCGACCATCAACCGCCTGATCGCCGATGGCCGCGAGACCCGGCGCGCTGCGTTGGTGGTGGCGGCGTGGGCGCTGTATCTCAAAGGCGTGGATGAACAGGGCGAGACCTACACGATTGCGGATCCACGGGCGGCGTTCTGCCAGGCGCTGGTGGCCGATGATGTGCTGATTACCCAGCGCTTGCTGGCGGTCGAGGAGATTTTTGGTACGGCCATTGCGCGCTCGCCGGAGTTTGTCGCGGCGTTTGAGTGGTGCTGCAACAGTTTGCGCGAGGTTGGGGTGTCGCGGACGTTGGAACGGGTGCTGGCGTAAGTCCTGCGGTGGCCCTGCTGCCGCCTTCGCGAGCAAACCCGCTCCCACAAGGAGTTTTGTGAGCAACACCAAACCCTGTGGGAGCGAGCTTGCTCGCGAAGGCGGCCTGACAGGCACCGGGAATGGTGAATCCAGACTTGTATCTAGCTGACGACCAGGAATACTGCATGACAACCCGACAACTCTTCCTCGGCATCGACTGCGGAACCCAAGGCACCAAAGCCATCATCCTCGACACGGCCAATGGTGAAGTGCTCGGCCAGGGAACCGCCAGCCACAGCCTGATCAGCGGCCCCGATGGCCGCCGCGAACAGGACACCCAGCAGTGGCTGGAAGCCTTCGCCACCGCCACTCGCCGCGCATTGCTCGCGGCCAAAGCCGATGGCCAGTCGATCCTCGGCATTGGCGTGTCCGGCCAGCAACACGGCCTGGTGCTGCTCGACGATCAGGGCAAGGTGTTGCGTGCGGCTAAACTCTGGTGCGACACCGAAACCACCCCGGAGAATGACCGACTGCTGGCCCACCTGGGTGGCGAAAAGGGTTCGCTGAAACGCCTTGGCGTCGTCATCGCGCCGGGCTACACCCTGTCCAAGCTGTTATGGACCAAAGAGCAGCATCCCGACGTGTTCTCCCGGATCGCCCGCATCTTGCTGCCCCACGACTACCTCAACCATTGGCTCACTGGCCGCAGTTGCAGCGAATACGGCGATGCCTCGGGCACCGGGTATTTCAATGTGCGTACGCGTCAGTGGGATTCGCAATTGTTGCGTGACATCGACCCCAGCGGACGCCTGCAAGCGGCGCTGCCGGAACTGATCGCCCCCCATCAGGCGGTCGGCACGATTCTGCCAGGCATCGCCGAACACCTGGGCATCAACCCTCGGGCACTGGTGTCCAGTGGCGGTGGCGACAACATGATGGGCGCCATCGGCACCGGCAACATCCAGCCTGGCGCAATCACCATGAGCCTCGGCTCGTCAGGCACGGTGTACGCCTACGCCGATCAGCCGAACGTCGCCACGGATGCCGCGGTTGCCACGTTCTGTTCTTCCAGTGGCGGCTGGCTGCCTTTGATCTGCACCATGAACCTGACCAATGCCACCAGCCTGATTCGCGAGCTGCTGGACCTCGACATCGATCAATTCAACGACCTCGTTGCCCAGGCGCCAATCGGTGCCGACGGTGTGTGCATGCTGCCGTTCTTCAATGGCGAACGTGTGCCCGCCCTGCCCCACGCCAGCGCCAGCCTGTCGGGCCTGACCATGACCAACCTGACCCGGGCCAACCTGTGCCGCGCGGTGGTCGAAGGCACGACGTTCGGTTTGCGTTACGGACTGGACCTGCTACGCCGCAATAGCTTACAAAGCCGCAGCATTCGGCTGATTGGGGGTGGGTCAAAAAGTGCGGTCTGGCGGCAAATCGTCGCCGACACCATGAATACACCGGTGATCTGCACCGAACAAAGCGAGGCCGCAGCCTTGGGTGCGGCGATTCAGGCGGCCTGGTGCGTATCCCGGGCGAACGGGCACGAAGACAGCCTGGCGCAATTGTGCGAGCGCTGCGTAAAACTCGACCCGGCCAGTGAAACCCTGCCGGTCGCCGACAATGTGCAAGCCTGTCAGCAGGCGTATGAACGCTATCAACAGCATGTCGCAACCCTTTGAAGAGTGAACAACTATGTACCTGGTGTGTGGCGAAGCGCTGTTCGATTTTTTCAGTGAAAACGACGCCAGTGGGCTGGCGTCCAAAGTGAATTTCAAGGCCATTGCCGGTGGCTCGCCGTTCAACGTGGCGGTGGGCTTGCGCCGCTTGGGCGTGGACGCGGCGCTGTTGGCCGGGTTGTCCACCGACTATTTGGGCCGGCGCCTGCTGCAAGTGCTGCAAGATGAGGGCGTGTGCCTGGACTACCTGCTGGAGTTTGCCGCGCCGACCACCCTGGCAATGGTCGCCGTGGGCGCCAATGGCTCGCCGCAGTACAGCTTCCGTGGCGAAGGTTGCGCGGATCGACAATTGCAACCGGAGCACCTGCCGACACTCGGGTCTGAGGTACGCGGCCTGCATATCGGCTCGTTTTCCCTGGTGGTGCAGCCGATTGCCGACACGCTATTGGCATTGGTGCGCCGGGAAAGCGGCAAGCGCCTGATCAGCCTCGATCCGAACGTGCGCCTGAACCCGGAGCCGGACATCGACCTGTGGCGTAAACGAGTCGCGACACTGGTGGAACTGGCCGACCTGATCAAGGTCAGCGACGAGGACCTGCATCTGCTATACCCCGACCAGGACCCGGCGCAGGTGATCGAGGGCTGGTTGCAGCACCGCTGTCAGCTGGTATTCCTGACCCGGGGTGGCGAAGGCGCGACCGTGTTCAGTCGGGCACATGGTTCGTGGTCGGCCCCCGCCTGTTCGGTAAAAATCGCCGACACCGTGGGCGCCGGCGATACCTTTCAGGCGGCGCTGATTACCTGGCTGACCGAACAGCAACTGGATTCAGTGGAGGGCTTGAAGCAACTGGGCCGCGAGCAGATCGACCGCATGCTGAAGTTCGCGGTGCGGGCGGCGGCGCTGACGTGCGGCAAGACCGGGCCGGATTTGCCTTATCGCAAGCAACTGGATTTGCGCTGAATTCGAGGGCCTCTTCGCGAGCAGGCTCGCTCCTACAGGGTTGCGGGTCGTTCACAACATTTGTGTCGACGCTCGGGCATTGTGGGAGCTTGCTCGCGATGACTTTCTATCAGGCGCCCGATGGTCTTAACTGATATACAGGATCGCGCATCCGCGACAGGCGGTGTTCAGCCGGGTTAACCCTCGCTTAACCGTGCGATCCAACACTTCACTGGACCGCACGCCCTCAGACTGTTCTGACGCCCAGTGCGGCAAGTTCGACAAGCGACACATCGAACTGACATTCCGTCCGCACCGGAGATCGCTGATGAACACTCGCACCCTGCTGGTTACCGCCGCTCTCACCTGCACCGCGTTTGCCGGCCTGGCTCAGGCCAATGAAACCACGACCTCTCAAGCCGTGCCCTATCACTACGGCATGCCATTGCATGTCAGCAAAGTGATTTCACTGACCGAGCCGGACACCCTGGAGTGCAAGGTGGTGAAGGCCGAGATGAAGTACATCGATGACACGGGAAAAACCGCAGAAATTTCCTACCGTAAACTTTCCGACGCTTGCGAGAACCAGGGCTGACCGAAAAATCTGATTTGGTACTTGGCAGTATTCCTTTGAGGGTTGCGGCGCTATGCTCTAGCGCCTCCCTCTCTGCCCGCAAGGATTCGCCATGCAGTTGTCGTTTCGCACGCTGTCGTTGTTTTGCGCCGCCCTATGTCTTTTGCTCAGTCTGGTCTGGGGTCTGACACCGCAATGGTTATTGTCGTTCTGGGATATCGAGTTTTCATTCGCGGTGGGGTTGGTCGCGCGACGCACCGCCGTGCTGTTTGGGGCGTTAAGCGTGTTCTCTTTTCTGGTTCGCAATGCCCCTCCTTGCGCAACCCGCAATGCGCTGAGCCTCGGCTTCGTCGTCGGCTGCTGGGGATTGGCCGTGCTGGGTTTTGCCGAATGGCTCAACGGCCATGTCGGGCCGGGCATTTTACTGGCGGTCGGGTTTGAACTGGCGCTGGGCCTGGCGTTCTTCCAGACCCGGCGCGTGCCCCTGGAACCCGAAACAGCAGACTAGAGTGCTTTGCCCAGCATAGAGTGCGGTTCGACCTCTACGTGATGCTGCCTGGAACGCAGTTGGGCAATCAGCTCGTTGATTTCCCGACAACCATTGAGCCCGGAAGCATCGATGCCGGTGACCAATAGATCGAGCTGATCGGTTTGCCCGTCTGCATAGACCTTGACGGTCATCGACAGGTCCGGTGACAGCGTGCACTGGCAGCGCTTGGGCAGAAAACTGCTTTCGATGATATTGCGAATTTCCAAGGCAGAAAGAAACATGGCAACTCCCTCCTTTGTGAAACGGCCCGACGATCAATGCTTGCTCATTTGAAATCCCGGCAAGCTTCAAGGGCACCTACAGCATAAAACATACCCTGAATTTCGTAGTGCAGTTCATCGGCACTTCAAGGATTTAGACGAATCACCTGTAAACCTGCCATGCGGTTTGCAATAAGCGCCCCTGGCGACCCTGCAATTTGCACGCGGGGGATCGCGAGTTTGCATTCACTGCACACGACAGTGAAAATGCCGCCCTTCACTTCAAGCAAGGAGGCATCATGAATTCTTTGACCGTTAACGCTTGCACAGCGCTGTTCGCACTGGGGCTTGCCGGCGTTGCTCACGCCGCCAAACTCGAAGACACCGCACCCTATCCGAAGGCCGAAAGCGGGTTCACCCGTCAGGTGATCCACCTAGCGCCTCAGACCCGGGAAAGCGACTTCCAGGTCGAGATCCTGGCCGGCAAGACGATGACCGTTGACTGCAACAACCCGCGCCTGGGCGGTATTCTCGAGGAGAAGAACCTCGAGGGTTGGGGCTATCCGTTCTATCGCCTGGAAAAAGTCATTGGTCCGATGAGCACGCTAATGGCCTGCCCGGGCGGCACGAGCAAACAGGGTTTTGTACCGGTGGTCGGTGACGGCTTCCTGCTGCGTTACAACAGCAAGCTGCCGCTCGTGCTGTACGTGCCCAAGGACATCGAAGTGCGCTATCGGATCTGGTCGGCGTCGACCAAGGTCGAGAAAGCCATTCAGGAATAACCCGGCCATCCGGCGGGGCTTCGCGGCGCCCGCTTGCGGCGTCCGCTGTCGACCTGCCCAGGCATCATGCCGGGGCGCCACTCAACGCGGCGCGCTCGGCCACGTGCCCCAGACTATCGAAATTGATGTTGGCACCCGAGTCGATCGCCACCAGGGTCTGCCCCAATGCACCGGTCTGCGCGACGTACCTCTTGATCCCGGCCACGGCCAGCGCACCGGAAGGTTCGGTGATCGAGCGGGTATCATCGTAGATATTCTTGATTGCGGCGCAAAGTTCATCGTTACTGACCGTCACCACGTCATCGACGCAAAACCGGCAGACCTCAAAACCGTAAGCGCCGATCTGCGCCACCGCCACCCCATCGGCGAAGGTGCCGACGCTCGGCAACACGACCCGTTCGCCGGCATGCATCGCCGCTTGCAGACACGCGGAATGTTCCGACTCGACGCCAATGACGCGAACTTCCGGCCGCAAGTATTTGACGTAGGCGGCGATACCCGCGATCAGCCCCCCGCCACCCACCGGCACGAAGATCGCGTCCAGAGGCCCCTGATGCTGGCGCAGGATTTCCATTGCCACCGTGCCTTGCCCAGCGATCACCTCCGGGTCGTCGAAGGGTGAAACAAAGGTGCGACCGGTTTCCCGGGCCAAATCCAGCGCAAAGGCCAGTGCGAACGGAAAGCTTTCGCCGTGCAACACCGCATCGGCGCCGCGACTGCGCACGCCGATGACCTTCAACTGCGGCGTCGTGCAGGGCATGACGATGGTGGCGTTGATCCCCAACTCCCGCGCCGCCAGTGCCACGCCCTGCGCATGATTGCCCGCAGAAGCCGTAACCACGCCGCGGGCCTTTTGCACCTCGCTCAGTTGCACCAGCTTGTTGTAGGCACCGCGGATCTTGAAGGAAAAGGTCGGCTGCAAGTCTTCGCGCTTGAGCAGGATCTGGTTGCCCAAGGCTTCGGACAAGGCCGGTGCCGGTTGCAAAGGCGTGCGCACGGCCAACTCATAGACCGGCGCGGCAAGGATTTTTTTCACGTAGCCTTCAAGCAAGGCCTGTTGATCGGTTGTGAAACTCATCGTCGTCTCCTGACATTGATCGGGGCCCGGGAGACAGAAAGTAAAAACCCGCCTCGAGGGCGGGTTGGGTGCTGCAGTCGTGAGCTAGCCCGCCAAATGAGGAATGGCGGTAATAATGCTTGGCTGGCAGCGCAATACGGTGGAAGTCATGGCTCGAAATTAGCCGGACGTTGATGGCAAGTCAATGGCAAGTTTGCGGTGGTCGCTATAGGCTACCGGTTCTATTCATTGCCCAAGGAAGGAAAACATGAAGGCCATTGCCCTGCCCCTTATCGCCTTGATCGCTTTTGCCGGCTATACGGTTTCAGTGATGCTCCAGGCCGAACAATCGCTGATCGATTTCGGCATCAGCCTGATGTCACGCCCGGATACTGCGCAAGTGGTGATCGATCTTTACCTGCTGGCGACGCTGGCAGCGATCTGGATGTACCAGGATGCGCGAAAGCGCGGGCAGTCGGCGGTTTCGGTGGTGCCATATCTACTGATTACCGCTGTGTTCGTGTCGATTGGGCCATTGTTGTATCTGGTGGTACGTGGGTTTCAGAATCGAAAGAGTTCAGTTGCCGCGACTCGACAGATCTGACCGACCTCCCGTAATGAGGTTTAAATTGCAATCGCGAGCAGGCTCGCTCCTACACAAGATTTGAAAAACCGATGCCCTGAAACTCAATACCCGTTCTGCAGCCGCTCACTATGGCGGCTGCAGGACAAGCCCACGGCTGGTTACTTCAAACCCACCTTGTACAACCCGCCGTTCTCCTCATCGGTCAAAACATACAAGTATCCGTCCGGCCCCTGCCGTACGTCGCGAATGCGTTTTTTCAGCTCCCCGAGCAAGCGCTCCTCGTGGATCACCTTGTCGCCATCGAACTCCAGGCGGATCAGTTCCTGGCTGATCAGCGCGCCGACAAACACGTTGCGCTGCCAGACCTTGAAACGATCGGCATCGTAGAACGCCATGCCACTCAGGCCCGGGGACTTTTCCCAGACATGATTCGGGACAAGGGTGCCTTCGGCGATTTCACCCTTGGCTTCGGGAATCGGTTGACCGGAGTAGTTGATGCCATGGGTCGCCAGCGGCCAGCCGTAATTCTTGCCGCGCTCGATGATGTTGATTTCATCGCCGCCCTGAGGGCCGTGTTCGTTTTCCCACAGCGTGCCGTTCCACGGGTTGAGCGCGGCGCCTTGCGGGTTACGCTGCCCGTAGGACCAGATCTCCGGGCGCACGTTGGCCTGGCCGACAAAGGGGTTGTCCTTGGGCACAGTGCCATCCGGGTAGATTCGCACCACTTTGCCTTGCAGCTTGTCGAGGTCCTGGGCGGTCGGGCGGTCGTTGTTTTCCCCCAGGGTCACGAACAGATAGCCGTCGCGATCAAACACCAGCCGCGAGCCAAAATGGTTGCCCACCGAGAGCTTGGGTTCCTGACGCAGGATCACCTGGAAATCCTTGAGCGCTGTCATATCGTCGGAGAGCCGGCCGCGGCCCACCGCCGTGCCGGCCTTGCCGCCCTGACCGCCACCTTCGGCATAGGACAGATAGACCATCCGGTCCTGCTTGAAGTCGGGCGACAGCGCCACGTCGAGCAATCCACCCTGCCCCTTGGCCCAGACCGTGGGTACGCCATTGAGCGGTGCGGACAACTTGCCTTCGGCGGTCACCAGTCGCAGGTTGCCGGGCCGTTCGGTCACCAGCATGCCTTTGCTATCCGGCAGGAATGCCAGGGCCCAGGGGTGCTCCAGCCCCGTCACGATGGGGGTGACCTCAAGGGTGCCATCTTCGCTTTTCATCGTCTGGGCCGGTGCGGCAAGCACAGGGACAGCGGCGCTGATCAATACGCCGGCACAGAGGGTTGCCAACAGGCTTTTACGCAACATGCAGGATTCCTTTTCTGATGGAAATGGGACTTGGTGAAAAGTAGCGGGCAGACGTCATGCCTGCCACTCAACGGTTGCTGCTACCGGTGTCTCGAGGCGGTGGATTGGGAATGAATTTCGGTGGGCTGGCGGGCGCTGTCCGGTCGGGGTAGCGATTACCAATGCCACCATTGTCCAGTGTCGGCGGGCGCGGGGCCGGCACGGTATTGGGTCCTCGTATGGCCGGGGTGCCGGGTTGGGTGCCTTGCATGCTGTTGGGATTGGCCCGGCGAATCGGACTGTTGTAAGGGTTGTTGTTGGGGCTGCCCGGCAGGTTCTGGGCCAACTGCAACGAAGCAGAGACGTCGGCCTGGACCAAGGAGCCAAGTACGCCACTCAAGGCCAGTGCAATGGCGCCAAACACGTATCGGTTCATGGGGGTGCCTCTCTGCGTCCGCGTGGGTAAGGACTTCGATACCACGCTACGCCCGAGGTTCGGATTTGTTAACCAAAAACTCCCCGGCACGATCTGGCACCCTGTTGATCCGGCGGGGGAACCGGCGCGCAGACCACAGAAACTTTTGCAAAGGACCGCAGGTCACCTGAACATCACTCGCGAGTAGACGACCATGGCACGGGCAATCTGGAAAGGCGCAATCAGCTTCGGACTGGTGCACATCCCTGTGGCGCTGGTCTCGGCAACGTCCTCCCGAGGCGTCGATTTCGACTGGCTCGACAGCCGCAGCATGGACCCGGTGGGCTACAAGCGTGTCAACAAGGTGACGGGCAAGGAAGTCACCAAGGAGCACATCGTCAAGGGCGTGCAATACGAAAAGGGCCGGTACGTGGTGCTCAGTGAAGAGGAGATCCGTTCCGCTCATCCGCTCTCGACCCAGACCATCGACATTTTCTCCTTTGTCGACGGCAAGCAGATTCCCTTGCAGAACATCGACACGCCTTACTACCTGGCTCCCGACAAACGTGGCGGAAAGGTCTATGCGCTGCTGCGCGAAACCCTGAGCAAAACCGGCAAGGTCGCCCTCGCCCGCGTGGTCTTGCATACCCGCCAGCACCTGGCCGCATTGATGCCGCTGGAATCGGCACTGGTCCTGGTGATGCTGCGCTGGCCGGCCGAGGTGCGAAGTCTCAATGAACTGGCGCTGGGCAGCGAAGTGACCAACCCCGAACTGGCCAAGGGCGAACGGGACATGGCCAAACGCCTGGTGGAGGACATGAGTGCCGAGTGGACGCCGGACGACTATCGGGACGGCTTCGAAGACAAGATCATGGCCCTGGTGGACAAGAAGGCCCGTGAAGGCAAGATCGAAGACGTCGAAACCGCTTCTGGTGAAGAGGAGCGCAAAACGGCGGATGTCATTGACCTGACCGAACTGCTCAAGCGCAGCCTCGGCAGCGGTAAAGCAGCGTCCAGGCCGAAGGCGGGAAGCAAACCGGTTGCCAGGAAGAAAGTCAGTAAGTGATCCGTTGGATGTCCCGGACTGCTCGCGAAGCCTTGGTACGCTACACCGAAAAAATCAGATCAGAATGAAGACCGCCAGCAACCCGGCAAAGATCGACCATTTTTGGAGGTAGTAAAGCTTGCGGTTGCGCTTTTTCAGTTCCTTGGCGCGCAGGCGAACCTTGTAGACCTTGCTGAACAGCCGGTTGATCCCACCGGTGCGGTCTCCGTCCTCGTTCGGTGCACCTGCCGCCGACATGACAGTGCGGCTGAACCAGCGATTGAATGCCGCTGCCCACCGATACTTCATCGGCCGCTCGACGTCGCAGAACAGGATGATGCGGTTGCGTGGCGTGGTGTTCTCTGCGTAATGAATGAAGGTCTCATCGAACATCACCGCTTCGCCATCGCGCCAATGGTAGTTCTGGCCATCGACATTGATGTAGCAACCTTCAGCGTTGGGTGTGTCCAGTCCGAGGTGATAACGGTACGAACCGGCATACGGGTCGCGGTGGCGCACCAGTCTAGAGCCCGGTGGCAACTCGGCGAACATCGCCGCCTTGATCGAGCCAATGCCCTGTACCAGTTCGGTGGTACGCGGGCAGAGCTTCATGGCCGACGGGTGGCTATCGCCATACCACTTGAGATAGAAGCGCTTCCAGCCGGTCTTGAAAAACGAGTTGAAACCGACGTCATCGTATTGGTTCGAACGTTTGATCTCGCCGGCGTGAAGCAAATTCTGGCCTTCGGCACGAATTTCTTCCCAATGCGCCTGCAGCGGGCTCAGGTCGGGAAAATCAGCCGGATCGAGATACGGTTTGTTGGGGATTTTCGAAAACAGATAAAGAAAGCAATTGATCGGCGCCAGGAATGTCGAGTGATCACTCAACTGGCGCCCCAGCTTGTGGCGCACTCGACCACGCAGGTGAACGTACGCAATAGAGGCAACGTAGATAACGGCAATGATCAGTTTCACGGAAATCGTCACAGGTTGGAAATAAACAAACTGCGCCCTTTACCGGCATGCCGGTCCCCGGGTCTTGTGCAGCGACTGAATGCGAAACAGCGGCCCCGTAATGCCATCGAACCACGCCGATGGTCGGCCTTCAGCTGATGGATGGCATTTTAGCCACAGTTTGTAACCAATAGTTAACCCGCAACTGTGAAAATGTGTCCGCAAAAACCGCCAAAGCGTTGCAGAGGCCTCCATCGCCCTATCGTTTAAAGAGCCAGACCAGTACAATCGCCGCCAAACTTTACGCGCCCCCAGGTTGAGAGCGGGAAAATCCCCTTTCAGCGCACGTTGTCTCGGGCCAGGCGCACCACATGCTGCTGTCCACTTGATGCCAGATAGATCTTCCACTGCCGATCGGGATGAATGTCCCGGGGCCCAACAGTGGAAACAGGTACTGAACCGGTACTGCCGCAACCCTAGCTACTCTGAATGCTTCGCAGGAAAAACCTTTGATTTCTACAGCTAACATCACGATGCAGTTCGGCGCCAAGCCGCTCTTCGAAAACGTTTCGGTCAAGTTCAACGGTGGCAACCGTTACGGCCTGATCGGCGCCAACGGTTGCGGCAAGTCGACCTTCATGAAGATTCTCGGCGGTGACCTCGAGCCGTCCGGCGGCCAGGTCATGCTGGAGCCGAACGTGCGCCTGGGTAAATTGCGCCAGGACCAGTTCGCCTACGAAGAATTCACCGTGATCGACACCGTGATCATGGGTCACGAAGAGCTGTGGAAGGTCAAGGCCGAGCGCGATCGCATCTATTCGCTGCCGGAAATGAGCGAAGCAGACGGCATGGCCGTGGCCGAGCTGGAAACCGAATTCGCCGAAATGGACGGCTACACCGCCGAATCCCGTGCCGGCGAACTGCTGCTGGGCCTGGGTATTCCCCTGGAACAGCATTTCGGCCCGATGTCCGAAGTGGCTCCAGGCTGGAAACTGCGGGTATTGCTGGCCCAGGCGCTGTTCTCCGATCCGGAAGTGCTGTTGCTCGACGAACCGACCAACCACCTGGACATCAACACCATTCGCTGGCTGGAATCGATTCTCACCGTGCGTAACAGCACCATGATCATCATTTCCCACGACCGTCACTTCCTCAACAGCGTCTGCACCCACATGGCCGACCTGGACTACGGTGAGCTGCGCCTGTTCCCGGGCAACTACGACGAGTACATGACTGCGGCGACCCAGTCCCGCGAGCAACTGCTGTCGGACAACGCCAAGAAGAAAGCCCAGATCGCCGAACTGCAAACGTTCGTCAGCCGCTTCTCGGCCAACGCCTCGAAAGCCAAGCAGGCCACTTCCCGCGCCAAGCAGATCGACAAGATCCAGCTGGCCGAAGTCAAGCCATCGAGCCGCGTGAGCCCGTTCATCCGCTTCGAACAGACCAAGAAGCTGCACCGCCAGGCCGTGACCATCGAGCAGATGTCCAAGGGCTTCGACGGCAAGACCCTGTTCAAGAACTTCAGCTTCACCGTAGAAGCCGGCGAGCGCGTGGCGATCATCGGCCCGAACGGTATCGGCAAAACCACCCTGCTGCGCACCCTGATGGGCGAACTGACCCCGGACGCCGGCTCCGTGAAGTGGACCGAAAGCGCGGAGCTGGGCTACTACGCCCAGGACCACGCCCACGACTTCGAAGACGACGTCAGCCTGTTCGACTGGATGGGCCAGTGGACTCAGGGCGAGCAGATCATTCGCGGCACTTTGGGCCGCATGCTGTTCTCCAACGACGAGATCCTCAAGTCGGTCAAGGTCATCTCCGGTGGTGAGCAAGGCCGCATGCTGTTCGGCAAGCTGATCCTGCAAAAGCCGAACGTACTGGTGATGGACGAACCGACCAACCACCTGGACATGGAATCGATCGAAGCGCTGAACCTGGCGCTGGAGAACTACCCGGGCACGCTGATCTTCGTCAGCCACGACCGTGAGTTCGTATCGTCCCTGGCCACCCGCATCATCGAGCTGAGCCCTAACGGCGTGACCGACTTCAGCGGCACCTACGACGACTACCTGCGTAGCCAGGGTGTGGTGTTCTAAAGTAGCTACAAGCCTTTGGCTGCAAGCTTCAAGTGAAAAGCCCTGTCCTGGTGACGGGGCTTTTTGCATTCCGGGCCAAGGTTTCTTGTTGGTACATGAATCATCGCGAGCAAGCTCGCTCCCACAGGGGGATGCATTTCAAAATGTGGGAGCGAGCTTGCTCGCGATGAGGCCATGAGGAACAACGATAATGTCACGGCAAAAGTAGTTAGCCTGCTTTCTTTTATCCCAACGCCGCGCCATGATGCAGGTCTCCCACCGCCGCCCGCGAACGAGCCCTCATGTCTGTGCAGCAAGTTGCTCCGCAAAGCTCATTGGCGATCACCCTGCAGATCGTCTCCATCGTTTTCTATACCTTCATTGCCTTCCTCTGCATCGGTTTGCCGATTGCGGTATTGCCGGGTTATGTCCACGAACAACTCGGGTTCAGCGCCATCGTGGCCGGGCTGACCATCGGCTCGCAATACCTCGCCACCCTGCTCAGCCGGCCCATGGCCGGGCGGATGTCGGACAGCGTTGGTACCAAGCGCGCAATCATCTATGGCTTGGCGGGGATTGTGCTCAGCGGCGTGCTGACCTTGCTGTCGACTCTGTTGCAAGGCTTTCCCTTGCTCAGCCTGCTGATCCTGATCGCCGGGCGCCTGCTACTGGGGATCGCCCAAGGGTTGATCGGTGTCGGCACCATCAGTTGGTGCATGGGCCAGGTGGGCGCCGAGCATACCGCGCGGTCGATTTCCTGGAACGGCATCGCGTCCTATGGGGCTATTGCCGTTGGTGCGCCGCTGGGTGTGGTCATGGTGCAACAACTGGGTTTCGCCAGCCTGGGTATCGCCCTGTCGCTGCTGGCCCTGGCCGCACTGCTGCTGATTCGCAACAAGCCCTCGGTGCCCGTGGTGCGCGGCGAGCGCCTGCCGTTTTGGGCGGTGTTCGGGCGCATTGCGCCGTTCGGCGCGAGCTTGAGCCTGGCGTCCATTGGCTACGGCACCCTGACGACCTTTATCACTCTTTACTACGTCAATCGTGGCTGGACCGGCGCGGCCTACTGCCTGACCGTGTTCGGCGTGTGTTTCATTCTGTCGCGGCTGCTGTTCATATCCGCCATCGGTCGGTTTGGCGGGTTCACGTCGGCCATTGCCTGCATGTGCATTGAGACGGTTGGCCTGATGCTGTTGTGGCTGGCCCCTTCGACCGGGTATGCGCTCATTGGCGCCGGCCTGACTGGATTTGGCCTGTCTCTGGTGTATCCGGCGTTGGGTGTCGAGGCCATCAAACAGGTGCCCAACTCCAGCCGGGGGGCGGGCTTGAGTGCTTATGCGGTGTTTTTCGATCTGGCGCTGGCGATTGCCGGCCCGTTGATGGGCGCAGTGGCGTTGAACCTGGGATATGCGTGGATTTTCTTCAGTGCTGCGTTGTTGTCGGTCACCGGCCTTTGCCTGACGTTGATCCTGTCACGTCAAAGTGCGCGCTAAAACCATTGAAAGCTGGCACTAACAAGGTAATACATCAAAACTTTACCGCATAATTCAAACGCAACATTCCGCACCGATTGATACAAAGAGCCAGCATTGTGTGAAGCATCAACTTTGACAGATTCTTCACGTCGCTCTTACATAACAATCGACAAATGGAAATTGATAAATATGCGTATATTGCCTTTAAGCCTGCTCGCCACGACGTTGCTGTTTTCCCTCTACGGTACTGTCCATGCTCAAAGCTCGACGTCGCAGCAAATCTGCCATAACGGCCAATGCTGGGACATTGGCGGCGATATAGGAGATGAGTGCTGCCCATTCTTCAGTGATGAACGACTGAAAAGCAACGTTCAACGTCTGGAAAACCCGACGGAAAACCTCCTGAAACTCCATGGTGTAACGTTCAACTGGAAGCAAAACGACCAAGCCGATGTCGGTCTGATTGCCCAGGATGTGCAGAAAGTTTATCCACAGTTAGTGCGCACCGATCGCGGTCATTTGCAAGTTGATTACCAAAAACTTGTGGCGCCTCTTATCGAATCTGTGCGTGAACTTAATGCCAGAGTAGTAACACTGGAAACTGCTTTAGCTGATAAGTAACTAACGATAAAAACCGCCGATCTCCCTCACTGATCGGCGGTCTGCATCCCCGCCCGGGTCGGCCTGCCCAGGGTGCGCGTGAAGAAGCGTCCGGCTTCGGAGATCAGATTGCGATGAATGTCCTGCCGGTCGACGCCATCGGCATCGGTGCACAGCGCAGGCATGATTACGATCTGCTCGTCATTGCACGGCGCCATGAAGACGAAGTGCCCTGCCCCGGCCAGTAACTTGAAGTCGGGCGCGGTCGGCAGTTTGCGCGCCAGCGCCGCGGCGTTCTTGTCGACAGCCACCAGCTTGTCGCCATCGCCGCTGTAAAGCAGCACCGGCACATGCACATCGGCCAGGGTGTGGCGGCCGAACTTCAGGCTCAACGGTGCCATCAGCATCAAGGCGTGGACGCGAGGATCGGCCACCGGTTGCAGGTCATCGCGGTCGACAATCAATTCGCCCTGGGTGTTACAGGCATCGCGGTCATCCGGGCGCTCCTGGCAGTAACGGCGCAGGCGATCCAGGTCCGGGGTCGCGCCGGACAGGATCAATGCGGTCTCGCCACCGGCCGAATAGCCAATGACCCCCACCTGATCGGCATTGACGAACGGCGACAGCATACGGTCGCCCAAGGTCGCGGTAATGGCTTCGGAAATCTGGATCGGCCGGCCGTACAGGTTACTCAAAGTACCGAGTCGGCTGTGGTCCCTGGAGTTGTCACCGGGGTGAATCACCGCCACCACGACAAAGCCTTTGCGCGCCAGCGACGTGGCAAGGTCGTGCAGGGCCAGCGGGGTACCGGTATTTCCGTGGGACAGCATCAGCATCGGGAACCGGCCGATGGCGACCTTGGTGTCCTCCCCGGCTTCGACGGTGTAACCCTCGAGCTTGCTGGTGTGCTCCCGATCACTGGAAGGATAGAAGGCAATGGCGCGCATCGGCTGCAAGTCCAGCGGGTCGAGAAAAGTCATCTCGTGGAAGCCGACGCTCCAGTGAGGATGCGGTGCAGGCGCGGCGTGCACTGTATTCAAGCTGCTGAGCAGGCAAATCAGTAAAGTTGCACAAAGACGCATCATGGATGCCCCGCCTTGTTACCGGACTTGAGACGTACGCCCTGGACTGCATGAGTCGGGCCACAATCTGAAATGACCAGAAACAAAAAACTCCGTAACTGGTACTTGCGTAGCCAGAATACAGAGTTTTTTGGGCTTTACCTGAACGGTTGCTTACTTTTACCCAAGCCTTACGCAGCGGCGAACAACTGCTCGCTGATTTGTGCGTGGGCAGCACTCATGGCCTTGTTGCGCACGTCGTCACCGTAAGCCAAGCCTTCGGCACGGACGATTTCGATGTCGGTGATACCGATGAAACCGAACAGCAACTTCAAATACTCTTCGTGGGCAACACCGGTTGCCTGACCGGCGTGCATGCCGCCGGAGGTCGAAACGATCACGACTTTCTTGCCGCCGCACAGGCCTTCAGGGCCGGCTTCGGTGTAGCGGAAGGTCTGGCCGGCCACCGCGATACGGTCGATCCAGGCTTTGAGTTGAGTCGGGATGGTGAAGTTGTACATCGGTGCGGCAATCACCACGGCATCGGCAGCCAGGAATTCGGCCAGGGTCGAGGCGCTCAGTTCGGCTTCGTGCTGTTGTGCGGCATTGCGCAGTTCAGCGGTGGTGCCGGCGGCGACCAGGGTGGTGGCGGAGAAATGGCTGATGGCGTCGGCGGCCAGGTCGCGGTAAGTCACCACGGCGGTTGGCTCGGCGGCTTGCCAGGCTTTGACGACTTCACCGCTCAACTGACGGGAAGCCGAGTTGTCGCCCAGGATGCTCGAATCGATATGCAGCAGTTTCATGTGGGATCTCCAAGTGAGGATCGCCCACAAGGGCGATCTGATGGGACTAATCCTACACACGAAACCAATAGCTGATTAGACGGTAACAATGCGATAGTTCGTCCCATAGATAGGACAATTGGATTCACATCATGCAAGACCTCAACGACCTGTATTACTTCGCCAAAGTCGTGGAAGCCGGGGGGTTCGCCGCGGCTGGACGTTTGCTGGGCATCCCCAAGTCCCGATTGTCACGGCGCATCGCCGAACTGGAAGAGCGCCTCGGCGCAAGATTGCTGCAACGCACCACCCGACAACTGAAACTGACTGCCGTCGGTGAGCGTTACCTGAGGCACTGTCAGGCGATGCTGTTGGAGGCGGAAATGGCCGACGAGGCCGTGGCCAGCATGTCCAGCGAGCCCCGCGGGCGTTTGCGGGTGTCCTGCCCGGTTGGGCTGGCCCATGAAATATTGCCGGGGGTGATCAGCGACTTTCTGGAAAGGTTTCCACAAGTCCAGCTGGAGGTCATGCTGCTCAACCGCCGGGTCGACCTGGTGAACGAAGGCATTGACGTGGCCCTGCGAGTGCGGGAGCTGGGCGACGAAGACCCGCTGCTGGTGACCCGCCGCCTGCGTCAAGCGCAGATGCTGATGGTCGCCAGTCCCGGCTTCCTCGTTGGCCGAGAGATCAACCATCCCGACGATCTGAAAAACCTGCCGGTGCTCGGCGCCCTCGAGGCCGACCGCATGGTGCACATCCGCATGCTGGATCAAAAAGGCAAAAGTTGTGAACTGGCGCTCGAGGCCCGGCTGGGCATCGATGACTTTATCGTGCGCAAGGCCAGCACCCTCTCCGGCCTGGGCTTTACGATGCTGCCCATGATGTATTGCGAGCAGGAACTGGAAAACGGCGCACTGGTGCAGCTGTTGCCCGACTGGTCGTTGCCCGGTGGCTGGCTGCAAGCGGTCTATCCTCATCGACGCGGGGTCATGCCGGCGGTACGCGCCTGGATTGACCATCTGGTCGAGTCATTCAATGCCTGCGGGGAACGATTGTTATGAAAGCCGGACGGATGAGCGAAGAGGATGTCGCGAAATTCTGCCTTACCCTGCCCGGAGCGCGGGAAGACTATAAATGGGGAGGCGTGCGGGTGTTTTCGATTGCCGGGAACAAGATGTTCGCCTTGCAGGGCCTGCGGGGTGATTCCCTGGCCTTCAAGGTCGACAAGGATCTGTTTCTCGGTCATTGCGACCGCCCGGGGATTCATCCGGCGCCTTATCTGGCGCGCGCCCAGTGGATCATCATGGAAACGCCCTACCCGCTCGGCAACGAAGAACTGCAGGGCTTGTTGCAGCGTTCCCACCAGTTGGTGGTGAGCAAACTGCCCAAGCGCACTCAAGTCGGCTTGTTGCTTTAGGACCTTGTCGATCAGAACAAGGCGAACAGGTGTGCGCCGAGGAACAGGTGGTCGATCCAGAACACCTGGTGCATGAGCACGATGATCCAGAACACCAACTGGTAGGAGATTTTGCGGGTTTTGTGCCGGAACGCTTGCTGCGCCAGCAAGGCACCGGGCCAGCCGCCGGCGAGCTCCAGCGCATGCAGGACATTCTCCGGCGTACGCCATTGCTCGCCGCGGGCCTTGCGCTTGTCGCTCCAGTACAGGAAAAACGTCACGACGCTGACGATGCCGTAGGCCGCCAGGGGAATCAGCGACACCCCGTGCAGCCATGAAGACACCGACCCCGACAGCGGCAACGCACACAGGAGTGCAAACACCAGCCACTTCAGCCGTGGATGACGGATCTGTCCCCCGGGCTGGCGCCCGGGGTTATTGCGCGAGCTTGAGTCACTCACGGCTTGACCGCGCTCCAGTCGACCCAGCCGAACTGCCAGGTCGCCAGGATGATCAGGCCGAACACAATGCGATACCAGGCAAACGCCGCATAGCTGTGGTTGGCGATGAACTTGAGCAGCCCGCGGACCGCGATCATCGCGAAGACGAACGCCGTGACGAAGCCGATCGCGAACACCGGGAAATCGGACGGGACAAACAGGTGACGGTACTTATAGCCCGAGTACACCGCTGCGCCGACCATGGTTGGCATCGCCAGGAAGAACGAAAACTCGGTAGCGGTCTTGCGCGACAGGCCGAACAGTAACCCGCCGATGATCGTCGAGCCCGAACGCGAAGTGCCCGGAATCATCGCCAGGCATTGGGCGAAGCCGACTTTCAGGGCATCTTTCCAGGTCATGTCATCCACCGTTTCGGCGTGGACTTCATGCTGCCGGCGCTCGGCCCACAACATGACGAACCCGCCCACGACCAGCGCCGCTGCCACGGTGATCGGATTGAACAGGTACTCGTGGATCATGTCGGCGAAGATCACGCCCAGCACCACGGCCGGGAAGAACGCAATCAACAGGTTCGCGGTAAACCGCCGAGCGCTCGGCTGGGTCGGCAGGCCGATGACCACATCGAAGATCTTGCGTCGAAACTCCCATACCACCGCCAGGATGGCACCCAGCTGGATAATGATGTTGAACGCCATCGCCCGCTCGCCCCCGAAGCCGAGCATGTCGGCCACGATGATCTGGTGGCCGGTGCTGGAAATGGGCAGGAACTCGGTCAGTCCTTCTACAACCCCAAGTATCAATGCCTGAAAGGCGGTCCAAAGATCCATCAATCCCCCAAAAGGCTATGCGCGCCGGCATGCCCCGTTAATATTTTTCCAAAGCTTGAATTGCGATCAGCCTAGCTGAAGCCCCGCGCATCAAGGATCACCACGGAACCGTCAAAATCCTGTGAAAAAACAATCCTGATCCGGGTTTACCCGCGCGGGGCCGGAATCCTATCAGACAAGTCCGATTGGCGCTGCCGCGTTATCGCGCACCAACGAAGCACACCCTGCTCCACGGGATTCCCGACGCCAATCCGGTTACAATCGGCCCCCTCTTCGATTTCACCAAGGAACCTCCATGTCCGGGCTTGAACTGTTTGCCGCCACCCTCGGTGTCATTGCCGTCTGGCTGACGGTCAAACAGAACGCCTGGTGCTGGCCCATCGGTCTGGTCATGGTGCTGCTCTATAGCTGGATCTTTTTTGAGGTGAAGCTGTATTCGGACATGTTGCTGCAAGTCGTCTATGCCGCCTTGCAGCTTTACGGCTGGTGGCAGTGGACACGGGCTGGCGAAACGAGCCATGGCCGCGAAGTCAGTTGGCTCGATTCCCGTTCCGTGGCGTTGAGCCTGGCCATCGGCGCACTCGGCAGCCTGTTGCTGGGGGCGGCCATGGCCCACTGGACCGACGCCGCGCAACCCTGGCTCGATGCGGCGCTGACCGGATTCAGCCTGGTGGCGCAGGTCTGGATGGCGCAAAAACGTGTCCAGTGCTGGCCGCTATGGATCGCCCTGGATGTGATTTTCGTCGGACTGTTCATCTATAAGGACCTGTACCTGACCGCCACCCTGTACGGGCTGTTCGCCGTTATCGCCGTGCAGGGCTGGCGCCAATGGCGCGCCGATCCGGCGTTGCGCGCATGAAAGTCCTGGTACTCACAGGCCCTGAATCCAGCGGTAAAAGCTGGCTGGCGGCCGAGTTGCAACAGCGTTTCGGCGGGATCCTGGTGGACGAGTATGTGCGCTGGTTCATCGAGCACAATCCCCGGGACACTACCTTGGCCGACATTCCGGACATCGCCCGCGGTCAATTGGCATGGGAAGACGAAGCCCGTGCGCAACAACCGTCTTTGCTCATCCTCGACACGCACCTGCTGAGCAATATCCTCTGGAGCCAAACCCTGTTTGGCGACTGCCCCGCCTGGCTCGAACAAGCGCTACTGGCCCGGCATTACGACTTGCACTTGCTGCTGTCGCCGGAACACGTCGAATGGACGGATGATGGCCAGCGTTGCCAACCCCGATTGTGTGAGCGCCAGGCATTTTTCGAGCAGACCTTGGCCTGGCTTGAGCGCCACGCCCAACCGGTTCAAGTACTGCGCGGAGATTGGACAGAACGCCGATTCCAGGCACTGAACGCCGTGACCCGATTGCTCGGCGCCTGACCGGCCTTTTGGGGCAATTTCCCCACTATCCCCCCCTGTCCCGGGGGAAAAGTGTCCGGTCCTGAAACACCCTTCCCGCCTCAAACCGCCTGTTTAAGCGCTCTTCACCGCTGGATCATCGGATTTGTTAAGTCATTGATACAGCACTGCTGAACCCCTTGTTCCAGAGCGATTTATCCACAAATAAGGGCTGCCTGCGCAGGGTTTCGTCTCACCTTTGAAACATTCTCGGCAAAGGCTATCCGGACAATATCCATAAGCCATTGAATCAACGAGATATTCAAAAACCGGCACAGCTTTCGCTCTCTCCTTCAAAAAGCCGACCAGAGCCAGCCCACATGAGAAGGAAAGACCGTCGTGGGGATACTCGATAAACATGCCTTGACGTGCCTGCTGCTGATCGCGAGCGCTGCAGGCGCGGTTTTCAGTTTTGACGTTCAAGCCGAAGGCAACGGCGTCATCGTGCTTGATCGAACCATTCACCCGACGCCCATCGGTCGCAGCGGCGGCAGGGATCCAAACCCCAACACCCTCAATGCCAACCCATCGGCCCGCGTCACCGGCGAACTCAGTGACGCCGACATCGCCGGGGTCACCACCGGAACCGCCCTTCGCCACAACAACGGGCAAAGCCTGGGTGGCCTGCAAGGCCTCAACGCCGTCACCAACCCCAACGGTATGCCCGGCATGTCTGTCGGTCACGGTGGTGGCAGTGGCAGCGCCATTTCCGGAACCATCAACCGCGCCATGAGCAGCGGCCTCGGCTCACTGGGCAGAATGGCGGGAGGCCAATGAGATGTGTCGATCCCTGCTGTTATTTGCCCTGCTCGGCTGCACCAGTGTGATGGCCGACTCGGGCGTCAGTTCGGTGAACAACGCCACCCTCCAGGATTCGGGTACTCAATACCGCGGCAACTTCAACGTCAACCAGGCGGCTGGCGATCAACAACAGCAGGCCAACGTCCGCGCGATCGCCATTGGCACCCAAGCCGGTGCGATCACCAGCGTCCGGCAGAAAATCACTACGCCCGCCAATCCGTCGATGGACGCGACGGCCACTATCGGCGGCTCCTCCTTCAGTAATGGCAACGGCGTACTGGGCGTCAACCAGAGCGCCGGGGCGAACAACCAGATGGCCAACGCCATGCGCATCAGCATCAGCGCCGCACCGCAAGCCATCGACGATAGTGCCCTTTCTCAACAGAACGTGGCGTTGTTACCGAACTCGGGAGCAACTGGCGCCCCAAATGGCAGTCGCCAGGTCGTGACAAGCGATCAGGCCTTCACCGGCAGCCGGGGAGTGATCCAGGTAAACCAGAGTGCCGGGGTGGGAAACCGAATGGCTAACACCTTGAGCATCCGGGTCGCTGACTGACCCGAAACAGTGCGATTAGGGAAGTACCAACACCTGACCAACTAATGAGCACGGAGAAACACCATGAACCCGACAACTGCTCTCAAACCTCTGGCTTTCGCTCTGGCAGCAGTGATGGCATTCGCAGCACAAGCAGGCAGCCTTGATGATGATCAAGGCAACGGCCAGAGCGACGGCCAGAGCAACAACCATCAGCCTAAAGGCCCGACGCTGGAACAAATTCTACAGATTACAGCAGGCGCCGGGGCCGCCGTGCTGGACTCGCAGGAAAGCAGTGACAGCAGCGTATTGAGCCGGGACACCAGGAACGACGCTAGGGTCGATAACTCCCTGAACAACTCCAACGGCAACATGGGCGCCAACGTTGCAGCCGGTAACGGCAACCAGCAAGACAACGCCGCCGCCCTTGCCACGGCTGACGAAAGCTTCATCTTCGGCACCGCGGTCGCCGCCTCCAGCGCGACTCAGAAGAGCACCGGCAACACCGCCAGGAAACACTCCAGCACCAACAACACAACGCTCAACAACGCAGGCAACAGCGGTTCCGGCAACATCGGCATCAACGTGACCACCGGCGACTTCAACCAACAGAAAAACAACCTGGCGATTGCCGTTTCGGGCGGTCGTGTAGCGCAAGCGGCGGCGGCGGCCAACCAAAGCACGTCCGGGCTGAACGTCACCAACAACGCCAACCATGACGACAGCACCCAGACTGATTTCGCTACCGTGGGTGTACTCGGTCTGGCGGGTGTAACCACTCAACAAGTGATCACGCCAGAGGGCTGGAAAGCCCCTGTAACCAACAATGCGTCGATAACGGGCTCGATGAACAACTTCTCCGGCAACGGCGGAGCCAACGTATCGTCTGGTGTGGGCAACCAGCAAAGCAACTCGCTGTCCATCGCCGCGGGCTGCAAGTCCTGTCTGTAATCGCGATTGCAATGAAAGCCCCGGCGACGGGGATTTTCCACAGTCCCAAGGCGTATCGATCATGCGTAAGACTGTCCTTTTCGCCCTGCTCTGTCTGTCTGGCCTGACCCAGGCTGCACAGATGCCGGTTGCCGCCCTGCCGGGCGGCGTGCTGGTGTACAAGCACGTACAGAGTTTGCGCGAGCGCAAGTTCAGCGACATCGTCGAACAAAAAACCGATTTCAGCTGTGGCGCCGCCGCGCTGGCAACGATACTGCGCCAGGCCTATTGGCTCGACGTCGATGAGGAGCACATCATCAAGGGCATGCTGGTCACCGCAGACCAGGACCTTGTGCGTACCCAGGGTTTTTCAATGCTGGACATGAAGCGCTACATAGAGCGCATCGGCATGCGCGCCCGGGGCTACAGGATCCCGCCGGAAAGACTCGAATCCGTGACGATTCCGGTGGTGGTATTGATGGAAATTCGCGGCTACAAGCACTTTGTGGTGTTGCAGCGGGCGGACAAGAACTGGGTGTATATCGGCGATCCGGTACTCGGTCACAAACGCTACTCCCATGATGACTTTGTCAAAGGCTGGAATGGCATTATTTTCGCTATCGTCGGTCCCGGTTACGACAAGACCAATGCGTTACGCAGTCCACCGGAACCGCTGACAGCCAAGAACAAGATGGATAACTTCAACCCGGTCAAAGATGCCGAATTGATGGATTTTGGTTTCATACAGAGCGACTTCTTTTAATCGCCAACAAGATGATAGGGGGCAGGATGCTCCGGGAGCAGCAAATGAAAACCTCGTATTGGGTGGTCGCTGCCTGTCTGGCAGCGAACACTTCAGGTTTTGCTGATGAGTTCAGACCCATCGAAATCAAGGACCAGGAACTGGCCGAGTTGCGTGGCCGATATGTGATGCCGGGGCGGGTCATAAGCTTCGGTGTCGTCATGAGCAGTACCTGGCGCAATGCCAGTGGTGACCTGATCGGAGCCTCCACCTCGATGCAGCTTCAAGCCGCAACGGTCAAGCCCGAGTTCTATGTTTCAACCATCAAGCAATCGGGTCATGGCGGTACGTCCAGGTCAGGCAGCGGTCACGTGTCGGGGGGCGCAGCCCTGAGCACTTCCCGGGGCATAACCCAGGTCACACGGGCCGCAGGTGATGGCAACAGCGCAAACAACAACATCGCCATCAACGTCAAAGAGGCCAGCACGGCCCCGGCACTGGTGGCGGGCCAGGGCCAGGCGCTGATAGCCGGTCAAACCATCACCGGCAGCAATGCCGCAGGCAGTGTCGCGGTATCCGCGACCAGCGGCGGCGTTCAGATGGCCATTACCGCCAACAACAACCAGGGTACCAGCCTGCAACAAGTCGCCCAGGGCGGGTTGCTGCAAAACACCCGGTTGCTGGGCAGCAGCAATGTGGTCGACAACATGACTCAACTCAACGTAGTGCTCAACAATAATGGCCCGAGTGCGGGGGCATTGGACTGCAACCTCAACCAACTCGCTGCATTACGGACCATGGGCTATTGAACTACGCTGAGTCTGGACCATTGGGCACAAATGGACGGCATATTTCATGTACCGATCAGTATCACTGCGTGCAGTTGCATGCTTGAGTGCTCTACTCCCGGCGGCGATGTTGCAGGCAGCACCTGACCCGGAACTGGAGGCTCTCAAACAAGAGCTCCTGGAGTTGAAACAACGATACGAAGTACAGCAAAAAGCCCTGGCGGTTCTCGAACAACGGGTCCGCCAGGTCGAAGAGCAGCCCGCCTCGCCCGCTCCCAAACGCCTGGCCAAGTCGCCAGCGGATCTCAAGGGCAATCCAGGCGTCGGCACCGGCGCCGCAGCCACCTCGGTGGGGAGCGGCAGCTCTTATGGACAATCGCTGGCCAATGACTCGCAACCGGCGCAAAGCGTTTCGAACCTGTATGACGAGGCCAGCGGGTTTTTCGGCGGTGGCAAGTTCAGCGTCGAAACCGGGATAACCTACTCCCGCTACGATTCTCGCCAACTGGTCCTCAACGGTTTTCTAGCCCTGGACTCGATCTTCCTGGGCGCTATCAACCTGGACCGGATCAAGGCCGACACCTGGACGCTTGACCTCACCGGTCGCTACAACTTCAACAATCGCTGGCAGTTCGACCTGAACGTACCGGTTGTCTACCGTGAGTCCACGTACCAGTCCGGTGGCGGCAATAGCGGCGCCGCAAACGTCACGACCGAAGACACCGTCAAGGAAGACCCGACCATAGGCGACGTCAACTTCGGTGTCGCCTACAAATTCCTCGACGAATCGGCCAACACGCCGGATGCCGTGGTGACCTTGCGCGTCAAGGCGCCTACCGGCAAAGACCCGTTCGGCATCAAGCTGGTTCGGGTGGCCGATAACTCAAACCTGGCCGTGCCTGAATCCTTGCCTACCGGTAACGGCGTCTGGTCGATTACGCCGGGGATCTCCCTGGTCAAGACGTTCGACCCGGCGGTGCTGTTCGGCAGCCTGTCCTACACGTACAACATGGAAGAGTCTTTCGACGACATCAGCTCCAACCCGGCGGTCGAGACACCGGGCAAAGTCCGCATTGGCGACAGCTTCCAGATCGGCGCCGGCATTGCGTTCGCCTTGAACGAAAAGATGAGTATGTCGTTCTCGGTCTCTGACCTGGTGCAACGCAAAAGCAAGCTCAAGGAAGATGGCGGGGATTGGCAAGCGGTGGTCTCCAGCGATGCCAACGCCGGTTACTTCAACATCGGCATGACCATTGCGGCCACCGACAGCCTGACCATCGTGCCCAACCTGTCCATCGGCATGACGGACGATGCCCCGGACTTCCAGTTCAGCCTGAAACTCCCCTACTACTTCTGACCCGAACAAAAACCCCGCTGCAACTGCAATCGCAGCGGGGTTTTGGTTTGCGGCCGGGGTTCAGCGAATCTGGTGCTTGTGCAACAACCGGTAGAAGGTCGGTCGCGACACACCCAATACTTTGGCGGCGACACTCAGGTTATCGCTGTGGCGACTCAATACATCGCACAACGCCTGGCGTTCGGCCCGGGACTTGTATTCTTCGAGGGTGCCCATCGGCGCTGCGAGCGTATGCTGACTGATCAACCCCAGGTCACGGGCCTCGATCTGCCGGCCTTCGGCCAACACCAGCCCGCGACGAACGCGGTTGGCCAGTTCGCGAACATTGCCTGGCCAGTCGTGTTTGCCCATGGCAATCAACGCGTCTTCGCTGAAACTGCGTGGGCGGCGCCCGGTTTCATGGCTATAGAAATGGGAGAAATGGTTGGCCAACACCGCCAGGTCGCCATGGCGCTCGCGCAGCGGAACAGTCGCCACTTGCAGTACGTTCAAGCGGTAATACAAATCTTCGCGAAAGCGCTTCTTCTCGATGGCGGCTTCAAGGTCGGTATGCGTTGCCGCCAGAACCCGCACATCCACCGGAATCAGCTGACTGCCACCGACCCGCTCGATGTGTTTTTCCTGGAGGAACCGCAACAGGTTGGCCTGCAACTCCAGTGGCAGGTCACCGATCTCGTCGAGAAACAGGGTGCCACCGTTGGCGGCTTCTATCCGTCCGACCTTGCGTTGGTGCGCGCCGGTAAATGCGCCTTTCTCATGGCCGAACAACTCGGACTGGATCAAATGCTCGGGAATCGCACCACAATTGATCGCAATGAAGGGTTTGTTGTGACGCTGGGACTGACGATGCAGGGTTCGTGCGACCAGTTCCTTGCCAGTGCCGCTTTCACCGCGAATCAACACCGGAGATTCGGTCGGAGCCAGTTTGCTCAACAGCTTTCGCAGCTCACGAATAGGTTTGCTGTCGCCCAGCAATTCGTGCTCGGGCTGGTCGACATAGACCGTGCCCTGCCCGCGCAAACGCGCCATGCCAAACGCCCGGCCCAGTGTTACCTGAACCCGGGACACATCGAACGGCAAGGTATGAAAGTCAAAAAACCACTCACAGACGAAGTCGCCGACATTTTGCAACCGCAGTACTTCCTGGTTGAGTACGGCTATCCACTCGGTGCCGCTGCGGCTGATCAGCTCTTTGACGGCCTCCGGGTGCTCAAGGTGATAAGGCTGCAAGCGCAGCAAGCCCACGTCACAGGTTCGGTCAACGGCGTTCTCCAGCGTGCAGCTGTCAACGTCCCAACCGATGGCGCGCAATCCAGGGACCAGGCGATAGCAATCGTCACAGGGGTCCACCACTAACAAACGTCGTAAGGCAGGCGCATCACTCATGACTGATCCTTGGCGCCAAATTTATGAAAATTTAATAAAAACAGTCATTTGGCAGACCTGGCTGTAACATTAGCAAGAATTTGACAGGGCCTTGTACTGTTTGACTATAGGGATGTCACAAAACCAGTTATAAGTTGCGATTACGTTAGTTGCCTAACGACTCTTTCCTTTCATTCAGCTTTCAATGTCAGGCTCTTCCTTGAATCTGTGAAATAAAGTGGAAATTTCTTTTGATTGTGTGTGACCCGAACCCCGGTTGCGGGCATCAGTACAAGTAACCAGCTGAACGGTAAGCCCAACCGTCGGCCTATCACTTGATTGGGCATACAGAGAGAAGACCCTATGAACGCCCCGCTCCGTATCAACGAAGCACTTCTGATTGCCGACCGCGCATTTAAACCATTCAAATGCGTGGCCTGGGCCCCACAAGACGGCAATGGCGAACTCAGCCTGACCGTTATCGACCGCACCAGCACCCGCATTGGCCGCAAGCAGATCCCAAGCAGCGCCTATTCCGATCCCGCGCAACTCGAACTGCTGCTGGAACAGGCTCGCGCCGAATTGAGCGAGGAAGGTTACACACTGCAGTCGTGGTCGATGCCGCACTAATCGTTTTGCGGATTACTCCGGGGTAATCCGCGCCTTTTTCCTGTCTTTAGTTCGCAGTTTTTTCTGGCCGCGCACACTACGTGACACTGTTTAATTCGAACTTCACATACGCCTGATACTTTGCAGGCTCGCCATTGGTTCGAAAAGACACTGTTGTGGCACACAGCGACCCTCCGTCTGTTAGTTCTTACCGTTGTGCATCCCTTCATTCAGGGATTGAATAATCTTCCTATCAAGTCGCCACCCAAACCTCTGGATCAGGACGACTCGCAAGGAGATGCGGTGCATGTCAAGCCAGTCCGCTTTTGCCTACTCCGCAGCCCGGAAAAACGCCGGGGCCCTCGATACGACGTTTGCCGCCAACGGCAAAACCCAGGTCTATTTCGCCGACAGCCTTTTCAGCTTGGCCAATGACGTTGCGATCGATGCGCAAGGTCGCTTGCTGGTAGCCGCAAAAGTCGGCATGGCCGATGGCACCCGCTTTGGCCTGGCCCGCTTGCTGGCGGATGGTTGCGCAGACCTGACGTTCGGTAAACAAGGCAGTGTCATCGGGCAATTCGAACCGGGGTTCGAAGCCATGGGCACCAAGGTCCTGATCCTGCCCGACGGCAACATCCTGTTGGCTGGCCTGCAATACGTAAACGCGCACCGCACGCTCCCGGCCCTGGCATTGCTGGATCAAGATGGCCGCCTGGTGCAAGGCTTTGGCGATAATGGCCGCCGTGTCGTGCGATTACCTGGCGATCTGTCCCTGGGCATGCGCGATATCCGGCTGCCTCTGGGTGTGCCGGGCGCAGAAGCCTGCGATGTGGCCATACAGCAAGACGGCCGGATCCTGATCCTGGCCAACCATCACTACGAACTGGCCGATCACGTCGGCATGTTGATACGTCTGGATGTCGAAGGCTCGCTGGACTGCTCGTTCAACGACCGCGGCTTCGTGATGGTCAGGCACCTGCTGATGAATACCTGGCTCAGCAGCCTGACGGTACAACGTGATGGCCGAATCCTGGTCGGTGGATCGATCAATTTTCCCGAGGAAGGCTTGCTGGCACGCTATCACCCGGACGGGCGCCTCGACGACCGATTTGCCGTGGATGGATTCATGACCTTCAAGGCGCAAGGGCATGGCGCCCGGGTCAGCCGGGTGGTCCAGCAAAACGAAGGCGAAATCCTGTGTTTTGGCAGCAGTCGCGAGCCGATGCACTGCCTGACATTTAAAATGCACAGCAACGGGCGCCCCGACAGTCATTGCAACGGAGGACATCCGCAGCGGCGGGAAATCGGTTACAGCGGATGCCAGTGGACCGCCGCACAGTTACAACCTGATGGCAGTGTGCTCACGGCGGGCGCCACCATCGGCGGCGTCGAAGCAGACTTCATTCTCGGGCGATACCTGCCCAACGGCCTTCCCGATCGCCGTTTTGGCAAAGGCAGCGGCTATACACGTACGCGCCTGGGCCCCAGCCTGGATACCGCCACCTGTGTCGCCGCGCACGCCGATGGAAACATTGTAGTGGGAGGCTATTCGCTGCACGGAAACTACAAGGCGGTCATCGCTCGTTTCCAGGGATAAACACCGGCATTTTTCCTGCGCTTGATCTTCTCGCGCGCTTGCGGCAACTTGCGCGCTTCTCAAGACAAGGAGCAGCCGATGTCCGGTTCAATGGCCCAGGCGTTCGCGCACAACTTTCTCGGGCACTCGCCCCGTTGGTACAAGGCCTGCATCGTCGGCTTTCTCATCCTCAATGCCCTGGTGCTTTGGACCGCAGGCCCGGTGGTTGCCGGCTGGCTACTGGTGCTGGAGTTCATCTTCACCCTGGCCATGGCACTCAAATGCTATCCGCTGATGCCCGGCGGCCTGCTGTTGATTGAAGCCCTGCTGCTGAAGATGACCACGCCCCAGGCGCTGTACGACGAGTTGTTGCACAACTTCCCGGTGATCCTGCTGCTGATGTTCATGGTGGCCGGTATCTATTTCATGAAGGACCTGTTGCTTTACCTGTTCTCGCGCCTGCTGCTCGGGGTCCGCTCCAAAGCCCTGCTGTCCCTGATGTTCTGCTTTCTGTCGGCCTTTCTGTCGGCGTTCCTCGATGCCTTGACTGTGACCGCCGTGATCATCAGTGCCGCCGTAGGTTTTTACTCGGTGTATCACCGCGTCGCCTCGGGCAACGATCCGCGCCAGGACAGCGAGTTCAGCGACGACCAACATCTGCCCACCCTGCATCACGGTGATCTGGAACAGTTCCGCGCCTTCCTGCGCAGCCTGCTGATGCACGGCGCCGTGGGCACCGCGCTGGGCGGTGTCTGTACGCTGGTCGGTGAACCGCAGAACCTGCTGATCGGCCATGAAATGGGCTGGCACTTCGCTGAGTTCTTCACCCGGGTTGCGCCGGTATCCCTGCCGGTACTGGTTGCCGGGCTGGTAACCTGCGTCCTGCTGGAAAAGCTGCGCTGGTTCGGATACGGCACGCTGCTGCCGGATAACGTTCGTGCGGTGCTGGCCAACTACGCCGCCGAAGACAATGCCGAGCGCACCACGCGCCAAGGTGCCGCGCTACTGGTACAAGGCTTTGCCGCATTGATTCTGATTGCCGGGCTGGCGTTCCACATCGCCGAAGTGGGTTTGATCGGTTTGATGGTGATCGTGTTGATTACCGCCTTTACCGGCATCACCGACGAACACCGCCTGGGCACAGCGTTCAAGGACGCCATGCCGTTCACCTCATTGTTGGTGGTGTTTTTCGCCGTGGTCGCGGTGATTCACGACCAGCAACTGTTCGCCCCACTGATCCACTGGGTGCTGACGCTCCCGGCAGACCAACAACCGGGCATGCTGTTCATTGCCAACGGCCTGCTGTCCGCCATCAGCGACAACGTGTTCGTGGCAACCATTTACATCACCGAAGTGAAGCGCGCGTTCATGGCGGGAGAGATGACCCGTGAGCATTTCGAAACCCTGGCCATTGCGATCAATACCGGTACCAACCTGCCGAGCGTGGCGACGCCCAACGGTCAGGCGGCGTTTCTGTTCCTGCTGACCTCGGCAATTGCACCGCTGGTGCGTCTGTCGTACGGGCGGATGGTCTGGATGGCGCTGCCGTACACCGTGGTGATGGGGACATTGGGCTGGTATGCGGTGAGTTACTGGCTCTGACACCGCCGAGCCTTTGTGGCGAGGGGGCTTGCCCCCGTTGGCTGCGCAGCGGCCCCAAAACCTACTACTACGCTGTAGCAGGTACACCGAGTGATGAAATGGCGACTGCTTCGCAGCCGAACGGGGGCAAGCCCCCTCGCCACAAAAGCTCGCTCCCACTGGAGATAGGTGCTATCCGAGGCGGTGCCAGACGCGACCGTCACGGGTGAGCAGTTCTTCGCCGGCCTTGGGACCGTTTTCCCCGGCAGCGTAGCTCTGCACGCTGGAATCCTGCTGCCAGGCATCCAGGAACGGCTGAACGGCGCGCCAGCCGTTTTCGATGTTATCGGCGCGCTGGAACAGCGTCTGGTCACCCGTCAGGCAATCGTAGATCAGGGTTTCGTAGCCGGTGGAAGGCTGCATCTCGAAGAAGTCCTTGTAGGCGAACCCCAGCTCGATGTTGTCCATTTTCAAGGCCTGGCCGGGACGCTTGGCCAGCAGGTCGAACCACATGCCTTCGTTCGGCTGGATCTGAATGCGCAAATAGGTCGGCTGCAGCTCATCGACCTCGGTATCGCGGAACTGCGCATAGGGCGCCGGCTTGAAACAGATCACGATCTCGGTGTCACGCACACTCATGCGCTTGCCTGTTCGCAGATAGAACGGCACGCCGACCCATCGCCAGTTATCGATCATGACCTTGAGGGCCACATAGGTTTCGGTATTGCTGTCGGGTGCGACGTTGTTTTCCTGGCGGTAGCCCGGCAGTGCCTTGCCGTCGATCTCACCCGCGGTGTATTGGCCGCGCACCGAGTTGGCGCGGGCTTCCTCCACCGTCCAGGGCCTGATCGCGCCAACGACCTTGGCTTTCTCGCCGCGCACTGCATCGGCGCCGAACGCGGCGGGCGGTTCCATCGCCACCATCGCCAGCAACTGGAACAGGTGATTGGGCACCATGTCTCGCAGCGCGCCGGTGTGCTCATAGAAACTGCCACGGGTTTCCACGCCCACGGTTTCGGCGGCGGTGATCTGGACGTGGTCGATGTAGTGATTGTTCCAGAACGCTTCGAACAGGCTGTTGGAGAACCGGCTGACCAGGATGTTCTGTACGGTCTCCTTGCCCAGGTAATGGTCGATGCGGTAGATCTGCTTTTCGGTCATCACCTTGAGCAGGCAAGCGTTCAAGGCTTCGGCCGTATGCAGGTCGGAGCCGAAGGGTTTTTCGACCACCACCCTTCTGAAGGCCTCGGGGGTTTCTTCCAGCAAGCCGGCCGAGCCAAGACGGCGCACCACTTCACTGAAGAAACGCGGCGCGGTGGCCAGATAGAACACCGCATTGCCAGTACCGCTGTCGGCGATTTTTGCCGCCAGCGCTTGATAAGTGCTGTCGTCCAGGAAATCGCCCTGAACGTAGCTGATGCCTTTGGCGAGTTTGGCCCACAGCGCCGGGTCAAGGGCTTGATCGCCCTTGCCGGTCCTGGTGGCCACCTCGTTGCGGATGAAGTCTTCGAGTTTTTTCGCGAAGCCTTCATCGCTGATGGCGTTGTGGTCAACGCCGATGATCCGCAGTCCATTCCCGAGTAAACCGTCACGGCTGAGATTGTACAGCGCCGGCATCAGCAGGCGCTTGACCAGATCGCCGTGGGCGCCGAACAGGAACAGCGTGGTCGGCGGCGCGGGTTCAGCCTTGGATTTCCTGCGGATCGCGTGGGTCATTTTTTCGAGGTCTCCACATGGCCGCCGAAGCCGAAGCGCTGGGCCGAGAGAATCTTGTCACCAAAGGTGCCTTGCCCACGGGAACGGTAGCGCGAGAACAGCGAGTTCGACAGCACCGGCACCGGCACCGCTTGTTCCATGGCGGCTTCGATGGTCCATTGACCTTCACCGCTGTCGGCCACGGACCCGGAGAAACCGTCGAGTTTCGGATCGCTGGCCAGGGCGTCGGCAGTCAGGTCCAGCAACCACGAGGACACCACGCTGCCACGGCGCCACACTTCGGCGATATCGGCGACGTTCAGATCGAAACGCTGGTCTTGCGGCAGGCTCTCGCTGTTTTTGGTCTTGAGGATGTCGAAGCCTTCTGCGAACGCCTGCATCATTCCGTATTCGATGCCGTTGTGGATCATCTTCACGAAATGCCCGGAACCGGCCGGACCTGCATGAATGTAACCACGCTCGGCACGATCGTCTTCGGACTTGCGGTCCTTGGTGCGCGGGATGTCGCCCAGGCCAGGGGCCAGGGTTGCGAACAGCGGGTCGAGGCGCTTAACAGTCTCGGCATCGCCGCCGATCATCATGCAGTAACCGCGCTCCAGGCCCCAGACACCGCCGGAGGTACCGACGTCGATGTAGTGCAGGCCTTTTTCCGACAGGGTCTTCGCCCGGCGGATATCGTCTTTATAGAAGGTGTTGCCGCCGTCGATGATGGTATCGCCGGCGTCGAGCAAGGTGCTCAGGGTGTCGATGGTTTCTTCGGTCGGCGCGCCAGCTGGCAGCATGACCCAGACCGCACGCGGCCTGGCCAGGCCGGCGACCAGCGCCGGCAGATCGGTGACGCCCGTGGAGCCCTCTGTAGCCAAGGCTTCGACAAAGGCGGTATTGCGATCGTAAACAACGGTGGTGTGCCCGTTGAGCATCAGGCGCCGCGCAATATTGCCGCCCATGCGGCCCAGTCCAATAATCCCGAGTTGCATGTGCTGATGCTCCCTACTACAAATTAAAGTGTGTCAAAGGTTATAGCCCAACGCGACTCATGAGGTTAGTCCAGAGCGTTGGCACGAAGTTTCCGGGCATTGTGCCCGATCCTGATGGATAACGTCGGGAATCAAACCGAAGACACAACGACCATGAAAAATAAAAAAGTTCCCTTCTGGGGCAAAAGAAATCAAAATTGGCGCCGATAGTAGGTCAGCCCCGGATTTCGAGGCGTACCTACAGTTGAGACACGCCATTTGCGAGGTGAGCAATGGGCACAGTACATACCGCACTGCCAGCACAAACCCTTTACGTCACAATCCGTCGTGACGAATTGCGCCAGTTGAAAGACGAACGCGATCAGTTGAAGCAGGAACTGGCGCAATTGCGACTGCTGCTGCAAACCAATCAAGCGCAGCCCCTGGCTGTGGTGCAACACACCCCATTCGCCTGACCCCCTCCTTTGAAGCGGGAGCAGTCTGCACTGCTTCCGCACCGGCTCACGCCTTGCCACCCCTGGCAACTCACAAAATTTTCACAATTGTTACACGACAATTACTCGTTTAGGTCGCCCGATTCCGCGCGGCCCTCGTTCGTCGTCCGTGATATCCAAGTCGCGGCGGTGGTAGTGAACTCTCGGCTGGAGCGCTGAATGTCTTTGTTGAAACGCAGCAACACGACTGCGGCAGGTTTTGATTGGGCCGGATTTGTCTGGCTGTTTGTATTCTTCTGGTACTTTTCCGGCATCACCCAACTACTGATCCAGTTGACTGGCACCTCCGGCTTTAGCGGATTCCGCCAGGCCTTCGTCATGAGCGCCTTCTGGCTGGCGCCGATGTTGCTGTTCCCCCGGCAAACCCGCGTCATGGCTGCCGTGATCGGCGTCGTACTGTGGGCGTGCTCCATGGCGAGCCTGGGTTACTTCTTCATTTATCAGCAGGAGTTTTCCCAGAGCGTCATCTTCATCATGTTTGAGTCGAACGTGGCTGAAGCCGGCGAATACATGACCCAGTACTTTGCCTGGTGGATGGTGCCGGCGTTCCTGGCCCACACCGCTTTTTCCTGGTTCCTGTGGACACGCCTGCGCCCGGTGTACCTATCCCGTGGCAAGGCAATCGTGGCCGCGGTGGCCATTGTCGTGGCGGTCGTCGGTTATCCGCTGATCAAGCAAACCGCACGCACCGGCAGTTTCGCCGAAGGCTTCGACAAGTTCGAAACCCGCATCGAGCCGGCGGTGCCATGGCAGATGGCCGTGGCCTATCACCGCTACCTGGAAACCCTGGCCGGCATGCAGGACATGCTCAATAGCGCCAGCAAGATTCCACCGCTGCACAACCTGAAGGACGCAATGGCCAACACGCCTGCGACCCTGGTGCTGGTGATCGGTGAGTCCACCAACCGTCAGCGCATGAGCCTGTACGGCTACCCCCGGGCAACCACGCCGGAACTGGACAAGCTCAAGGATCAACTGGACGTTTTCGACAACGTCATTACGCCGCGCCCCTACACCATTGAGGCGCTGCAGCAGGTCCTGACCTTCGCCGACGAAGAAAACCCCGACCTGTACCTGTCGACGCCATCGCTGGTCAGCATGATGAAACAGGCAGGCTACAAGACCTTCTGGATCACCAACCAGCAGACCATGACCAAGCGCAACACCATGCTCACGACCTTTTCCGAACAGGCCGATGAACAGGTGTACCTGAACAACAACCGCAACCAGAACGCCGCCCAGTACGATGGAGACGTGATCGAGCCCTTCAACAAGGCCCTGGCCGACGGTGCACCGCGCAAACTCATCGTCGTGCATTTGCTCGGCACGCACATGAGCTACCAGTACCGCTACCCGTCGACCTTCGACAGGTTCCAGGACCGTGAGGGCGTGCCTGCCGGCATTCGCGATGACCAGTTGCCGACGTACAACAGCTACGACAATGCCGTGCTGTACAACGACTTCGTGGTGTCCAGCCTGATCAAGGACTACGCCAGGACCGATCCGAACGGCTTCCTGCTGTACCTGTCCGACCATGGCGAGGACGTGTTCGATTCCGTGGGCCACAACACCTTGGGGCGCAACGAGAACAAGCCGACAGCACCGATGTACACCATTCCGTTCATGGCCTGGGCATCGCCGAAATGGCGCGCAACCCATGACTGGAACCTCGTGGGTGATCTCTCGCGCCCTTACAGCAGCTCGCACCTGATTCACACTTGGGCCGACCTGGCGGGCCTGAGCTTCGACGAACTCGATCGCAGCAAAAGCCTGGTCAGTGACAGCTTCAAGGCCCGGCCATTGATGATCGGCAACCCGTATGAGCGTCAACAGCGTGCGCTGATCGACTTCAGCCTGATGAAGCCTAAAACGCCACCGACTGTCGTTCAGCAGTAATCCTTTCAGGGGCCGGTTCCGGCCCCTTTTTCATGCTCCCGTTGCAGCCATGCAGGTCGTTGGTGAAGTTGATTCCCAATTGACCGAATCGGCGGATAATGCCATTTCGACACTGCTTCATTGATTCATGGACGAAAGGCATCCGACATCTGTAGTGGGAGGCAAACCATGAAACGCACCGCAATGATTCTCGCCGGCCTGATGGCCTTGGGCTCAACCAGTGCTTTTGCCGAAGGTGGAGCCGAACGCATGCGCTATTACTACGAAAGCCTGCGACTGGCCCAGCAAGAAGCCCTGGGCCACCCCATCCAAAGCACTGAACTGCGGGTTCCGGACGATCAAACCGCACAAATGACTGAAACCTACAGACCGAAATGATCCATGGCCGTCTGATTGCAGTTCTAGGTAGAAGACTGTCGGGCGTCCTGATGGACGCCCTTTTTTTGCCTGTTGAATCAGAGGCTCTTGGTCCAGAACAGCATCCGTCCATGGGCCGGGTCGAACATGCCGGCGGCGAAACCGGCTTTTTCATAGGAACCCTGGGCCACGGCATTGCCTTCCAGCACTTCCAGGGTGAGCTTGCAGCAGCCACGCTGACGGGCGATGTCTTCGACCTTTTGCAGCATCTTCTGGCTCAAGCCCAGGCCGCGAAATTTTTTCACCACCGACACATCATGCACATTGACCAGCGGCCGACAGGCAAACGTCGAGAACCCCTCGAAGCAATTGACCAGCCCGGCCGGCTCGCCACCGACAAAGGCCAGCACACTGAAGGCGTGGGGGCGCCGGGCAAGTTCGCCCGGGAGTTGCTCCAGTACATTGGCCGGCAACGGCTGGCCGCCCCCCATCGGGTCCTCGGCGTAGTGGTTCAGCACCAGGCAAATAGCCTCGGCATGCACCGGATTGGTGTAACTGGCCTGAAGCACAAGAATTTCTGCGGAGTCCATTTCCATCCTCGATCACACATGAAGTAGCCCCCAGCATGTACTCACGCTGAAGTGCCGGCAGACCATAGCGCGAGCAACGTGCCAACGACAATCGCAACCGAGAAAATCTTTGGCCTCAAGCGCCCCAGATCAAGGCTTCCGTCCACCCCAGTTCGGCAAAATCCTCGGCCCGCAAGTGCGACTCACCGACGCAGAAAAACTCGTCGAGTTGCGGTGGCTGGACCGAGGTGCCGCTGAGCATGGCGTGAATCTGGCCGCGGTGATGGATCTGGTGTTCAAACAAATGGGACAGCAGGCGCAAACGACTGTCGTGTTGCGGGGTGTCGCGGGCGATGGTCACGATTTTGCCCAGGTCGGCGTCGCGCATCTGCTCGCAGTAGGCGATCAGCCGGCGGTCGACGTGGGCCTGTTCGCCAACCAGGTCCGTTGCCACGAGGCAGGGTTCGTCCTCCTTGAAAAACACGCGGCAATCGGGATGCGGGTCGTCGCCGCGCAGTTCGCGCTCCAGGGCGTCCACATAAAACCAGTCACAGGTGAGGATGTGGTTGAGGGTGGCGCGGATCGAGGGGAAGAAGCTGACCCGGGATGCGCTCAGTTCCTGCGGGCTCAACTGACGCCAGGCCTTGGCCAGTCGGTGATTGGCCCAGGCGTTCTGATAGGCCATGGTCAGCAAATGGTGTGACAGGGGCTGATTCATGTTCGCTGCTCCCGTTCAAAACCCGATCAAACTTCGGCAAACCGCTGCAGTTGCATTTCCTGCAATCGACTGAGGGTGCGGCGGAACGGAAATTCCAGATAACCCTCGGTGTAAAGCGATGCCATTGGCACTTGCGCTTCAAGGTACAGCGGCACCTTGCGGTCGTAGCACTCGTCCACCAGGGCAATGAACCGTCGCACACCATCGTCATGCACCGACAACTGCGGCAACTCGCGATCTCCCGCCTCCACCCGCTCGACACCGTCCTCGGTGCCGCGGGCAATGCGCCCTGCGCGTTTCTGTGCGCTGAGGTTGGGCACGTCACTCAACAGGATAGCGCCGTAGGTATCGCACAGGGCGATGAAATCCATGGCCGCGAAGGGTTGCTCGCACAGCGCGGCGTAACGGGTCCAGAGCACCGTCGGGCTGGCCTTGACCACCTCAAGGGAACGGTGACCGACCTTGACCGGCTCGATCGATACTGACTGGCCGACGCTCAACAACTGGAACACTTCACCCAGCGCGCAGGGGTTACCGGGCTCGGCCACCCAATAACGTTGCAAACCGGCCCCCGGATGCAGGCGATGGTCTTCCCCGCCATCCACCGCAATCACCTGCATGTGCTGCTTGATCGCCGCGATGGCGGGCATGAAACGGTCGCGATTGAAGCCATCGGCGTACAACTGGTCCGGCGGCAGATTGGACGTGCAGACCACCACCACGCCCTGTTCGAACATCACCTGGAACAGGCGCCCGAGAATGATCGCGTCGCCGATGTCATTGACGAACAGTTCGTCGAAACACAGCACGCGAACCTCTTCAGCCAATTCACGGGCCAACGCCTTGAGCGGATCGGCAGTGCCGGTCAGTTGAAACGAGCGTTGGTGCACCCAGCCCATGAAGTGGTGAAAGTGCTGGCGCCGCGCCGGTACTCGCAGGCTTTGGTAGAACTGGTCCATCAACCAGGTCTTGCCCCGCCCCACCGGCCCCCACAGGTACACGCCGGAAATGGGCGCGCGGCCTGCGTGCAACGCTTCGTGGCATTTTTGCAGCGCCCACACCGCATGTTCCTGGGCCTCGTCCTGGACGAAGCCCTTTTGTTCGATGGCATGCTGCCAGGCGCTTAAGGGGGAATCGATAGTCATGGGCGGCAGTATGCCATTGCCCATGGATAACGCGACCGGTGATCGGCAGATTTGTGCAGACAGGAAAAGCACCTTGACGCTTTAGATTACCAGCATCATATTTAATAGATGTTTTAGATAATCTATTAAACCTTGTCGCCATCCCTCTGGAGTCATCCCATGCATTACAAAGTTTTCGGTCGTAAAACCGGCTTGCGTGTTTCCGAACTGGCGCTGGGCGCGGGTAATTTCGGTACCGGTTGGGGCCATGGCGCCGAGCGTGACGAAGCCAGACGGATTTTTGATGGTTATCTGGAAGCCGGTGGCAATTTCATCGATACCGCCAATGGCTATCAGGGCGGGCAGTCCGAGGCCATGCTCAGCGAATTCATCGCCGCAGAACGGGATCGCCTGGTCATCGCCACCAAATACACCCTCGGGACTACACCGGCAGCCGGCATTTCCCACACTGGCAACAGCCGCAAGAACATGGTGCGCGCCGTCGAAGAAAGCCTGAAACGGCTGAAGACCGAGCATATCGACCTGTTCTGGGCGCACATGAGCGACGGCGTCACGCCCATGGAAGAGATCCTGCGCGGCTTCGACGATCTGGTCAGTGCCGGCAAGATTCATTACGCCGGGCTTTCGAACTTCCCCGCCTGGCGCATCGCCCGCGCCGACCTGCTGGCCGAGGTACGCGGTTTTGCGCCGATTGCCGCGATCCAGGTCGAGTACAGCCTTGCCGAACGCACCGCCGAGCGTGAACAACTACCAATGGCCGAAGCCCTGGGCCTGGCCGCGACCTTGTGGTCGCCGCTGGGTGGCGGCTTCCTGACCGGTAAGTACCGCAACAGTGAGGGCGACAACCGTGCGAACAAGCTCGGCGTGCTGATCCACGCCGAAAAAAGCGCCCGCGAAACCGCCCTGCTCGACACCTTGATCGATGTCGCCGCAGAACTGGACGCCAGCCCTACCCACGTAGCCATCGCCTGGCTGCGGGAAAAAGCCAGACGCTCGACCACGGCGCTGATTCCGATCCTCGGTTCCCGGACCCGTGAGCAGCTGGATGCGACGTTGGGCGCGCTGAATGTGCAGTTGAGCAGCGAACAACTGGCACGACTGGATGGCGTCAGTGACGTGGACAAAGGCGTGCCGCACGAATCCATTTCCGGTTCGTTCGCACGGTTCAGCGGTGGTCAGATCCTCGACCTGCCAATCATTCCGGTGGCCTGACACAAATCAAAACTGTGGGAGTGAGCTTGCTCGCGATGAGGGCGGAACATTCAACATCCATGTCGGCTGATCGACCGCCATCGCGAGCAAGCTCGCTCCCACAGGGTCAGGCGTATTACTTATCGACCTTATGCCTTGCCGCATACAGACACAGCATCTCCATCGCCAGCGTCGCCGCCGCCAGTGAGGTGATCTCCGCGCTGTCATAGGCCGGTGCCACTTCCACCACGTCCATGCCCACCAGATTGATCCCGCGCAAACCGCCGAGAATCTCCAGCGCCTGCACCGTGCTCAAGCCGCCGCATACAGGTGTTCCGGTGCCCGGAGCGAATGCCGGATCGAGGCAGTCGATGTCGAAGGTCAGGTACACAGGGTTGTCGCCGACCCGCGCGCGAATCGCCTCGACGATCGCCTCGCAGCCACGGCGGTGCACCTGCCGTGCGTCGAGCACCTGAAAGCCCTGATGATCATCGTTGGTGGTGCGCAAGCCGATTTGTACCGAGCGCGACGGGTCCACCAGCCCTTCCCTGGCCGCGTGCCAGAACATGGTGCCATGGTCGATGCGCTTGCCCTCTTCGTCCGGCCAGGTGTCGCTGTGGGCGTCGAAGTGGATCAGCGACAATGCCCCGTGCTTTCGCGCATGGGCCTTGAGCAGCGGGTAAGTAATGAAGTGATCGCCGCCAAAGGTCAGCATCGCGCTGCCCGCATTGAGGATGTGCTCGGCGTGGGCTTCGATCATTTCGGGCGTCGATTGCGGCGAACCGTAGTCGAAATCGCAATCGCCGTAGTCGATGACTGCCAGATGATCAAACGGGTCAAACGTCCACGGCCAGTGCCGTTCCCAGGCGATCCCGGCCGAGGCGGCGCGAATGCCCCGGGGCCCGAAGCGTGCGCCGGGGCGGTTGCTGGTGGCCGTGTCGAACGGCACGCCACTGACGGCCACATCAACGCCACGCAAGTCACGACTGTAACGGCGACGCATGAAACTGGTGATACCGGCGTAGGTACTTTCAGCGGCCGTGCCGTAAAGGCTGTCACGGGTAAGGGCTTGATCGTTCTGCATCGGGACGTCCATTGAAGGCTCCTTCTTTTATAGTTATTGGCGGCTACGGAAAGTGGTCCACAAGCGCGTGCGTTGACGCATGTCCTTGAGGTTCATGCTGCGGTCGGCGTACAGCCGTTCGCGCACGTCGGCCAGCGGGTAGATGTCCGGATCGGTGCGCACCGCTTCATCCACCAGCGGCGTGGCGGCCTGGTTCGCCGTGGCGAAGAACAAGGTGTTGGTCAGTGCCGCAACGGACTCGGGGCGCAACATGAATTCGATAAAGGCGCGGGCGGCTTCGGGGTGCGGCGCGTCCTTGGGAATCGCCAGGTTGTCCTGCCACACGAGGGTGCCTTCCCTGGGAATCCGGTAGGCAATTTCATAGGGCTTATTGGCTTTGCGTGCCTGGTCGGCGGCCATGCTCGCGTCACCGTTGTAGGTCAACGCCAGGCACACGCTGCCATTGGCCAGGTCGCTGATCTGCCGCCCGGTGGCGACGTACAGCACGTTCGGCTGTAGCTGATGCAGCAACGCCTCGGCGGCTGACAGATCATTCTTGTCTGTGCTGTAGGGATCTTTACCCAGGTAATGCAGCGCCAGTCCGATCACCTCCTGGGGCGAGTCGAGAATGGCGATGCCGCAGTCCTTCAACTTGCTCGCGTACTCGTGTTTGAACAGCAGGTCCAGGCTATTGAGCGGCACGTTCGGCAAGCGCTGCTTGATCGCCTCGACGTTCATGCCCAATCCCAGCGTGCCCCAGGTATAAGGCACGCCATAGCGGTTGCCGGGATCGACAGCGGCGAGTTTTTCCAGCAAGTCCGGATCGAGGTTGGCGTAACCCTTGAGTCCTTCGTGGGGAATCGGTTTCAACGCCCCGGCTGCAAGCCCCCGGGCCAGCACACTGGAGGACGGCACCACCACGTCATAACCGCTGCCGCCGGTGAGCAGCTTGGTCTCCAGTACTTCCGAAGAATCGAAGGTGTCGTAGCGCACATGGATGCCGGTTTCCTGCTCGAACCGCTGCAGGGTTTCGGGGGCCACGTAATCGGCCCAACTGTACAGATTGACCACCTTGTCTTCGGCCTGGGCCGAAACAGCCACGGCGAGCAACAGCGCGGGTAAACACAGCTTGAACATGGGAGCCATGACGAACACCTGACCAGAGGAAGTGGTTGCAGGATGCGTCGTCGGATACATTGGTAAAATATCAAGTTAATTAACCTGACTTTATGACGGAGTAATGTTTGATGCTCGGCCAACTCCATGATCTGGACCTGCAATTGTTGCGTCTGTTTGTCAGCGTGGTGGAGTGCGGCGGTTTCAGTGCCGCACAGGGTGAGCTGGGGTTGAGCCAGTCGAGCATCAGCCAGCAAATGGCCAAGCTGGAAACCCGCCTTGGCTATCGCCTGTGCAGTCGCGGCAAGGGCGGATTCAAGGTCACCGCCAAGGGCGAACAACTCCTCAGCGCCACCCGTGGATTGTTCGAGTCCATCGAAGCCTTCCGCCATCAATCCAACGGCGTGGCCGGGCGCTTGATCGGTGAAGTGCGCCTGGGTCTGTCCGAAGCCCTGGATCAATCGGTGCTGCAACGGGTGGCCGAGGCGATCCGGCGCTTCCGTGAGCGGGACGAGTCAGTGCGCATCGAACTGATCAGCGCCATGCCCGGCGAAATGGAGCGCTTGCTACTGCAACAGCGGCTGGACCTGGCCATCGGCTATTTCTCGCAAGTGCAAAGCGCGTTTGACTACCGCCAATTGTTCATTGAAACCCAGCATCTGTATTGCGCCCCCGGCCATCCGCTGTTCACCAACCCGGCCCCCTGCGATCAGGATCTGCAGGCCAGCGACCGGGTCGATCACCCCTACCGTTTCCTGCGCAGTGACGAACCCTTCCAGGGCAAGCTGTGTTCGGCGCGCTCGGAACAAGTCGAAGGCACCCTCGCCTTTATCCTTTCCGGCAAACATGTCGGTTATTTGCCCAGCCACTTCGCCCATGCCTGGGAAAACAAGGGTTTGCTCAGGGCCGTGCGTCGAGGCGACATGAGTTTCGATGTCGCTTTTCATCTGGCCCGGCACCGGGCGCAAGTGGCCGGCGATGCACAAAAGGCATTCGAAGAGGATCTGCTCGCGGCGTTTGCCTGACTACGTCGTGGTCTACGCTGTAACAATACCGGACACTGTCATGCAAAAATGCACAGATAACCTGCACTTATCCGGGTTGTACAAGGCAAATTTGCACTGATACGATCCGCCATCGCTCGCGCGCGAGCATCTTGATAAAGAACAATAAAAGCAGGGAGTTAGTGATGACTGCTCAGGTTTTTTCTCCCGGGACTCAGTCCATGGATGCCATGCAAAACGAAGTGCTGGCCGAGGTTCGCAACCACATTGGTCACCTGACCCTCAACCGCCCCGCCGGCCTCAATGCCCTCACCCTGGACATGGTGCGCAACCTGCACCGCCAGCTCGACGCCTGGGCCCAGGATTCGCAAGTCCATGCCGTGGTCTTGCGCGGTGCCGGGGAAAAAGCCTTCTGCGCCGGCGGCGACATTCGCTCGCTGCATGACAGCTTCAAAAGCGGCGACACCCTGCACGAAGATTTCTTTGTCGAGGAATACGCCCTCGACCTCGCGATCCACCACTACCGCAAACCGGTGCTGGCCCTGATGGACGGTTTTGTCCTCGGCGGTGGCATGGGCCTGGTGCAAGGCGCAGACCTGCGCGTGGTCACAGAGAAAAGCCGCCTGGCAATGCCGGAAGTCGGCATCGGTTATTTCCCGGACGTCGGCGGCAGTTACTTCCTGTCGCGCATCCCCGGTGAACTGGGGATTTACCTCGGCGTCAGCGGCGTGCAGATTCGCGCCGCCGATGCGCTGTATTGCGGCCTGGCCGACTGGTACCTGGAAAGCGACAAGCTTGGCGTCCTGGACGAAAAACTCGACCAGCTCGAATGGCACGACACGCCGCTCAAGGACCTGCAAGGCCTGCTGGCGAAATTCGCCGTGCAGCAACTGCCCGATGCGCCACTGGCGACTTTGCGCCCGGCCATCGACCACTTCTTCGCCCAACCCGATGTGCCGAGTATTGTGGAGCAACTACGCCAGGTAACGGTCGCCGACAGCCATGAGTGGGCCGTCACCACCGCCGACCTGCTGGAAACCCGCTCGCCGCTGGCCATGGCCGTGACCCTGGAAATGCTCCGTCGCGGACGCGAGCTGCCCCTTGAACAATGTTTCGCCCTTGAGCTGCACCTGGACCGTCAGTGGTTCGAGCGCGGCGACCTGATCGAAGGCGTGCGCGCCTTGCTGATCGACAAAGACAAGACACCACGCTGGAACCCGCCCACCCTCCAGGCACTGGACGCCGAACACGTGGCGAGCTTCTTCAGCGAGTTTGACCGGAGCGAGAGCTGAGCCATGCACGATATCGAATTGAGTGAAGAGCAAGTCATGATCCGCGACATGGCCCGGGATTTTGCCCGCGGCGAAATCGCGCCCCATGCCCAGGCCTGGGAAAAGGCCGGCTGGATCGATGACGGTCTGGTGGCGAAAATGGGCGAACTGGGCTTGCTGGGCATGGTGGTCCCAGAGGAATGGGGCGGCACCTATGTCGACTATGTGGCCTATGCACTGGCGGTAGAAGAAATTTCCGCCGGGGACGGTGCTACCGGCGCCTTCATGAGCATCCACAACTCCGTGGGTTGCGGGCCGGTGCTCAACTACGGCAGCGAAGAACAGAAGCAGACCTGGCTGGCGGACCTTGCCAGCGGCCAGGTCATCGGCTGTTTCTGCCTGACCGAACCCCAGGCCGGTTCCGAGGCGCACAACCTGCGCACCCGCGCCGAACTGCGCGACGGCCAGTGGGTGATCAATGGCGCCAAACAATTCGTCAGCAACGGCAAGCGCGCCAAACTGGCGATTGTGTTTGCCGTGACCGACCCGGACCTGGGCAAACGTGGCATCTCGGCGTTCCTGGTACCGACCGACACCGCCGGTTTTATCGTCGACCGCACCGAACACAAGATGGGCATCCGTGCTTCCGACACCTGCGCGGTGACCCTGAACAACTGCACCATCCCCGAAGCCAATTTGCTGGGCGAACGGGGCAAGGGCCTGGCCATCGCCTTGTCCAACCTCGAAGGCGGCCGCATCGGCATCGCCGCCCAGGCACTGGGCATCGCCCGCGCAGCGTTTGAGGCGGCACTGGCTTATTCCCGTGATCGTGTGCAGTTTGGCAAAACGATCAATGAACACCAGAGCATCGCCAACCTGCTGGCCGACATGCACATGCAGTTAAACGCCGCGCGATTGATGATCCTGCACGCCGCACGCCTGCGCACGGCCGGCAAACCCTGTCTGTCGGAGGCGTCACAAGCCAAGCTGTTTGCATCGGAAATGGCGGAAAAGGTCTGCTCGTCCGCGATTCAGATTCATGGCGGATACGGGTATCTGGAAGACTATCCGGTGGAGAAGTACTACCGGGATGCGCGGATCACGCAGATCTACGAAGGGTCGAGCGAAATTCAGCGAATGGTGATTGCCCGCGAGCTGAAGAACTACCTGGTGTAATGCCCTGTAGGAGCGAGCTCGCTCGCGATGGAGGTCAACGATAACGCGGGGCGCCTGAATCAACCCGGTGCCCTTGGGTTTTTCGCGAGCAGGCTCGCTCCTACAAGGGGATCTCATAAACGCTGAGATCCAATGTGGGAGCGGGCTTGCTCGCGAAAGCGTCCGAAAGGTGACTACATCACTTGCCTTGGAACTCAGCCTCACGCTTGGCAATGAACGCCGCCATCCCTTCCTTCTGATCCTGCGTCGCAAACGCCGCATGGAACACCCGACGCTCAAAGCGCACGCCTTCGGCCAGGCTCACTTCAAAGGCACGGTTGACGCTTTCCTTGACCATCATCGCAATCGGCAACGATTTTTTAGCGATCAACGCGGCGACTTTCAGCGCTTCATCCAGCAGCTCATCGCTCGGCACGATACGCGCCACGATGCCGCAACGTTCCGCTTCCACGGCATCGATCAAGCGGCCGCTCAGGCACATTTCCATGGCCTTGGCCTTGCCCACGGCGCGGGTCAGGCGCTGGGTGCCGCCCATGCCCGGCAACACGCCGAGGTTGATTTCCGGCTGGCCGAATCTGGCGTTGTCACCGGCCAGGATGAAATCGCACATCAACGCCAACTCACAGCCGCCGCCCAGGGCAAAACCGTTGACCGCCGCGATGATCGGCTTGCGGCGGTTGGCTACGCGGTCGCTGTCGCTGAACAGGTCGTCGATGTAGATCTGCGGGTAGGTCAGCTCCGCCATTTCCTTGATGTCGGCACCAGCGGCGAAGGCTTTTTTCGAACCGGTCAGGACGATACAGCCGATGTTCGAGTCAGCCTCGAAGCCGTCGAGGGCCTGGTTCAGTTCGCTGACGATCTGCGCATTCAGCGCATTCAGCGCTTGTGGACGGTTGAGGGTGATCAGGCCAACGCGGCCGTGGGTTTCCAGCAAAATCGTTTCGTAGCTCACAGGGGACTCCTTCTTATAAATTGCGCGAAATGACCATGCGTTGAATATCGCTGGTGCCTTCGTAGATCTGGCAGACCCGTACGTCGCGGTAGATCCGCTCCACCGGGAAATCGTTGAGGTAACCGTAACCGCCCAGGGTTTGCAGCGCCGAGGAGCATACCTTCTCGGCCATTTCCGAGGCGAACAACTTGGCCATCGATGCTTCGACCAGGGCCGGTTTGCCACTGTCACGCAGAGCGGCGGCGTAGTGCACCATTTGCCGCGCCACGGCGATCTGGGTCGCCATGTCCGCCAGGCGGAAGGCCACGGCCTGGTGCTCGATGATCGGCTTGCCGAAGCTCTCGCGCTCACGGGCGTAATCGCGCGCCGCTTCGAACGCGGCACGGGCCATGCCCACCGATTGCGAAGCGATGCCGACGCGGCCGCCTTCAAGGTTGGCCAGGGCAATTCTGTAGCCTTCGCCCTCCTCGCCCAAGCGATTGGCCAGCGGCACCTTCACGTCTTCGAAGAGGATCTGGCAGGTGTCGGACGCATGCTGGCCGAGTTTGTCTTCAACCCGCGCGACTTTGTAGCCCGGCGAATCGGTCGGCACTATAAAGGCGCTGATGCCACGTTTGCCGGCACTCGGATCGGTCACCGCAAACACGATCACCACCCCGGCATTCTGCCCGGAGGTGATGAACTGCTTGCAGCCGTTGAGCACATAATGATCGCCTTCCAGGCGTGCACGGGTTTTCAGGCCGCTGGCGTCGGAACCGGCCTGGGGCTCGGTCAGCGCAAAGGCACCGAGCATCGCACCGCTGGCCAATGGTTTGAGGAAGCGCTCTTTCTGCTCATCGGTGCCGTAGTTGAGGATCGGTACGCAACCCACGGAGTTGTGCACGCTCATGATGGTCGAGCAGGCACCATCGCCGGCGGCGATTTCTTCCAGCGCCATGGCATAGGCCAGGTAACCGGTGTCGCATCCGCCCCACTGCTCCGGCACCAGCATGCCGAAGAAGCCCAGCCCGGCCATTTCGCCGATGGCTTCCTTGGGAAAACGGTGCTCGCGGTCCCACTCGGCAGCGAAGGGCTTCAGCCGTTCCTGGGCAAAGTCCCGGGCCATGTCACGGATTTGTTGTTGGTCGTCATTGGGGATCATGGTGAATCCTTAAATCTGGTTACGACGCAGAACCCTGTGGGGGGGGGGGGGGGGGGGGGGGGGGGGGGGGGGGGGGGGGGGGGGGGGGGGGGGGGGGGGGGGGGGGGGGGGGG
>NZ_JBXAOQ010000014.1:0-130727 GCF_058802985.1 Pseudomonas sp. GW822-FHT01E03
TCTTTCGTTCATGGAACCTCCAAGTTGGCGAAATCATATCGCCCTTAAGAGGTGTCCGGAATTATTAGGCCAGTTCAGCCTGCTCGCGATGGAGGCTAACGATGATGCGCTCTGTCTGGATAAACGCAGCGCGGCTGGATTCATCGCGAACAGGCTCGCTCCTACAGGGAATTGCGCCAGGCAATAAAAAACCCCGCAGCTTTCGCAACGGGGTTTTGGGATTTCGCAACTCAGCGCTTAATGATGCTCACGGGTCGCACGGAATTTCACGTCCGGCCAGCGCTCTTCCATCAGGGCCAGGTTGACCCGCGTCGGTGCGAGGTAGGTCAGGTGACCACCGCCGTCCAGCGCCAGGTTTTCCACAGCCTTGTTGGAGAATTCCTCAAGCTTCTTCTTGTCGCTGCATTCGATCCAGCGCGCAGAGTAAACAGTGATCGGCTCGTAGGAGCACTCGACCTTGTATTCCTCTTTCAAACGGCTGGCGACCACATCGAACTGCAGCACACCGACGGCGCCGAGGATGATGTCGTTGCTGCGTTCCGGGAAGAACACCTGGGTCGCGCCTTCTTCGGCCAGTTGCTGCAGGCCCTGGCGCAGTTGCTTGGATTTCAGCGGATCTTTCAGGCGTACGCGACGGAACAGTTCCGGGGCGAAGTGTGGAATGCCGGTGAAACCCAGGACTTCGCCTTCGCTGAAGGTGTCGCCGATCTGGATGGTGCCGTGGTTGTGCAGGCCGATGATGTCGCCGGCAAACGCCTCTTCCAGTTGCTCACGCTCGGAGGAGAAGAAGGTCAGCGCGTCGCCGATCCGCACGTCCTTACCGGTGCGCACGTGGCGCATCTTCATGCCTTTTTCGTACTTGCCCGAGCAGATACGCATGAAGGCGATGCGGTCGCGGTGCTTCGGGTCCATGTTCGCCTGGATCTTGAAGATGAAACCCGAGAACTTCTCTTCCACCGGCTCCACGGTGCGCTCGTTGGCCACGCGTGCCAGTGGGCGCGGCGCCCAATCAACGACGGCGTCGAGGACGTGGTCGACACCGAAGTTGCCCAGTGCCGTACCGAAGAACACCGGAGTCAGTTGACCGTCGAGGAACTCCTGCTGGTTGAACTCGTGGCAGGCGCCCTGCACCAGTTCCAGCTGCTCGATGAAACGCTCGTACTCGTCACCCAGGTGGGCGCGGGCTTCATCGGAGTCGAGCTTTTCGATGATCCTGGTTTCGGTGCGTTCGTGGCCGTGACCGGCGGTGTACACGATGATGTAGTCATCGGCGAGGTGATACACGCCTTTGAAGTCACGGTAGCAACCAATCGGCCAGGTGATCGGCGCAGCCTTGATCTTGAGGACGGCTTCGATTTCGTCGAGCAGTTCGATCGGGTCGCGGATGTCACGGTCGAGTTTGTTGATGAAGCTGACGATCGGCGTGTCACGCAGACGGCAGACGTCCATCAGGGCGATGGTCCGAGGCTCTACACCTTTACCGCCGTCGAGAACCATCAACGCCGAGTCCACCGCCGTCAGGGTGCGATAGGTATCTTCGGAGAAGTCTTCGTGGCCCGGGGTGTCGAGCAGGTTGATCATGTGTTCGCGATACGGGAACTGCATGACCGACGTGGTAATGGAGATACCCCGCTGCTTTTCCATTTCCATCCAGTCGGAGGTGGCATGGCGATCGGATTTACGAGATTTCACCGTACCGGCTACCGCAATCGCCTTGCCCATCAGCAGGAGCTTCTCGGTGATGGTGGTCTTACCGGCATCGGGGTGGGAAATAATGGCGAAAGTGCGGCGTTTCGCGACTTCGGCGGCCTGTTTGGTCATGGGAAATCGCCTGGCAGGTGATTCAAAAAAGGGCGCAGATTATAGCCCAAGTTGATCCAAGAACCGAACCGTTGAGCACATTTGGGGTGGCCAAATGCTTGCGCAGATGGGAACCTTTTAAAGCACGGAGACGTCCACTCCCCCGTTACGACCACTCGTCGGGGGCCTGAAACACCTGCAATTCGGCCTGACGAGGCTGTGCTCATGGCTCGATTGCCGTGCGCCTACCCCCTGTAGGAGCGAGCCTGCTCGCGATGGACATCAACGATAACGCGGGCTACCTGAATGTACGCGTTGTCTGGATTTTCTTCGCGAGCAGGCTCGCTCCTACAGGGGAACGCGCTCGGCATGAGCTGCTTATCGCGATCATTTTTTCGGCAGCCAGGAATGGCGTTGCCACACGAGAAAGTGTTCGCCGACTGAAAAAAGGAGTCCGCCTGTGGCTATCCACTATGGCAAAGGGCTGATAGGAGGCGCGCTGGTATTCGCCCTTCTGGCCCTGCTGATCCAATGGATCGGCATCAACACGATCGAACACTACCGCGACGATTTGTTGTTTTACCTGCAAGCTCATCTGGTTCTCGTCCTCGCTTCCATGCTGGCCGCCCTTGTCGTGGGCATTCCTGCCGGCATCCTCCTCAGCCGCCCGTCCATGATCGGCCGTGCCGAACGCTTCATGCAGTTCTTCAACATTGGCAACACCATTCCGCCCCTGGCCGTCCTGGCCATCGCCTTGGGCATCCTCGGCATCGGCAACGGTCCTGCCATCTTCGCCCTGTTCCTCGCCTCTTTGCTGCCCATCGTGCGCAACACCTACGAAGGCCTGAAAAACGTTCAGGGTTCGCTCAAGGAAGCCGCCGTCGGCATCGGCATGACCCCGCGCCAGGTGCTGTGGAAAGTCGAATTGCCCAACGCGGTGCCGATCATCATCGGTGGCGTGCGTGTGGCATTGGCGATCAATGTCGGGACGGCGCCGCTGGCGTTCCTGATCGGCGCCAACAGTCTCGGCAGCCTGATCTTCCCCGGCATCGCCCTGAACAATCAGCCGCAATTGCTGCTCGGCGCGGCCTGTACCGCCCTGCTGGCCTTGTTGCTCGACGGCCTGGTGACACTCGCCAGCCGCCTCTGGCTCGAACGCGGCTTGCGCCCGTCTTAAGCCTCGGCAAAGGAATCGTCATGAAAACTTCAAGCTTTTTACTAGGCTGCGTCCTGCTGTTCGCAGGATTTGCCCAAGCCACGGAAAAACCGTTGATCCGCATCGGCGCCCGGGTGTTCACCGAACAGACCCTGCTGGCGGAAATCACCTCGCAGTACCTGCGCACCAAGGGTTACGAGGTGCAGGTGACCGGCGGCCTGGGCAGCAATCTGGCCCGCAGCGCCCATGAAAGTGGCCAACTGGACATGCTCTGGGAATACACCGGCGTTTCGCTGGTGGCCTACAACCATGTCACTGAAAAACTCGACAGCGAACAGTCCTACTTACGAGTAAAAGAACTCGACGCGAAAAAAGGCCTGGTCTGGCTGACACCGTCGAAATTCAGCAACACCTATGCCTTGGCACTGCCGAAAAACGTTGCCGACCAATACCCGCAGATCAATACCATCAGCGAGCTGAACTCGGTGCTGCGCAAGGAAGCCGAGACCAACAATCTGGTGGCGCTGGATACCGAGTTCGCCAACCGCTCGGACGGCCTTGATGGCATGGTCAAGCTCTACGACATGAACCTGAGCCGCAAGAACATCCGCCAGATGGATGCCGGTCTGGTTTATACCGCCCTGCGCAACGGCCAGGTGTTTGCCGGTCTGGTCTACACCACCGACGGTCGCCTCAACGCCTTCAAGCTGAAACTGCTGGAAGACGACAAGCATTACTTCCCCGACTACACCGCCGCACCGGTGGTGCGTCAGGCCTACCTCGATGCTCATCCGCAATTGGCCGAACAACTCAAGCCTCTGGCTGAGCTGTTCGACGACAACACCATGCGCGAGCTCAATGCGCGGGTCGATGTCGATCACCAAAGCCCTTCGTCCGTTGCCGCAGATTTCCTGCGCCAGCATCCAATCAAATAAGGAGGAAAAGCCATGGAATTTCTCAACGCCTTTTCCCACCTCGACTGGCAGCAGGTGATACAGCTGACCGGGCAACACATCACCCTGGTCGGCATCGCCGTGACCCTGGCGATTGTGGTTGGCGTGCCGCTGGGCATCCTGATGACACGCTTCCCGAGCCTCGCCGGGCCTTTGCAAGCCAGCGCCACGGTGCTGCTGACCGTGCCGTCGATTGCCCTGTTTGGCCTGCTGCTGCCGTTCTACTCCAAGTTCGGTCAGGGCCTGGGCCCGATGCCGGCCATCACCGCGGTGTTTCTGTATTCGCTGCTGCCGATCATGCGTAACACCTACCTGGCCCTGACCAACGTCGAACCGGGCATCCGTGAAGCCGCGCGCGGCATCGGCATGACCTTCGGTCAGCGCCTGCGCATGGTCGAATTACCTATTGCCGTGCCGGTGATCCTCGCTGGTGTGCGCACTGCCGTGGTCATGAACATCGGCGTCATGACCATCGCCGCGACCATCGGCGCCGGTGGCCTGGGCGTACTCATCCTCGCTGCCATCAGCCGCAGCGACATGTCGATGCTGATTGTCGGCGCTGTACTGGTCAGTGTGCTGGCGATCATCGCCGACCTGATCCTGCAAGTGCTGCAACGTTCGCTGACTCCAAAAGGACTCCTGAAATGATCGAACTTCAAAACCTCAGCAAGACCTTCCAAAGCAACGGCAAAGACGTGAAAGCCGTGGACTCGGTGAGCCTGACCGTCAATGAAGGCGAAATCTGCGTGTTCCTCGGGCCATCGGGTTGCGGCAAAAGCACCACGCTCAAAATGATCAACCGCCTGATCAAACCGACCTCGGGCAAGATCCTGATCAACGGTGAAGACACCACGGGCCTCGACGAAGTGACGCTGCGCCGCAACATCGGCTACGTCATCCAGCAAATCGGTTTGTTCCCGAACATGACCATCGAGGAGAACATCGTCGTGGTGCCGAAACTGCTCGGCTGGGACAAGCAGAAATGCCACGACCGCGCCCGCGAGTTGATGAGCATGATCAAACTTGAACCCAAGCAATATCTGCATCGCTATCCCCGCGAATTGTCCGGTGGCCAGCAACAGCGGATCGGCGTGATTCGCGCACTGGCCGCCGATGCACCACTGCTATTAATGGACGAGCCGTTCGGGGCAGTCGACCCGATCAACCGCGAGATGATCCAGAACGAGTTCTTCGAAATGCAGCGGGCGCTGAACAAGACCGTGATCATGGTCAGCCACGACATCGACGAGGCGATCAAGCTCGGCGACAAGATCGCGATTTTCCGCGCCGGCAAGCTGCTGCAAATCGATCACCCGGACACTTTGCTCGCGCATCCGGCGGATGAGTTTGTCAGCAACTTCGTCGGCCAGGACAGCACACTGAAACGCCTGCTGCTGGTGAAAGCCGAAGATGCGGCGGACAACGCGCCTTCCGTCAGCCCGCATACCCCGGTGGCCGAAGCTCTGGAATTGATGGACGAGCATGACCGACGCTATGTGGTGGTCACTTGTGCCGAGAATAAAGCCCTGGGTTATGTACGACGTCGCGACTTGCACCGTCAGGCCGGCACCTGCGCGCAGTACCAACGCGAGTTCAACGCCACGGCGGCGTACGACGAACATTTGCGCATCCTGCTGTCGCGCATGTACGAGTTCAATCGGGCGTGGTTGCCGGTGATGGATGCCGAGCGGGTGTTCCTTGGCGAGGTCACACAGGAGTCGATTGCGGCGTACCTGAGTTCCGGACGTTCGCGGGGGATGAAGACCAATATCGTCTCGCCAGCTGAGGCAGTGGTCGCCTGATAGCTGACATTACCCGGTAAAAATACAAAACCTGTGGGAGTGAGCTTGCTCGCGATGGCGTCATTTCAGACGACCACGATGCTGGCTGTGAAAATGTCATCGCGAGCAAGCTCGCTCCCACAGGTTCGATGCGATTTTCCAGTGATTCGCAGGCCGGAAAAAAATATCAACAGTAGCGTCTGTAAAAGCTATCCGAAAACACGCTCCTGAATACTCAAATCCCCTATCAGCCTACCTTTTCGCGGCCAACGTCGCCGATGTTGACGCTATCGTAGTTACTAGCGACTTTGCACACAAAAGCGTCGAACGTGCAGGTATTTTTAACACTCCATAAATCCTCGGGAACATCCGACTGTCATCTGTGTCGGTTACAAAGAGTAATGCCTGCAACGCGCGTCAGAAGAGTGCAAAAACGCGACATTTTTTGTTGATCTCAAGCCCCTCACGCCCTAAAGTTCGCGCCGAACGTCCATGCTGGAAACGATCCATCCGGCTCAAGTACTGACGACGAGACAGCAAGGCCAAGGGAAAGCTGCACTTCCCATGGCCTTTTTGCTTTCGGCGACATGCCTTGGGAAGTAGGCGAACCAAAGTGGGGATACGGAGGACGTTCATTTGCACCCATTGATTAACAACGTTTGCCTTTAGGAGCTCCCAGGTATGTCGATCCAGGTCGAAGACTATTTCGCGCGTGAAACCTTTCAGAAAATGAAGGCGTTCGCCGACAAACAGGAAACCCCGTTCGTGGTGATCGACACCGCGATGATCAGCCAGGCCTATGACGACCTGCGCGCCGGTTTCGAATTCGCCAAGGTCTACTACGCGGTCAAGGCCAACCCGGCCGTCGAGATCATCGACCTGCTCAAAGAGAAAGGCTCGAGCTTCGACATCGCCTCGATCTACGAGCTGGACAAAGTGCTTGGTCGCGGCGTCAGCGCCGACCAGATCAGCTACGGCAACACCATCAAGAAATCCAAGGACATCCGCTACTTCTACGAGAAGGGCGTGCGCCTGTTCGCCACCGACTCCGAAGCCGACCTGCGCAACATCGCCAAGGCCGCACCGGGCTCGAAAGTCTACGTGCGTATCCTGACCGAAGGCTCGACCACCGCCGACTGGCCGTTGTCGCGCAAATTCGGCTGCCAGACCGACATGGCCATGGACCTGCTGATCCTCGCCCGCGACCTGGGCCTGGTGCCTTACGGCATCTCCTTCCACGTCGGCTCGCAGCAGCGCGACATCAGCGTCTGGGACGCGGCGATCGCCAAGGTCAAAGTGATCTTCGAACGCCTGAAGGAAGAAGACGGCATCCACCTGAAGCTGATCAACATGGGTGGTGGCTTCCCGGCCAACTACATCACCCGCACCAACAGCCTGGAAACCTACGCCGAGGAAATCATCCGCTTCCTGAAGGAAGACTTCGGTGATGACTTGCCGGAAATCATCCTGGAGCCAGGCCGCTCGCTGATCGCCAACGCCGGCATCCTGGTTAGCGAAGTGGTACTGGTTGCACGTAAATCCCGTACCGCAGTAGAGCGTTGGGTGTACACGGATGTGGGCAAGTTCTCCGGCCTGATCGAAACCATGGACGAAGCCATCAAGTTCCCGATCTGGACCGAGAAAAAAGGCGAAATGGAAGAAGTGGTCATCGCCGGTCCAACCTGCGACAGCGCCGACATCATGTACGAAAACTACAAGTACGGCCTGCCGCTGAACCTGGCCATCGGTGATCGCCTGTACTGGCTGTCGACCGGTGCGTACACCACCAGTTACAGCGCCGTCGAGTTCAATGGCTTCCCGCCGCTGAAGTCGTTCTACGTGTAAATACTGCGTAGAAAACAAAAAGCCCATGACCTGTCATGGGCTTTTTCATTTACGCCACCCTCTGTGGGAGCGAGCTTGCTCGCGATGGATTTCAGAGCACCGCGTGTACTCAGACAGCACGCGTTATCGTTGTCCACCATCGCGAGCAAACTCGCTCCTACAGGGTTTCGAGCTGTTCGGCACGTTGTTTGTAATCCACAGCCATCGCCTGAATCTGTGGATCATTGGCGGCTGACAATGCCTGACTCGCCACTCGCAGAAAATTCAGGTTGCCACCAGCCAACGCCTTGCGCAGCCAGACCAGCGCATCCTCGATATTCCCTTCGTCGGTCAAGACCGCTGCAAAGCTGAACTGCCCGCGAAAATCCCCGCCTTCGGCCGAACGTCGATACCAGTTACGAGCCGCTGCCGGATTCACAGGACAGACCCGCCCTTCTTCCAGATACCGCCCCAACAGATTCATCGATTTTGCATGACCCAACTCAGCCGCACGGCGATAGAGACTCAGTGCTTGAAGCTGATCCTCAATCACCCCGCGACCGGTCGCCAGCAGATTGGCGTAGTTGTACATCGCCCAATCCAGCCCTGCAGTGGCCGCAAGTCGGTAATGCCTGGCCGCTAGCGAGGCATCGGCAGCACAGCCCCAACCATGCTCATGGCAACGACCGAGCATGTTGCGCGCCATGAGGTGCCCCTGGCGCGCTGCGATGCCGAACCAGCTCAGCGCCAGCGGTTGGTCCTGCGCGATCCCCTGGCCGTCGAGCAGGATCTGCCCGAGCAAGGCCTGGGCTTCGACCTCTCCTTCTCGTGCGGCAATCAGGATGGCCTGGGCAGCACGGGCCGGACTTTCGTCGAGCATCGCGCGCAGGCGCTCACCGTCGAGCATTTCCTCGCGGCGTAAACGAAAATCCGCCACTTACACCTCGACCCAGCGACGCAGCAGGTTGTGATACGTCCCGGTCAGGCGGATCAGCGATGGATGATCGGGCACATCGCGGGTCAGTTGCTGGATTGCCCCGTCCATCTCGAACAACAGGGCGCGCTGGCTGTCTTCACGCACCAGGCTTTGCGTCCAGAAAAACGAGGCGAGCCGCGCTCCGCGTGTCACCGCATTGACCTTGTGCAGACTGGTGCCGGGATACAGCACCATGTCGCCGGCAGGCAGCTTCACCCGTTGGGTGCCGAAGGTGTCCTGGATCTCCAGCTCGCCGCCGTCGTAATCCTCCGGCTCGCTGAAGAACAGCGTGGCGGACAAATCCGTTCGCACCCGCTCGATGCTGCCTTTTGGCTGACGCACCGCGTTGTCGATATGGAAATCGAAACTGCCACCGGCGGTGTAACAGTTCACTAACGGAGGGAAGACTTTGTGCGGTAACGCTGCTGACATGAACAGCGGATTTTTCCACAGCCGCTCCAGCATCGCCGCGCCGATCTCCTTGGCCAGCGGGTGACCTTCCGGCAACTGCAAATTGTGTTTGGCCTTCGCCGACTGGTAGCCGGCGGTGATCTTGCCATCGGCCCAATCGGCTTGCTCCAGAGCCTCGCGAATGCGCTGCACCTCGTCTTTTTCAAACAGGCCGGGAATGTGCAGCAGCATGACAAAGGCACCTAAAACCAAAGGGATGCCAATGGTATTGATTCTTATTGCCTGTGTAAAACACATCTGACGAATGAGTCAGCAGAAACCGTAAGGGTAAATTGTAAAGAATGTAAATTCAGTGCGAATAGTAATGTTTCGCAATTGATACGAATACGTGTTTACCCTATATTCCGCGGCCTCAAATCCTTGGGGAGGGGAACTCAAATGTCGCGTCAACAACCACAAGTACCGGTCAGTTCACCACGTCTGCTCGCATCGGCCATCGGCATGGCGATTACTGCCGGCTCTGCGGGCCACATGGTTTTCGCGGCGGAAAACGCCGACGAAAAAGCACCGGGCAATGTGATTTCGCTGGGCGCCACCGCCATCACCGGCGAAGCTCAGGACGAGACGACCTACAACGTAGAGAAAGCCTCCTCGCCCAAGTACACCGCGCCGCTGGTGGACACACCGCGCTCGATCACCGTCATTCCGCAACAAGTGTTGAAAGACACGGGCGCCATGAACATGCAGGACGCCCTGCGCACCATTCCAGGCATCACCTTCGGTGCCGGTGAAGGCGGCAACCCACAGGGCGACCGTCCGTTCATTCGCGGCTTTGACGCCCAGGGCGATACCTACCTGGACGGCGTTCGCGATACCGGTTCCCAGAGCCGCGAGATCTTCGCCGTGGAATCGATCGAAGTCAGCAAAGGCCCGAACTCTGCCATCGGCGGTCGTGGCGCTGCAGGCGGCAGCATCAACCTGGTCAGCAAGAAAGCTCACCTGGGCAATTCGTTCGATGGTGGTTTCACCTGGGGCTCCGACCAGACCCAGCGCTACACCATGGACGGCAACTATCAGTTCACCGACACTGCCGCTGGCCGTCTGAACCTGATGAGCCATGAGAGCAACGTCGCCGGACGTGACAGCGTCGACTACGACCGCTGGGGTGTCGCACCGTCCCTGGCTTTCGGCCTGGGTACAGACACTCGCGTCAACCTCGACTACTACCACCTCGAAAGCAACGACACGCCGGATTCGGGCATTCCGTACTCGATCCCGACCACTCTCGCGGCTGGACGCACCAAGTCCAACCCGGACAAGCCGAATGACGGCGGCGACAGCAGCAATTTCTATGGTCTGACCGACCGCGACTTCCGCAAGACCCGCACCGACACCGCGACCTTCGCCATCGAGCACGACCTGAGCGACTCGCTGACCATCAAGAACACCCTGCGTCACGGCAGCAGCATGCAGGATTACATCCTGACCCAGCCGGACGACAGTAAAGGCAACGTCAACAACGGCAGCGTCTGGCGCCGGGCGAACACCCGCGTGAGCAACACCGAGACCACCACCAACCAGACCGACCTGTTTGGTGATATCTACATCGCCGGGTTCAAGAACAGCTTCTCCACCGGTGTCGAATACACCCACGAGGAAAGTGAAAAATCCTCGTACAACGTCAACACGGACACCACCCCGGGAACGGCAGCGGTAACCAACAACTGCTCGCCGGCACTGATCGGCGCGCCAAGCGGTTACAACTGCACCTCGCTGTCCAACCCGACGCCGAATGATCCGTGGAGCGGTGCCATCTCGCGCAACTACGCGGGCACCGAAACCAAGGCCAACACCTACGCACTGTATGTATTCGACACCCTGACGTTGTCCGAGCAGTGGCTGGTGAACATGGGCCTGCGCTACGACCATTTCGACACCGACTACAAAACCTTCAACGGTTCCAGCGTGACCACGTCCAAGGGCGATGACACCAGCGAGTTCGTTACCGGTCAGTTCGGTGTGGTGTACAAACCAGCCGAAAACGGCAGCATCTATGCCTCCTATGCGACGTCTGCCACTCCACCGGGCAACACCCTCGGCGAAGGCTCGGAAGGCAACCCGCTGGGCGGCACGCCGGATCGCAACGGCAACCTGCTGAAAAGCGACATGGAGCCGGAAACCACCAAGAACTACGAAATCGGTACCAAGTGGGATCTGCTGAACGATCGTTTGTCCCTGACTGCCGACATCTTCCGCACCGAGAAAGAAAACGCTCGTGTGCAAACCAACACCACTACGTTTGAAAACGTCGGCAAAACCCGCGTTCAAGGTATCGAACTGTCGGCCACCGGCAAGCTCACCGACAAATGGCAGGTCTTCGCCGGTTACGCCTACATGGACAGCGAGCAAGTCGATGGCGGCGACATGCCAGCAAACAAAGCCAACAACGGCAACGAACTGCCTAACACGCCGAAAAACAGCGCCAGCCTGTGGACGACCTATCAGGTCACGCCAAGGCTGACCATCGGTGGCGGTGCGTTCTATGTCGATGACGTGTTCGGCAGTGCCGCCAACACCACCATGGTCGATTCCTACGTTCGTTACGACGCAATGGCGGCGTACAAGCTGACCAAGAACGTCGACCTGCAACTGAACGTACAGAACCTGACCGACGAAACCTACTACGACAAGGCGTTCTCGACTCACTTCGCCAACCAGGCGGCCGGTCGTACCGCCTTGCTGAGCACCAACTTCCACTTCTGATTGCCACTCACACTGCAATCCCTGTGGGAGCGAGCTTGCTCGCGATGACGTCGCCACATTCAACATTTATGTTGGCCGACACACCGCTATCGCGAGCAAGCTCGCTCCCACAGGAGAGGGTGAAATCAGACCCGGCCCCGTTCATCCACATGAACGGGGCCTTTGTGCGTAAAAAAGAATGCTTCTCGACAACCCCACGGCATAATGCGCGCCGTGATGAATCAACTTGAACGAACAAGGCGAGCGACGTGTTGAAGAAAACCCTGTTCCAGTTGCACTGGTTTTTCGGCATCAGCGCCGGGCTGGTCCTGGCCCTGATGGGCATCACCGGGGCGGCGGTGTCGTTTCAGGATGAAATCCTGAGCACACTCAATCCTTCTGTGTTGCAGGTCGAGAAACAGGTCGCCGGTGTGCTGCCGCCCGTCGAACTGGTGGAGCGAATCGAAGCCGCATCGGGCAAAAAAGTCTCGATGCTCACGGTGGAAACGGACAGCGGCAGCGCCGCCAAAGTGTGGTTCACCCCGCCGCCGGGTGAACGCCGTGGCGAGATGCGCTACTTCGACCCGTACACCGCCGAGTTCCTCGGCGACGCCACCGGCCAGGGCTTTTTCGGCCTGATGCTGCAACTGCACCGTTTCCTCGCCATGGGCGACACGGGGCGGCAGATCACCGGCGCGTGCACGCTGATTCTGGTGTTCTTCTGCCTGTCCGGCCTATACCTGCGCTGGCCTCGCCAGTGGAAAAGCTGGCGGACCTGGCTGACCCTGGACTGGAAGAAAAAGGGCCGCAGCTTCAACTGGGACCTGCACTCGGTGGCCGGCACCTGGTGCCTGGTGTTTTACCTTCTGGCGGCGCTGACCGGGTTGTTCTGGTCCTATGAGTGGTACAACAAAGGCCTGACCCGGTTGCTCTCCGACTCACCACAGAGCGAACGCGTTCGCGGCGGACGCGGCCCTGCGCCAAGCGGTCCGGCACCGACGGCCGATTACGCGGCGATGTGGAGCAGCATCTACAGTGCGGCCGGTCCGCAACTGAGCTCCTATAACGTGCGCATGCCGCCCGTGGCCGGCCAACCAGCGACCGTTTACTTCCTGCTGAAAACTTCGCCTCACGACCGCGCCCTGAACCAGATCACCCTTGACCCGGCCACCGGCGTGGTCAAACGGGTTGATCGCTACAGCGACAAGAGCCTCAAGGCGCAACTGCTGACCAGCATCTATGCGCTGCACGTCGGTAGTTACTTCGGCATCGTCGGGCGCATTATCCTGACCATCGCCTCGCTGACCATGCCGCTGTTCTTCATCACCGGCTGGATGCTGTACCTGGATCGTCGGCGCAAAAAGCGCCAGATCAAGGATGCACGCAAAGATCTCGTGCAAACCGCCAGCGACGCGCCGGCGTGGCTGATCGGCTTCGCCAGCCAAAGTGGTTTTGCCGAACAGCTGGCATGGCAAACCGCCGGACAATTGCAGGCCGCAGGCTTGCCGGTCAAAGTGCAACCATTGGCGGACGTCAGCGAACAGGACTTGCATGAATCGAACAATGCCTTGTTCGTCGTCAGCACCTTCGGCGACGGCGAAGCACCGGACAGCGCCCGCAGTTTCGAGCGCAAGGTACTGGGCCGGACACCGAGCCTGGGACGCCTGAATTACGCCGTCCTGGGGTTGGGCGACCGGCAGTATCAACACTTCTGCGGTTTCGCCAAACGCCTGCACGCCTGGTTGGGCGAACATGGCGCAAAGACCCTGTTCGCCCCGGTGGAGGTCGACAGCGGTGACCCTTACGCCTTGCGCCACTGGCAACAGCAACTGGGCCTGTTGACCGGCCAGGCCCCCGTGGATACCTGGCAAGCGCCCAGCTACGACAACTGGACCCTGCTGCATCGTGAACTGCTCAATCCGGACAGCAGTGGCTCGCCGGTGTACTTGTTGGGCCTCAAGCCTCCTTCCACCAGCAGCTGGCTGGCGGGCGACCTGGTGGAAGTGATGCCGCGCAACTGCCCGTGGGCCATCGAGCACTTCCTCGATGGCATGGGGATTCACGGTGAAACCAAGGTGCAACTCAACGGCCTGGAAGAAACCCTCGAACAGGCCCTGGCCAGCCGCCAGTTGCCGGAGAACCGCGCCCACCTGGTCGGCCTGCACGCCCAAGCGTTGGCAGAGGCCCTCGTGCCGCTGGCGATGCGCGAGTATTCCATTGCGTCGATCCCGGCCGATGGCGTGCTGGAATTGATCGTGCGTCAGGAAGTGCATGCCGACGGCAACCTCGGTGTCGGTTCCGGCTGGCTGACCGAACACGCGCCGGTGGGCAGTTCCATCAGCCTGCGCGTGCGGCGCAACAGTGGTTTCCATCTGCCGGCCCAACCGGTGCCGATGATCCTGCTGGGCAATGGCACGGGCCTGGCCGGGTTGCGCAGCCTGCTCAAGGCCCGGATTGCCGATGGTCAGCAACGCCAGTGGCTGCTGTTTGGCGAGCGCCACCGCGAGCACGATTACCTGTGCCGAAAGGAGCTGGAGGAGTGGCTGATCAATGGTGATCTGGCGCGCCTCGACCTGGCATTTTCCCGCGACCAGGCCGAAAAGATTTACGTACAGGATCGCCTGCGTGAATCGGCGGCCGAGCTCAAGAAGTGGCTGGCGGACGATGCGGTGATCTACATCTGCGGCAGCCTTCAAGGCATGGCTTCGGGCGTGGATCAGGTGCTCAACGAAGTGTTGGGTAGCGCCGAAGTGGAGCGTCTGATCGAACAGGGCCGCTACCGCCGCGACGTGTACTGATTCACTGAGTTCCCTGTGGGAGCGAGCTTGCTCGCGATTACGGTCTATCAGTCAACCAATGTGTTGAATGTAATACCGCCATCGCGAGCAAGCTCGCTCCCACAAGGGTTCATGTATCCATCTCCATCTCAAACCGGCTGCAGCTTTTTCTCAAATACAGACACCCCGTCCAGATCCCGCAACACCACGCTCAACTCCCCGCTCTGCCCATCGATGTTCACCTCGCCAAAAAACTGAAACCCGGCAAACGGCGAGACGTTCTGCGCGGGCGGCGCCTTCTCGAACACCACTTCAGGACCAAAGGTTTTATCCAGCGAGTTCGGTCCAAAGCTACCGGCATTCAGCGGTCCGGCGACGAACTCCCAGAACGGTTCGAAATCCTGAAACGCCGCCCGATCCGGATGGTAATGATGGGCCGCGCAGTAATGCACATCCGCGGTGAGGAACAGGAAATTGCGCACCTCTTGCGCCCGCAGAAAGCCGAGCAATTCTGCGATTTCCAGTTCACGCCCCTGTGCCGGGCCGGGGTCACCGTTGGCCACGGCCTCCCAGCGCGCGACACCAGGGCTGATCTCGCCGTCGGGCACGCCGAGGCCAATGGGCATGTCGGCGGCGATCACTTTCCATTGCGCGTTCGAGGCCTGCATTTCGCGCTTGAGCCAGTCCAGTTGCTCACGCCCGAGGAAAGGTTTTTCAGCGCCCTGATTGTCATCGTTGGGCCCGCGATAACTGCGCATGTCCAGTACAAAAACATCGAGCAGCGGCCCGTAACCAAGCTTGCGATAGATCCGCCCGCCGCCATTGGCACTCTGCAAACGCATCGGCGCATATTCAAGCCAGGCCTGGCGTGCGCGGCCCACCAGGCTGTGGATATCTTTGTCCTGGTAACGCGCATCCAGCTGTTTGCCCGGCGACCAGTTGTTCACCACTTCGTGGTCGTCCCACTGCCAGATCTGCGGGACCTCGGCATTGAAACGACGGATGTTTTCGTCCATCAGGTTGTAGCGATAGTTGCCGCGATACTCATTGAGGGTCTCGGCGACTTTGCTCTTGGCCTCGGTGGTGATGTTGCGCCACACCCGGCCGCCTTCCGTGGTGAGCTGAGCCGGGATCGGGCCGTCGGCGTAAATGGTGTCGCCGCTGTGGATAAAAAAGTCTGGCAGACGCAGGCGCATTGCTTCGTAGATGCGCATGCCGCCAATGTCCGGGTTGATGCCGAAGCCCTGGCCGACGGTGTCGCCGCTCCAGACAAAACGGATGTCACGGCGGGTCTGCGGCACGCTGCGCAAGTGACCGAACCAGGGCTCGCTGGCGATACCGCTCTGGGCGTCTTCAAACTGCACGCGATAGAAAATCGCCTGACCGGCGGGCAGCTCGGTGAGTTCGACCCGGGCAGTGAAATCGGTGCGCGCATCGGCCAGGGACGAGACGAATCGCCGGGGGTTGGGAAACAGGCTGCGGGTGTCCCACTCCACCACCATCCGCGCGGGGCGGTCGCAGCGGCTCCAGATGATCGCCCGGTCGCCCAACAGGTCGCCGGACTGTACGCCGTCGGTGAGTTGCGGCCGATCCTTTACCGAAGCGATCACCGCCGGCGCCAGCCCCGGCAACAACAGCCCGGCGCCGACCGCTTGCATGACACGACGGCGCCCGAGGTTGAAATCGCTCATGATGTTCTCCCTGGAAAAGGAAAACTAAAGCATGACCCTATGACCCTGGCATGACACAAATCTTCCCAGCGCTGAAGATCCCTGTGGGAGCGAGCTTGCTCGCGATAGCGGTCGTTCAGCCAACATATTTGTTGAGTGTGAATCCGTCATCGCGAGCAAGCTCGCTCCCACAGGGTCAGGTGTCAGGCGGTGACGGGTTCTACCGCCAACTCCACCACCTCCGGCCGTTTCACCAGCGCATACGCCACCGCCGTCAACAGACTCCCCGCCACAATCGCCAACAGGTAGAGCAGCGCATGGTTGATCGCGTTCGGGATCGCCAGGACGAACAACCCACCATGGGGCGCCATCAATTTGCAGCCGAAATACATCGACAACGCCCCCGTCAGCGCACCGCCGGCGATGCTCGCCGGAATCACCCGTAGCGGATCTTTCGCCGCAAAAGGAATCGCCCCTTCAGAGATAAAGCACAGCCCCAGCACCAGCGCTGCTTTACCGGCCTCGCGCTCGGTCTGGGCGAACTTGCGTCGGGCAATGAACGTGGCGATGCCCAGGCCGATCGGCGGCACCATACCGGCCGCCATGGTCGCCGCCATCGGCGCGTAGCTCTGCGACGCCAGCAACCCCACCGAAAACGCATAGGCCGCCTTGTTGATCGGCCCGCCGAGGTCGACGCACATCATGCCGCCCAGCAACACACCGAGCAGAATCGCGTTGGTGGTGCCCATGCTGTCGAGAAAATTCGTGAGCCCGGCAAGCATCCCGGCGACCGGTTTGCCGACCACGTAGATCATCACCAGACCGGTGAACAGACTCGCCAGCAGCGGGATGATCAGGATCGGCTTGAGCGCCTCAAGACTTTGCGGCAATCGCGCATAACGGTTGATCGCCCTGGCCGCATAACCGGCAAGAAAGCCGGCAATGATCCCGCCGATGAAACCGGCGCCCAAGGTGCTCGCCAACAGTCCGCCGATCATCCCCGGCGCGAGGCCCGGACGGTCGGCGATGGAATAGGCGATATAGCCTGCCAGCAGCGGCACCATCAGCTTGAACGCGCTGTCGCCACCGATCTGCATCAACGCCGCCGCCAGTGTGCCCTCCTCCTTGAACGCGGTGATGCCGAACACGAACGACAAGGCGATCATCAAGCCGCCGGCCACCACCATCGGCAACATGAAGGACACGCCGGTCAGCAAGTGTTTATAGACGCCCGTCTTCTCCTGTTTGGCCGTTGTTTTGGCAGCGCTCGATGCGCTTTCCTGTTGACCTTCGGCCAAGGCCTTTTTCAACGTCGCTTCGGCTTGCTTGAGGGCTATGCCGGTGCCACAGCGATAGATTTTCTTGCCGGCGAAACGCTCGGTGGCGACTTCGATATCGGCCGCCAGCAGCACCACATCGGCCTCGGCAATCGCTTGCGCGCTCAATGGATTGCGCGCGCCGACCGAGCCCTGGGTTTCCACCTGCAGCTCATAGCCCAGGCGCTTGGCCGCTTGCTGCAAGGCTTCGGCGGCCATGAACGTGTGAGCGACACCCGTCGGGCACGCGGTAACGGCCACCAGTCGCGGCGCGTTCTGGACAACCGCCACAGGTTCGACGACGGCCTCTTCGGCGGCGTAAACCTGAGCGTCCTGCGCTCCACGGCGCAACACGGCTTCCACGTCTTGCAGGGCCTGGGCCGGGGTGCTCTGGAACACCCGCTTGCCGACAAAGCGCGACATTTCCACCGGCGCGCTGGTCACCAGCAGCACCCACTCAGCCGCGTCGAGGGTGGCCGCCGACAGTTGCTTTTCGGGATGCGCGGCATCGGTGACTTCGACACTGGTGCTCCAGCCCTGGCGCTGGGCCGCGGCATCGAGCAGCCGGGCACACAGCACACTGGTGACCATGCCGTTCGGGCAGGCCGTAACGATGGCTAACTTCATGACAATCCCTCTTATTGTTCTGTCAGGGGACGCACGCGCACACCCTGTTCGAGCTGCGCCAGTTGCGCTGCATCGCCAATGCCGAATCCGATCTGGGTCACTGCCATCGCGGCAATCGCCGTGGCGGTGCGCAAGGTCTGCTCCGGCGTATCGGCACTAAGCAAACCGTGGAGCATCCCCGCCAGCAACGAATCACCCGCACCCACCGTGCTGGCGACGTTGACCCTGGGTGGCGTGGCATGCAGCGCCGAGCCGACGCTGAACCAGTTCACGCCATCGACGCCATGGGAAATCACCACATGCTCGATGCCCTGGGCATGCAAACGCTCCGCCGCCAAGGCCTGGGCACTGACCGACACGACCTCGCAGCCCAGCACCTCAGCCAGTTCTTCAGTGTTGGGTTTGATCAGCCACGGCCCCGCTTTCAGCGCTGCGCGCAATGCCTCGCCGCTGGTGTCGAGGGCGACATTCAGCCCCAGGTTCTTCAAGCGCAAGATCAACGCCTGCAACCATTGCGCACTGACGCCCAACGGCAAGCTTCCGGCGACAACCACCGCATCGTGCCCCGGAGCAATCTGCTCCAGCCGATCCATCAAGGCCTGCTGCGCCGCCTCGCTGACCTGCGGCCCCGGCCCGTTGATGTCGGTGATGCGGCCGTCGCTTTCCGCCAGTTTGATATTGCTGCGGGTTTCGCCCGGAACACGGATGAAGGCATCGACAAAACCGCGTTTGGCGAACAATGTTTCGAACGCTTGCAGGTTGTCTTCGCCAAGAAAGCCACTGACGGTCAGTTGATGCCCGAGGTCCGCCAGCACCTGTGCCACGTTCACGCCTTTGCCCGCAGCGTGGGTGTGCATCACATCGCTGCGGTTGACCTGGCCGGCGTCAAGGCGCGGCAACTGGACGGTCAGGTCCAGCGCCGGGTTGAGGGTCAAGGTAAGAATCCGGGACATTACAAGTCCTCCACTAATGCGCGCACTTCATTGGCACTGCCCACGGCCAGCGCCTGTCGGGCAAGGGTTTGAGTCTGAGTGAAGCCCAGTTCGCGAATCCGCGCCTTGACCTCGGCAATGCTGCGCGCCCCGACGCTGAGCTCATCCACTCCGAGGCCGACCAGCACCGGCACCGCCAGCGGGTCGGCCGCCAGCTCGCCGCACACACCGACCCATTTACCGTGAGCATGGGCCGCACGCACGGTGATGTCGATCAGTTGCAGCACCGCCGGATGCAAGCCATCGGCCTGGGCCGACAGCGTCGGATGGCCACGGTCGATGGCCAGGGTGTACTGGGTCAGGTCGTTGGTGCCGACGCTGAAGAAATCGACTTCCTTGGCCAGGACCGGCGCCAGCAATGCCGCCGACGGCACTTCGATCATGATCCCCAGTTGCAGGTCGGCGACCGGGATTTCCTGGCGCAGGCGTTCGGTCATGTCACGGGCCTGGCGCCACTCGTCGACGCTGCCCACCATCGGGAACATGATCCGCAACGGCCGGTTGTCGGCAGCCCGCAGCAAGGCGCGCAGTTGCGCTTCCATGATCTGCGGACGCTGCAAGGTCAGGCGAATGCCGCGCACGCCGAGGAACGGGTTCTCTTCCTTCGCAATCGGCCAGTACGGTAGCGGTTTGTCGCCACCGACATCGAGGGTGCGCACCACCAGCGGCCGCCCGGCCAGACCGTCGAGGACGCGGCGGTACTCGACTTCCTGGGTCGCCTCGTCGGGCACTTGCGGGTGGGCCATGAAAATCAGTTCGGTGCGCAACAGGCCAATGCCTTCGGCGCCCTGCTCCACCGCACCGGTGACGCCGGCGCTTTCACCAATGTTGGCGAACACTTCGACGGCGTGGCCATCGATGGTCAATGCCGGTTGATGACGCAGTTCAGCAGCCGCCTTCAAGCGTTGCTCGCGGGTATCGCGTTCGGCCGTGGCGCGCTGCAAGGTCGCCGCGTCAGCGTCCACATGCAGACGACCACGCTGGCCATCGAGCAGCAAAGCCGTACCCGGTGTCAGCAGCAACACGCCGGGACCGGCGCCGACCAAGGCCGGAATACCCAGCGCCCGGGCAACAATCGCACTGTGCGCCGTAGCACCACCCCGAGCGGTGAGAATCCCCGCCACGCGAGCCGGGTCGAGACGCGCGACGTCGGACGGGCCGACCTCGTCCATCACCAGAATGTACGGTTGATCCGGTTCGCTCGGGGTTTCGATGCCGCTGAGTTGCATCAACACCCGCCGCCCGATGTCGCGCAAGTCGGCCGCACGCTCGGCGAGCAAGGCATCCTGCAACGCTTCCTGTTGCCGAGCCGCCGCTTCAATCACGGCCATCCACGCCGCCTCGGCACTTTCGCCCTGCTTGAGGCGCGTATCGACCTCATCGGTCAGTTCCGGGTCGTCGAGCATCTCTTGGTGGGTAATGAAGATTTCGCGAATGGCTTTGCTCTTGCTGCGCTCGATCAGGCCCTGGATGTCACGGCGTACCTGCGCCAGGGCGTGCTGGAGGCGCTCGCGCTCGATGCCGGCGGACTCGCCGCGCAACGGATAATCGATGGTTTGCAGCACCTGAATATGCGCCGGGCCGATGGCGATCCCCGGAGCGGCGGCAATCGCCTGAACCACGCTGCCAGATGACGGGGCGAGGACCACTTCGGCCATATCGGCAACGACTTCACGCGCCTGACTTACCGGCGGCAGCGGTTCGACTTCCTCCCCGAGGCCTTCTTCGATGGCGGCCAACAAGGCCGGCAACGCATCCGCCGCAATGCCCGGTTCGGCGATGATTTCCAGGACCTGCCCCCGACGGGCGCCGAGGCTGAGCAACTTGCTCAAGCTCTTTACCGACACCGCACTGTCATGGCCATCGACGATGCGTACGCGGATGTCACCTTCAAAACTCTTTGCCAGTTGCGCGAGGATTTTCGCCGGGCGCGCATGCAAGCCGTGGGCGTTGGCCAATGCAATTCGCGCGCTGGGCCAGTCGGCGGGCACTTCACCACCGAGCACTTCGAGGACCTTGCGGCTGCTGGTGGCGCGCCCCAACTCATGGCCACGCCCTTCGATCAACAACGCGCACAGGCGTTCGAGCAGGGCTTGATGGGCCTCACCGAGGCTGGCCAGGCAGAACAGTCCAGTGAGTGGCTGGCCGAGATAACGCAACGGTCTGTCCGGGGTGACGAAGGCCAGGCCCGGACGCTTCACCGTCTGCTCGCTGTGCAGCCACCACAGGCCATCGCCCAGGGGCAACGCTTCAACCTGCTGCAGCACCGCGGAGAAACCGTTGCTCACGCAGTCGGCCTGCCGCAGCAAACGTGCACCACGCCAGACCAGCTCTTCGAAATCTTCGGCCGCCACACCGAGGCCGATCATCTGTGCATCCAGCGCCAGCTCCTGCGGCGCGCCTTGCAGCAACTTCAGCAAGGCTTCGGCGGAGCCGGCGCGACGCAGGGCCTGGCCCAGGTCAGTCTCGCCGAGGGCGCGGGTGAGCAATTGCAACAGGCGCAGATGTTCATCGGATTTGGCGGCGATACCGATCGCCAGGTAAACGATATGACCATCGCCCCAGTCCACGCCATCGGGGAACTGCATCAGGCGCACACCGGTGGTGAACACCAGGTCGCGGGTTTCGGGCGTACCGTGGGGGATGGCAATACCTTGACCGAGAAAGGTCGAGCCCTGAGCCTCCCGCGCCTGCAAGCCGGCGAGATAACCCTCGGCAACCAGGCCGTCGGCGACCAGATGCCCGGCCAGCAATTGCAGGGCTGCGGACTTATCCACAGCCGACTGGCCCATCGAAATCTGCTCTACAGTGAGCTCGAGCATGCTTTCTCCTTTTTGGCGCCTTGGGGCACCAGGTATTGTTTTGAATGAGTCAGCTTAGGCGCTTGGTCATCGCTTTTGGCGGTTTCACGGCAGAACCGGCCAAAGGCGCCTAAAACGTAGAAAATACGCTTGCTGAAACGTTTAATCTATATCGATTGGCACGTTACTCGAAATTGGCCCATCCTTGAAGTCCAACTTGTCGGATGCGTTGCGACAATGGTCGCCTGCCTTAATCGGTTAGGATTGACGAAAATGTCGAGGCAATCTCGAAAAAACAAGGAAACAGCGGGTTGAAACTCAGTGATATCGCCCAGTTGGCCGGTGTGTCCGTCACCACCGCCAGCTATGTCATCAATGGCAAGGCCGAACAACAGCGCATCAGCAGCGCTACCGTCGAACGCGTGCGCGCGGTCGTCGAACAACATGGCTTCACGCCTAACCCACAGGCCGCCGGATTGCGCAGCCGACACACCCGCACATTGGGGTTCATTCTGCCGGATCTGGAAAACCCCAGTTACGCGCGAATCGCCAAATTGCTGGAACAAGGTGCGCGGGCCCGGGGTTATCAGTTGCTGATCGCCAGTTCCGACGATGCGCCGGACAGCGAACGGCAATTGCTGCAGTTGTTCCGCGCCCGGCGCTGCGACGCACTGATCGTTGCCAGCTGCCTGCCGCCCGGCGACGACAGCTATCGCCAATTGCAGGCCAAGGGCATTCCGATCATCGCCATCGACCGGGTCATGGAACCCGAGCATTTCTGCTCGGTGATCAGTGACGACCGCGAGGCCAGCCTGCAACTGACCCGCAGCCTGCTCGACCCCTTGCCCAAACAGATCGCGCTGATCGGCGCCCGCCCGGAGCTGAGCATCAGCCAGGAACGTTGCGCCGGCTTCAAAGAGGCGCTCGTCGGGTTCAACGGTGAGGTGCTGATTGAAGAAGGCGAATCCTTCAGCCGCGAGTGCGGCAAACAATTGATGGAAGAATTGCTGCAGCGCCTGGGCCATTTGCCCGATGCCCTGGTGACCACATCCTACGTGCTGCTTCAAGGCGTATTCGATGCGCTGCACGACTTCCCGCTGAAAAACCGCCCGCTGCGCCTCGGCACGTTCGGCGACACTCAGTTGCTGGACTTCCTGCCGCTGCCGGTCAACGCCATGGCCCAGCAGCACCAGCTGATTGCCGACAAGGCCCTCGCGCTGGCCCTGGCAGCCATCGAGCAGTCGGATTACCGGCCCGGTGTGCAAGCCATTGCGCGCACGTTCAAGCAGCGTATTCGCCAGGACTGAACCGTGGAGCTGATCGACACCCACACCCATCTGGATTTTCCGGACTTCGACGCCGACCGTCAGGCGCTGCTGGCCGAAAGCCGCGCCCTAGGGGTGCGGCGGATCGTGGTGCTGGGGGTTTATCAGGCCAATTGGCAGCGGGTCTGGGAGCTGGTGCAAAACGATCCCGACCTGCATGCGGCGTTCGGATTGCACCCGGTGTATCTGGACGATCATCGCCCTGAAGACTTGAGCGAACTCGGCGATTGGCTGACCCGCCTGGCTGGCCATCGGCAACTGTGTGCCGTCGGCGAGATCGGCCTGGACTACTTCATCGAAAACCTGGACCGCGACCGCCAGCAGGCGTTGTTCGAGGCGCAATTGCAATTGGCGGCGGATTTCGCTCTTCCGGCATTGATCCATGTGCGGCGTATCCATGCGGCGGTGATTGCCACGCTCAAACGGTTTCGCCTGAAACGGGCCGGCATCATCCACGCCTTTGCCGGCAGCCAGGAAGAAGCCCGGGAATACATCAAGCTGGGTTTCAAACTCGGCCTGGGCGGCGCCGCGACCTGGCCTCAAGCACTGCGCATGCACCGAGTGCTCGCCGAGCTACCGCTGGATTCTGTGGTGCTGGAAACCGACTCCCCGGACATGGCGCCCGCCATGTTCCCCGGCCAACGCAACAGCCCCGCGCATCTGCCCGCGATCTGCGCGGCACTGGCCGACATCATGGCGATCAGCCCCGAGCAATTGGCTGCGGCCAGTACGGCCAATGCCTGCGAGTTGTTCAACTGGTGAATCAAACCCTGTGGTATCAGGCGACCGCTACACCCGAAATGCGCTGATCAACTGTTTCAACTCCACGACCTGGGCCGACAACGCCCGGCTGGCATCTTCGGTCTGATGCGCACCTTCAGCGGTGCGCTCGCCAGCGCGATTGATCTCGACGATGTTCTGGTCGATGTCGTGAGCCACGGCGGTTTGTTGCTCCACTGCGGCGGCAATCTGCTGGTTCTGGTCGACGATCATGCCGACCGCTCCCAAGATGTTTTCCAGCGCCCGCTGGACCTTTTCCGACTGCCCGACCGTGCCATTGGCCATTTCATGGCTGGTGCCCATGGCCTTGACCGCCGCGCCGACACCGCCATGGAGCCTGGTGATCATCTGCTCGATTTCTTCGGTCGATTGCTGGGTTCGTTTGGCCAGGGTCCGGACTTCGTCGGCTACCACGGCGAAACCACGGCCCTGCTCACCGGCCCGTGCCGCCTCGATGGCAGCATTGAGCGCCAGCAGGTTGGTCTGCTCGGCGATACTCTTGATCACTTCGAGCACACGGCTGATGGACTGGCTGTCGCTGGCCAGTTGGTTGATCACCAGTACCGATTGATCGATCTCGCTGGCCAGCGCGGCAATGCTGCCTTGCTGTGACTCCACCAGGCCACGACCACTGATGGTCTCATCGTTGACACTGTGGGCACTGCTCACCGCCGCGGCGGCACTGCGCGCCACTTCCTGGGAAGTGGCCGACATCTGGTTCATCGCCGTGGCCACTTGTTCGATCTGCGTGCGCTGCCCGGCGACGGCCTGGTTGCTTTGCGCGGAAACGCTTTCCACCTGGCCGGCCTGACGCTCGACTTCGCTGACGGTCTGCCCCACCCGCTCGATCAGGTCATGGATCTTTTTCACCGTGCCGTTGAACACTTCGCCCAGCTCCCCCAGCTCATCGCGGCTGTGGGCGCTGAAGGTCACTGTCATGTCGCCGGCCGCCACCTTGTCCATCACCGCCCCCAGGCGCTTGAGCGTGGTGCGGGTCGAGGCATAGAAAGCGCCGTAGAGATAAAAGATCAACACAAAGACGACTGACAGCGCCACGGCCTGCAAGACCATGTGCGTGCGATTCTGCTCAAGTCGCTGCTGCAATTGCGGGCCGAGATACTTCAGGACCGCCTCGTTGAGTTGGTAAGTCTGCTCCATCAGGGCGCTGACCTGATCGTAAAAGCCCTGCCACGGCGCGTCGAGGGTATCAGCCATGACCACTTGTTCTTCGAACAGCTCGCTGGCTTTCTTCAAGGATGCCCGGCTGCTATCGGCCTGAGTGGCCAGGGTCTCACGCGCAGCCTTGCTGGAACCCAGGGCATCCTGCAACTTCAGGCCATACTCGGCCTGGAGCTTTTCAATCTGCGCCAGCAATTCATCGAAACGGGTACTCGAAGCCGAGTTGATGAATCCCTGCCCCAACGAGTAAGACCCCATTGCCCGACCTTCGCCCAGGATCTGGGTGACCCGCGGCGTGACGAGGGTGACAAGCTCGCTCAACTGGCGCATGTCGCTCTGGTTGTCGCGACTGAGACCGGACTGGCTGGTGATGAGCTGGCTGAAAATCTGCGCGCTGCCCACCAGCTTGCCGATCAAGGCACTTTTGCTTTGCAGGGAATTTTCCGTTTGCTGGGCCTTGAACGCGGCGATCATTTCATCGCGTTTGCCATCAAACACCGCAACCTGCTCCGGGTCGCTGGTCATCGCCGTCAGCCCTTGCAGACGAGTCAGAATATTCTGCTCAAGGGCGCTGATTTTCGACTCGACGTTGCCGGCCTTGCCGGATTGGCCGAGGCTGACATTGATCTGCACCAGGTTGTTCAGGGTTTCCAGATCGCGCCGCAACGTCAGGCTGCTGCCCAACAGGTCGAGACTTTGCAGCTCGATGCGCGTGCCCTGGAATTCGCGGTAGGAGTCACGCACCAGATAGAAGTTGGTCACCAGCATCGGCACCAGGAACAGTACGCTGATCAGGCTGAACTTCATACCGAAGCTCAGACGGTTCATCAGTGCGACAGCGGGATAGAGCAAGCTCTTCACTGGATGTCTCCCTTCAGTTTCTTATTTTTTTTATTGGCAGGCGCAGACAGAAAGCAGATAGCCACTATTCGACGCTATCTCTGTATAACTTAAATCGGCAGGAGGTTTTGTAACTTAAGGTTAACGACAGAAGTCCGCGAGCGATACGAAGCGAACTCAATGTGGCGAGGGGGCTTGCCCCCTCGCCACATTGGCTCAGACAGCCGGGTTAATGCAGGACCGTCCACAACGCAAACCCGGCATACCAGAGCACCGCCGCACGCAGCAGCAGCGCCCAGATGCGGTCCAGATTGTTGATACCTTCCGCGCCGGTCACCGGCGCCGGAATTTCACCGGCCACCAGCCCGACTTTCACGATCAATTGCGCGGCGCTGATGTTCCAGTTCAGCAGCTCATGCAGCATCACCCGACTGACCGCGACAAAATTGCCGACCAACGCCAGGCTCGCGGCCAGCAGACGCACCGGCAACCAGTCGAAGGCGTGACGCAGTTGCCCGGCGCGCTCGACCACTGCAGGGTTTTTCCCGTGCTCTTCGGCCAGCGCCAGCAACCGATAACTCAGCGCCGCAACCGGACCCAACAGGAAGTACCAGAAAATCACCGCGAAAAAGCTCTGGTAGGCTTCCCACAGCAAATGCCCTTCGACCTGCTCCAGCAGCTGCTCGCCATTGTCTGCGCAGATATCCAGATCGCGCTGGGCGACATGGGCCGCCGCTTGCAGGTCCTCCCGACGCCAGGCATCGCGGAACGGCCCGAGATCGCCCAGTAGATCACCGCGCCCCAGGCTGTAGATGACTACCAGCATATGGATCGGCAACGCCAGCAAGCCGTAGGCCACCGGCTCGATGACGACCAGCAGCAACCCCAGCAACGCCACCGGCAACAAGACCAGTATCGACAGCACCAGCCACGGTCGGTTTGAAAATCGCGGGCTGGCCTCAAGCTTGTTCAGCTCGTGTGTCCAGCCATTGTCACGCTGAACCCGATGGCGCAGGGCCGAGAACTTCTCGATCCACACCGCCAACAGCAACACCAGAAAACTCATCGTCCTTCCTCTTGTGCCAGGGCGGCACGATAGCGTGCCCAGTCGAACGCCGGCCCTGGATCGGTTTTGCGCCCCGGTGCAATGTCGCTGTGCCCGCAGATACGCTCTGTGGTGATTGCCGTGAACGCCTGTTGCAACTGGCGCGTCAGGGCTGTCAACGCGCGGTATTGCGCGTCGGTGAACGGCAGATCATCCGTGCCTTCGAGCTCGATGCCCACGGAAAAATCGTTACAGGTTTCCCGCCCCTCGAAGCTCGAGACGCCCGCATGCCACGCACGCTCAAGGCACGAAACAAACTGGGTAACGGTACCGTCACGTTCGATCAGAAAGTGCGCCGACACCCGCAAGTCCACTATCCCTTCAAAATAGGGATGTTCGGTGACATCCAGACGATTCTGGAAAAACTCCTGCACCTTGCCGGTGGCGAACTGCGCTGGCGGCAGGCTGATGTTGTGGATCACCAGCAGGGAAATTTCGCCTGTGGGGCGCGCATTGAAGTTGGGAGAGGGGCAGACATGCACACCCTGAATCCAACCGCTCGCGGGGTCCAACTGCATACCGATTCCTTCAACGTCGACTGTATTGGCACAGTATGCCGCGATAATCCCCCAGGACGCGATCACTTGCCGCGTTTGAGGTTGTCGATCTCAAACAGGCGTATGTTCGGAATCGACAGCCAACGCCGGCAACGTCAGGGATTCGACCAAATACAGGTGCCAGCGCAAACGTAACGCTCTGATGCCTTGGGTTGGTCGGTGCCATGGCCCTATAATCGAGCCACTTTGTTTGTGGAGTCTGTTATGCCGAATCTACGTCTCGCCGATCTGACCGCCGAAATCGAAGCCAACGTGCGCCGTGCGCTGCATGAAGACATCGGCAGCGGCGATATCACCGCGCAGCTGATCCCGGCCGAACGCCTGGCCAAAGCCACCATCATTACCCGCGACGCGGCCGTCATCAGCGGCACCGCCTGGGTCGATAACGTGTTTCGGCAACTGGACCCGCGGGTGGCGGTGCACTGGCAGGTTGCCGACGGTGAACGGGTGACGCCCAATCAGGTGCTGTTCCACCTCGAAGGCCCTGCGCGCTCACTGCTGACCGGCGAACGCAGCGCCCTGAACTTCCTGCAACTGCTCTCCGGCGTGGCGACCCGCGCGCAATACCTGGCGGACTTCGTGGCCGAGACTCAGGTCAAGCTGCTCGACACCCGCAAAACACTGCCGGGGCTGCGCCTGGCGCAAAAGTACGCCGTGACCTGCGGCGGTTGCCATAACCACCGCATCGGCCTGTATGACGCCTTCCTGATCAAGGAAAACCACATCGCCGCCAGCGGCGGCATCGCGCAGGCCATTGCCGCCGCGCACAAGATCGCCCCGGGCAAACCGGTCGAGATTGAAGTGGAAAGCCTGGATGAACTCAAGGAAGCGCTGGCGGCCGGTGCCGACATCATCATGCTCGACGAACTGAGCCTGGACGACATGCGTGAAGCCGTGCGCCTGAATGCCGGCAAGGCCAAGCTGGAGGCCAGCGGCGGGATCAACGAAAGTACGTTGCTGCCAATTGCACAGACTGGGGTGGATTACATTTCGATCGGTGCGATGACCAAGGATGTGAAGGCGGTCGATCTGTCGATGCGCCTGAGTCTCTGATCACACGTATGTGAGTTGCCAAAACTGTAGGAGCGAGCTTGCTCGCGATGTACCTGAGAGCGCCACGTTTAACCAGTAAACACGCGTTATCGTTAACGAACATCGCGAGCAAGCTCGCTCCTACATGAGTGTCAGACCACCAGATTGTTCATCTCGCAGTACTCTTCCCACTCGACGCCCAACACCTCGGCAGCTTCCTTGTGCAGTTTCAGGCGTTCGGTCTCGTATTCTTCCGGGGTTGATGTGTACTTGAGCGTCAGTTCCCACGGTTGCAAGCCCTGGGCTTCGGCTTCATCCTCGAACGCCCACTGGATCTGGTCTTTCTGATCGTCGGCGGACAAGTCCTTGATCTCGTCCATCAACTCGGGGGCATCCAGCACATACTTCTTCAGCGCTTCTTCGTGTCGGGCTTCCTGGGTCATCTCTTTAACAGTCATGGCGTTCTCGCTGATCTGGGAATGGAAGATGGATCTGGATCTTCAAGGATCTCTCTGACACAAAAAACCGGATCAAGCCCGGTTTATCTGGCCTTCAGAACCATTCTGGATCATCTGAAAACTGCTGGGCGTTGCTCAGGCAGACTCCGAATATAGGACGTTTGGCTGAGGATTTACACGTCTCTTTACATCTCCCCACAAAAAGTTGTGCACACGATGTTTTGATGGCGGCGGGAACATAAATTCAAACAGCGATCAGGACGGCGAACTCGAGAACCTGAGCGGAAAGGTGAAACAAGCGAGGGAGATATGGTGCCCGAGACAGGAATCGAACCTGCGACCTTCGCGTTACGAGTGCGCTGCTCTACCGGCTGAGCTACACGGGCGGTGGGCTAAACCTAGCACCGAGTTTCAGCAACGGCAACGTCGTCAATCAACTCTGTGATCTACAGACAAAAAAATGCCCCACCGTTTTCACGGTGGGGCATTTTTTATAACGTTGAAGCGGTCAGGCGTGAGGCGTGATTAAACGCCCGAAGCCTTGGCTGCCGCCACGTCTTTGATGGACAGCTTGATACGGCCGCGGTTGTCCACGTCCAGTACCAGCACTTCCACTTCCTGGCCTTCTTTCAGGATGTCGGTCACTTTCTCAACGCGAGCATCGCTCAGCATGGAGATGTGAACCAGACCGTCCTTGCCCGGCAGGATGTTGACGAATGCGCCGAAGTCGACGATGCGCTCAACCTTGCCGACGTAGATCTTGCCGATCTCGGCTTCAGCGGTGATGCCCAGAACGCGCTGACGTGCTGCTTCAGCCGCTTCCTTGGTTTCGCCGAAGATCTTGATCGAACCGTCGTCTTCGATGTCGATCGAAGCCTTGGTTTCTTCACAGATCGCACGAATGGTCGCGCCGCCTTTACCGATGACATCACGGATTTTGTCGGTGTCGATCTTCATCGCAATCATGGTCGGAGCGTTGGCCGACAGTTCGGTACGCGACTGGCCAATGATCTGGTTCATCTGGCCGAGGATGTTCAGGCGCGCTTCCAGGGCTTGGCCCAGAGCGATTTCCATGATCTCTTCGGTGATGCCCTTGATCTTGATGTCCATCTGCAGCGCGGTGACGCCTTTGGCGGTACCGGCTACCTTGAAGTCCATGTCGCCCAGGTGGTCTTCGTCACCCAGGATGTCGGTCAGGACGGCGAATTTCTCGCCTTCTTTAACCAGACCCATGGCGATACCGGCAACCGGCGCCTTCATCGGCACACCAGCGTCCATCAGGGCCAGGGAAGCGCCGCAAACGGAAGCCATCGAGCTCGAACCGTTGGATTCGGTGATTTCCGATACAACACGGATGGTGTACGGGAACACGTCAGCGGCAGGCAGCATGGCCGAAACCGAACGACGGGCCAGACGGCCGTGACCGATTTCGCGACGACCAGCGCCACCCATGCGACCACACTCGCCTACCGAGAACGGAGGGAAGTTGTAGTGCAACATGAACGGGTCTTTCTTCTCGCCTTCCAGGGTGTCCAGCAGCTGTGCATCACGGGCAGTACCCAGAGTTGCAACGACCAGAGCCTGGGTTTCGCCACGGGTGAACAGAGCCGAACCGTGGGTTTTTGGCAGAACGCCGACTTCGATGTTCAACGGACGTACGGTCTTGGTGTCGCGACCGTCGATACGTGGCTTGCCGTTAACGATGTTTTCGCGAACGGTGCGGTATTCGATTTCGCCGAAAGCTGCTTTGACTTCGCTGGAAGAAGGCTGGCCTTCTTCACCGGACAGCTTGGCAACGACCTGATCCTTCAACTCGCCCAGGCGAGCGTAACGGTCGGCCTTGACGGTGATGGTGTAGGCCTGGGAGATCGCTTCGCCGAACTCGGCACGGATAGCGCCCAGCAGTTCGGTGGCTTCTGGCGCAGGCGCCCAGGTCCAGGTTGGCTTGGCAGCTTCAGCGGCCAGTTCTTTGACGGCGTTGATCACAACCTGGAACTCGTCGTGAGCAAACAGTACCGCGCCCAGCATCTGGTCTTCGGTCAGCTCTTTGGCTTCCGATTCAACCATCAGCACAGCGTCCGAAGTACCGGCAACGACCATGTCCAGGCTCGAAGCAGCCTGTTGCTCGTAAGTCGGGTTCAGCAGGTAACCGGTGCTTTCGTGGAACGCAACGCGGGCAGCGCCGATCGGGCCATCGAAAGGAATGCCGGAGATCGCCAGCGCAGCCGAGGTACCGATCATCGCAGCGATGTCCGGATCGGTCTTCTTGCTGGTGGAAACGACGGTGCAGACAACCTGCACTTCGTTCATGAAGCCTTCCGGGAACAGCGGACGGATCGGACGGTCGATCAGTCGGGAAGTCAGGGTTTCTTTCTCGGAAGGACGGCCTTCGCGCTTGAAGAAACCGCCAGGGATCTTACCGGCAGCGTAAGTCTTTTCCTGGTAGTGAACAGACAGAGGGAAGAAGCCCTTGCCTGGATCGGCTTGTTTTGCACCGACTACGGTCACCAATACGCTGACGTCGTCGTCAACGGTGACCAATACTGCGCCGGAGGCCTGACGGGCGATACGGCCAGTCTCGAGGGTAACGGTCGACTGACCGAACTGGAATTTTTTGATTACCGGGTTCACGGTGTCCTACCTTCTTTGTGGCTCTTGGGGGAACTGGTTTCTTGCGAAATTCTTGGGCAATGCCGGGAATCGGCCCGACTGGTTTGTCCAGGTGTTACTCAGGCAAAGCAGGTATCCAGATAAAACTTGAGGCTGGGAGCCTGCCATGCGCCGGCGGGAAACCCGCTGGTGCACGACAGACAACCAACCTCTAGCGCAATCGCTTATTAGCGACGCAGACCCAGGCGACCGATCAGAGTCTGATAACGACCCAGATCCTTGCCTTTCAGGTAGTCCAGCAGCTTACGACGCTGGTTAACCATGCGGATCAGACCACGACGGGAGTGGTGGTCTTTACCGTTGGCCTTGAAGTGACCTTGCAGTTTGTTGATGTTGGCGGTCAGCAGTGCAACTTGCACTTCTGGCGAACCGGTGTCACCAACAGCTTGCTGGTAGTCAGCTACGATTTGAGCTTTTTCTTGAACGTCGAGAGCCATGAGGCAATCCTTTTATCAGGAAACTGTTTCAGAAAAACAGTTTCAACAGGCCAGGGACAAATCCCTGTATCTAAAAATGAGTAGTGACCGTGCCTGTTGACAGCCACCCTCGTCCGGTCATTCTGACCGAATCAGTCGACGCGGCGCGATGCGCCCGTCTTCGCTCACTTCACCGATACCGATGAAGCGACCATTGTGATCCTGTACCCGCACCATGCCGAACTTCGGAGCATCCGGGGCACGTACCGGCTGGCCGTTGAGCCAGTAGAACGCACTCGCTTCCGAGAACTGCAACAGTGGCCAATCCAGCAGGCCGCTGTCCGATGGCATCAGGAAACGATCGACCGCTTCGTTGCCGCCTTCGGCATGTACCGCTTCCAGCTCTTCGAGGGTAACAGTCTGCGCCAGGGTGAATGGCCCGGCCTGGGTACGTCGCAGTTCTGCAACGTAAGCGCCACAACCGAGTTGCTCACCGATATCCTCCACCAGGGTACGGATATAGGTGCCTTTGCTGCAATCCACCGCCAGCCGCGCAGTATCTCCTTCGAAGGCCAGCAATTCCAAGCGCGTAATAGTAACAGAACGCGGTTCGCGCTCCACTACTTCGCCTGCACGAGCCAGCTTGTACAGCGGCTGGCCGTCACGCTTGAGCGCCGAGTACATCGGCGGTATCTGACTGATTTGCCCACGAAATTTCGGCAGTACAGCCTCGATATCGGTGCGACCAACGGTCACCGGGCGCTCCTGCAAAACTTCACCTTCGGCATCCGCCGTGGTGGTGGTCTTGCCCAGTTGCGCCAGGGTTTCATAACCCTTGTCGGAATCGAGCAGGTATTGCGAGAACTTGGTCGCCTCGCCGAAGCACAGCGGCAACACGCCGGTGGCCAAGGGATCGAGACTGCCGGTATGACCTGCCTTTTCGGCGTTCAGCAACCAGCGAACCTTCTGCAAGGCCGCGTTGGAGGTAAACCCCAGCGGCTTGTCGAGAAGGATAATGCCGCTGACGTTACGACGGATACGTTTGACCTGAGCCACCGATTACTCCTTGGTGTCTTCGGCTTCTGCCGCAACCGGATGCTGATTGTCTTCAGCCACTGCGCGCTCGATCAATGCCGACAGATGCGCACCACGCACGACGCTTTCGTCGTAGTGGAAGTGCAGCTGTGGAACGCTGCGCAGTTTCATCTCGCGAGCCAACTGCATGCGCAGGAAACCGGCGGCGGAGTTGAGCACCTTGATGCTTTGTGCAATTTCTTCGGCGCTGTCCTGCCCCATCACGGTGATGAAGATCTTGGCGTGACCGACGTCACGGCTGACTTCCACTGCGGTAATGGTGACCAGGCCGACGCGCGGGTCTTTGACTTCACGACGGATCAGTTGTGCCAGCTCACGCTGCATCTGATCGCCGATGCGTTGGGTACGGCTATATTCTTTTGCCATGTCTTGTTACCTGTTACTGCCCCACGGTGAAACCCGTGAGGTCTGAAAGCGGCAAACGCCCGGCCTGACAAAAGCCAGACCGGGCGTTGCGTTTAGAGTCCTGGTGACGAATTGCGCATTTGCATGCGAGGCCCCGTCACGGCTCCTGAAGTGCGCGAGTTAGAGGCTGCGAGCAACCTGCACCTTCTCGAAGACTTCGATCTTGTCACCGACTTTAACGTCGTTGTAGCTCTTCACGCCGATACCGCATTCCATGCCGGCACGTACTTCGGAAGCGTCATCCTTGAAGCGGCGCAGGGATTCCAGCTCGCCTTCGAAGATAACGATGTCTTCACGCAGTACGCGGATTGGACGGTTACGGTGAACAACACCTTCGATAACCATGCAACCGGCGATCGCGCCAAACTTCGGCGAACGGAACACGTCACGCACTTCGGCGATACCCAGGATGTTCTCGCGAACATCGCTGCCGAGCATACCGGTCAGGGCTTTCTTGACGTCTTCGATGATGTCGTAGATCACGTTGTAGTAACGCATATCCAGACCTTCCTGCTCGACGATCTTGCGCGCGCCGGCATCGGCACGCACGTTGAAGCCGAACAGTACAGCGTTGGAGGCCAGTGCCAGGTTGGCGTCGGATTCGGTGATACCACCGACGCCGCCACCCACTACACGCACTTGCACTTCGTCGTTACCCAGGCCGTTCAAGGCACCGTTCAACGCTTCCAACGAACCACGGACGTCGGATTTGAGGACGATGTTGAGCGTCTTCTTCTCTTCCTGGCCCATGTTTTCGAAGATGTTTTCCAGCTTGCCGGCGTGAGCGCGAGCCAGTTTGACTTCGCGGAACTTGCCTTGACGGAACAAAGCCACTTCACGGGCTTTCTTCTCGTCGGCAACCACGCTCATCTCGTCGCCAGCGTCCGGGGTACCGTCCAGGCCGAGAATCTCGACAGGGATGGCCGGACCGGCTTCCTTGATTGGCTTGCCGTTCTCGTCGAGCATGGCACGTACACGGCCATAGTTCGAACCGACCAGGACCATGTCGCCTTGGCGCAGGGTACCGTCTTGAACCAGAACGGTAGCCACCGGGCCACGGCCCTTGTCCAGACGCGATTCAACCACGACGCCACGACCAGGAGCCGACGGAGTTGCAGTCAGTTCCAGGACTTCGGCTTGCAGCAATACGGCTTCGAGCAGTTCGTCGACGCCAGTACCCATCTTCGCCGAGACCGGTACGAACGGAGTGTCACCACCCCACTCTTCCGACGTCACGCCGTGAACCGACAGTTCGCTACGGATGCGATCGAGGTCAGCACCTGGCTTGTCGATCTTGTTCACTGCAACAACCAGTGGCACACCAGCCGCTACCGCGTGCTGGACGGCTTCAATGGTCTGCGGCATCACGCCGTCGTCCGCTGCAACCACCAGGATCACGATGTCGGTCGCCTTGGCACCACGGGCACGCATTGCGGTAAACGCGGCGTGACCAGGGGTGTCGAGGAACGTCACCATGCCACGGTCGGTTTCAACGTGGTATGCGCCGATGTGCTGGGTGATACCACCGGCTTCGCCAGCAGCAACCTTGGCACGACGGATGTAGTCGAGCAGGGAAGTCTTACCGTGGTCAACGTGGCCCATTACGGTCACGACTGGTGCGCGGGAAACTGCCTCGCCTTCAAACTTCAGGGACTCGGCCAGGGAATCTTCCAGGGCGGTGTCGCTGACCAGGGTCACTTTGTGGCCCAGCTCCTCGGCAACCAACTGGGCAGTTTCCTGATCCAGTACCTGGTTGATGGTCGCTGGAGTACCCAGTTTGAACATGAACTTGATGATTTCAGCAGCCTTCACCGACATCTGCTGGGCGAGATCGCCAACAGTGATGGTTTCGCCGATCTTCACTTCGCGCACGACAGGGCCGGTCGGGCTCTGGAAACCGTGGGCGTTGCGCTTCTTCAGCTTGGCCTTGCCGCGACCACCACGACGGAAGCCATCGCTTTCTTCGTCGGTAGTACGTGGGGCAACACGTGGAGCCGGAGCCTTTTCCTTGACCGAAGCACGATGCGGAGCGTTTTTGCGCTCGCCATCGCCGCTACCGCGACGATTGTTGTCGTCGGCACGTGGCTTGTCCGGACGGCGCTGTTCGTCGCGCTTGCGGGTATCGGCCGCAGGAGCTGGAGCAGCCGCCACAACCGGTGCGCTTTCGCGAACTGGCTCGGCCACCGCAGCAGGCGCTGCAACAGGTTCGGCTTGAGCGGTCGGCGCAGCAGCAGGCTGGCGACGCGCTTCTTCTTCGGCGCGACGCTTGGCTTCTTCTTCAGCCTTCTGACGAGCAGCATTTTCTACTGCGCGACGTTCATCCAGTTCACGCTTGCGCTCGGCTTCGATTTCTTCCGGGCTGCGCTGTACGAAGACTTTCTTCTTGCGTACTTCAACGCTGATGCTCTTGCTGCCAGCAACACGCAGGGTGCTGGTGGTTTTACGCTGCAGCGTAATCTTGCGTGGTTCTTCCACTTTCGCCTTGTGGCTGCTTTTCAAGTGAGTCAGCAACGATTGCTTCTCACTGTCAGTCACACTTTCTTCGGCGGCGGTGTGCGGCAGACCTGCCTCACGCATCTGCTGCAACAGGCGCTCTACCGGTGTTTTGACCTCATCGGCCAGTTGTTTCACCGTGACTTGCGTCATGCACTTCTCTCCTCAGGCCGCGCCTAATTACTCGAACCAGTGGGCTCGGGCGGCCATGATCAACTTGCCGGCACGATCATCGTCAATGCCGTCGATGTCGAGCAGGTCGTCAATAGACTGCTCGGCCAGGTCTTCGCGGGTAATTACGCCGCGCACCGCCAGTTCCATCGCCAAATCCTTGTCCATACCCTCAAGCGAGAGCAGGTCTTCGGCCGGATGGGCGTCTGCCAGCTTTTCCTCAGTAGCGATGGCTTTGGTCAACAAGCGATCCTTGGCACGAGCGCGAAGCTCGTTGACGATTTCCTCGTCAAAGCCGTCGATGTTGAGCATTTCTTCCAACGGTACGTAGGCAATCTCTTCCAGGCTGGTGAAGCCTTCATCAACCAGCACCTGAGCCAGTTCTTCGTCGACTTCCAGCTCGTCGATGAAGTTGCGCAGGATGTCGCCGGTTTCTGCTTGCTGTTTAGCCTGGATGTCCGATTCGGTCATCACGTTCAGGGTCCAGCCAGTCAACTGGCTGGCCAGACGCACGTTCTGACCACCGCGACCGATGGCCTGAGCCAGATTGTCTGCGCCAACGGCGATGTCCATTGCGTGGGCATCTTCGTCAACGATAATTGCCGCAACCTCGGCCGGGGACATGGCGTTGATCACGAACTGAGCCGGGTTGTCGTCCCACAGGACGATGTCAACACGCTCACCGCCCAACTCACCCGACACTGCCTGGACGCGCGAACCGCGCATACCGATGCAAGCGCCCTGCGGGTCGATGCGTTTGTCCTTGGAGCGAACGGCGATCTTGGCGCGCGAACCCGGATCACGGGACGCAGCCATCACTTCGATCAGGCCTTCGGCAATTTCCGGCACTTCGATGCGGAACAACTCGATCAGCATTTCCGGCGCGGTACGCGACAGGATCAACTGCGGGCCGCGGTTCTCGGTGCGGATTTCCTTGAGCAGCGCACGCAGACGCACGCCAACCCGGAAAGTTTCGCGAGAAATGATGTCTTCACGGGCCAGCAACGCTTCAGCGTTGTTGCCCAGATCAACGATCACGTTGTCGCGGGTAACTTTTTTCACGGTGCCGGAGATGATTTCACCCAGGCGCTCGCGGTAAGCGTCAACAACCTGAGCGCGCTCGGCTTCGCGAACTTTCTGCACAATGACTTGCTTGGCAGTCTGTGCGGCAATGCGGCCGAACTCGATGGACTCGATCTTCTCTTCTACGACGTCACCGACCTTGGCGCCAGGATGCGTTTCAGCAACCTTGCTCGGCCAGGTTTCGATGGCCGGATCGTCCAGGTCTGCTTCTTCGACGACCGTCCAGCGACGGAATGTCTCGTATGCACCCGTGTGGCGGTTGATTTCCACACGCAGATCAACTTCGTCTTCAAAACGCTTTTTGGTAGCAGTGGCCAAGGCCAGCTCCAGCGCTTCAAAAATCACGTTTGCCGGTACGCCCTTTTCATTGGATACCGACTCAACAACCAGCAGTACTTCTTTGCTCATCGTACGCCTCGCCTTTCGCAAGCCATTGGATCCGCGGGATCCGCAGTATCTGGCACGCCTCAGTCAAAACTGGGAATAATGTTGGCCTTGTCGATCATATCGATCGGCAACAGGAACTCATGGTCATCTACCTGCACCACGACATCCTGCTCTTCTACGCCGCGCAGAAGGCCCTGAAAGTTGCGTCGTCCTTCAAAAGGCGAGCGCAGCTTGATCTTCACTTGTTCACCGGCAAATTTTGCAAACTGCTCAAGAGTGAACAGAGGGCGTTCCATGCCAGGCGAGGAAACTTCAAGGGTGTACTCAACGGAGATTGGATCTTCAACATCCAGCACACCGCTGATCTGACGGCTGACGATGGCGCAATCGTCCACCAGCACGCCGCCTTCTTTATCGATATAAACGCGCAACATCGAGTGACGACCCTGAGCCGAAAACTCGATACCCCAGCATTCATAGCCTAGGGCCACGACCACCGGGGCCAGCAAGGCCTGCAACTCTTCTAGCTTGCTCGACACCTGAACCCCCTAGTGCATGTATGTGCATGCTATGCAAAATAAAAAAATGGGCGAAACGCCCATCCTTGAAACGCCGTCGAACAGCGGCGTTGAAAGTGTCCAGCTAACAAAAAGCCCCTTAAAAGGGGCTCCTTAAACTGGTTGCGGGGGCCGGATTTGAACCGACGACCTTCGGGTTATGAGCCCGACGAGCTACCAGACTGCTCCACCCCGCGACAAAGCTGGGGCGGAAGTATACGACCGATCCCCTACAGGGTCAATGTAACCTTCCACCTGCAAGAAAGCCCGCAACAGCGGGCTCTCCTGACTAATTGGTACCGAGAAGGGGACTCGAACCCCTACACCCTATGGGCACAACCACCTCAAGGTTGCGTGTCTACCAATTCCACCACCTCGGCAATACTACGTTTGAAACCCTTCTTACTTCTGCTCTTGAGCTGGAGGCACGTCAGTCGCTGGAGTAGCCGACTTTTGCTCTTGAAGCACCGGGACATCATCAGAAGCCGGTTGTTGCTTTGGAACTTCCAGTACCGCTGGATTTGGGAGACCTACTTGAGTCAGCTGGTGAGCCTTCTCTTTAGCAAAGTAACCTAACCCCAAGCTGGTTATGAAAAAACCTGCGGCAAGTATAGCAGTAAACTTACTAAGAAAGGTAGAGGAACCTTGGCTTCCGAACACAGTATTTGAAGCACCTGCTCCGAAAGACGCGCCAGCATCCGCACCTTTACCCTGCTGCAGCAAAACCAGAGCTACTACGCCCAATGCACCCAGCAGATGAAAAACGACTACGACTGTTTCCAGCATTTTTTCAGTTTCCCGCGGCGCGACAGATCGCACCGAACTCATCTGCATTCAGGGAAGCCCCACCAATGAGACCCCCATCGATATCCGGCATGCCGAACAGTTCGACCGCATTGGCCGCCTTCACGCTGCCGCCGTATAGAAGCCGCACACCTTGTGCGACTTCAGAATTCTCTGCCGCCAACTGGGCGCGAATGGCTGCGTGCACATCCTGCGCCTGTTGCGGCGTTGCAGTCAGCCCCGTGCCAATGGCCCAGACCGGCTCGTAAGCGATCACTGCCTTGGCAAAGGCACCGACACCCAGCTCCTCAATGATACTGCCAAGCTGACGCGAGACAACCTCAAGAGTTTTTCCGGCTTCACGTTGCTCCAGGGTCTCCCCTATGCACAACACCGGAGTCAAGCCACATGCCTGTGCCGCTGCGAACTTGCGGATCAGCATTGCGTCCTGCTCCCCCAGAATCTGGCGGCGCTCGGAATGCCCGACAAGCACCAGGGAACAACCTGCATCCACCAACTGACTCGGTGCAACTTCACCGGTCAACGCACCTTGTCCGGATTCCACCGCAGAATTCTGCGCGCCGACCGAAATCGACTTTCCTTCCAGGCCTTCAATCACTTGATTGATATGCAGGAAAGGCGGGAATACCGCAACATCAACACTGCTCGGCAAGGCCAAGTCACGAAGGCCGTTGATCAGCTCTGCGACGCTGGCGCGGGTACCGTGCATCTTCCAGTTACCAGCTACCATAGGGCGACGCATGCTGTACCTCGTCGGTCAAAGTGGGCGCAGATGTTACCCAACACAATCATGGCTGGCAAGCCGAATTCAGGCAGAAACTTCAGTAACCAGTTTTGCCAGCTCTTCGGCATACCCACGAACCTGCGTTTCGTCTTCGCCTTCGACCATCACACGCACCAGCGGCTCGGTTCCGGATTTGCGCAACAGCACACGCCCGCGACCTGCCATGGCCTTGGTCACACGCTCGCTGGCCTCCTTGACCGACGGATGCTCGAGAGGGCTTGCGCCGCCGCCGAATCGCACATTGATCAGCACCTGAGGACACTTGCGCAGCGCCTGCCGCGATTGCGCCAGACCTTCGTCACGCCTGCCCAGCGCCATCAACACCTGCAGCGCCGCAATAATTGCATCGCCCGTGGTGGTGTGGCTGAAGCACACGATGTGCCCGGAGTTTTCACCACCCACGATCCAGTTGCGCTCCAGCAGCTCGGCAATGACATAGCGGTCACCGACATTGGCGCGCACCAATGGAATACCCAGATCCGCCAAGGCCAGCTCCAGCCCCAGGTTACTCATCAGGGTTCCGACCACGCCGCCCTGCAGCTTGCCGCGCTCATGCAGGTCACGGGCAATGATGAACAGCAATTCGTCGCCGTCCACCACCGCTCCCGTGTGATCGACCATCTGAACGCGATCACCGTCACCATCGAAGGCAATGCCCAGATCAGCCTTCTCGGCCACAACGGCAGCCTGCAGCGACCCCATATGGGTCGAACCGCAATTGTCGTTGATGTTCAATCCATTCGGCTGCGCCGACAATACGACGACTTCAGCGCCCAACTCGCGGAACACGCTCGGCGCCACTTTGTAGGTCGCACCATGGGCGCAGTCGATCACAATCTTGAGGCCGGTAAAGCTGGTACCGGTCGGCACACTGCTCTTGCAGAATTCGATATACCGACCCGACGCGTCATTGATTCGCGACACCTTGCCGATCTTGCTCGACTCAACCACAGTCATTGGGGTATCGAGCAGCTCTTCGATCATGTGCTCGACTTCATCCGGAAGCTTGGTGCCCTGGCCGGAGAAGAACTTGATGCCATTGTCATCATGCGGATTATGTGACGCACTGATGACGATGCCTGCCTCGGCATGGAAAGTGCGCGTCAGGTAGGCGATTGCCGGAGTCGGCATCGGCCCCAGCAGCATCACATCGGCACCTGCCGACGTCAGCCCCGCTTCAAGCGCCGACTCAAACATGTAGCCGGAGATTCGGGTGTCCTTGCCTACCAATACCTTGCAGGCGCCCATCTTGCGGAAAGCCATGCCTGCAGCCCAGCCGAGCTTGAGCATGAAATCAGGAGTAATCGGGTACTCACCGACACGCCCACGAATACCATCGGTGCCAAAATATTTTTTGCTCATAAGTGCTCCTTCATTCTTATTCGGCTGATTCCACTGCGGCGATCATCCGCACCACATCCACTGTTTCGGCTACATCATGGACGCGCAATATACGCGCACCTTTCGCCAAAGCCAGCGCCGCGAGCGCCAAACCACCATACAGCCGGTCTCCCACCGGACGATTCAATGCCTGACCAATCATGCTCTTACGCGAAACCCCGACCAACAGGGGCCGCCCCAAGACATGCAGGGCTTCCATATGTTTGAACAAACTCAGATTGTGCTGCAAGGTTTTGGCGAAGCCAAAGCCGGGATCAAGAATGATCCGCTCGGCTGGAATACCCGCCAATGAACACTGATGCATGCGCTCGGCGAGAAACTCGCCGACCTCCCGGGTGACATCCTGATACTGCGGATTGTCCTGCATATCGCCCGGCTCGCCCAGCATGTGCATCAGACAAACCGGCAGCCCGGTGGCAGCAGCAGCATCCAGGGCACCATCGCGTCGCAACGAACGCACATCGTTGATCAGGCCCGCACCCAGGCGCGCTGCTTCTCGCATGACGGCAGGCGTTGAGGTGTCGACCGAGATGATCACATCCAGCTCGCGATTGATGCGCTCGACGATGGGGGCTACGCGCTCCAGCTCTTCGAGTGGAGACACAACCCTGGCACCAGGGCGGGTGGACTCGCCACCGACGTCGATCAGCGTCGCGCCGGCCGCCACCATGGCTTCGGCGTGGCGCATGGCCGCGTCAAGCTGGCTGTATTGGCCACCATCGGAGAAAGAATCAGGGGTGACATTGAGAATACCCATGACATGCGTCTGGGCCAAATCAAGAACCCGGTTGCCGCAAGGCAACCGGGTCGAGGACTGAACAGAAGTCATTTAAAACCTTATACGTCAGCAGCAGGACCGCCGATCGGTGTTTCCGGACGCTCGTCCTGCACCACCGGAGGGGTGCCGGAAGTACCCGTGCCACCCGACCAGTCGCGCGGCTCGCGAGGTGTACGACCCGCCATGATGTCGTCGATCTGCTCGGCATCGATCGTTTCGTACTTCATCAAGGCATCGGCCATCGCATCGAGCTTGTCACGGTTGTCCGTGAGAATCTGCTTCGCCGTGCCATAGCACTGATCGATGATGCTGCGCACTTCGGAGTCGATCAGCTTGGCCGTCTCACCAGAGAAGCTTGCACTCTGACCGCCACCGCCGCGACCGAGGAACACTTCACCCTCTTCTTCGGCGTACATCAACGGACCGAGCTTTTCCGAAAGACCCCACTTGGTCACCATGTTCCGCGCAATCTGGCTGGCGCGCATGATGTCGTTGGAGGCACCGGTGGTCACGCCATCGAAGCCCAGGGTCATTTCTTCAGCGATACGACCGCCGTACAGCGAGCAGATCTGGCTGATCAACGCACGCTTGGACAGGCTGTAACGATCTTCTTCCGGCAGGAACATGGTCACACCCAGCGCACGACCGCGCGGGATGATCGACACCTTGTACACCGGATCATGCTCAGGCACGACACGACCTACAATGGCGTGACCCGCTTCGTGATAAGCCGTGTTCTGCTTTTCTTTCTCGGACATGACCATGGATTTGCGCTCGGCGCCCATCATGATCTTGTCTTTCGCCAGTTCGAATTCTTTCATCTCGACGATGCGCTTGCCGGCACGGGCAGCGAACAACGATGCCTCGTTCACCAGGTTCGCCAGGTCAGCACCGGAGAAGCCTGGAGTACCACGAGCGATCACGGCCGGGGCAACGTCGTCGCCCATCGGCACTTTACGCATGTGAACCTTGAGAATCTGTTCGCGACCACGGATGTCCGGCAGACCAACTACAACCTGACGGTCGAAACGGCCCGGACGCAGCAGTGCAGGGTCCAGAACATCGGGACGGTTGGTCGCGGCAATCACGATGATGCCGTCATTCATCTCAAAGCCGTCCATCTCAACCAGCAATTGGTTGAGCGTCTGCTCGCGCTCGTCGTGACCACCACCCATGCCAGCACCACGATGGCGACCGACCGCATCGATTTCGTCGATGAAGATGATGCATGGAGCGTGTTTCTTGGCCTGCTCGAACATGTCGCGAACACGGCTGGCACCCACGCCGACGAACATTTCGACGAAGTCGGAGCCGGAAATGGTGAAGAACGGTACCTTGGCTTCGCCGGCGATGGCCTTGGCGATCAAGGTTTTACCGGTACCCGGAGGCCCCACCATCAGCACACCACGAGGAATGCGGCCACCGAGGCGCTGGAATTTGCCCGGATCGCGCAGGAACTCGACCAGTTCACCGACTTCTTCCTTGGCTTCGTCGCAACCGGCAACGTCAGCCAGGGTCGTCTTCACCTGATCTTCGGAGAGCAGGCGCGCCTTGCTTTTGCCGAAGCTCATCGGCCCGCCCTTGCCACCGGCACCGCCCTGCATCTGCCGCATGAAGAACATGAACACGGCGATGATCACCAGGATCGGGAAGCTGGCAACCAGAAGCTGAGTCCAGATGCTTTGCTGTTCAGGCTGCTTGCCTTCGACCACGACGTGGTTATCCACCAGGTCGCCGATCAGGCCATTGTCCTGGATCGCCGGGCGAATGGTCTTGAAGCTGTCGCCATCGTTGCGCTTGCCGGTAATCACGTAGCCATCAACCGCTACGCGCTCGACCTTGCCATCCTTGACCTGCTGGATGAAGTCGGAATAGTTGAGGGTCTGCGGCTCGTTAGGGCTGGAGAAGTTGTTCATCACCGTCACCAGGACAGCCGCGATGATCAACCACAGGATCAGATTCTTTGCCATATCGTTCAATTAACTACCCTCTGAAGCAAGCTCCGCTACTGGCGCGCGCTTCGCATGATATTCACCGGCCTAACTTACTACATTACCTACAACTTGGCAGGCGCCGTCTGTAACCCTTTGTGAAACACTTCCTACACAATATTCGCTAATTCTGACAAGGCGTAATACAAAAATCCTATCGCCTTGATCGAAAATTCACTCAACTCTCACTGCGTCCGCGGAAACCACGGCCCAGCAGGTACTGCTCGCGAGAACGGTCGCGCGACGAAGTCGGCTTGCGCATCTGCACCTTCTCGAACTGCTGGCGAACGCTCTTGTGGAACTCGTCGAAACCTTCGCCCTGGAAGATCTTGATCAAAAAATCACCACCGGGCTTGAGCACCCGAGTCGAGAGATCCAGTGCCAACTCGCACAGGAACATCGCTCGCGGCATGTCCACGGCTGGTAGTCCACTCATATTGGGGGCCATATCGGAAATCACAAGGTCTACTTCCTTATTTCCGACGGCATCGAGGATCTGGGCCAGCACGGCATCCTCGGTAAAGTCGCCCTGAATGAAGGTCACGTCCGGGATGCTGTCCATTTCCAGAATGTCAGAAGCGATCAATGTCCCCTGCCCACCAATCAGACGACTGGTCACCTGGGACCAGCCACCAGGGGCCGCTCCAAGGTCGATTACGCTCATGCCCGGGCGGATCAGACGGTCCTTTTCCTGGATCTCCAGCAGTTTGTAGCTGGCGCGGGAACGATACCCGTCTTTTTGTGCCATTTTGACGAATGGGTCGTTGAAATGTTCTTTCAGCCAGTTAAGGCTTGTCTTGGAACGGGCCACGGGCCACCTCGAAAATAAAACGGGTCGTGATTAACTGGGCGGTCCCGGACTCGCTCGGGTAAACTGGCCGCCGCTTTTTACAAGATCAGACGCAGGGGTCAGATTATGCCGCTCACTCAAGAGCAGAAGAAACAGTACAAATCCATTGGCCACCATCTGAAACCGGTTCTGATTGTGGCAGACAATGGTTTGACTGAAGGTGTGTTAGCCGAACTCGAACGCGCATTGGCGGATCACGAGCTGATCAAGATCAAGCTCAACATCCTCGATCGCGAATCGCGCCTGGCGTCCATTGCAGAGCTCTGCAAGGTCGGCAAAGCGGATCTGGTCCAGGTCATCGGCAAGATGGCACTGATCTACCGCAAGAACTTCAGCGTCAACAAGCAGCTGTCGAACGTCCATCGCTTCAAGTGATGGCAAGGGTCAAGGGTGTGCTTCGCGCACCCTGCCACTCCATCCCGGCATCGGCTGCAACACCAGCACCAGCCCGGTAAAGCCCAGAACAAGATAGCTGAACGCCTGCCAACGCACGGCATCCGGCCAGCCGAAACGCACCACGAAGTACATCGCGCACGCATACAGCGCCATCAACAGCAGTTGCCCGCGAATATCGCGCCATAGACTGACAAGGCCCTCGGCCTTAACCAGCACCAAAGCCTGCAATATCACACACGCCGTAGCGAATCCCACTACCAGCGTATTGAGCATGCCTGCGATTTCATCGATCAGCAGCGGTGCCAGGCCAATTCGTCCCAGCACCGGCAAAAGACCGACGTGCAACAACCACAAGCCGCCGACCCACAACATCTGGGTCAGCTGCCAAAGCATGACGCCCGCACGAAACGGGCGCCGGCCTTCAGACGTGGCGAACTTCGACAATCTCGTACTCGATAACGCCACCAGGCGTTTTGACTGCAACCACATCACCCTCTTCCTTGGCAATCAAGGCGCGGGCAATCGGCGAGCCGACAGAGATCTTGCCGAGCTTGATGTCAGCCTCATCCTCACCAACGATCTGGTAAGTCACGCTTTCATCGGTTTCGACGTTGGCGATTTCGACGGTTGTGCCGAAAATCACCTTGCCGCTGTGAGGAATGGTCGTCACATCGATGATCACCGCATTCTGCATGCGACCTTCGATATCACGGATCCGCGCCTCGACCATACCTTGCTGCTCACGGGCAGCGTGGTATTCGGCGTTTTCCTTCAAGTCACCCAACTCGCGGGCCGTACCGATGTCCTGGCTAAGCTTCGGACGAACGACCTTGGTCAGGTGAGTGTGCTCTTCTTCCAGGGCGCGAGCGCCCTGAACGGTCATTGGGTACTTCGTTATGCTCATGCCTTCAATCCTGCGTGTAGATCCTGCAAGCGGCGCACGGTCTTCTCGGGACCGAACTTCAGCGCTTCACAGATGGCTTCGCCAGCAGCAATGGTGGTGGTGCAGTAAATCTTGTGCTGCAGGGCATTACGACGAATGGAGTACGAATCAGCGATCGACTGACGACCTTCGGTGGTGTTGATGATCAGCGTGACTTCGTCATTCTTGATCATGTCGACCACGTGCGGACGACCCTCGGTCACCTTGTTCACACGGCGCACTTTCAGACCTGCAGCCTCGATCAGCTTGGCAGTACCGGCAGTGGCGACCACTTCGAAGCCCAAGTTGATCAGATCACGGGCCACGCCCGCAACCAGTGGCTTGTCGTCGTCACGTACGCTGATGAACGCAGTACCGCCGGTCGGCAACACTTCGCTGGCACCCATCTGGGCCTTGGCGAACGCTTCACCGAAGGTGTCGCCCACGCCCATCACTTCACCAGTCGACTTCATCTCTGGGCCGAGGATCGGGTCAACACCAGGGAATTTGGCGAACGGGAACACCGCCTCTTTCACGCTGTAGAAGTTCGGGATGATTTCCTTGGTGAAACCCAGCTCTTTCAGGGTTTTGCCGGCCATCACGCGCGCCGCGATCATCGCCAGGGAAACACCGATGCACTTGGACACGAACGGTACGGTACGGGAGGCGCGCGGGTTGACTTCGATGACGTAGATGTCCTCGCCTTGCAGCGCCAACTGTACGTTCATCAGGCCGACTACACCCAGCTCCAGGGCCATTTTCTTGACCTGTTCACGCATTTCGTCCTGGATGTGCGCCGGCAGCGAGTACGGCGGCAGCGAGCATGCGGAGTCACCGGAGTGAACACCAGCCTGCTCGATGTGCTGCATGATCGCGCCGATTACCACGTCCTTGCCGTCGCAGACCGCATCCACGTCCATTTCGATCGCGCAATTGAGGAAGTGGTCCAGCAGCACCGGGCTGTCGTTGGACACTTGAACCGCTTCACGCAGGTAGCGCTTGAGTTCTTCTTCTTCGTAAACGATTTCCATCGCACGACCGCCCAGTACATAGGACGGACGCACCACCAGCGGGTAACCGATCTTGGCGGCGGCACGAATCGCTTCGTCTTCGCTGCGCACGGTGGCGTTTGGCGGCTGACGCAGGTTCAGGCGCTGAACCATCTGCTGGAAGCGCTCACGGTCTTCCGCGCGGTCGATGGCGTCAGGGCTGGTACCGATGATCGGCACGCCGGCGGCTTCCAGGGCACGCGCCAGTTTCAGCGGGGTCTGGCCGCCGTACTGGACGATCACGCCTTTCGGCTTCTCGACGCGGACGATTTCCAGCACGTCTTCCAGGGTCACTGGTTCGAAGTACAGGCGATCGGAGGTGTCGTAGTCGGTGGATACGGTTTCCGGGTTGCAGTTGACCATGATGGTCTCGTACCCGTCATCGCGCAGGGCCAGTGCCGCGTGTACGCAGCAGTAGTCGAACTCGATGCCCTGGCCGATACGGTTCGGACCGCCACCCAGGATCATGATCTTGTCGCGACCCGATGGCGCCGCTTCGCACTCTTCTTCGTACGTCGAGTACAGGTAAGCGGTATCGGTGGCGAACTCGGCGGCGCAGGTGTCGACGCGCTTGTAGACCGGGAAGATGTCCAGCTTGTGACGGTGAGCGCGCAGGCTCTTCTCGGTCACACCCAGCAGCTTGGCCAGGCGCATGTCGGAGAAGCCCTTGCGCTTGAGGCGGAACATCAGGTCGCGGTCGATGCTGGTCAGACCCAGGGTCTTGACCTTCTCCTCGTCCTTGATCAGGTCTTCCATCTGCACCAGGAACCAAGGGTCGATCATGGTCATGCCGAAGATGTCTTCAACGCTCATGCCGGCGCGCATCGCGTCCGCCACGTACCAGATACGCTCGGCACCCGGCACGGTCAGCTCGCGCTTGAGGACGCTCATGCTTTCCGGGTTGGCCAGATCAACCTTCTCGTCCAGACCGCAAACACCGACTTCCAGGCCGCGCAGGGCTTTCTGCAGGGACTCCTGGAAGGTCCGGCCGATGGCCATGACTTCACCGACCGACTTCATCTGAGTGGTCAGGCGCGCGTCAGCCTTGGAGAACTTCTCGAAGGCAAAGCGTGGCAGCTTGGTGACGACGTAGTCGATGGACGGCTCGAAGGACGCCGGGGTCTTGCCGCCGGTGATGTCGTTCGACAGCTCGTCGAGGGTGTAACCCACGGCCAGCTTGGCCGCAACCTTGGCGATCGGGAAGCCGGTGGCTTTCGAAGCCAGGGCCGACGAACGGGATACACGCGGGTTCATCTCGATCACGACCATGCGGCCAGTGTTCGGGCAGATACCGAACTGAACGTTGGAGCCGCCGGTTTCCACGCCGATCTCGCGCAGTACCGCCAGGGAGGCGTTACGCAGGATCTGGTATTCCTTGTCAGTCAGGGTCTGTGCAGGTGCCACGGTGATCGAGTCGCCGGTGTGCACGCCCATCGGGTCGAAGTTTTCGATGGAGCAGACGATGATGCAGTTGTCCTTCTTATCGCGGACAACCTCCATCTCGTACTCTTTCCAACCGATCAGTGATTCGTCGATCAGCAGTTCCTTGGTCGGCGACAGGTCCAGACCACGGGCGCAGATTTCTTCGAACTCTTCACGGTTGTAAGCGATACCGCCACCGGTGCCGCCCATGGTGAAGGACGGACGGATGATGCACGGGAAGCCAAGCTTCTCGAGGACCGCATTGGCCTCTTCCATGCTGTGGGCGATACCGGAACGCGGGCACGCCAGGCCGATGGACTTCATCGCCTTGTCGAAACGCGAACGGTCTTCAGCCTTGTCGATGGTGTCGGCGTTGGCACCGATCATCTCTACGCCGAACTTCTCCAGAACGCCTTCGCGCTCCAGGTCCAGGGCGCAGTTCAGAGCAGTCTGGCCGCCCATGGTCGGCAGCAGCGCATCCGGACGCTCTTTTTCGATGATCTTGGCAACGGTCTGCCACTTGATCGGCTCGATGTAGGTGGCGTCGGCCATGGCCGGGTCGGTCATGATGGTGGCCGGGTTGGAGTTCACCAGGATGACGCGGTAGCCCTCCTCGCGCAGGGCTTTACAGGCCTGGGCGCCGGAGTAGTCGAATTCGCAGGCCTGGCCGATCACGATCGGGCCAGCGCCGAGAATCAGGATGCTTTTAATGTCTGTACGTTTTGGCATGGGTTTGTCACTCAAATCCGCAGGTCAGTCGGCAAGCCGTCTTGTTCAATCTGAAGCCTTGAGGGGGCCGCCGGTATCGGGACCACCCTCAAGCCTTGCTACATCAGGGCGAGCGATCAGCGTCGCTTGGCCATCTCGGTGATGAAGCGATCGAACAATGGCGCTACGTCGTTCGGGCCAGGGCTGGCTTCCGGGTGACCCTGGAAGCTGAAGGCGCTCTTGTCGGTACGCTCGATACCTTGCAGGGTGCCGTCGAACAGCGATTTGTGGATCGCGCGAACGTTGGCCGGCAGGGTCGCTTCGTCTACGGCAAAACCGTGGTTCTGGCTGGTGATCATCACCACACCGCTGTCCAGGTCCTGGACGGGGTGGTTGGCACCGTGGTGGCCATGACCCATTTTCAGGGTCTTGGCGCCGGAGGCCAGGGCCAGCAGTTGGTGACCGAGGCAGATACCGAAGACCGGAATTTCGGTTTCCAGCACGTCCTGGATCGCCTGGATCGCGTAGTCGCAAGGCTCCGGGTCACCAGGGCCGTTGGACAGGAATACGCCGTCCGGCTTCAGCGCCAGCACATCGGCAGCAGGTGTTTGCGCAGGCACGACGGTCACGCGGCAACCGCGCTCGACCAGCATGCGCAGGATGTTCACCTTGACGCCGTAGTCGTAGGCAACCACGTGGTACGGCAGCTCGGAAGCTTCGATGGTCGCGTGGCTGTCGGTTTTCAGATCCCAGACAGTCGAGCGCCACTCGTAGCTTTCCTTGGTGCTGACGACTTTCGCCAGGTCCATGCCCTTGAGGCCAGGGAAAGCCTGGGCGGCGGCAATGGCGGCAGCTTCGGAAATGTTGTCACCAGCCATGATGCAGCCGTTCTGCGCGCCTTTTTCACGCAGGATGCGCGTCAGGCGGCGGGTGTCGATACCGGCGATGGCCACAACATTGTTGGCCTTCAGGTAGTCGGACAGGGACATCGTGTTACGCCAGTTGCTCGCCACCAGTGGCAGGTCACGGATGACCAGGCCGGCAGACCAGACGCGGTTGGACTCGGCGTCTTCCGGCGTGGTGCCGGTGTTGCCGATGTGCGGGTAAGTCAGGGTAACAATCTGTTGGGCGTAGGAAGGATCGGTAAGGATTTCCTGATAGCCGGTCATTGCGGTGTTGAACACCACCTCACCAACGGTTTGACCGTCGGCTCCAATGGCTTCGCCGCGAAAAATGCTGCCATCAGCAAGGGCGAGTATGGCTGGCTTAGTCAAGAAGACCTCCCGTAAATAAAGCCTGAAAGGGCGATCGCAGGTTGTAAAAAAGCGGAGTGACGTATGGACACGTCACCCCGCTTCTTCACTGAATTATTCTGCGCGCTTTTAGTGGACACACTAAAGCTGTAGCTTACAGAAAAAGGCCTTTTTGGTCTACCGCCAATGAGCCTTAAAGGCTGGAGAATGCGACAGGACGTCGCTTGGCGGAACAAAACCGGGCTCAAACGCTGTGCGCGAGCCCGATTTCGGGTGCATCTTAACGCAGATCGAGCACGTCTTGCATGTCGTAAAGACCAGGCTCGCGCCCGTCCAGCCACAATGCAGCACGTACCGCACCCTTGGCGAACGTCATGCGACTGGACGCCTTGTGGGTGATCTCGACACGCTCGCCGTCGGCGGCGAACAGCACGGTGTGATCACCGACGATGTCGCCAGCGCGCACAGTGGCGAAACCAATGGTCTCGCGATCACGAGCGCCGGTCTGGCCCTCACGACCATACACCGCCACCTTTTTCAGATCGCGACCCAACGCATCGGCAATCACCTCTCCCATGCGCACGGCAGTGCCGGACGGCGCATCGACTTTATGCCGATGGTGAGCCTCGGTGATTTCGATATCGACATCGTCACCCAATACGCGAGCGGCCGTGTCGAGCAACTTCAGGCACAGGTTGACCCCGACACTGAAGTTGGCCGCGAAGACAATCGGAATGTCCTTGCCCGCTTCCGCCAGCAACTGCTTTTCTTCAACGCTGAAACCGGTGGTACCGATGATCATGGCCTTGCCGTGTTTACGGCAGAAAGCCAGGTTCTTCAGGGTCACCGTCGGGTGCGTGAAGTCGACCAGCACGTCGAACTCGTCGACCACCCGATCCAGATCACCGGACAGAGGCACGCCGATACGACCCAGCGCAGCCAACTCACCGGCATCCGCGCCGACTAACGTGCTGTCGGGACGATCCACCGCCGCCGTCAGACCGGCGCCCGGGGTTTGCTGCACGGCTTCAATCAGGGTCTTGCCCATGCGCCCGGCGGCGCCCATCACTGCAATACGTCGCATGCCTGTCTCCTTACAAATCGCCGAAGAAGCGCTTCACGCCTTCGAACCAACCGGTAGTTTTTGGTGAATGGCTGTTGTCATCCGCCAGCGAACTACGGAATTCCTCGAGCATTTCACGCTGGCGACGGCTCAGGTTGACCGGGGTCTCGACCGCCACGCGGCACATCAAGTCGCCAGCACCACCGCCACGCACTGGCGCGACACCCTTGCCGCGCACACGGAACTGCTTGCCGGTCTGGGTCCCCTCAGGGATCTTCAGCTTGACCCGGCCATCAAGGGTCGGAATCTCCAGCTCGCCACCCAGCGCCGCATCGACGAAGCTGATCGGCACTTCGCAGAACAGGTGCTTGCCATCGCGCTGGAAAATCGAGTGCTCGCGCACATTGATCACCACGTACAGGTCGCCAGTCGGGCCACCCTGGGCACCCGCCTCGCCTTCGCCGGACAGACGAATGCGATCACCGGTATCGACACCGGCCGGCACCTTCACCGACAGGGTCTTGTACTCTTCGACACGACCTTCGCCGTGGCAGGAATCGCACGGATCGGAAATGATCTTGCCTTGGCCATGGCAGCGCGGGCAGGTCTGCTGCACCGAGAAGAAACCTTGCTGCATGCGCACCTGGCCGATACCGCCGCAAGTCGGGCAGGTCACCGGCGCAGAACCTTTCTTGGCGCCGGAGCCGTCGCAAGGCTTGCAGTTGACCAGCGTCGGAACGCGGATATTCACGGTCGTACCGCGCACCGCCTCTTCGAGATCCAGCTCCAGGGTGTAGCGCAAGTCACTGCCGCGCTGAGCACCGCCACGGGAACCGCCGCGACCGCCACCGAAGAAGTCACTGAAGACATCACCAAAGATGTCGGAGAAGTTCTGACCGCCGAAACCGGCACCGCCGCCACCCATGCTCGGGTCGACACCGGCATGGCCGTACTGGTCGTACGCCGCGCGCTTGCTGGAATCGGACAGCACTTCGTAGGCCTCGTTGGCCTCCTTGAACATCTCTTCCGACGCCTTGTCATCGGGATTACGGTCCGGGTGGTGCTTCATCGCCAGGCGACGGTAAGCCTTCTTCAGGTCCGCTTCGCTTGAGCCACGCTCAACACCCAACACTTCGTAATAGTCACGCTTTGCCATAAGTCTTTGCACTCTTGAGGACGTCCGACAAAACCCTCCTGAGTTTGCCGAACTCGTTGAGCCCCAATACAGGCCCGGACCCAACTCACGTCAATTCAACGATCCTGGTCTTTGATTCTTGCGGTACTTGCGGCACGAAAAGCAGGAGCATTTCCGGCCATACCACCAGCACGTGAACGTTGTCGCATGCTGTAAAAATTCGCGTATTCCAGATACGCCAACGCGGGAGCAAGCTCCCGCGCGGCGACATCCTACCAGTCACCGCCTAAAGGCAGTCAACCGGCCGACCAACAACTTACTTGTGGTCTTTGACTTCTTCGAACTCGGCGTCGACAACGTCGTCAGCCTTTTCCGCCTTGTCGTCGTGCGGTGCCGCGCCTTCAGCAGGCTGAGCCTGTTCGGCGTACATCTTCTGCGCCACTGGAGCGGAGACTTTCGACAGCTCTTCAACCTTGGCGTCGATAGCAGCCTTGTCGTCACCTTTAACGGCGGCTTCCAGGGCAACTACGGCAGCTTCGATTGCAGTCTTCTCTTCAGCGGTCACTTTATCGCCGGCGTCGGAGACCATTTTGCGAGTCGAGTGAACCAGTGCATCACCCTGGTTACGGGCAGCGGCCAGCTCTTCGAACTTGCGATCTTCCTCGGCGTTAGCCTCGGCATCACGCACCATGCGCTCGATTTCTTCGTCGGACAGACCGGAGTTGGCCTTGATCACGATCGACTGAGTCTTGCCGGTAGCCTTGTCCTTCGCACCTACGTGCAGGATGCCGTTGGCGTCGATGTCGAAGGTCACTTCGATCTGCGGCACGCCACGTGGAGCTGGTGGAATGTCGGCCAGGTCGAACTTGCCCAGGGACTTGTTCTGTGCGGCTTGCTTACGCTCGCCTTGCAGCACGTGAATGGTCACGGCGCCCTGGTTGTCGTCGGCAGTCGAGAACACTTGCGATTTCTTGGTAGGAATCGTGGTGTTTTTCTCGATCAGCGCGGTCATCACGCCACCCATGGTTTCGATACCCAGGGTCAGCGGGCTGACGTCGAGCAGCAGAACGTCCTTCACGTCACCGGCCAGTACCGCACCCTGGATGGCAGCACCCATGGCAACCGCTTCGTCCGGGTTGACGTCTTTACGAGCTTCTTTACCGAAGAACTCGGTTACCAGCTTCTGAACCAGTGGCATACGGGTCTGACCGCCCACCAGGATCACGTCGTTGATCGCGCCAACGTCGATACCGGCATCTTTCATTGCGATGCGGCAAGGTTCGATGGTGCGCTGAACCAGGTCTTCCACCAGCGCTTCGAGCTTGGCGCGGGAGATCTTCACGTTCAGGTGCTTAGGACCGGTGGCGTCTGCAGTGATGTACGGCAGGTTCACGTCGGTCGACTGGCTCGAGGACAGTTCGATCTTGGCTTTTTCAGCAGCTTCTTTCAGGCGCTGCATGGCCAGCGGGTCGCCCTTGAGGTTCATGCCGCTTTCTTTCTTGAATTCGTCGACGAGGTAGTCGATCAGACGAATGTCAAAGTCTTCACCGCCCAGGAACGTGTCACCGTTGGTGGCCAGTACTTCGAACTGGTGCTCGCCATCGACTTCAGCGATCTCGATCACGGAAACGTCGAAAGTACCGCCGCCCAGGTCGTAAACGATCACGGTGTGATCGCCCTTGGCCTTGTCCATGCCGTAAGCCAGAGCAGCTGCGGTTGGTTCGTTGATGATACGTTTTACGTCCAGGCCAGCGATGCGGCCGGCGTCTTTGGTCGCCTGGCGCTGGCTGTCGTTGAAGTAGGCCGGAACGGTGATCACCGCTTCAGTCACGGTCTCGCCGAGATAGTCTTCGGCGGTCTTCTTCATCTTCTTCAGGATTTCAGCCGAGATTTGTGGCGGCGCCATTTTCTGGCCGTTCACTTCAACCCAGGCGTCGCTGTTGTCAGCCTTGACGATCTTGTAAGGGACCATCTGAATGTCTTTCTGCACGACTTCTTCGTCGAAACGACGACCGATCAGACGCTTCACCGCATACAGGGTGTTGTGCGGATTGGTCACGGCCTGACGCTTGGCCGACTGGCCAACCAGGATTTCGCCATCGTTGGCGTAAGCGATGATCGACGGCGTGGTACGCGCGCCTTCAGCGTTTTCAATAACTTTTGCCTTGCCGTTTTCCAGCACGGAGACGCAGGAGTTGGTAGTCCCCAGGTCGATACCGATAATTTTGCCCATGTTCACTCTCCCGAAACTTTGGATTTGGTTGCCGCAGCAGTGGTGGCTAACTGCGGTAGCACTTAAACGCTTGACTTATAAATGGGGGCCTTGCGGCGGATTTCAAGCCTGCTCGTCAATCGAAGGCGAAACCGGCGCAGGCGCCTTGCTGACCACGACCATCGCCGGGCGCAACAGGCGACCATTGAGCTGATAGCCCTTCTGGAACACCTTCAGAACGCTGTTCGGCTCGACATCTGCGCTTTCCTGCATGGCCATTGCCTGATGCTGAACGGCGTTGAACGGTTCGCCATGCGGATCGATCGCTTCAAGCTGATAACGCTTGAGAGTGTCGTGGAACATTTTCAGGGTCAGCTCGATGCCTTCGCGCATCGGACGGATGCTTTCGTCGTCCGGGCTGGACAGTTCCAGGCCACGCTCCAGGCTGTCGACGATCGGCAGCAGGTCGCCGGCGAATTTTTCCAGCGCGAACTTGTGAGCCTTCTCCACATCCTGCTCGGCGCGACGGCGGACGTTCTGCAGATCGGCGGCTACACGCAAAGCCTGATCCTGAGCGCCTGCCAGTTGCTCTTCGAGCACTTGTACACGAGCCGCCAGGTCATCACCCGAAGCCTCGGGCGCCTGGTTGGCGTCTGGGTTTTGCGTATCCACTGTCTGTTCGTCAGCCATAGATTTCTCCTTTCAATTTCGTCCGCGAGCTCAACTCGCGCGTCTGCCCAGCTATATGGGGCCGCAAAATCCGGCTTCAAGGGGGGCCGACGATTAACCCTACAAAAAACAACTGCTTTGTCATTCCCGGTCGCGATAAGGCTTTCGTCGGTCCGAGCGAATCGAGCTAACGAGGGGCATTGTCAGCCCGAAACAAAACACTGTATAAATAACCAGACCTAACACCTGGGAGCGGCCCATATGCTGGTGCACCTGTCCGTACACAACTACGCCATCGTTGAACATCTCGATCTCGAACTCGATCGCGGGATGAGCGTGATCACCGGAGAAACCGGCGCGGGCAAGTCGATCATGCTCGACGCGCTGGGCCTTACCCTGGGTGATCGCGCCGACAGCGGCGTGGTCCGCCCCGGCGCCGACAAGGCCGATATCCTGGCCACCTTCGATCTGGTCGACATTCCGGAAGCCAGCGCCTGGCTGGCCGAACGCGACCTCGAAAACGACGGCCCGTGCATCCTGCGCCGGGTCATCACATCCGAAGGGCGTTCGCGCGGCTACATCAACGGCACGCCCTGCCCGCTTGGCGACCTCAAGGCGCTGGGCGAGCTGCTGATCGACATTCACAGCCAGCACGAACACCAATCCCTGCTCAAGACCGATACTCACCGCCGCCTGCTCGATGAATATGCCGGCGCGACCGACCTTGCCCGCCAGGTTCAGCTCGCCGCCCAGCGTTGGCGCCAGACCCGCCAGGAACTGGAGCGACTCTCCAACTCCGGCGATGAGCAACGCGCCCGCCATCAGTTGCTCAGCTATCAACTCGAAGAACTGGAAAACCTTGGCCTTGGCGACAACGAGCTGGAGCAGCTCGAGCAGGAGCACAAGAACCTGACAAACGCAGAGACCTTGCTCGGGATCTGCCGGCAAGTCGTCGAGCAATGCAGTGAAAGTGATTCCGGGAATGTACTGAACGCCCTGACCGCCAGCCTCAACCGCCTGTCGAGCGTGAACAGCTCGATCGGTGCGCTGGGCGAAGCCAGCAGCCTGTTGACCAGTGCACAGATCCAGGTTGAAGAGGCCGTGGGTGAACTGAACCGCTTCCTCGACAACTTCGACGCCGATCCATCGCGCCTTCAATACCTTGAAGAGCGCCTCGACGCGATCTACACCCTGGCGCGCAAACACCGCATCCAGCCGACCGAAGTTGCCGAGATGCAGCAGAAACTGCTGGATGAAATCGAAACCCTCAACGCCAACGACGAATCCATCGAGAGACTGAGCGACGAACTGTCTTCATACGCTCGCCATTATCAGGAAAAGGCTCGCGAACTGAGCGATCTGCGTCATCAAGCCTCGAACAGCCTGGCCAGCGCCGTGGAACAGGAGATCCAGCGCCTGGGCATGCCTGGCGGGCGCTTCACCATCGAGCTGCGCCCAAACAGTAGCGACGAGCTACTCCCTAACGGACTTGAACAGGTTGAATTACTGGTCAGCGCCAACCCTGGTCAACCATTGAAAGCCTTGGCAAAAGTTGCATCCGGAGGCGAGCTGTCACGGATCAGCCTGGCGATCCAGGTGATCACCGCGCAGACATCTCGCGTTCCCACTCTAGTGTTCGACGAAGTGGACGTTGGTATCGGTGGTCCGACTGCGGAAATCGTCGGCCAGCTGTTGCGTCGCCTCGGCGAGCGCGGGCAGGTACTGACCGTGACCCACTTGCCGCAAGTGGCAGCGCAAGGCCATCAACATCTATTTGTGCATAAAGTGCGCGGCGAAGATGCCACCCGCACGGCCGTTTCCAGATTGAGCAAAAACGACCGCATCGAAGAAGTCGCACGGATGCTGGGCGGCATCGACCTCACCAAGGAATCCCTGGCGCATGCCAAAAAAATGGTGGTGGCCGCAAAAGCCTGAATAAAGGCAGAAAGCACGAAGGCGACCCTGGGGTCGCCTTCGTTCGTTTCGCAAACTGAATGTTCGCGCGACATGCTTACTTTTTCTTGCGCACGTACAGCACCAGATTGTGATCAACCATCTCGAAGCCATACTTGTCGACGATTGCTTTCTGAAGCCGCTCGATTTCTTCGTCGAAGAATTCGATCACTTCGCTGGTTTCGACGTTGACCATATGGTCGTGATGCTTTCCGTCGTCCAGTTCGAAGACCGCATGGCCTCCGTCGAAGTTGTGCCGCACCACAAGGCCAGCTGCCTCGAACTGGGTCAGAACACGGTAAACCGTGGCCAGACCGACGTCCTCACCAGCCTCCATAAGGGCCTTGTAGACATCCTCGGCACTCATGTGGCGCTGCTCGGCGGAATCGAGCATTTGCAGAATTTTGACCCGTGGCAGGGTCACTTTGAGGCCGGCTTTGCGTAGTTCGCTATTTTCAACCATGGTCAGCTTTCTCGCGATGCTGCTTCGCAGCTTCTCTTAATGCGGGTATGATCGGCGTTTACGTTGTCCCAGCCAAGATAGTGGAAGTCGCCCACCGATGCAAAACACCAAGCTCTTGCTAACCAGTTTCACCTTTGTGGGACTGCTCGCACTCGCCGGTTGTTCATTCCCCGGGGTTTACAAAATCGACATCCAGCAGGGCAATGTCGTCACGCAGGACATGATAGACCAGTTACGCCCGGGAATGACCCGTAAGCAAGTACGGTTTATCATGGGCAACCCTCTGCTGACTGACACGTTCCATGCCGATCGCTGGGATTATCTGTACAGCCTGCAACCGGGTGGCGGTGAACGCCAACAGGAACGCATTAGCGTTATCTTCAACCCAAATGATCAGCTTGTCAGCCTCTCCGGCGATTTCATGCCAGGCGTGAGCCGTGACGAAGCCATTCTCGGCAAGGACAGCGGCACTACAGTGGCTGCCCCGGCAGAAAACGTCGAGAAGCCAAAACCGGAAAAACCGGTCAAGCCAGGTTCGTTGCTGGATCAGATCCAGAAGGACGTCGACGGCGTAGAAACCGTTCCGGTCCCGACGCCGGAACCACTGGACACCTCGCCGCAATAATTTGCAACGCAATAAAAAGCCCGGCATGCCCGGGCTTTTTTATTGTCTGGCGTTCAAGCCACTCACTGATTCCGCGCTTTGGCCTCGGCAGCTTTCGCCGCGCGCAGTCGGCGCACCTCTTTCGGATCGGCCAGCAACGGGCGGTAAATCTCGATTCGATCCCCGGCCTGGACTACCCGACTCCCCGGGTCAGCGACCACCTTGCCGAAGATCCCCACAGGGCAATGGGTCAGATCCAGCTCCGGAAACTCTTCAGCCACGGCCGACCTGAGCAAGGCCGCCCGCACGGTCGTTCCGACAGGTACGGCCACTGTCAGCAGCACCTGACGGTCTACGGCCGCGTAGACCACCTCGACTTCAATCATGACCTCAACCATGTATCTGCTTGGCGCGCTGGCAGAACGCATCCACCAAAGTGTTGGCCGCCTGATTGAACAGCGGCCCCAAGGTGGCGCGAACCAGCGGCCCGGCATAATCGAACGACAGATCGAGGCTGATCTTGCAGGCTTTGTCGGTCAGCGCCTTGAATACCCAGATGCCATGCAATTGGGTGAAAGGGCCCTCTTCGAGATTCATTTCGATCGACTGCCCCGGAATCAACGTGTTGCGCGTCACGAAATGCTGACTGAGGCCACCCTTCGCCACGCCGACACTCGCCCGCATATGCTCAGGTGAGCTCTCCAGGACTTCGGCGGACGAGCACCACGGCAGAAACTCCGGATAGCGCGCCACGTCGTTGACCAGGTCATACAGCGCTTGCGCCGGGTACGGCAGCAAGGCCGAACGTGAAATGTGTGTCGTCATGTCAGCGTCACTTCCACAGCTGGGCGGCAAACACTACGAGAATGCCGATGGGCGCCACATAGCGCATCAAGAACAAGGACAGGCCAAACAGCGCAGGGTTACGGATCGACAACTCGTCGCGCACCGCCTCACGCCCCATGATCCAACCCGCAAACACCACGAAACACAAACCGCCAAGCGGCAGCATGAGTCGCGAGGTGAAGAAATCGATCACGCCAAAGAAGTCGAGGCCACCGGTCGCTCCCCATTGGTAGAGGTGGAACATCCCGCCTTCGTTCACGAAGAACTTGGCCTCCTTCCAGATATTGAAGGAGAACACCGTACCCAGGCCGACAAACCAGCAGCTGAACGCCAGCCAGAAGGTGACCCAGGCACGACTCACTTTAGTGCGCTCGACCAGGTAGGCCACCATCGGTTCCAGCAGGGAAATCGCCGAACTCCAGGCAGCGACCGCCACCAGCACGAAGAACACAACACCCATCAATTGCCCGAACGCTACGTTACCGAAGGCAAACGGCAGGCTGACGAACATCAGCCCCGGCCCTTCGCTCGGATTCAGGCCCGCCGCGAAAACAATCGGAAACAACGCAAGGCCGGCCACCAGGGAAACGAAGGTGTCGAGCAGCGCCACGCCGACAACCGTCCCTGAAATCGATGAGTTCTTCGGCATGTACGCACCGTAGATCATGATCGAGCCAACGCCCACGCTCAGGGAAAAGAACGCATGCCCCATCGCGGGCAACAAGCCGTCCATGACCTTTTCCGGGTGGAAGTCGAACATGAAATGCACGCCCTCCATGAAATGCCCGGTGGTCATGCTGTAGCCCAGCAACACGAGGATCATCACGAACAACAACGGCATCATGATTCGCAAGCTGCGTTCAAGCCCGGCAACCACGCCCTTGGCGATCACCACCGCTGACAACAGCATGAAAATCGTGTGCCAAAGTGTCAGGCGCCAGGGATCGGCGATCACATTGCCGAAGTAAGCCCCCACTTGATCAGGCGTCGCGCCCTGGAAGTCGCCACGCCCCATGTCGATGATGTAGTCCAGCGACCAGCCGCCAACCACACTGTAGAACGACAGGATCAGCAATGCCGTGATCATCCCGGCAAACGCGCCCCAGGACCATTTGGCCGAGTGCCCCGCCTCGACCGCCAGCATCTTCAAGGCATTGGCCGGACTTTGCCGGGCACGCCGGCCGATCAGGGTTTCCGCCAGCATGACCGGCACGCCGATCAATGCGATACAGGCCAGGAACATCAGCACGAAGGCGCCGCCGCCATAGACGCCGACCATGTACGGGAATTTCCAGATACTACCCAGCCCCACGGCCGAACCGGTCGCGGCGAGTATGAAGACCCAGCGGCTAGCCCAACTGCCGTGGACAGAAACCTTGTCTGTCGACATCGTTATCACGCCCAAGCGTTCAAAAAAGAGGCCGCATTGTCCGGGATTCAATCAACCTGCTCAAGCACGTAGCAACACCGTAGCCGACTCGCGTGCAACTCCCTATAATGCCGCCCCTATGGCTAAACAGAAGAAACACCCAACAGGGACCATCGCGCAAAACAAAAAGGCGCGACACGATTACTTCATCGAACATCGTTTCGAGGCTGGTCTGGTCCTGGCCGGCTGGGAAGTAAAAAGTCTGCGGGCAAGCAAACTGCAGCTGGTTGACAGCTACGTACTGCTCAAGGATGGCGAAGCCTGGCTGCTCGGCAGCCACATTACGCCCCTGACGACCGCCAGTACCCACGTCATTGCCGATCCGGTGCGCACCCGTAAATTGCTGCTCAACCGGCGCGAGCTGGAAAAGCTGGCCGCGGCCGTGCAGCAAAAGGGTTACGCCTGCGTATGCCTGTCCTGGTACTGGAGCAAGCACATGGTCAAGTGCGAGATCGCTCTGGGCAAGGGCAAGAAGGAATACGACAAGCGCGATACCGAGCGCGAACGCGACGCCGGTCGCGAGTTGCAGCGTGCAGTGCGCAACAAGGGCAAGGAAGACTGACTCTTTCGCCTTGAGGCCCCTTCGCGGGCAAGCCCGCTCCCACAGGGTATCGGTGTACCTGTGGGAGCGAGCTTGCCCGCGAAAGCAACCTCACAAATGATATGGAGCCGACTGGCTACATCCCCTTGCGCCGTTCCGCCCGGGCCACGCGCTGCACTTCCTGACGCACCTCCTCCAGTACCTCCTGCACATACAGAATGTGTCGGCTGGAAACTTCCCGCGCCTGCTCCGCCCGCCCTTCGATAATCGCCTGATACAACTCTCGATGCTGCGTGATCAGCATGTCGCGGGTTTCAGTGCGCTGCTTGTACATGCCACCTATGTTCGTCACCACGTTGCGCTTGAGCAGGTCGAACAGCCCGCGAATGGTGTGTAGCAACACAGCATTGTGGCTGGCCTCGGCGATCGCCAGGTGAAAGCTTGCGTCCGCCGCACCCTCTTCGGCACGACTCACCTCTTCGTGACGCGAATAGCAGTCCTGTAATTCGTTGAATGCTGCGGTCAGTCGCTCGCGATCCACATCAGTGGCACGCAACGCCGCATAGTAGGCGCAAGACGCTTCCAGTGTATGCCGAAACTCCAGCAGATCGCGCTGTGCCTCGGGGTTGCTTTCCAGCAAGTGCAACAAGGGATCACTGAAGGTGCTACCCAGCGACTCCACCACATAGTTGCCGCCGCCCTGGCGACTGACCAGCAGGCCCTTGGCGGTCAGCTTCTGAATGGCTTCGCGCAACGAAGGGCGTGACACGCCAAATTGTTCGGCCAACGCACGTTCGGCCGGCAAGCGCTCACCCGCTTTCAGCGTGCCCTCGAGGATCATGCCCTCAAGCTGCTCGACAATATCGTCAGACAAACGGCGCTGACGAATCTGATCAAACCCCATAACTCGATTACTCCACGATCCGACGGCTCGCCGGGGCTCTATTCTGGCCTATCGGCGCCGCGCCAGCACCTGCCACAACGCATTTGGTCTTACCAGGCAGGCGACCTGCGGACTTTGCATTCGACAAAAGTTTTAGGGCGGCAAATTGACACACCGCCTACAAGGCTTTTACCCTAGCCAACAGCGATTGTAAATTGGTCTTACCAATTATCCAAGAACGCTGATCAGTGCCTGACCAACAACAATTAGGGGCCACCCCATATGCAAACCTGGCAACAGCTCTATACCCCGCTTGGCAGCCTCGGCTTGTCCGCACTCGCCGCCGTCATCCCCATCGTATTTTTCTTCCTGGCTTTGGCCGTGTTCCGCCTCAAAGGACATGTGGCCGGCAGCATCACCCTGGCCTTGTCGATCCTGGTGGCGATCTTCGCCTTCCAGATGCCGGTCGATATGGCGTTCGCCGCCGCCGGGTATGGCTTCGCTTATGGCCTGTGGCCGATCGCCTGGATCATCGTGGCAGCGGTGTTCCTCTACAAACTGACGGTCAAGAGCGGGCAGTTTGAAGTCATCCGCAGTTCGGTTCTGTCGATCACCGATGACCAGCGCCTGCAGGTTCTGCTGATCGGTTTCTGCTTCGGCGCCTTCCTCGAAGGTGCAGCCGGTTTTGGCGCACCCGTGGCGATTACCGCTGCGCTGCTGGTAGGACTTGGCTTCAACCCGCTGTACGCGGCCGGCCTGTGCCTGATCGCCAACACCGCGCCGGTGGCCTTCGGCGCCCTGGGCATTCCGATCATCGTTGCCGGGCAAGTGACCGGTATCGACGCGTTCAAGATCGGCGCCATGACCGGTCGCCAACTGCCGCTGCTGTCGCTGTTCGTGCCGTTCTGGCTGGTGTTCATGATGGACGGCCTGCGCGGCGTGCGGGAAACGTGGCCGGCAGCGCTGGTGGCCGGCTTGAGCTTTGCCGTCACCCAGTACTTCACCTCGAACTTCATCGGCCCGGAACTGCCGGACATCACCTCGGCCCTGGCCAGCCTGATTTCCCTGACCCTGTTCCTGAAAGTCTGGCAACCAAAACGCGCCGCCGGCCAACACATCGTCGGCGCTGTCTCGGCCTCCGTGGTGAGCGCCAGCGTCGGTGGTTTCGGCCAGAAGCGCACCACTGTGGCTTCGCCCTACAGCCTTGGGGAAATCTTCAAGGCATGGTCGCCGTTCCTGATCCTGACCGTACTGGTCACCATTTGGACCCTGAAGCCGTTCAAGGCGATGTTTGCCGCCGGCGGTTCGATGTACAGCTTCGTATTCAACTTCGCCATCCCGCACCTGGACCAGATGGTGATCAAGGTCGCACCGATCGTAGTCGCGCCAACCGCCCTTCCGGCAGTGTTCAAACTGGACCCGATTTCCGCCACCGGCACGGCGATTTTCTTCTCGGCGCTGATCTCCATGCTGGTGCTGAAGATCAATATCAAAACTGGTCTGACCACTTTTAAAGAGACCTTCTACGAACTGCGCTGGCCGATCCTGTCCATCGGCATGGTGCTGGCGTTTGCCTTCGTCACCAACTACTCGGGCATGTCTTCGACCATGGCCCTGGTGTTGGCGGGCACCGGTGCAGCGTTCCCGTTCTTCTCGCCGTTCCTCGGCTGGCTGGGCGTGTTCCTCACCGGTTCCGATACCTCGTCCAACGCGCTGTTCAGTTCGCTGCAAGCGACCACTGCGCACCAGATCGGCGTCAACGACACCTTGCTGGTGGCGGCGAACACCAGTGGTGGCGTGACCGGCAAAATGATCTCGCCACAATCGATCGCCGTGGCCTGCGCCGCGACCGGCTTGGTGGGTAAAGAATCGGATCTGTTCCGCTTCACCCTCAAGCACAGCCTATTCTTTGCAACGATTGTCGGCTTGATCACGTTGGCCCAGGCCTACTGGTTCACCGGCATGCTGGTGCAATAAGGGCTACAAGCAACACGATAAAAACCGACGCCGGGCCACGCCCCCGGCGTCCGCTATTCACACCCCGGTCTGTAAGGCTGCTGAAAGCTACCGGCTCTATATTCAGCAGCCTCAACAGACGAATAACCGGGACCACCCGGAGACCGCCTGATGAGCGAGCTTTTTTACAACGCCGTGCCGAATGCGACCCGTGTCGCCCCGCCACTGCCCGAGCCTCGGCAGTACCCCAGCGAGAAACCTTCACGGGTCTACCTGTTCGGGACCTGCGTGGTCGATTTGTTCTACCCGGAAGCCGGGATGGATGCGATCCACCTGCTGGAGCGCGAAGGCATTCGTGTCGAATACCCGCAAGGGCAAAGCTGCTGCGGACAACCGGCCTACACCTCGGGTTACACCGAGCAGGCACGGACCGTGGCGCGCTCGCAACTGGCGCTGTTTGCCGGCGACTATCCGGTGGTGGTGCCATCAGGTTCTTGCGCGGGCATGCTGCGCGAACATTACGCCGACTTGTTCAAGGACGAGCCGGACACGTTGAAACAGGTCCAGGCCCTGGCGGCCAGAACCTACGAGCTGGCCGAGTTCCTGTTGTTTGTCTGCAAGGTGCAGCTCAAGGACGGCGGCGAACCCGTGAAAGTGGCGCTGCACACCTCGTGCTCGGCACGCCGTGAAATGAACACCCACCTGCACGGCCGCGAGTTGTTGGCGCAGTTGAGCAATGTGGAGCGGGTCAACCACGATCACGAAAGTGAATGCTGTGGCTTTGGTGGGACATTCAGCGTCCGTATGCCAGACATTTCCGGCGCGATGGTGGCTGACAAGACCCGGGCGCTGAAGGAGTCCGGCGCGCACAAGGTATTGAGTGCCGACTGCGGCTGTTTGATGAACATCAACGGCTCGCTGGAAAAACAGCAGGAAGCATTGCGCGGTCAGCATCTGGCCAGCTTCCTCTGGCAGCGAACCGGAGGTGTGAAATGAGCACCTCGACGATTATTCCTACGGTTGCCGTAGAAGAAGATTTCCGCACCCGCGCCCACAACGCACTGGGTGACCCGCAATTGCGAAGCAACTTTCGCAAGGCGATGGATTCACTGATGACCAAACGGGCAGCCGCTTTCAGCGATGCCCATGAAAGAGAACACTTGCGCGCACTGGGCAATGCAATCCGTGCCCGCGCGCTCTCCAAGTTGCCCGACCTGCTCGAGCAACTGGAACAGAACCTGACCCGCAACGGTGTGACAGTGCACTGGGCGGAAACGGTGGACGAGGCCAATGGCATCGTCCTCTCGATCATCCGCGCTCACGAGGGGCGGCAAGTGATCAAGGGCAAATCGATGGTCAGCGAAGAGATGGAGATGAACCATGTCCTCGCTGAACAGGGCATTGAATGCCTGGAATCGGACATGGGCGAGTACATCGTCCAGCTCGACCACGAGAAGCCTTCACACATAATCATGCCGGCAATCCACAAGAACGCCGGTCAGGTCGCGTCCTTGTTCCACGACAAACTTGGCGTGGAATACACCAAGGACGTAGACCAACTCATTCAGATCGGTCGCAGAGTCCTGCGGCAGAAATTCTTCGAAGCGGACATCGGCGTCTCCGGTGTCAACTTCGCCGTGGCCGAAACCGGCACCCTGCTGCTGGTGGAAAACGAAGGCAACGGTCGCATGACCACCACGGTGCCACCCGTGCACATCGCCGTCACCGGTATCGAAAAAGTCGTGGAAAACCTGCGTGATGTGGTGCCGTTGCTGTCGCTGCTGACCCGTTCAGCCTTGGGCATTCCGATTACCACCTACGTCAACATGATCTCCGGTCCACGCAAGGAACATGAACTCGACGGCCCACAGGAAGTGCACCTCGTACTGCTCGATAACGGCCGCAGCCAGGCCTTTGCCGACAGCGAATTGCGCCAGACCCTGAACTGCATTCGCTGCGGCGCCTGTATGAATCATTGCCCGGTGTACACCCGAATCGGCGGTCATGCCTATGGGGAGGTTTACCCCGGGCCTATCGGAAAAATCATCACCCCGCACATGGTCGGCCTGGCGAAAGTCCCGGATCACCCGAGCGCCTCGTCGCTGTGCGGCGCCTGCGGTGAAGTCTGTCCGGTGAAAATCCCGATCCCTGCATTGCTGCGGCGCCTGCGGGAAGAAAACGTCAAGGCCCCGGACAGCCCCCATCAAGTGATGCGCGGCCAGGGCAGCAAGTATTCGCGCAAGGAGCGGTTCATCTGGAACGCCTGGGCCAAGCTCAACAGTTCGCCGACGCTCTATCGCCTGTTCGGTTTCTTTGCCACCCGTTTGCGCGCCCTTACGCCGAGCAATGTCGGCCCGTGGACGCAAAACCACAGCGCACCGAAACCCGCTGCCCGCTCATTGCATGACATGGCCCGCGAGCACTTGGCCAAACAGGGAGAACGCCGATGAGCGCCAAACAAAATATCCTCACCAAACTGCGTAAAAGCCTGACAGGCACCACGCCAGTGGCCGACAACTTCGATGTCGATCTGGTGACCCAGCCTTACACCTACGCGCCAGAGCAGCGCATTGCGCAACTGCGCAAATTGATGGAAGCGGTGCACACGGAAATTCATCTGACGTCCGGCCAAGAGTGGCCGACGCTACTCGCGCAGTTGCTGCAGGACCGCCAGTTGCCAAGCCTGCTGATCGCACCGACAACGCCCCACGGTCAACGGATCACGCAGCACTGGGCGAATAATCCCGGCCTGCCAATGCTGAAAGCCTACGACCGCCCGGTTGAAGAATGGAAAGCCGAGCTATTCAACGACACCCCGGCGAGCATCACTGGAACCCTCGGCGCCATCGCTGCCACGGGCAGCCTTGTTCTCTGGCCGACCCGGGAAGAACCGCGCCTGATGAGCCTGGCGCCACCGGTGCATTTCGCCCTGCTCAAGGCCAGTGAAATCCGCGACAACTTCTATCAGGTGCAACAGGAATTCGAATGGGCCCAGGGCATGCCGACCAACGCACTGCTGGTGTCCGGCCCGTCGAAGACCGCCGACATCGAGCAAGTGCTGGCGTACGGCGCCCACGGTCCGAAAGACCTGGTGGTGCTGATCCTGGAGGACCAATGAGTCTACCGGCCGCTTTCCTGCGTGACGCACAGCAACTGATTCCCCAAGAGCGACGTTTCGACGACCCTCTGTCGACCCTGGCCTTCGGCACCGATGCCAGTTTCTATCGTTTGATTCCGCAACTGGTGATCCGCGTCGAGTCCGAAGACGAAGTGGTGGCACTGCTGCAACTAGCGCAACGGGATCAGGTGCCGGTGACTTTCCGCGCCGCCGGCACCAGCCTGTCCGGCCAGGCGATCAGCGACTCGGTACTGATCATGCTGGGGGATAACTGGAACGGTCGCGAGATCCGCGGCCAAGGCACGCAAATCCGCCTGCAACCGGGGGTGATCGGCGCCCAGGCCAACGCCTGGCTGGCACCGTTCGGACGCAAGATCGGTCCGGACCCGGCCTCGATCAACGCCTGCAAGATCGGCGGGATCGTCGCCAACAATGCCAGCGGCATGTGCTGCGGCACCGCGCAAAACACCTATCACACCCTGGCCGGCATTCGTCTGGTGCTGGCCGATGGCAGTCGTCTCGACACCGAGGATGCCGCCAGCGTCACGGCGTTTCGCCAAAGCCACGCCGCGCTGCTGGAACGCTTGGCGATCCTGGGCCGCGAGACCCGCGCAAATACCGAGCTGGCTGCGAAAATTCGCCACAAATACCGCCTGAAAAATACCACCGGCCTGTCGCTCAATGCCCTGGTGGATTTCGACGAGCCTGTGGATATCTTGAGCCACTTGCTGGTCGGCTCCGAGGGCACGCTCGGGTTCATCAGTGCCGTGACCTACGACACGGTGATCGACCATCCGAATAAAGCCTCGGCCCTGATTGTGTTCCCGGATGTCGAGACCTGCTGCAATGCGGTCACCGTGTTGAAAAGCCAACCGGTGTCGGCCGTGGAACTGCTGGACCGGCGCAGCCTGCGCTCGGTACAGAACAAACCCGGCATGCCCGTTTTCGTACAGCATCTGTCGAACAATGCCTGCGCCTTGCTGATAGAATCCCGCGCCGCGTCGTCCACCTTGCTGCACGAGCAACTGGCGCAGATCATGGCATCGCTGAAGGCATTCCCGGTGGAAAAGCAGGTCGACTTCACCGAAGACCCGCAGGAAAACGCCCGTCTCTGGGCCATCCGCAAGGACACCTTCCCCGCCGTCGGCGCCGTGCGCAAGACCGGCACCACGGTGATCATCGAAGACGTCACCTTCCCGGTCGAACAACTGGCCATCGGCGTCAACCGCCTGATCGAACTGTTCGACAAACATCACTACGACGAAGCGATCCTTTTCGGACACGCCCTGGAAGGCAATCTGCACTTCGTCTTCACCCAAGGCTTCAACAGCCCGGAAGAAGTCGCACGCTATCAGGCGTTCATGGACGACGTGGCGCAACTGGTGGCGGTGGAGTTCGGCGGTTCGCTGAAAGCTGAACACGGCACCGGACGCAACATGGCGCCGTTCGTTGAACTGGAATGGGGCAGCGATGCCTACCAGTTGATGTGGCAGCTCAAACGATTGCTCGACCCCAATGGCATTCTCAACCCGGACGTGGTGCTCAGCGAAGATCCACAGATCCACCTCAAGCACCTCAAGCCCTTGCCCGCTGCTGACGAGATTGTGGACAAGTGCATCGAATGCGGCTTCTGCGAACCGGTCTGCCCGTCAAAAGGCCTGACCCTGAGCCCGCGTCAGCGCATCGTGATCTGGCGCGACATTCAGGCGAAGAAACGCGCGGGCATCGATACGTCCGAACTCGAAGCCGCCTACGACTATCAAGGCATCGATACCTGCGCCGCCACCGGCCTGTGCGCACAACGTTGCCCTGTAGGCATCAATACCGGCGAGCTGGTGAAAAAGCTGCGCAGCCGGAAGGCGACGCATACGAAAACCGCTAACTGGCTTGAAGGACATTTCGCCACGGCACTGCAAGGTGCACGCTTCACCCTGCACGTGGCCAATGGTGCGCGGATGTTGCTGGGGGCACCGAGATTGGCGAAGTTGTCGGCGACGTTGACGCGCTTGTCCAAGGGTCAGGTCCCGCAATGGACCAACGCCATGCCCCAGCCTGAGCGGCCGATTCGCTTCAGCCCGACGGTGACGGACGCGCGCCCGCGCGTGGTCTATCTGGCGGCCTGCGTATCCCGCGCCATGGGCCCGGCAGCGGGCGATACGGAGCAAATGTCGCTGCACGACAAGACCCGAGGCCTGCTGGAAAAGGCCGGCTACCAGGTGGTGTTCCCGGACAACCTCGACAACCTGTGCTGCGGTCAGCCATTCGCCTCCAAAGGCTACGCCGAGCAAGCCGAGCACAAACGACAGGAACTGATCGGCGCCCTGCTCCACGCCAGCCGTGGCGGGCTCGACCCGATCTACTGCGACACCAGCCCCTGCACCTTGCGCCTGGTTCAAGACCTCGGGGAAGTCCGTTTGGACCTGTACGACCCGGTGCGCTTCATCCGCACACACCTGATGGATCGCCTGGACTTCACGCCTCAGGAGGCGCCGATTGCCGTGCACGTAACCTGCAGCACCCAACACCTCGGGGAAAGCCAGGCGTTGATCGACCTGGCGCGCAAGTGCAGCAAAAACGTGGTCATTCCCGAAGGTATTCACTGCTGCGGCTTCGCCGGCGACAAGGGCTTCACCACGCCAGAGCTGAACGCCCATTCGCTGCGCACGCTCAAGGATGCGGTGCAGCAGTGCAGCGAGGGGATTTCCACCAGCCGTACCTGCGAGATTGGCCTGACACAACACGGCGGAATCGACTACCACGGACTAGTCTATCTGGTGGACCGCGTTACCCAGGCCAGGGTGACCTGATGACGAGGCCTCAAGAAAGGCGCATTCAGGCGCCTGTCTAGTCGTTTCTTGTGGGCATCAACACAGAAAAACAGAACCCTGACGTGTCGCCGCAGTCCACCGATCAAGTCCCGCCAATGCGGGACTTTCCCAATACTCGGCAGCCCGTCCTGATGGCCAGCAATGCCTGGCCATCAGTTCAAGGAGAAACACATGAAACGTTCTGTGCTGTTAGGTCTGTTCGTTACTGCTTCCATGCTGGCTTCCACTTCATTTGCCGCTGAAGACCTTTGCGCGGTCAACCTGAAAACCATCGAAAACGGCAAGGCACAGATTCCTCCGGAAATGACTGACCAGGTAAAAGCCTCCGTCGAGCAAGCCAAAGCCAACCAGGCAAAAGGCACCAAGGAAGGCATTGATGATTGCATCGCCGAGACCAACGACATTATCAAGGCCGTCACCGACTCGAAAAAAGGCGCCAAGTAACTCGGCTCAAGGCCAACCTTCGGGTTGGCCTCCCGGGCCGCGTTGGCGTACATCAACAACGGAGTACTGGCAGCCGGGAGCTCAAAGCCCGGCCGTGCCCGATACGAAGCAAACCAAAACCCGCCAGTTGCGGGTTTTGTTGCATCTGGGGGCTGGATACGTGTAACCGCCCGCATCGCTGCAAAAGCTCGACACATTTTCTGAGAAAAACGAATTCTTGCGTTGAATCGTAGTCTTTGAGGTAGGCCCCATCAGATCGTGGCGGACTTTTCGGGTTCGGCTTGGCCGTCTACTCATACGACAGCACCGAGACCATCAGCTCAAGGAGATACCCATGAAACGCACCACACTCGCTGGCCTGTTCATTGCTGCTGCCATGCTGGCCTCTCCTGTATTTGCTGCGGACAACAACCTCTGTACGAGCAAGCTGCAAGAGCTCAAAGGCAAAGTGAATGCGCTGCCGGCGAACTCCGCAAACACTACGATGGAGATCAAAAGACTGATGTCCAGCGCCGAAGCCTCACAAGCCTCCGGAGACGACAAAAAATGCGTCACCGAGGCCACCCAGGCATTGGCGCTCGCTGACAGACAGAGCAACGAACCAGCCCCATAATCTGTGGTGCCCAACCTTCGGGTTGGCCTTCCGGGGCGTGATGACGTACACTGTATATGCCTGCTGCTCACTTGATTCACAGAGCATCAGGCTCGGGGCCGTTTAGGATTCGACGCCGGTTGCGAAACTTTAGGTGCATGCCGAGTTGGTAACAGAACTCGTAAATCCACTGTTGCAACTACTTATAGTTGCCAATGACGATAACTACGGCCAGGAATTCGCTCTCGCTGCGTAAGCAGCCTTAGCCCTGAGCTTCTGGTACCTTCGGGTCCAGCAATCACCAGGGGATGTCTGTAAACCCAAAGTGATTGTCATATAGAACAGAATCGCCGTGCAGTACGTTGTGGACGAAGCGGCTAAAACTTACACAACTCGCCCAAAGCACCCTGCCCGTCGGGTCGCTGAGGGTTAACTTAATAGACACGGCTACGCATGTAGTACCGACAGCGGAGTACTGGCGGACGGGGGTTCAAATCCCCCCGGCTCCACCAAATAGTAGTCTAGACCTGTCTCAGACAGTCTACGAAACACCCCAAGAAGCCCGCCCCGTGCGGGCTTTCTTGTTTCTGGCTATCCGCCTCTGTCTACCCCTATCTCGAGGCTCCATGTATCCTCCCTTGTACCACGGAGGAAAATTGAAACTGAGGGGTACAAGGAAATGAAGCGTAGTGAAATCAAGCGTCGCCCCTTGGCCGATACCGTCCTGGCGACACTAGAGCCAGATACCAAAGAGTATCGCGAGCATGACGGCAACAGCCTTTACCTGCGGGTCCGTCCAGACGGAAACAAGTCTTGGCAGCTTCGGTACAAAAAGCCTGATGGGAAATGGTCATGGCTAGGTCTTGGAAGCTACCCGGAAGTGGGTGGATCCCTTGCACGTCAAAAAGCCGCAGAGCTTCGAGCTGACTCCGCTCAAGGAAGCAATCCATTAGCAACCAAGCGAGCCAGAAAAGCGGCAGAACTGGAAGCTGCCAGCAATACCTTCGAACGACTAGCTCGTGAGTGGTACGCCTCCAAACGTAAAAGCTGGACCGATGGCACAGCGGTAAGGACCATCGGCGCGCTGGAGCTACACGTTTTCCCCGTCTTCGGTAACCGTATCTATCAAGAAATTCTTCCCATGGAATGGATGGAGTTTCTGCGCTCGATGGAGCGAAAAGGAATCATCGAACAGACCAGCCGTGTTCGAGGCATGTGTCGAGAGATCTACGATCTTGCACGGGTCACTGGAAGAGCAACGCACAATCCACTGGAAGGTCTGCACAAGTTTTTGCAGACCAAACCTGTAGAAAATTACGCCCATGTATCCCAAGAGGAATTGCCACCGCTTCTCAGGGCAATACGAGCGTATCCGAGCGCAACTGACATCCGTATAGGTCTTCATCTTCTTTCGATGCTTGCGTGCCGCCCCTCTGAATTGCGCGAAGCACGATGGTCAGAGTTCGATTTAAAGAAAGCACTATGGACCATACCCTCAGAGCGCATGAAGCGACGCCGCGAACATCTCGTGCCATTACCCCACCAAGCGATAACACTGTTACGCGACCTTCAAAATCTCACCGGTCACTATCAGCTTTTGTTCCCTGGCCGCAGCGACACTACAAAGCCACGCTCTAACACCGTATTCCTGATGGCGCTTCGACGCCTGGGTTATGAGGGACGACAAACCGGGCACGGCTTCCGACACATCGCCAGCACAATCCTGAATGAGCACGGCTTCGAGGAAAACCACATCGAAGCGCAGCTATCGCACGTCAAGGATGGAGTTGCCGGCGTTTATAACAAGGCGATTTACATCAAGCCGCGCATTGCCATGATGCAGTGGTATGCCGACCACCTTGATGAATTGGAGCAAGGCAACATTGTTCAGGGTCAATTCGGAAAGGCGCTATAAGAGTGCAATCCCAGCACCCAAGCAAATTGGGTGTTACGGGTGTTACAGGTGTTGCAAGATCGATCAAACCATTGAATTCATTGGGTAATTATCGCGTAACACACTGCAAAGAATATCCATCCCATCGGTGTTACGCGACGAAGAGGTGTTACACCCTAAATCATCCTCACCTTCCTGCAGGCTGCTCCGTTACGTGGAATACAGAAATTTCGCGTCGCTGCTTTTGATCGCGGTACAGGGGCGTACCGTTCGTCGGATTTCATGCGACCACCTTCTCTGTACTTCCATTTTTTAACTGTATGAAAAAACAGTAGGACATGGTAGGACACCTAGAGTGAAAATCGAAACTTTGCTGCGAACGTGCGCGACTTCTCCCTAAAAGAAGCACCATAGAAAGGCAACTCGCAAGAAAATCGAACTTCCAATAAATGCAAAAGCGTTTATATAGCTTGGGCCTGTAAGAACTACTACAGGAAACGCGCTATGACGCTCCTCAACGCTTCAGTTACATCTGATACCACCCTCACATCTGAACTGCTGACCACCGATCAAGTTGCCACTGCACTTGGCTTATCCAGCCGAACGCTTGCCGCTTGGCGAAGCTCACGCACCAACTCCCTCCCTTACCTAAAGACCGGATCTCGAGTGCGTTACCGCCCTCAAGATGTCGCTACCTGGCTCGAAAGTCGTGTGTGCTCAGCTTCCACCAACATTGCGCGAGGGCATGCGTAATGGTTGAAACCAAGCAGAAATGCACCGTTACGGCACTCGCACCTTCAGTAACCCAAGCCAATTCGATTCGAGAAATTGTGTCGCCTACGACCTCGCCAATGAGAGTTGGCGATGCAGAGTTAGGACGCTTCGATCCCGCCGCCACACTCATCCGCATCCACCTGGTGATGGCAATCACAGGCATCGGTCGCGCTACCGTTTACAAACTCATGAGTCAGCCCGAAAGCGGGTTCCCACAGTCTGTAAAACTCACCGACAGCAATGCCCGTGGTGCTCCAGTTGCCTGGGTTTTGTCTGAAGTTTTGAGTTGGACCCGTGCGCGTATCGCTGCTCGCGACGAGGCCGCAGCATGAGACGACTCATCGTACACAGGGCGGTGCTGAAGCCGTTTTCAGTCCTTCGTGAGATCGGTCTATCGGCAAACTACATGCAACGCCTCGAGCGCTACCGGACCAAACATGAACGTTTTAACCGGGTCGTTGCAGTGCTGAATTGGCCTGATGGAACCTGGTGCGTTCTAGCGATGCATACCGAAAATTTCAGCGCTGTGATTGTCGATGAAGGCCAGCAAGTGGCCGCTTACGAAGATGCTCGCTCAATGATCGACGGTGACTTCCTGCCCCTGCTTTCCCTGTACTGGGAAGTTCATGCCTGAAATGAAAACGCCCTCGGGAGCGATCCGGGGGCGCTGAGGTAAATCTACATGCCCGAACAATTTATGCCGCATCGAAAAAATGCACAAGCTTCCTGCGCGGTTGCGCTTTCAAAAATGGGACGTTACTCTTTCCACGTCGTTGCAAATTCAGCGACCGGGCGTAGGAACCCGAGAATTAGTAGGCGCATCAGCGCCCAGATCACAACTGCCGGCGTTTTTTTTCGTCCGCAGTCTAGTGTTATGGCGGCTGTGTGTGGGCAGGCTTCGGCCTGGCCGGGTGCCTACTATCCCGGTATTCCTACCCCGCACACAGCTGCCACCCAATCCCGTAGGAAGGACGGTGGCGGCTCCAGTCAGAAAGTAGGAGCCACGCCCATGCCCGCCTTAAATCCGTCCAAAATTCGCGCCGCTGCACACCGTGCAATGGCTCTCGCCGCTTTACACGCCAATTCCAGCCTCGCCACACGCCTTACTCGATACAACGCCCATATGGCCAAAGCCCGCGCGCTCGAAGCCGCAGGCGGTGTCCAATGAACCAAGCCCTGAGCTTCTCCCTGCCCGAAGATCTGCTCGGCATCAGCAACGATGCCGAAGCCGGCATTCCGATTGACGCCATCACCTGCGCCATTGCCCGCGCCGACTCGGTACTGACGTTGCTTGAAGATCACTTCGAAAGCGAAAGCGACAGACCGCGCTTGGCCAATCACATATTGGCGGCCGTCATTTGGGACGTGCGCGGCACCCTGGGCCTGATCAAAACGCTGACCCTGCATGGTGATGCGACGTCGACTCCTCGAGCTAAAGCAGGGGGTGTCCAATGAGCCTTCAGGCCACCGTCACCACCCGGGGCATGACCACGTTCGCTCAGTGCGGACAACCCCATCAGTCGCTGTTTCGGCTCAGTGCCGGTGTCCCGGTGTCCGACGCGCTTGAGTACGCCTCCGACCTGCTCAGCTGCGCGAATCGCATGACACTCCTGGCCACCCACGGCGACAACACTGAACAGTGTGCGATGGCCGCTCACTACCTGAGTGAAATGGGTAAAGCGGTGATTGATGATGTGGCCTCCGCCCTCCTGCGAATGGAGGCTGGCCATGACCAATAAGGTGAAACGTCCCAGCTTCGCCGACGTGAAAGCGGCCTCTCTGAATGAGATCGACCGGGTACTTTCCCATTGGCTACCAAACGGTAAAGGCGTCGATAGCGGCAAGGAATACACCGCTCCCAATCCAACCCGCGCCGACAAGCGTGCCGGCTCTCTCAAGGTCAACTTGAGCAAAGGCACCTGGGCGGATTTTGCCACCGGCGACAAAGGCGGCGACCTGATCGATCTGGTTCGCTATCTCGACGGTGGTACCGACGTCGAAGCCTGCAACAAGCTGGCGGATCTGCTGCACGTTTCCGCTGGGGCCGTGCAAGCGAAGCCGGAACCCAGCAAAAGCAAAACACCGGAATGGCTCGCCATTCAGCCGATCCCGGCTGAGGCCATGAACAGGTGCCCGGCCAAACATCGACAACACGGCGCACCGTCCAAAGTCTGGATGTATCGCGACACTCAAGGCCAACCGGTCATGGTGCTCTATCGCTTCGACTTGGGCCCGGATGAAGACGGCAAACCGCGCAAGGTGTTTGCACCATTGACTTGGTGCCAGCGTGCCGACAGTCAAACGCAGCAATGGCGCTGGCAAGGCCTGCCTGAGCCGCGTCCCCTGCTGCGCCGGGATGAGCTGGCGCAACGAGCAGACTCTCCAGTGGTTCTGTGCGAAGGCGAAAAGGCCGCCGACGCGGCTGCTGAGCTGCTGCTCCACTACGTGGCCACGTGCTGGCCGAATGGCTCAAACTCCTGGCACAAGGCCGACCTGACACCGCTCAAAGGTCGGTCCGTGGTGTTGTGGCCAGACAACGACGCCAGTGGCAAAAGCTGCATGGACGCCGTCGCCGAACAACTGCAACAAGTCGGCGCCGCGTCGGTGCGCGTGATCGCCCTGGACGTCTTCAAACGCAAGCCCACGCTCAAGAATGGCCAACCCACTTTTGCCAAAGGTGGGCAATGGGACGGCGGTGACGACGCAGCCGATGCCCAAGCCAAAGGCTGGACGGCGATGCATTTCGCCGAGCTGGAACGCAGTGGCGAACTGTTCGGTGCTCAGCCGGAGAAAGCACCGACCGAACCAGCCGAAGCCACGGCTAAACCGACGACCAAGCGCGCCGCGAAACCCAAAAACGATCTGCTGCCCGGGGGGTTCCGCCTGACCCCAGAAGGCGTGTTTTATTCCGGTGATGATGGCGAGGCACGCCCGGTGTGTTCGCCGCTGGAGATCCTTGCGCGCACCCGAGATGCGCAGGGGCATAACTGGGGTCTGCTGGTCGAGTTCGATGATCCCGACGGGGCGAAAAAGCGCTGGAACATTCCGGCGCGGACCATGACCGGTGATTTCGGCAAGGACGTGCTCGGCCCACTGGTGGACATGGGCCTGCGTCTGGCCGGCAGTCGCTCCGGTCGCAATGCCCGCAACGACCTGCAGAGTTATCTCGGCGGCTTTGACAGCGCCCAGCGCGCACGACTGGTCACCCGTTTGGGCTGGCACGGCAGCGCCTTCTTGCTGCCCGAACAGCAGGTGGGTTCGCACGCAGAACACCTGCATTTCTACGAGGCTGGCACGCAGCTTCCCCCCATCAGCGAAGCCGGCACCCTGGAGCAGTGGCAGGAACAGATCGGTGCCTTGTGCATCGGTAATCACCGCTTGGCGTTTGTGGCCAGCGTAGCGTTTGCCGGCCCGCTATTGCACCTGCTCGGCCATGAGTCAGGCGGCTTTCACCTCTACGGCGACAGCTCGGGCGGCAAGACCACCCACCTGCAAGTGGCCGCTTCGATTTACGGCGGGCCGCGTCTGGTGCGCTCCTGGCGCTCGACGGATAACGCCTTGGAATCCATCGCCGCCGCGCATTCGGACGGACTTCTGGTGCTGGATGAAATCGGCATGTGCGACCCGCGCATCATTGGCGAAACGGTGTACATGCTCGGCAACGGCACCGGCAAAGCTCGCGCCAATGATCGAGGACAAGCAGGCCGACAGGTGCAGGAGTGGCGCTTGCTGTTTCTCTCGACCGGTGAGAAGACGTTGGCGCAGCACATGGCCGAAGCGAACAAGGAGCTCAAAGCCGGTATGGAAGTGCGGATGCTCGCCGTGCCTGCGGACGTCAGCAAAGGCCTCGGGATGTTCGATGTACTGAACGGCTTTGATGATGCGGCGGCCCTCTCCGATGCACTCAAGGCGCGGGTGGCCAAGTACTACGGCACACCATTGACCGCCTTCCTGGCGGCCCTCTGTGAGCCCGGCAAGCGGCATGGTTGGTCGGCGATCCTGCGCCACACCTTGGAGGGGTTCATCGCCAAAGCATTACCGGCCTCGGCCAGCGGTCAGGCGCATCGTGCTGCAGCCCGTTTTGGTCTGGCTGCCGCCGCCGGCGAGTTGGCCACCGCGATGGGCATCACAGGCTGGCCCGATGGCACCGCCACCACCGCCGCTCGGGTGTGCCTCAGTGCCTGGATGAACGAGCGTGGCGGTGCTGGAAATCTTGAAGGTGACGCGATCCTGGCAAGGCTGCGCCAAGTCATCGAGCGCTTCGGTGAAAGCCGCTTCACTCGCTGGGAGTCGGCGGCCGCGAAAATCGATGAACACGGCCCGCGCACCATCGACCGCCTGGGCTTTCGCAAGACACTGGAGCACGGCTTGGGCGACGCATTGCACACCACCAACACCTACTACGTGTTGCCCGAGTCATGGCGCTCCGAGGTGTTCAAAGGCATGAACATCAATGCCGTCAACAAGGAACTGATTCGCCGTGGCGTTCTTGAGCCAGGTCCCAACGGCAAAGCCTCCTGCTCCGTCCGCTTACCGGGCATGGGCACCCAGCGTTGCTATGTGGTGAAGACCGTACCGGCAGCGGATGAGAGCGAGGCACAGGCCGCCTAGTGGCCGCCCTGCTGACAGAGGTAGAGCCGGCCCGATTCGGCCTCGCCAGCCGCTCAACAACCCCACTTTCGAATCACACTGAGACAACACAGATGAACGAAATTCAAGCAATGAAAGACCGCCGCGACCAACTGATCAGTGAAATGGAAAGTCTCCAAGCCGCACTGCTTCCCTATGAAGCGGCACTGGAGAGCCCCGAAACGATCGAGCAGGGACGGGAACGCGAAGTACGCGATCAGTACAACGAGCGAAAAAGAAAGATTGATTCGCTGGATCTGGAAATCTACCGACTGAATCCGAAAATCCGTCGTCGTGAAAACTTCGCCAATCGGGAAACCCTCATGGCGGGCTACATCGCCGACATGGCGAACTGGACAGCAGACGAGCTGGAGTTCAATGCAAAACGCGAAAGCCTCAGCGGTCGTTTGGAGGAAATCCGGAAGCAAGCGCAAGAAGACATGACAAGTGCTCGTCAAGCCGAGACCCAGGCGGCCACAGCCTATGCGCAGGCGGTTGCTTGGGGAGATGTAGAAGGAGAGAAAACAGCCAGCAGCGACGCGCAAAAAGCTGCGAAAAATCTCGCTACCGCCGCTGAGCAACATCGTCGCCAACAACTGATTATTACAGCACTAGAGCAGGAGCTAATCACCGTCGACCAGCACATCACTGAAGCTCAAGATGAATACAAAAAAATAGAGAACATAGCGCTACACCTCGCACACGATGCGCTTGAAGAAAAATGGAATGAAGCCGCTCAAGCGCTGCTTAACGTGGGTGGCAAGCTCTATGCCGCTACCCGCATGATCAACCGAGATCCAGAATCGCTGTTGAACCTCCATATCCCGGAGCAGGGTGAGAACTTTGGCAGTTGGAAATGGCGGGACCTAGCAGACCGTGGGAGCCAGCATCGCATGCAAGACCTGCTCTCGATGTAACTGTCGATTTACCCTGAAACAGCCTGCTTTCGCGGGCTGTTTAAACATCACTCCAAGGATCGAAGCCATGAACGCCGCAACACAAAACAGCTCATCCCTATCCGAAACGCTTAAAGCGAGAAAAGCCTACCTAACCGCACTACTCAAGATCGTGGATACCAAGATCGGAAAAAGCACAGCAACGCAGAAGCTCACCATCACCGCGATCAAGGCAGAAATGGGGCTAATCGAGCATAAGCTGAAACAACGGTGATGAGGATAAGCGGAAGCTCGCGAAAGCTTCCGTTGCATTCAAAGTAGGTAAGCAGCTTCCGACCAAGTGGGGTCTTTCATTGCTCGAATGCTTAAGGACATGAGTAGTTAGGCTTCGACGATCAATTGAGATGCTCGGGCTGCAAGATGAAGATAGCGCTGAGCTTCAGCTGAGGAAATAGAGAATTCAGGCGCATGCGCGGCCTGGTTTCTTAGATCTCTTAGTGCATCAAAAGCAGCTTCGCTGTCCACTGGAAGCTTTCCTTCTCGGACAAACCAATTCACAAATAGAGCAGCATTGATGCGAGGGATAGAGGCTCCCTGAACGAATCCAGAACGGCCAGCAGCGTCCTCAATTAAACGCCATGCTTCGATGATGGCGGCCCTAGGTGAGACCTCTGCAATCCGCTCCAACTGCTCTAGTTGAGGGTTTGAGTTCGGAGTGCTAGGAGGGGAAAAATTTGGTTTTGCCTGTTCCAATTTTTTCAGGGAGTGCTCAACCGCATTCAGTTCCTGGGAAAATTTTGCTTCAAATTCTTTGAATTTTAGATGGGATACTCGTGCTGCTACCGCTCGAATTTCGCTTCTGAAGAGATACGTCAACCAAATTACACAGGCCGGCCAGGCAAGAGCGTCAATGATTCCTACAACGGCTTCCATGTCACGTCGCCCCTCAGCACACAATCTGAAGGTCGTATAATCAGTTCTCCGCCCTAGCGTTGCAAGCAGGTTACAAGCTACGAGCTTTTAGAGGTCATCGACAGGCTTCAAACGACCATAGCTGATGTTGGCGACTGCCAGAAATCGGCCAGTAGCGGACACTTATCCGTTGAATAAAACACTCACTTGGAGTACGCGCTGCCCCACCCCTGTCCTGCATCAAGAGTTGGTTTCTGGTTGTGCAAAACCCCGCGATAGTGAAATATCACTGATTATCACGTTTTATCAGTAAACGATCAGTGGTGGCGTTTTTTCCAATTGGTAGGCTGAGCTCTCTACTCACAGAGGTAAGGAGCACCAACATGACCAAGCGGAACAATGACAAGGCAGACGCCCACAATCGTAACCCTGGTACCAATGGCACCAACAAGACCTGGGACAAAAACCATGGTCATACTGGCTGGCAAAAGAACCCTGAGAACCCGCTGAATCAGGTGAAAAAGTCATAACGTGTTAGGGGGAGCTTTGCTCCCCTTATTTTTTGAGGGGGGAGGCATGGAAGATCAGGCCGAGAGAAGTAAAGGGAAAAATGCTAAGAAAAAGCCTTTTAAGCTTACGCGGCAGCTGATTCGTCTCGCACTCAATGATGGCTGGACACAGATAGAAATTGCAGAAAAGTGTCGAGTTCAGCAATCCATTGTCAGTGCCTGGAGCAAGGGGGCCAAGTGCGCGACTGAGGCGCAGTTAATGCCGTTACTTGGGATCTACGGGCATAAGTTAAGAAGAAATACATTCCGTGTGTATTGGGCACTCAACTCAACCACGCAGGCCAAGACATTCTTCCGAGTTGAAGGGAAGGTGGTATTTTCCGAGGTGGTTTTTGAGCTTAATGCACCCGGCGGAAAGGCAACCCAAAAAACACCTGTGATCAAATTGATCGTTCACCATCAGGGTGCCGATAGTTTCAGAAGTGTGGTTCAGCACCGACTTCAACTAGATTCACCTATCAAGTTCTCTGTAAGCAGTGCAGAGGATGCGGTGTGGTCATCCGAAGTATTGGATCAGCTAAGTAGCGCTGAGCTTATTGACTGGTTAGATGGCTACGCCCATAGCCTAACCGAGAAGCACCCGCACATTGGGCTTACTCTGCCATTTTTGCTTCGGCAGGCACTGATGAATCATGGCTTTCCAGTGGGCGGTGTTGTTGAGTACCCGGCTGTCTGGTAGGTTGATCGAACCCCAATCGGAACGAGGGCGCCTTAATGCCCTCACTGCGGTATATCCGCGTTGGCCTGTACACCCTCGAGGTTAGCCCCGTGAAAAGCCTTTCGCTTTCACGGCGCGATTCAGGCCGTTTTAGGATGGTTGATTGCGGCCTTTGCAGGCTAGGCGAAAGGGAAACTGATTAGCCGAAACGCCATCAACCTAAAGGGTATGGGGTGGGATGAAACCCAAGCCGCCAGCCTCTGGCCGCTTGGGTTTTTTTAGGTCTATCCCGCACTATTCGCCCAATTGAGTCGTACCGGTTGAATCCACAGCCATAAGCTGCCATTCGTGAACACGCCGAATAATTGAGCTAACTTCAATAGAAACATCACTCAATGATCTGGGTTAGTACATTAAGCGATCTGGACTCCGGGTTAAAATAACGTCCAACAACTAGTTCGCCATCCTGGAGTTCCGGATTAATCTCAGAGGTGGCGTAGATCACTTGAAATGGAACACTAATTTTTTCACATTCGGATACTATTAATGCTTGAAGGTTATGACTTCGCTCTTTTTCCATTCCTCCATCGTCAATTCCATCTAACATTATAAAGCGCGGAACTCGCATATAAGGCAATTCTGTACTTGTTTTGAGCAAAGCCAAGTGAAACACATGGCGTAGTACGACTGCGGAGCTTTCCGAAAAATTTCGTGAGCCATTAACAAGAACGGTGTTATCAACAAAGCTAAAATCAACCGTGCGAGCATTTATAAACTCAGGCTGCAAATGAAGATCTTTCTTAAGCAGTGCAACCATATTTTCAGAAAGTCTAGCTGATACTTCTCTTTTTCGTTTTTCTTGCTTTCTTTCCAAGCCACCGATAATGTCATTGAGGCTTTCTACTTTCGTAGTCAACTCACTCCTATTTTTTTGCAACTCTGAAATTACAGCGTAAAGCTTTTGATCCTCATAGGCTTGCTTTATTTCTTCATCTAAGGAGCCTAACCGTCGGGCCGAATCCTCAAGGAGAGTCTCAACGTTACTCGACCAGTGAGAGGACATAGAAGCATATTCTACTTCTAGTCGCTTGGCAGCCTCTACAGCCAAAGGAATATCTCGAGAAAGCTTTGCAGCCTCTTCTTCTTTTATATGGAGCAATAAGGATGACTCTTTAATCTGGATAGTTAGTTCGTTCCGCATTCTCAATATATTGGAGTCGCTAGCACCTTCGGTCAGCTCATGCTTACATAAGTGGCAATCATGCGACTCGGAAGTGTGGGCCTTTAACTCTGTCAAACAGCTGGGGCAGAACAAAAACGACAAAGCCCCAAAATAATTTCGAGTCTCCTTTGAATCATCTAAGCCAGACAGCCTTGCCTCAAGTTCCTTTAAAAATAATTTGGAATCAGCAATTTCCAAATTTAGTTTAAGCAAACCATCCTTCAGTACGGATTCATATTTTTTTGCGGTATTTAGCCGAGTGCGTATCCCATCGACTTTTGCGGAGGCAGCATTGGCCTCTTTCTTTGATAGTGAGCGCTCAGCTTTTAAGCCGATTATGTATTCAGTCAATTCTTGCCGTTCGGCTTCTAATGCTGGGATTCTGCTTCTGGATGCCTCAATATCAGGTGTTTGGCCAGACCGACCTAATACATTAAATATACCGCGAAGCTCGCTAACTATCTTATCAAGCGCCTTCCCAACCTCTCGCACCTCTAATTGAGCGGCATACAAATTGTCATCGGACACGCCGCAGAGATACCCACCAACCATATCCCTTGTTAAAGCGCTATCGAAGTTGTCGATTCTAAATATCGGACTGTGTACTGAAGGCTGATCGGCGTACAAAACACGTAGTAGTTGGTGCATTGTTAAGTTTGACGCTGCGGCTCCCTGTGCTTGCGGAATTTCCAAAGCAGAAAAGAGAGCTTGGGAAAAACTTATTTTTTGCTCAGAGCGCCGAAACGGATAACGCTCCCAGTTATTTACGCCTGCAGTAATTGTAGATTCAATACTCCCCCAAAAAATGTTTAACGGTCGCTGACTTTCAGGTTCGATGTCTCTCAGCAGCGTAGCAGGCACCCCATTTAAATGGACCTCTACCATCGTCGCTGAACACAACAGCGCCTCTGGCTTCCACCGAATATTCTCAGCCCCTAATGAATAAGCAAGAAGATCCATTATGGTGGTCTTGCCAGAGCTATTACGGCCTCTGATAATATTGACGCCATCATGAAACTCACAATCGAAAGCGCGATGCCCTCCTTGCAATACTAACAATCTACGCACACTGAGCGTCGGCTTAAGATATGTCATATTTATACTCCAACAAGCCTGTTCTGTGCTTTAAACCATTGACACCTCGCAATGGAAGCATCGCCAGATCATGTAGGATAAAATCTCCTATTTCGGGACGACTTGCTAAAAAATCTGAAATTCTTGTCTCTAACGAAATAGGTAGTTTTACGTCCGTTCGCACTATAACTCCGTCAGCATAGCTGGCGCGACTTACTATTCCTGAAGCAACCAAACATCCAACGGCTGAAATCTGAATGGCACGCATATCTTTAAAAATAAATGACGGGTCAAACGGGTCGTGATAAATATTCTCAAACTTCTTCGCTAAACGTTTTCCATGAGTTAACGTTTTCGGAAGCGTGATTCCTTGCACCGCGGAAGGAAAAGTCAAATAGAAGTCGAGCAGCCTAGCCTTATCGTACTCCAGGCTCGGAATAACGGACAGGATTGACAGCATTCGAAATACGCAATGATATGCATCATAGGCCGGATGGTATATCAGCATATTTGTCCCACCTTATATGACAATTACCCCCAAGAAAATACAGCAATCCCAATAAGTCCTTGACTGAAATCTCCAAGAAATTCTCACCGAGCATCGAACATATGTTATGAAGGATACTATTGATTGCCGCATCAACTATTACCCGGTCCCCACCTGATTCTATAACCGGGGTAACCACAAGCATGTAGTTTGTGTGGAGTTCGTCCAATAAAATTGTGTAAATTCTCTGCGCGACTCTAGAAGACTGCTGCCGCATCACCATCTTGGCTGCTTGCTCTTTTTGACTCATAGCAAAATAAAGCTGATCAGTTCGCCCGCTCTCTCGGAGCTTTGCTTCAAGCCCTCGGACGTCACCTTCAGTAGGAGTGGCTAGATAATGATTAAGTTTCTCGCAGAAGCCACTTCCATCTTTCTCATCAACTTCTGCCGCGCGAAGGCGTGCATAGAGTAAGGTCAACTCATTCAGAGTGGTGCCTTGGCGCATATCAATATTAAATTTATTGATATCTCTCGCAGCCATATCGCCATGTACGACATTATTTGATTGATCAGACACGCTACTTACTGCCGATTGTTTTTATTCATGTCGCCACCCGACATATCACCATGAACAGTATTGTTTTTCTGTACCGTCTTTCTTGATTGGGAGTTATTCATTTGAATTTTACTAACAACAATTTTCGCCGTCCAACCAGCGCCTAGCCCAGCTAGAAACGTAAATATATGTGTAAGATATTCCATTATCGATCCTGAATGATTCGCTGAGGTGTTGATGGCAGACTAGCGGAGTGCCATCAAGCCGTCCAGCATTGTCGTTCATCGAATGTTCCCTAAATGCCACATCTCTTTCATCAAATCTGGTTAATGTGGACACGGCCATAGGGCAATGCCCGCGTCTGGCCGGAAACCGTCCTTGTTCAACCGTCTGCTCTTGGCCGATTTCTGTCTGTCGTGAAGGGTTGAATCCACACCCCAAAGCTGACGGTGGCGAAAGGCAGAAATCGGCTATGGTCATTGGACATCTACGAATTCAGGATCTATTAAAGCAGACGGGTGTCAGCTTATGTGATTACGATGGTCGCCAATGTCTGCCGCCTCTCCAATGGCGGTCTAGAGCACTGGTTTACGCTAGACCTCACTACCAACTAACAACCTGGCTCAACGGAAGCACATTGGCTCGCATCGCTTCTCTTGGTTGGGGTTCCCTAATTTGGGAGCCAAAAGGTTTTCCGATTCAGGGGCAGTGGTTCGAGGATGGCCCACTGATACCGGCTGAATTCGCCAGGCAATCGCAAGATGGGCGAATTACGCTTGTGCTAGTCGAAACCGAACGATTGGTTCCCTCCCTGTGGGCGGTAATGGATTCAGTGGATCTTGCCTCTGCCGTTGAGGCTTTGCGCAGCCGCGAAAGCATTCCGGGGAAAAATGTGGAAAAGCACGTTTGCAGATGGTCTGCCGGCCAGCCTTCTCCAAGGCTGATTCCAGACTTATCCGAATGGGCTAACGCCCACGACGTGGCCCACGTGGTATGGACCGGCCTGCCCCCCAAATTCAACGGTGCGGAAATCACACCCTCTGCCGAGCAGGTCGTGGAGTACTTGGAGAAGCTCACCGGCGAACAGCGTAAGAAAGCCGAACAATACGTTCGCCTTGCTCCGCGGCAGATTGATACCCAGTACCGGCGTTGCATTGAATCGTCGCTCCACTGGCATGCCCTGGGCGGTGATTAGGAGTCACAGCCAATAGCTACTACCAGATCCACGGGATGGACGAGACTTGGTCAGTCCCAGAGCTGGGGGATAGGTAGCTAATAGCGCAGGTTTTCCAGGCTAACGAGGCCAAACTCCGTACCGGATTGGGAGCCGATTGGAATGCAATAAGCACAAATGAGCCGTGGACATAACGAATCGGATGACCGCATTTGGCCGAATGCGGCCTACGGTTTACCCAAATTTTTAAACGCTGCTGCAACACCTATTAGGCTTGTAACACCCAACGCACGTGAAAGATGAACGGTGTGTAACACCAATAAAATCCAATACATTCAATTAGTTAAAAACATTCGCAACACCTGCAACACCTGTAACACGTCTTTTCGCCCCCCACGCCCCATCGGCGATAGCGCCGCCAGCGAAAGCAGTACTGGCTTGGTATCGACTAATGCAGAATTCGAACGCTGGGTCGCTGAATGCCAGGACGCTTGGGAGGTGCTGCCTGCCAACAACGAACAGGAGACCGGGGCACCGACATCGCTTGGGACCCTGGGGATGTTCGGCAAGTACGGGGTCGGAAACCCGCGCCTTCGTGTTAGTGGGAGGTTTTTTCACATTGGTTGACAGGTTGACGTGGTTGACACCGATCTCCGTGGTTAACGGTGCTCTGGCGTTCACAATCATCAACACGAAGGGGCACCTTTACAGATGCGGTAAAGGTGCCCCTTTTTCTTCAATATCCTTTCAATTTCAACATTGAAATTTCAATAAGCTGGGTAAGCTGCCGCTACTACGATCCCGCGGGTTTCCGACCCCGTATCTAAGGATTGCCCTCAGGGTCCCCGGAGAAGTTTCTGACGGGGCAGGCTGTGCGTGCGGCTATCAATGGCAGACGGTGTTAAGCCAATGGACACCATGATAGCAAATGAGTAGCCTTTAGCTTGGTCAACATCGCTCACGTGAAGCGAGATGCGCAATTAAGCCGCCAGCAGGGAATAAAAATGGCAATCAAAACTAAAGAAGAAAGAGCCAGTGACTATTTAAAACAATTACTGGCTACTAGAGATAAACGGCTAGCGCTGGCAGAAATAATAAACCATCTGGAAACATTAACTTCCGCATCAAATGGAAAACCTTTATCTCGCGCTGCCAAGCTCGCCATTCTGGAGGAGCTTGAACTACAAGCACGAAGAACCGTTGTAATTAAGGAAAGCTTCGGCCTCGAGCATCGCCATAAAAGTACTACGGCGTCAGATAACAGCAGTATCTTGGACGTAATTAGTGCAATGAAAGGACGATATAAAGGATGACAATCAACCTAGCGGAAGAAATTGCTCTTCTTAGTTTAATTGTAGCGATAGCGGCTGCAATATTTGCAAAGAACTCGAGTTCAAAAGCAAACAAGATAGCCCAGGAAAACTTAAATATACAAAATGGCATGGTCGAGCTTGAGATGAGACAAGCTATCGAAAACGCGAAGACCAAACTCAACGACATAGCCTTACTGATGGCGCCGTTAGTTTCAAAAGAGGATGCTGAAAGCTTAGACGAGGAAGCGAAATCGACACTAACTTACTACAGAAAAAACTTTAACGCAGCTATAGAGTCACTTCTTAACACCTACGATGATGCCTGCTCTAAATATATCGACGGAAAAGTCGACAAAGAAAGATTTAGAAAAACCTACAAATACGAAATAAGAAATCTTCTTGAGCGACCTGACTTGAAAGAGTTCTTCGACGCTTTAACATCGCGATATCGAACAATAATAAATGTGTATACCGAATGGGAAAAGCTGGAGTAAAAAGGATGACATAACACCGCGAAATCTTTTATCAAGGCATTGTGAGCTTGTCTCTCTGCAGATATTTTATATATCCAAGGTAGACCTCTAGATCTGGGATCCGTGTATCACTACCTGGATCCCAAACACATTAGTTTCGCAAGCCCGACTATGTGGCAGAAAGCTATCCATCTAAGAACTTGCCATCATATTCAACCTAAAAGGTGACAAGCATGCCTTCAGAACGAATCAACTTCACCCGCACTACCGCTGAGAAAATTGGCCGAAGTGCAATGTTTATCTGCGCCTTTCCAGGATGTCTACGATTCACCGGCTACGAAACCACGGAAGGCAAACCCCGGGCATTGGCTGAAGCTGCTCACATTGCCCCGGCAGGCAAAAATGGTCCTCGGTCTGAAGAAGTTCAAGAAACAACAGACCTCAGAGGGGTCGCCAACGGTATTTGGCTTTGCCTTACGTGCCATCAACGAATCGATGATGATCCAAAGTCCTATCCCACGGAAACATTGAAAGACTGGAAAGTCAAACAGGCGTCTATAGTCCGTCGGATTGTAGGTAAGGACTTGGAGGCGGCTATTCTCGCGCTAGGCAAAGACAGGCAGCGCCACCAGGAATGCCAAGATTTCGTCTCATTTCTAGAAAGCCGACGCGTTCTATACGAAGGTATGGATTATGAAAATCCACCCCGAGTGCTCGACTCGTTGACGTTGATCCGCGAACGCGTGTCTCAGACTCGAGCAAGGCTCTCACCAGACAACTATGCCTTCGACGCTCTTCAACGCATTCAGGCTGCAATTGATCAGTTTTTTCGGAATATAGGTGCCACAACTGACCTGAAGACCTTGCGTTGCAACTCCGCTGATAAAAAATGGAGGAAATTCGCATCGGAACTGGAGGACCTTCGGACAGGAATAATCATCATCATGAAAGTTATCGCCCAAGACGCCGACTACAAATTGACTTGGGTTTAGTCCACTGTTTGGTCGCGACACAGGCTTCCACGTTAGGTACAAGCCCGCGTTGTGTATCCCCACCTGTATCCCTTGATTTGCTGTAACCAACCAAGCCTCGATAACACGGCAGTCACACCGCCCAGTTCAAATGACCCCGGCCCAATTGAGACACCAACGAAGCCCGCCCAGTGCGGGCTTTGTTGTTTCTGGCTGTATCGCAAGCCCTGCAACCGTCTGAAACAGGACCCACACCAACGATCAGTACTTGATATCCCGGGCTGTGCGACGGGTATCCTGCTTGGTGCCGCGCTTGTCCTGGCGACATTCCACGTTGCTCTTGTCATTGCCCTTTCTGCATTCATCCTTGGTTTGCCGGGCAGTGGATCGCCCTTCCTGCCTGGTATCGCGAGCTTCACGCCGCTGTTCACCCTGCTCGGTCGCGTAGACGGGTAGCGTCACCCACTGCACGCCAGCGGCGATGAGCAGCGTCGCCAGGGCTTTCAAGTAGTGCTTGCGAATCATGACTTTTCTCCAATTCAACATCGCTCGGTCGCTTCGTTCGCTCCCCCAGGATTTCAGCGAAAACGTGAGTTACATCGTACGCTCACAACTCACAAAAGCACTTTGTGGCAGGTGAAATCTGACGATAGGGTCACATGGACCGTCGCGCAATGCCGCTATGTGCATGGTTGCAATATGGGCCTCGGTAACGGCTGCGCTATGCAGCTGGCCTGCCCGAGAAGCGGCCAGCTGTTTGATGCGGGTTTGCAGCCGACATTGATCACGGATCTGACGGTGGGGTCGTCACTGGACCGGACGGGCGGGTTGGGGGTCAGGCTTTGGGAGCATCATTTCAAGCACACGGTGAGATCGAGTGACCTGTGATCGGTGCAACGACTTCACCACGTCCTAGGACATTTCCCGCAAAACGCATCGCCTTTCATGAACTGGTGGACGCAGCTTCGCAACGATAGCCTTCTGGGGTCGCTGCACATCAGCGATCGGCTTTGACAGGCTGAAGAGCAAACTTCCACTCTTCCTGATAAAACGGCATGCTTCTGCGCATTCTGTTTTTATGGTGGCTGTGCGTGGGGCATCTTCGGATGCACCGGTTTTGTTGCTCCCCGGTCTGTCAACCCGCGTACAGCTGCCACCCACATCTGATTGACAGCAGATAGTTGGCAGCTCCTTCAACCAAAGACGGAGCACATCTTGAAAAAACATAGCCCCAACCCACCAAACACTTCACCAGACTCAACAACCGAAACACCCGACTTATCCCAACTCTCCAAAACCACCGAATCCGCCATCAGCGCCCGCCTCCGCAACCCCAATCACCAAGACCCCATCAGCCACGTCTTCACCCTTCGCCCCAACATCGACACACCGTCCCTGCTCACCCACGCCAGTGAAACCCTGGCCTCGCTCAACGTCATGAGCACCGACCTTGCCTGCGAGCTTGAGAGTTCTCGTCGCAACATCGCCCTGGCGATCCAGCAGTTGGCCGTGCTGGCGCAATTGCTGGTGAACCGGGCTCTGGACAACATCGCGCCTCTCGACGAAGTTGAGGCTTGAGATGGATCGATGCCGATGATCGGCATCGCAGGCTCTGGTACGGGGGCTTTGATCGAAATGAATTTTTCTTCACCCCACCAACTCGCGCCAGCCTGTACATTTCGCTCGCTCATTCAAGAAACTACGGTTTGCCCGCCCTCCCGCGGGCTTTTTTTTTGTCTGCGAATTCGCAATTCGAGACTTACTGAAGGTTTCCGCGAGCAACAAAAAACCCGCACCCCTTTCGAGATGCGGGTTTTGCGGTTCAACACCAACTCAATTCGCTGCCTGGATCTGAGTCGCCGCCACCGGTTGTTGCACTTTGGAGAGCACCGGCTGTTCCAGCCTCGCTCGCCCGTAGAACGCCAGCGCCGTCAGTAAACACGCCAGCCATACGAAGATCCCGGCCCAGAAGGTGTGGGACATGTAGTGCCACCCTTGCAATACCCGTGTGGTGCCATAGATGAAACCGAGGGTCAGCGAGCCGTACATGATCGCTTTCGAATAGCGCCAGCGATAACGGCGAGCCACGAAGTACAACGCCAGCATGGTGAAACCGCCCGACGCATGTCCGCCCGGCCAGCAACGCCCCTCGCCAGCGACTTTCAACAGGTCGAAATTCTCATACCACTCAATGTGCTCCATTTTGCCGCCGTACAGGGTCGTTTCGATCGGGCAATACACGCTCGTGTGGCCCTTGAGGTAGTGAATGACCCCGGTGCTGATGGAGAACGCGAACACCACGTAGAGAAAGTCGCGTCGATGGCGATTGGCAAAGCGCAGCACCGGTGCGACTTTGATTTTTTCCAGGAAGGCGATGATTTTCGAGTGCTTTTCAGCCTTCAGGCGCGGCCAGAGAAACGACAGCAAGGCACCGATAATCGCTATTTCTCCGGTCCAGTTCGGAATGATCCGCGCCCATTTGTGGGTGATTTTTTCGAACAGATGGACCTGGTCCAACGGGTACGTCTGCGTCACCGGATCAAAAAAGTAATTGTTGAAGGCGATGTCGATACTGGTCATGTCGAACATCAGGAACACCGCGACCGCACAGGCCAGCGGGATACCAAAATTCACCCAGTAAAAGCGGGAAGCGGTCTGCACGCTCAGTCCTGATTCGAAGGGATGGTGAAATTCAACGGGTCGTCACCGTCGGCCAATCCGATGCTTCGATAAAGCCAAGCATGCGCGGAGTCTGCGGCGTTTCGGCGGAGATAAACAAAGAAGCCCCGTAACCCAGGGTCGAAGTCGGCAAATGGAGGTCTTTTTCCATTTGGTCCATGCATTCGCTGTGGGTCACCAGAATCAGGTTACGTCCGGCCACCTTGTGCGCCAATGCGTCGCGCAGCATGGTGCCCCTGCAACCGATCAGCCAGTCTTCGCCCGTGCCGACCTTGTTGAACATGAAACCGGCGGTCTGCGCCGTACGCAGGATCGGGCTGTTGTAGATATCGGCCTTGTCCAGGCCCAGGTTCTGGAAATGCGCACCGACACCCATGGCGACACTGCGCGAGCGCTCGGTAATGCCATCGTTGCCAACCAGGCAAGGCGCCGTGGAGTGATCGCAGCGCTCGACGTGGCGCACCAGAACGATCAGGTCGCCCTTGGCCCACCCGGTCATCAACGCCTGTGCACCGCTCACATTGCCGTGAGCCAGGTCCGCAACGGCAGCAGGTCGCAGCAAGAACAGCACCAACGGGATCACCAGCAACGCCGAGACCAACACCACCGCAGCGTTGCGATAACGGGCGAAGCGGTTCAGATCGATCGAGCGTTTTACCCCAAAAAAACTCAGTCTTAATTCCACATCAAACCGCCTCGCCAGCAAGCACTACCTCATCAGATACGGGCAGGTTAAGGAAACCCGCGTCGGTGGCTGGTGAAACCCATGTGAAAAAAAGCTTAAAGGCGCTGTAAAAGTCTTGTTACAGAACCGTGTGGAAAAAACCTTTCAGCTCCCGGGATTGCTGCCGATACATCCTGCTTACACCGCTTGGCGGCTTCCAAAAAAAACAATCTTCCAGCCAACCGACGATAAAGAAGTACCAAGTTCCTGGAGGAATGAGATGAATAGCTGGTTCGGCAACATCAGCGTGAACCTGAAACTGGGCCTGGGGTTTGGCCTGGTCCTGGCACTGACCTGCGTCCTGGCCCTGACCGGCTGGACCAGCCTGGGCGGGTTGATCGACCGCAGCAACTGGATGAGCGACATCACCCAGCTCAACGCCGGCCTGACCAAGCTGCGCGTGGTTCGCCTGCAATACATGCTGACCAACGGCGACGAAACCGCCGCGCAGAATGTGCAGACCACCCTCGACGCCTTCTCGGCCCAGCAGCAAGCCCTGCTGGCGAAGTTCAAGAGCCCGGAAAACCTCAAGCTGCTGCGCGAGCAAGGCGCCGTCATCGACGCCTACAGAACGTCCCTGGGCAAGATGCGCAGCGCCTATCGCGCCGGCAACAGCGCCCGTGATGCCATGAGCGCCAGCGCCGAAACCGCCAACACGCTGATCAATGACATCAATACCCGCGTGCAGCAAATGCCGTTGAGCGACCAGCGCTTCGAACAGTTCCAGGCCATCACCGCGGCCAAGGAAGCGTTCCTGCTAGCCCGCTACGAAGTGCGCGGCTACACCGCCAGTACCAATGCCGAGACCGAGCAAAAAGCCGTCGGCCAACTGGACGCCGCCATCGCCAGCCTGAAACCGCTGAACGTACATTTCGCCGACTCCCGGCAAGACGCCCTGCGTCAGCTGGAAACCGCGCTGGGCAACTACCGCAGCGCCTTGCAGGCCTATAAGGCCGCCAGTAATGACGCGGTGCAAGCGCGCAAGGAAATGACCGAACAGGGCGCCGCCATCGTGTCCCAGAGCGATCAGCTGTACCAGATCCAGCTCGACCGCCGTGATGCCGAAAGTGCCCAGGCCCGTACCCTGCAACTGATCAGCACGTTACTGGCACTGCTGGTGGGCGTCATTGCCGCCGTGGTCATCACTCGCCAGATCACTCGCCCATTGCGCGAAACCCTGGCGGTGGTCGATCGCATCGCCAGCGGTGACCTGTCCCACAATGTGCTGGTCACCCGTCGCGACGAACTCGGCGTGTTGCAACAAGGCATCGCTCGTATGGGCGTAACCCTGCGCGACTTGATCAGTGGCATCCGCGACGGCGTGACCCAGATCGCCAGCGCCGCCGAAGAGCTGTCGGCCGTGACCGAGCAGACCAGTGCCGGGGTCAACAGCCAGAAAGTCGAGACCGATCAAGTCGCTACCGCCATGCACGAGATGACCGCCACCGTGCAGGAAGTCGCGCGCAACGCCGAAGAAGCCTCGCAAGCCGCTGCGGCGGCGGACGGCGAAGCCCGTGAAGGCGACAAAGTGGTCAACGAAGCCATCGCCCAGATCGAGCGCCTGGCCAGCGAAGTGGTGCGCTCCACCGAAGCCATGAGTGTGCTGCAACAGGAAAGCGACAAGATCGGCAGCGTCATGGACGTGATCAAGGCCGTCGCCGAACAGACCAACCTGCTGGCACTCAATGCCGCCATCGAAGCGGCCCGTGCCGGTGAAGCCGGTCGTGGTTTTGCGGTGGTGGCCGACGAGGTCCGCGGCCTGGCCCAGCGCACGCAGAAATCCACCGAGGAAATCGAAGGCCTGGTGGCCGGCCTGCAGAACGGCACGCAACAAGTGTCCGCCGTGATGAACAACAGCCGCGTCCTCACCGACAGCAGCGTAGCCCTGACCCGCAAGGCCGGCGAGTCACTGGAGAACATCACCCGCACGGTGTCCAACATCCAGTCGATGAACCAGCAGATCGCCGCCGCTGCCGAACAGCAAAGTGCCGTGGCCGAAGAGATCAGCCGCAGCATCATCAACGTGCGCGATGTGTCCGAGCAGACCGCTGCGGCGAGCGATGAGACCGCCAAGTCCAGCGTTGAGCTGGCGCGGTTGGGTGGTCAATTGCAGCAGATGGTGAGCCACTTCCGCGTCTGACCGTACACCGTCGGTAATTGAAAGGCCCATTCGCGGGCAAGCCCGCTCCCACAGGTAGAGAGTCGAACACAGACTCTGTGAACGACCCAACACCCTGTGGGAGCGAGCTTGCTCGCGATTGCGTTCTCACAGACCGCATCTGAAAGGGTGTGCTGCGCGGCTTACCGCGTCCCGCGCTGGCGCAATGCCGACGGCATGAAGTACGCGTCTTCGGGCACCGGTTGGGCGAAGTCCACTGTGCCCGGCTCTTCGTTATCCAGGTTCTGCACGTAGTAACGACGCGCCTGCAAGTCATGGAATACGTCCAGCGCACTCCAGGTGGTGGGCAGGTCGTAGAAGTTTTTCAGGTAGGCCATCGACACCCGCCACAACTCCCCACGCCCGTCATATTGATCCACCAATGCGGCGCCCCAACTGTCCTCGTCCAGAAACAACACGCGCTTGGAATAGATATGCCGCGCGCCCGGCTTGAGCGTGCCTTCGACCACCCAGACCCGATGCAGCTCATAACGGGTGAATTGCGGGTTGAGGTGGCCCGGTGTGAGCAGCTGCTCGTACTTCACCTCAGGGCTGCCGACTTTGTAATTGTTATAGGGGATGTAGACCTCTTGCTTGCCCTTGAGCTTCCAGTCGTAGCGGTCTGGCGAGCCGTTGAACAGGTCCGTATCGTCCGCCGTGCGCAGGCCGTCGGATGAGGCGATCGGGGTGTCATACGCGAGGTTCGGCGCCCGGCGCACACGGCGCTGGCCCGCGTCGTAGACCCAGGCCTGACGCGGGTCCTTGAGCTGGTCCAGGGTCTCGTGAACCAATGCCGCACCGCCCGCCAGACGGGCCGGGCTCTTCACGAACGCCAGGTAGTAGAACAGGATGTTTTTCAGGTCGGCAAACTGCCCGCTCGGGCGGTAATAGTTGAAGAGCCCCTCCTGCTGCGAGGTCACGAGCGCGAAGCTGCCGTTGCGTTGTACCGGCGCTTCGGAGGCACGACGGACCACATAGATGCCGCGATAACGGGTGATGTGGTTCCACAGCACCTCGATGCCATCCTTGGGCACCGGGAACGGCACACCGCCATAGGCATCGTCAAAACCGGTGCCGCCATCGAGCAGCTTGGCCGAGGTCGCGTTTTTCAAGGTGTTGTCATACAGCCACTGCGGCGCCGCGCCCGAGCGGCGAGAGGGATAGACCGGCATCTGGAAGGTGTCGGGGTAGCTGTTGAACAGTGCGATCTGACCCGGGCTGAGGTGGGCCTTGTACTGTTCAAGGTTGGCCTTGGTGATGGTGAACAGGGGCTTGTCCGCCGCATACGGGTCCAGGTGATGCTGGCCCGGCTTGTAGCCCGCCGGCGCCTGGGTTATGCCGCCGTTCCAGGCCGGAATGGTCCCGGCCGCATTGCCGGCACGCTCGGCCCCCAGCGGTGTCAGCGTGGTCTTCAATTGCTCGGCCTGCTGGGGCGAGATCGCGGCCAGCGCGCTGCCGGCGGCCAGGCTCAGGAGCAGCGCCAGCGTGGTCTTGGTCAGTCGTGAAGTGTGAAACATGATCGTTCTCCGAAGTACAAAAACCTGTGGGAGCGGGCTTGCTCGCGAAGAGGGCGGCACATCCAGCACAGATGTCGCCTGATTCACCGCTTTCGCGAGCAAGCCCGCTCCCACAATGGGTCTGCGTGTAGCAATCAAAGGAAGTACTTGAGGTTGAAGCCGACGTTGTCGCGGTCACGCAGGCCGTTGTCCTGCCCACCGCCGTAGAACTCGGTGTATTGCAGCTCGGCCTCCAGCTTGTTCTGGTAGTTGGCCTTGATCCCCAGGGTGTAGGCCTTGCGGCCCTCGATGATGTTGCCCGCCTGGTAACTGTTGCCCTTGAAGTCATCCTTGTAGACGACATAAGGCGAGACGTTGACCCCGGCATACACGTCGTTCCAGGTGCCGTTGAGCATCGCGGTGTAGCTGTAGGAGTTGCGGTTGACCTGATCGCTGCGTTCGCCGCCGGACACATAGGAAAAGTTACCGGTGCCAGCGTAGTAACGGGTACTGCCGTCATACGCGGTGTATTGCAGGCTGCTGCCGCGCAGGTGCTCGGACGCCAGCTCGAACACGCCGAACATCGAGTCGAATGACAGGCTCGGGCCAAAGTTGTAGATGGTGCCCACGGATGTGTTGAACGCTTCCACCCGCTCGGCGTTATTGATCTGGCTGTCGAGCGTGACTTGCTGCCCGCCGATGTTGATGGTCTGGCCGCCTGCCGCTGCGGCGGCGCCGTTGGCCAGGTCGCCGATCAGGTCGTTGGTGGCGGCGACCCCGATGGGCAGGTTCGGCCGATAGGCCACTTCGCCGAAAACCGACGCCTGGCCCAGGGTAGTGTTGAAACTGAAGCCGTACATGCGGATGTCTTCGGCGTAGCGCCGATGCGCCTGAATATTGCCCAGCACATCCATGGTCGCCAGGCCGTTGGCCAGTTGCCCCGCCTGGCTGCCGGCAACACCGGCCAACAGGTTGGTCAGGGCGTTCATGTCGATGCCCTTGTACCCACCCAGATCGGCGGAAATGGTCGGTTCCTTGGCGTGGTAGTTGACCATGTACAACCCGAACTCGGTGCTGTTGAGCTCTTCTACGATGTAGCGAAAAGCGAAACCGAACTGGCCGTCGTTGCGCGCGTTGTAATCCTTGCCGACCGAGGCCACTTTGACGGTGTTGCCAAAGGCCGGGGTGACCCCGTTGGCGTACAGGCCGGTGGTGCTCAGGGCCTGGCTGAACAGCGGGTTGTTGCCCAGCGCGCTGTACAGATCGATCACGTTGCCGAAGCCGGGCACCGGGGTGTCCAGGGCGGTACCGGTAAAGTTGTTGTAGGCGGTGTTGCCGCCGTCGGCGAACAGGTCCGTCTGCGAGTAGAACGTGCCGACCGGGTCGATGCGGGTTTCCTTCCAGTTCGTCTGGTAAAAGCTTTCCATGGTCAGGCTGTCGGTCAGGCCGATGTTGAAGCTCAGCGCTTCCACCGGCACCAGCACTTCCTTGACTTCGGCCCCGGGCAAACGGTATTTGGCCGCGTCCACCGGGTTGGTGGTGTTGACCCCGCCACGGTAGAAAATCCCCTCCCCCCAGTTGAACACCTGGCGCCCGACACGGGCCGTGACTGGCATCTGCGCAACGTCCCAGTTGCCATAGAGGTAGGCATCGAGCATCTCCACCCGGCTGCCGGCGATATCGCGGGTCTGGTCAGTAAAGTGGTCGTCCTGCGGGAAACTCTGACTGGGTTGCGACGGGTTGTTGTTGCGGTAGTAATCGTTGCGCTTGTCCATCAGTTGGGTGTCATAGAACGCGGTGCCGCGCACGAACATCCCGTAGTTCTGATAGTTGGCCTCGAGCTCCGAGGTGATCTTGTACACCTCGGAAACCAGCCCGGTGTCGAAGTTGCGATTGCCGTCGTTGGTGTTGACGTCGTCGTTGTTTTTGTCCCGGCCCTGGACCCGCCACAAGCGGCCATAGGACAAGGTACTGTCGAATGAACCGGTGATCTGGTTGTCCAGCACGCTGAACTCCTTGGCCTGCACGCCGTCGACCGCGCACAGTTGCAGCAGCCCTGCCAGGCCCACGCCGGGAAGCGCCGCGCCAGACAGGCGAAATCGAGTGCTCATGATCCGTTCCTCTTTCCCTGGTTTTATTGTTTTTGTGTTCTGAAAATGTGGCTGCGATGGCTATGGCGCCAATCCCGCACGGGCGTAAATCCGGCTGTGGGCGCCGAAATGCCCCAGCAGTTTGAACAGCTGCCGGTTGAGTGCCGGATGGTCGAAGTCTTCGCGCTGCAGCTGATTACCGCTGCTGAAATCGCTGGTGATCGGTGCCGTGTCCAACCACTGGCCGATGGCTTCATCAAACGCCGTGGATTCGTCGACGGACTCGGCACTCACCACTTCACGCAGGTAGTCCACCGAATACGGTGGGTAATGGGCGTCCTGTGCAGAGTCGGCATAAGCGTCGAGCATCGGGTGTGCATGGCCGGCGCGCAGCAGGCGACGAAGCCAGGTCGACTGATACTTCTCCACTTCCATGTGTCGGGTGGCGACCCGTTCGATGGCGGCATGTTTGTCCGCATCGAAGCCGGCCAGGGCCTTGCCTTCCAGCACCAGCAGGCTCGCCAGTTCGACACCGGGCAATGGCTTGGCGTGATAAGGCTGGGTCAGGTCCTGAACGTGGTGCAGGCCCCAACCGAGAAATCGATAGCCCCAATAAGGATGGCCAGTGGCAAACGCCAGTCGCGCCAAGCCCATGTACTGGTAGGCGCGCCAGTCCGGCCAGCTGCGCTGAAGAAACCCGGCAGCGGCGTACACCACCGGGCTTTCATGGAAGAAGCCCATATGGAACGGCGCCTGGGAGCTGTACTGAAACCGGGCGTCGCCGAAAGGCTGCGGGCCGAAGCCGTACAACGCGCCGACTTCGCCGGGGTTGTCACTGAACAGGTTGATGTCGTGGCCGTAATCCGGCTCATCGGCAGCGCTGGCCAACACGGCCAGGGGCGCGACTTGTTCGTGGTCAGCGACAACGATGAAGCGCTGGCGATTCCACGGTGAAAGCGTCTGTTGCACCATGACTTGTTCGGCCTTGAGGTGTTCACGCTCGGGCAGATCCTTGCCCGGCATCGGCTGGATGACCATCGCCAGATGAATCCCGGGGTTGATGCGCAGTGCGCTGAGGAAGTCGTGGCGCAGATTGTCCCCAGGCACGACGGGCAATTGCAGGTTGTCGGGGCGCGGCGGGTATTGGGCGAAGTGCTCGCGGGCGAAGCGCTCCTGCTCATCGAGCAGCGCACTCACGGCCTGGTATTGCTGCGAAAGAAACTGTTCCAGCGGCTCGACTTCGACCTGCGGTGCATCACGCAAGGCCGGCAAATCCTGCAACGCCAGGTAGCTGCCCACCGTATGGTTCGACCAGCCCCAGGCTGTGGGGGCCGTTGCACAAAGCAGCAACAGGAGGAATGTCAGCTTCATTGCTTGGTTCTTATTGGATGTGCTGTGGGGGTTGAGCCTAACAACCGACCCTGCCCCTGACACTGTCCAATCTCACCAGAAAAGGTCTCCGATAGCGCCACATGCAAGGTAGAAGAAACACCACAGTTCATTGTGGGAGCGGGCTTGCTCGCGAAGGCGGAGTGTCAGTCGCCATTGATGTCACAGACACATCGCCTTCGCGAGCAAGCCCGCTCCCACAGGGGGGATCTACGGTGTTCTTTCAGGCGGGGTAACCAGTGATTTTGCGGATGCTCTGGTACAGCGGCTTGAGCTGTCGATACATGCGCAGGTAGACCTCTTTGTACAGTCGCTCATAGATCTGCTGCGCCTCGGGTTGCGGCATGAATACCGCACCGACCCGGGTCATGGCGGCCATCGCCGTGGGGAAATCCGCGTGCAGCCCCAGCCCCACCGCGCAGCAAATGGCCGCGCCCAACCCGGAAGCTTCGTAGACATGCGGACGCTCGGCCGGCAGGCCGAAAATGTTCGCCGTGAGTTGCATCGCGGCATCACTTTGGGAGCCACCTCCGGCGACGCGCAAGCGCGTGATGGAGACCCTCGAACGTTTCTCGATCTTCTCCATGCCCTGACGCAAGGCATACGCCAGACCTTCGAGGATCGCCCGGTAAATGTGTGCGCGGGTATGCACGTCGCCGAAGCCGATCATCGCGCCCTTGGCTTCGACACCCGGCTCGCGGATACCGGGCGACCAGTAGGGTTGCAGCATCAACCCCATGGAGCCCGGCGGCACGGCGTCGACCAGCGCATCGAAGAGTTGCTCGGGCTCCACACCCTGGGCTTTGGCCTGCTGCATTTCCCGCAGACCGAACTCGTTCTTGAACCAGCTGACCATCCAGTAGCCGCGATAAATCATCACCTCGCAGTTGTATTGATCCGGTACCGCAGACGGGTAAGGCGGAATCAACGGAACGATTTCCAGGTAGCGCGACCGGGTGCCGGTGATCGTCGCCGTGGTGCCGTAGGAAAGGCACACGGTGCCTGGGTCGACGACGCCGGAACCCACGACTTCGCAGGCCTTGTCGGCACCCGCGGCAATCAGCGGCAGCCCCTCGGGAATGCCGGTGTGGCGGCTGGCCTCGGCGCTGATGTAGCCGAGGGTTTCACCGGGCTTGTGCAGGCTCGGAAGTTGTTCGGGACGCACCGCCAGCGCCTGCCATTTCCAATCGGCGGGGGCGGCCCAGCGCAAGCGCTTGAAGTCGAACGGCAGGTAACCGACGCAACAGCCCACCGAATCGACAAAGCGCCCACACAGGCGATGGGTGAGAAACCCCGAGAGCAGCAAAAACTTGTCGGTCGCCGCCCAGACCTCAGGCTGATTGCGGGCGATCCAGTTGGCCTCGGCCTGGGCGCGAAAGTAGTCCACTGTGGCTTGCGCGCCGACCAGTTTGAACAGCCAGCCCCACGGCCCCTTGATGCCACCCTTGACTTCGGCCTGGCGTTGATCGAGCCACAGGATTGCCGGGCGCAGCGCCTTGCCCTGAGCATCGACGTTGATCACCGTGCCGCGCTGGGTGGTCAGGGATACACCGGCGATCTGTGAACGATCGATGCCGGTTTGCTGCCACAACTGCTGGCAGGCCTCACCCAGTTTTGCCCAGTAATACTCCGGGTCCTGTTCGGCCCAGCCGGGTTGAGTCGAGTAATAGGCCTGCAACTCGACCTTGCCTTTGCCCAGCAGATTGCCCTGCAGGTCGAAGAGCAGCGCGCGCACGCTCTGGGTGCCATTGTCGATGGCCAACAGGTAACGCTTGTTCGGGTGGTTATCCATGGAGCTCTCTTCAATGGGCATCAATGCGCGGCATCCGGCAAACCATGATGGCGTTGCCACAACGCCCGATAACGCTGTAATTCCTGCTGCCAATGCTCATCGTCCCAACCCAGTCGCGGTTGGCAGAGTTGGCCAATGGCAGCGAAATAATCCTCGCCACCGCGCGGCAGCAACAGGCCCAGGCGGGTTCGGCGCAGCAGCAGGTCATCCAGGTGCAGGACCATTTCCCCATCGCAGGCAACGGCCAGCTCCGCCCACAAGGTGTCAGTGCCGCCGACGGTGTCATGGCCGAGTTCCGCGATCAGTTGCGCCAGCCTCGGCAGGTCACGGCCATGCCGCCCGGCCAGGCGCCGCCACCGGTTGGCGCTGAGCCCCGGTATCGCCAGCGGCGGCACGGCGGCGAACACTGGCGCGGCGTCATCAACGAACGGACGATCGAGCATGGTTGCACAGGCCTTGAGCACTTCAATCGCCTGCGGGCGAAAGGTGGTCAGCTTGCCGCCGGCCAGGGTCACGCAACCAGGCTCCTGCCACAGCACATGCTCACGGGTTTCATTCGACGGCTTGTCTTGATGCTCCCCCGCCGCACTGCCCACCACCGGGCGCACGCCCGACCAGGTCGACAGCACATCGGCGGCGACCACCTCGGCCTGGGGGAACTGTTGGCTGCAGGCCGCCAGCAGATAGTCGAGCTCATCAAAGCTGATGCTCGCGCTCTGGTCCAGATCGCCGTGATGATCGAGGTCCGTGGTGCCGACCACCGTGGCACCCTCCCAAGGGAAAACGAACACCGGTCGACGGTCGTGCTCGTGCAGAAAGGTGAAGGCTTGCGCCACTGGCAGGCGCCAGCCCGGCAACAGCAAATGACTGCCACGCAACGGCCGCAACTGGCGAGGGGCATCGGGCAGGCGCAAGCGCTCGGCCCACGCGCCGGTGGCCACGGCCAGCACGCCACAACGCAATGTCAGTAACCCACCCCCTTCGCAGTCTTCGACCTGAACCCCGCAAACGCGCCCCTCTTCACGCAGCAATTGCTGTACGCGCACGCCATTGAGCACCACGGCGCCATCGGCCCGGGCCTCGCCCAATACGCGCATCACCAGACGGGCATCATCGGTCAGCGCATCGACAAAACAGGTGCCGCCCAGCAGGTCATCTTCCTTCACCCCGGGCGCCAGATAACGCAGTTGTTGCGCGTCATGGAAGTGATGGCTGCGTCGCCCGGCCAATGCGTCATAGATGGACAGCAAACCACCCAGCACCCGCGGTCCGGGAAAACCGCCACGGTAATGCGGCATCATGAAACTCATCGGCTCCACCAGCCCCGGCGCCTCGTCGAGCAGGCGCTGGCGTTCGCGGACTGAATCGCGGGTCAGGCGCCACTGGCCCTTGGCGATGTAGCGCAAGCCGCCATGGACCATTTTCGAGGAGCGGCTGGAGGTGCCCCAGGCGAAATCGCGCTGCTCCAACAGCAGGCAACGCCACCCTCGGCGCGCGGCTTCGCGCAGGATACCGGCGCCGCTGATGCCGCCACCGATGACGATCAGGTCCCAGGTTTCATCCGCCAGCGTCGGCAGCACTCGCTGTCGCCACGCCGCGTTCCAGTCCAGGCTCATGGCCGTCACTCCTGCAACAGCGTGCCAGGGTTCAGTCGCCCGGCCGGATCAAAGTGCCGACTCAGTGCCTGCAGGGTGTCCATCGCCAGCGCGCCCTTCTCCCGCCGCAGGTACGGCGCGTGGTCCTTGCCCACGCCATGCTGGTGACTGATGGTGCCGTGGTTGTCGACGATGGTCTGGCTGGCCGCCTGCTTGAGCGCCTGCCAGCGCGCCAGGGTGGCGGGGTAGTCGGCCGCCGGGCGAAACACATAGGTGGTGTAGATGCTCGATCCTTCGCCATAGACATGGGAAAGGTGGGTGAAGACATGCACCCGCTCGCCTTCGGCAGCCAAGGCGTCGCGCAGGCTGTTTTCGATCAGCGTGAGCAGGTTATCGACGTTGCTCCAGTCAGTGGCGGTTTCCAGGGTGTCCACCACGTAACCGGCGTTCCACAGGTTTTCCCGCAGGTAGGGAAAACGAAAACGGTTCTGCGCCCACTTCTTGCCGAGCAAGGTGCCGGTAAACACCCCGCCGAACGCCTTGAGGTGCTGCCGGGCCTGGCGCAGGGACAGCGCATTTTGTCGACGATTGCCGGTCACGCCGAACGTCAGCAGGCATTTGCCCTCACCGGCGCCGCGCAGGGCCAGGTACTTTTCCAGCCAGGCGATCTGCTGCGGGTGACCGGCCAGCGCCAGCTGGGTTTCGGTTTCCACCGCGTTGGACAGACGCAGCATCGACAGCGGTACCCGCGCCTGGGCCAACTGCCGGATGGCTTGCAGCGCCTTGGGCCAATCGGGCAGAAACACACCATAGAAACGCTCATCGGCGGGCAGAGCGCTGACCCGTACCTTCACCTCGGAAATGATCCCGAAGCGGCCCTCACAGCCCAACACCACCTCGCGCAGATCGGGCCCGGCCGCCGAGGCCGGAAAGGAGGGAATATCCAAAGGTCCGGCAAAGGTTTCCAGGGTCCCGCCGGCGAACAGTTGCTCGATCCGCCCATAGCGCAGCGACTGCTGGCCACTGGAGCGGCTGGCGACCCAACCACCCAGGGTCGACAGCTCCCACGACTGCGGGAAGTGCCCCAGGGTGTAACCATGGGCGCGCAACTGACTTTCCACCTGCGGTCCGCTGGTGCCAGGGCCGAACGTGGCCATCAGGCTCTGTTCGTCGAGGTCCAGCAGGCGATTCATGCGGGCCAGGGAAACCGTCACCACCGGCCGCGCGGAACTCGGCGGGTTGATGTGACCGGCCACCGAGGTGCCGCCGCCATAAGGAATCAGGCACAGGTCCTGTTCATGGGCGAGCAACAGTAACCGGCGAATCTGTTCAGCGCTCACGGGATAGGCCACGGCGTCGGGATAATTCCCCAGCGCGCCTTCACGCAACGCCAGCCAGTCCGGCAGGCTCTGGCCCCGGGCATGCAGCAAACGATCTTGGGCATCCACGCTGTACAAGAAGTGTTGCTGCAACCGCGACGGGGGCACGCGGGCCAATGCTGTCTCAAGCGTCGCATCGGGCAGCGCTCGACCGTCTCCCACCCGCTGGGCGAGAAAACTCGCGCCCTGGGCCGGTAGTTCGACCACCGTGGTTGCATCTCCCCAGCCGTTCCAGCGTCGCATGCGTGTGTCCTTTTGCGGTTCTGATCAGTGATATTTCAGGCCCCCATACTAGTCAGCCGCCGAAAAGTGTCACGGTCGCATCCGGCCAGTTCGAGTAGCCAATTGAGTCAAACGTCGCGCAGGCGTCAGCCATTTACTTTAGCCGTGGTTTCAAATTACCTTTCAGGGCATTCATCCGCGCACGCGGGCCTTGATCAAAGGAATACGATCATGCAATCCCTGGGCTTCACTTCAGTTCCGCCGCTGCTCAAATACCTGCGTCATGCCGAACAATTGGGCATGGCCATCGAGCCTGCTTTGGCGGCTGCCGGGTTGCAGGCACAGCAGTTGAGTGACAACAGCCTGCGGTTGCCGGGTGAAGCCCATGAACGGCTGCTCGATTATTTCTGCGAACACTCGGGCGATGCGTTGTTCGGTCTCAACGCCGCGCGTTTTGTGTTGCCCAACTCCTGGAGCGTGCTGGGTTACATCACCATGAACTGCGCGACACTGGGCGACGCCATGAGCCGCATCATGCCGTTCGAGAAGCTGGTGGGAGACATGGGCGTCAGCCGCGCCGAGGTGCAGGGCAGCGACGTGCACCTGATCTGGACATGCCGCCATCAACGCCCGCGAATTCGCCGACACCTGGTGGAAAACGTGCTCGGTTCCTGGCTGCAATACGCGCGCTGGATCGCCGACACGCAAATGTCACCGGCTGCCGTCTGGCTGGAACATGCCTGTCCGGCCGACACGACGCTGGCACAGTACGAGCAGTTCTTCGACTGTCCGGTACTGTTCGACCAGCCTTATTCGGCGCTGATTGTCCCATTGCCGTATTTGCAGTTGCCATTGCGCCAGGCCGATGCGCAATTGCTGCGCACCCTGGAAGAACATGCCCAGGGGTTGATGGCCACACTGGAGGACGCTTCGCTGGAACAGCGGGTCAAAAGCATCCTGCGAAAATTGCTCAAGGAAGGTCTGCCACGCAAGGAGCAGGTGGCCGAGCATCTCGCGGTGTCAGTGCGCACGCTGCAACGCCAGCTGCATCAGGCCGGTACGTCGTACCAGCAGATCCTCGATGACCTGCGCCAGGAGCTGGCCGAGCATTACCTGCTCAACAGCACCCTGCCGATCCAGGACATCGCCCAGTACCTGGGCTTCACCGAGCCCCGCTCGTTTCACCGCACGTTCAAAAGCCGGCGCGGGATGCCGCCCGGCGAGTTTCGCCAAACCCACCGGGTGCCGAACGAAGGCTGAAGGCTTAAACCTGAGGGGCTGAAGGCTCAGAGACTTATCGCGTTGGTGAACACCAACCGATTGCCGAACGGGTCGGCGATGGTCATGTCCTGGCTGCCCCAGGGCATGGCCTGAATCTGCGGATGGGAAAACCTGTATTGCTTGGCCAACAGTTGCCGCTGAAACTTCTCCAGCTCATCCGTCTCGATCCGCAGCGCAGACCCCGGTGTGCTGTCGCCATGGTGTTCGGACAAGTGCAGCACACATTCGCCACGGGAGATTTGCAGGTACAGCGGGTAATTCGCTTCGAATCGATGTTGCCAGTCGATCTTGAACCCCAGGAAATCGACGTAGAACTCCACTGCCTTGGCTTCGTCGAAAATACGCAGGATCGGAGTTGTTTTGCCGAAGCTCATCGGGTTGCTCCCAGACAATGAAAGACCTGCAGGAGCGAGCTTGCTCGCGATGGTCGTTAACGATGACGCGTGTCTACTGGGTAAACGCTGTGCCCTATCGTCCATCGCGAGCAAGCTCGCGCCTACAAAATACGTAACCGAACCGCAATGATAGCCGGGCCTGATGTCAGCAATTCGGCGCGGAAATGCCATTCTTTAGTTTCAAAGTGCCATCACTGTGACGCAGTCCTCGAAACTCACTGAAAACCCGTGCGCAAATCCCCTTCCCGGGCCAGAAACCGTCCTTCCCTGCGCCCGTTGGCCTGGCCATCACGGTAACTCAACACACCGTTGATCCATACCCCTTCAATGCCCTCCGCCGCTCGCTGTGGGTCGTTGAAGTCGGCGACATCACGAATGGTCGCCGGGTCGAACAACACCAGGTCCGCCCAATGGCCTTCGCGTATTTCACCGCGCGCCTTCAAGCCGAAGCGCGCCGCCGACAGCCCGGTCATTTTGTGCACGGCGGTGTGCAGCGGGAACAGTCCCACGTCGCGGCTGAAATGTCCGAGCACCCGAGGGAATGCGCCCCACAAGCGTGGGTGCGGAAACGGATCTTCCGGCAAGCCGTCGGAGCCGACCATCGACAGCGGATGCGCGAGGATCCGACGGACATCCGCCTCATCCATTCCGTAGTACACCGCACCGGCCGGTTGCAGTTGGCGAGCGGCCTCCAGCAACGGCAGATTCCATTCGGCGGCGATGTCCATCAGGTCGCGGCCGCCCATCTGCGGATGCGGGGTCGACCAGGTGATGGTGATGCGGTGGGCATCGGTCACCTGCTTGAGGTCCAGGGTCGAAGAGCTCGCGGCGTAGGGATAACAGTCGCAACCCACCGGGTGGGTCTTCGCTGCCTCTTCGAGAGACGCCAGCAGCTGCGGACTACGCCCCCAGTTACCGGCGCCGGCGCATTTGAGGTGAGAGATGATCACCGGGCTTTGCGCATGGCGACCGATCCGGTACGCCTCGTCCATGGCCTCCAGCACCGGTTCGAATTCGCTGCGCAAATGGGTGGTATAGACCGCCCCGAACGCGGTCAATTCTTCGGTCAGTTGCATCACCTCATCGGTCGATGCCGAGAAGGCGCTGGCATAGGCAAGGCCGCTGGAAAGGCCCAGGGCGCCGGCCTCAAGGCTTTCGCGCAGTTGCTCGCGCATCGCGCTGATTTCGTCTGCCGTGGCGGTGCGAAACAGGTCGTCCAGATGATTGCTGCGCAACGCCGTATGACCGACCAACGCGGCAACGTTCAGCGTGGTGTTCGCCGCTTCGACGGCCACGCGGTAGTCGCGGAAGGTCGGATAAACGAACGCAGCGGCCGTGCCCAGCAGGTTCATCGGGTCCGGCGGATCGCCGCGCAAGCTCACTGGCGACGCACTGATCCCGCAGTTGCCGACGATGACCGTGGTCACGCCCTGGCTGAGCTTGGGCAGCATCTGCGGCTGACGAATCACCACGGTGTCGTCATGGGTGTGCACGTCGATGAAACCCGGCGCCAGCACATGGCCCTGCGCGTCGATTTCCTCGCTGGCACGGGCATCGCGCAAGACGCCGATACGCTCGATGCGCCCGTTGAGAATGGCCACGTCGGCGGGGTAACCGGGGCTGTTGCTGCCGTCGATGATCAGGGCGTTGCGAATCAGCGTGTCGTACTGCATGTCAGTCTCCCAGCGGCAAGTGATCGTCGCCGCCGCGGTATTCGTCGAGGGCGAGTTTGATCCGCCGCAGACGTTCTTGATTGTCTTCAGGATTGGCCAAGGCCAGCTCGGTGGCGAGCACATCGATGGCCAGCAGCATGCCGTAGCGCGCTGCCGTGGGTTTGTAGATGAACGAGGTTTCGGCGCTTTGCAGGGGCAGGACGATATCGGCCAGTTGCGCCAGGGGCGAATCTGCCCGGGTGATGGCCAGAATGCCTGCGCCATAGTTGCGCGCCAGCTCCACCGTTTCAATCAGCTCCGGGGTGATCCCGGTCAGCGAGCAGACAATCACCACGTGTTCAGCGCTGAGGCTGGCGGCGGTGACGCGCATCATCACCGCATCGTGGCACACCGCAATCGGATAGCCGAGGCGTACCAGGCGCACTTGCAGTTCATCGCTGCACAGGGTCGAGCAGCCGCCCATGCCGAAAGCGTGGATCATGCGCGCCTTGCCCAGCAGTTTCACCGCATCGGCGAAACGCGACTCATCGAACGCGGCCAGGTGCTGGCGCAAGGTCGACTCGATGTCGCCCACGATCTGCCCGTAGAACGCCGACTGCTCGGGCGTGCTCGCCGGGTCGAGAAACCGGCTGCCGACGCCGCTGGCCTGGGCCAGTTGCAAGCGCAAGTCACGCAGGTCCTTGCAGCCGACCGTACGGGCGAACCGCGACAGCGTGGCGCTGCTGACCTCCGCCCGCAGCGCCAGCTCATCGAGGCTGGCGGAGGCGGCAAATCCTACGTCGTCAAGCATCAGGCGGGCGATACGCCCTTCACCGGCGCTGAAGGAGTCCTGACGGGCGCGGATCTGGTAGAGGATGTCCATGCAAGTGGCTCCGGCTAAATCAGGTAAGAAAGGCCAACGGTCAGGCCGAAGGCGACGACCGAGATTAACGTCTCGAGCACGGTCCAGGTCTTGAAGGTTTGGGTAACGGTCATGTTGAAGTATTCCTTGATCAACCAGAAACCACCGTCGTTGACGTGGGAAAAGATAACCGACCCGGCGCCAGTCGCCAGCACCAGCAACTCCGGATGGGGATAACCCAGACCAATGGCCACTGGCGCGACCACGCCTGAAGCGGTGGTCATGGCCACAGTGGCAGAACCGGTGGCGATGCGCATCAGCGCGGCAAACAGCCAGCCCATCAACAGCGGCGACAAATGAAATTCGTGGGCCAGGCCGACGATCTGGTCGGTGACGCCGGCGTCCACCAGAATCCGGTTCAAACCACCGCCGGCGCCTACCAGCAAGGTGATGCTCGCGGTCGGTGCCAGGCATTCGTTGGTGAACTTGAGGATCGATTCACGGTTGAAGCCCTGGGCCAGGCCGAGGGTCCAGAAACTCAACAAGGTGGCCAGCAACAGCGCGATTACCGAGTTGCCGATGAACAGCAGGAACTGATTGAAACCACTGCCCGGCGTAGAAATCAGATTGGCCCAGCCACCGATCAGCATCAGCACCACCGGCAACAGGATGGTCGCCATGGTGATGCCGAAACCCGGCAGGCTGTCGCGCGGTTCACGCTCCAGGAACTGGCGTTCCAGCGGGTTTTCCGCCGGCAACTGAATGCGCGGCACGATGAATTTGGCGTACAGGGGACCTGCGATGATCGCCGTCGGAATGCCGATCAGGATCGCGTACATCAACGTCTGCCCCACCGACGCCTGATACACCTGCACCGCCAACATCGCCGCCGGGTGCGGCGGCACCAGCGCATGCACCACCGAAAGCCCGGCGACCATCGGCAAGCCGACCATCAGGATCGAGACGCCAACCCGCCGCGCCACGGTAAAGGCAATCGGCACCAGCAAGACGAAACCGACTTCGAAGAACAGCGGCAACCCCACCAGAAACGCGATGGTCACCATCGCCCAATGCGCGTTCTTCTCGCCAAAGCGGTCGATCAAGGTCCGCGCCACCTGCTCGGCGCCACCGGACTCGGCCATCATCTTGCCGAGCATGGTGCCCAGCGCCACTACCAGCGCAATGTGCCCCAAGGTCTTGCCGACCCCGGCCTCATACGCCCCCACCACACCCGACGGCGGCATCCCGGCGACCAGCGCCAGGCCAATGGAAATCAGGGTGATGACAATGAACGGGTTGAGCCGGTAACGGGCGATCAGAACGATCAGTGCAATGATGGCGATGGCGGCATACACCAGCAGCCAATAGCCGAAGGACAGGGTCATGCGGTACTCCTCGAGAGGGTCACGTCGAAATATTTGTGAAACTCTTAAAACATTTCGAAAGGTGATTTTCAAACGAGGTGAAAGTAATTTTCGTGCAGAGGTAAGGCGTGTCGCGCAGAGGTATGAGTTGTCGCAAATAATGAAAATCAGGCGGGCGGATTTTCATCGCGCCTGCCTGTTTGATTTCAGTCGTGCTGCATCCGGGCACGCTTGAGCAATTTCTTGCAACGCTCGGACAAATGCAGCACCCGCAGGTGCTTGCCGGCCTTGGTGTAGCGCTCGCGCAAGGTGCCCAGTGCAGCGATGGCCGAGTAGTCGACAAAGCTCAGGTGCTGGCAATCAAGTGTCACTTGCGCCGGGTCATTGGCCGGATCGAACTGATTGAGGAAGGGTGTGGTCGAGGCGAAGAACAGCGTGCCATGCACCCGGTACAGCTTGCTGCCGTCGGTTTCCAGATGACTGTCGGCGTACAGCTGCCGGGCCTGCTGCCAGGCGAAATTGAGCGCAGCGATGATGATCCCGCAGAGCACCGCCATTGCCAGATCGGTAAAAACGGTAATCACCGTCACCGCGATGATCACCAGCACGTCGTTCAACGGCACCTTGTTCAGCACCCGCAACGAAGCCCAGGCGAAGGTCTGTTGCGACACCACGAACATCACCCCCACCAGCGCGGCCAGCGGAATGCGCTCGATCAGCGGCGACAGAAACAGGATGAACAACAGGATCGACACCCCCGCCACCACCCCGGACAAACGCCCGCGACCGCCGGAGCTGAGGTTGATCACGGTCTGGCCGATCATCGCGCACCCGCCCATGCCGCCGAACGCACCGGACACCAGATTCGCCGCCCCCAGCGCCACGCACTCGCGATCCGGGTAACCACGGCTCTCGGTGAATTCGTCGGTGAGGTTCAGGGTCAACAGGGTTTCCAGCAACCCGACCAGCGCCATCACGATCGCGTAGGGCGCGATGATGCGCAGGGTGTCCAGGTTCCACGCAATGTCCGGCAGCGCCAGCGTCGGCAAGCCACCGGCAATGTGCGCCATGTCGCCAAGGGTGCGGGTCGGCAGGCCAAGCAGATACACCGCCAGGCCCACACCGAGAATCGCCACCAGCGCCGGTGGCACCGTACGGGTCAGGCGCGGCATCACATAGACAACGGCCATGGTCACCGCGACCAGCCCGAGCATCATGTACAGCGGCGTACCGCTCAACCAGGCCTCACCGTTCTTGAAGTGCTCCAGTTGCGCCAGGGCAATGACAATCGCCAGGCCGTTGACGAAACCGAGCATCACCGGGTACGGCACCATACGCACCAGCTTGCCGAGCTTGAGCAGCCCGAACGCGATCATGATCAACCCGCCCAGCAACACCGTGGCCAGCAGATACTGCACACCGTGTTGCACCACCAGCGCGACGATCACCACGGCCATCGAGCCTGCCGCGCCAGACACCATGCCCGGTCGCCCACCGAACAGCGCGGTCAGGGTGCAGATGATGAACGCGCCATAGAGCCCCATCAACGGATTGAGATGGGCCACCAGCGCGAAAGCGATGCACTCGGGCAACAGGGCGAAGGAAGTGGTAAGTCCGGCCAGAACATCGGCACGTAGACGTTTTGCTTTCATTGGGAACCGCACACAGGGAGAGACGAAAAAGAGTGTGCGGATGTTACGGAAATGCAGTCAGACCGACCAGTTGTTGTGCCTGCGCAAACGCCATCGCGAGCAAGCTCGCTCCCACAGGTTTTGTGTCATTCACGAAATGGGCGAACAACACAGTACCTGTGGGAGCGTGGCTTGCCCGCGAAGAACGATAACGCGGTCTAAAGCAAGCTCAGCCCCTCTCGTCATTGCGCAGCAATCACGAATCAACCCTTGAAGTCTGCGCTCGCATAATCCGCCAACTTGCCCTGGATGAAGTCAAGGAAGCACTGAATGCGCAGGGCTAGTTGCGAGTTGCGGTAGTACACCGCGTTGATCGGCTGGCGATAACCGCTGTTGAACTCGGCCAGCAACACCTTCAAGCGTCCGGCACGAATGTCTTCGATGGTCATGAAATGCGACAGGCTGGCGATGCCTTGCCCGTCCAGTGCGAGATGGCGGATGGTTTCGCCGCTGGAAGCACTGATCGACGCCTGGATCGGCCAGCGATCGCCATGCACATAACGCAGCGGCCATTGGTTGAGGCCTTCGTTCTGGGTGAACCCCAGCAGCGTATGGTGGGCCAAGTCAGCCACGGCTTGCGGTGTGCCGTATTTTTCCAGGTACGCCGGGCTGGCGACGATGTGCAGCGGGCTGCAACCCAGGGAGCGGGCATGCAGCGTCGAGTCGGTCAGGGTGCCAATGCGAATGGCGATGTCGGTACTCTGCTCCAGCAGGTCGATGATCAAATCGTTGCTGTTGAGTTCGAGCTGGATGTCGGGGTAAAGCCTGCGGAATTCATCGATGTAGGGCACGATGGCGTGCAGCATGAAAGGTGATGCCGCGTTGATCCGCAGCCGCCCGGACGGTGTTTGCTGGCGTGAGGACAGGCGCTCTTCGAGCTCATCCATCTGATCGAGAATCCGCTTGGCGTGTTCGAAGAAGTACTTGCCCTCTTCGGTCAGGTCCATGCGCCGCGTGGTGCGGTTGATCAACGTGGTGTCGAGCTTGGCCTCCAGCCGCGACAGCGTACGACTGACCGCCGAAGGCGTTTGCCCGACTTGCTCGGCCGCCGCAGAAATCGACCCGCATTCAATCACGCAGACGAAAACCTGCAACTCATCGGATCTGGCTTTCACGTGTGTCCCTTATCGATAGTCCTGCGCCGCCCTTTTGGGCACAGAGAAACCATTGTGGCGAGGGGGCTTGCCCCCGTTGGTCCGCGAAGCGGACCCAAAACCGGTGCGCACGCAGGTTCAGATAAACTGCGTATATCGATTTTACGACGGCTTCGCCGCCGAACGGGGGCAAGCCCCCTCGCCACAAAAGCCCGCACACAAACTCAAGCTTTCGATACTAGCTGACAGTTACGCCTTGAGACCAAACACCTCTGCCAAATGCTGCTCATAGCGCGCCACGTCGCCGTCGATGTTTGGGCGCTTCATCACGTCCACACACAGGAACGTCGGCAAACCGGTCATGCCCAGGAACTCGTTGGCCTTGTGGAACGGGAAGTACACCGCGTCCACGCCTTTGGCCTCGAAGAAATCGGTCGGGTCGTCGAAGGCCTGCTGCGGGGCGTTCCAGGTCAGCGACAACATGTATTGCTTGCCGTGAATCAGGCCGCCGCTGCCGTACTTCTGCGACGCGTCCGAACGGGTGCGACCGTCGCTGGCATAGAGGCTGCCATGGCCTTCGGTGAAGACTTCATCAATGTACTTTTTCACGGTCCACGGCGCGCCCATCCACCAGCCGGGCATCTGGTAAATGATCACGTCGGCCCAGAGGAACTTGGCCACTTCTTCGGCGACGTCGTAACCCTCGTCGATGAAAGTGGTTTTGACATCCATACCGCCGCGATCCAGCACGCTCAACGCGGCTTCATGCAGGGTGGCGTTGTAGCGGCCGTCGGAGTGTGCAAATTTTTTGCCGCCATTGAGCAACAGGACTTTTTTCATGGGAGGTCTCGGGAAGGTCGGGAATCGGATGGCGGCAGAGTACCGATCGACCTCACGCGGAGTAAGCGTCGATTTGGCAAAATTCATTTGACCTACAAGCACGAATCAACAGGCGATTGTTGCCTTAGACTGGCGCCAGTTCTGACTTGAGGAGAGATGTAGATGAGTGAAATCCAGGGATTCATCCTGCACGCCAAGACCCGTCCGGAAAAATCCGACGCCTTTGAAGCGTTTTTCAGCGGCTACGTGCAAGCGAGCCGAGCCGAACCCGGTTGCATCGAATACCACATGCTGCGCGACAAACAGGACCCGACCCTGTTCATCTTCTACGAAATCTGGCAATCCCAGGCCCACCTCGATGTGCACTCGAACCTGCCGCACATGAAGCAGTTTCTCGCGCAGCGTGATGAATACCTGGAACGGGATTTCGAGATCCGCGCCATCGACATGATCAGTCCGTCGTCCGCTAGCCGCTGATCAGCAAATGGCCGCCGAGCACCCCCAGGCCAACGAAGAGCACGCGCTTGAACCACAGGGCACTGATCCGCTGGCGCAGCGATTGCCCCAGCCACATGCCGAGCATGGCCGGGATCAGCGCCAACAGCGATGCGCTCAATTCGCCCCCGCCGAGCGCGCCGCGCCATAGCAAACCACCGGCCAGGGCCAGGGTCGAGACGGTGAACGACAGGCCCAGCGCCTGCACCAGCTGGTCCTTGCTCAAACCCAGCGCTTGCAGATAGGGCACCGCCGGAATCACGAACACGCCGGTGGCCGACGTGATGACGCCGGTCAGCACGCCGCACAGAGGACCGAGCCAGCGTTCGCTGCGCCGCCCCACACGCACAGTCGGCAGGAACAAACCGCTGAGCGCATACAGCAACAATGCCGCGCCCAACCCCCGCACCACCCAATGGCCACCGCTCAAGCCGACCCACAGCGTGCCTGCCCCGGTGCCGATGAAAATCGCCAGCAACATCGGCCACAACCGCTTGGCCAGCCCCGACAGATGCCCGCCGAATGCCAGTTGCCAAATGTTGGTCAGGGTCGCCGGAATGATCAGCAGCGCCGCAGCCTGCGTCGGCGCCATAGCCAGACCGAGCAGGCCCATGGCAACGGTCGGCAGGCCGAGGCCGATCACGCCCTTGATCATGCCGGCCAGCACAAAGGTACCGATCACCAACAGCGAAAGGGCCAAGCCGAGATGCTGATAAAACGCCGAGAGTGTATTCATGGGGCCATGGTGAGCCCGCGGGGGTTGATTGAATATCTGCCATATACTGAGGCTGCCTCTCTTCAGACAAGAGGCTGAACAATCGGGTGCGGTATCTGACGCCATCGCGAGCAAGCTCGTTCCCACAGTGGTTATCTGTTGTTCACAAATCTCCTGTGGGAGCGAGCTTGCTCGCGATGGCGCCCTCCCAGACAACACACATCCAGAGGTTGCCGCAATGCACTTCGACCTGACCGACCTGCGCCTGTACCTGAACATCCTCGACACCGGCAACATCACCGCCGGTGCCGCGCGCAGTCATTTGTCCCTGGCAGCGGCCAGCGCGCGAATTCGCGCCATGGAGGCGTCGCTGGGCGTCGAATTTCTTCAGCGCAATCGTCGTGGGGTCAGCCCGACGCCGGCCGGCAATGCCCTGGCCCGACACGCCCGGGTTCTGCTGCAACAGGCCGGACGCCTGCAACAGGAACTGGCCGAGTACGCCCAGGGTGTCAAAGGCCAGGTGCGGCTGCTGTGCAACACCACGGCGATCACCGAATACCTGCCAGAGCTGCTCGCGGATTTCCTGCATAGCCATCCCAACCTCGACATCGATTTGCAGGAACTGCCCAGCACCCGCATCACCCACGCCTTGCGCCAGGGTGCGGCGGACCTGGGCATCGTTTCCGACGCGGTGGACACCGATGACCTGCAGACCCGAGCGTTTCGCGATGATCCGCTGGTGCTGATCATGCCCCGGGAACATCCCTTGTCTCATGCGACCTCAGTGAGCTTTACCGACACGTTGCATCACGACTACGTTGGCCTGAATGCCAACAGCGCGCTGGCGGTGTACCTGGAAGAGCAGGCACTGCACGCCGGCCTGCGCATGCAGATTCGCATCCGCGCCGACGGTTTCGATGGCGTGATGCGCATGGTCGCCCGAGGGGCGGGACTGGCAATCGTACCGTTGGCCGCGGTCGAACGCGGGTCCGCCGGACTACCCTTCAAAAGCCTCGCCCTGCAAGAACCCTGGGGCCAACGCAAACTGCTGCTCTGTGCCCGGGACTTCGCCGCATTACCCGGCTATGCCAAGGCCCTGCTGCACGCCTTGACTCTCCCCTGAGGGGCAGACTTTATCCTTGAGGTTTGATCTTCAAGGACCGCGATGATGGGTAAACGAATACTGGTGATACTCGGGCATCCGTCCGGCAACAGCTTCTGCGCCGCCCTTGCGGAGCGCTACACACTGTCGGCAGTGCGCGCCGGGCATGAAGTGCGTCAATTGTTTCTGGGCAGCATGGATTTTGACCCGGTGCTGCGCGAAGGCTATCAACAGGTCCAGCCGCTGGAAGCCGACTTGCGTAACGCCCAGGCCGATATCCTGTGGGCCGAACAGCTGACGCTGGTTTATCCGATCTGGTGGGGTGGCGTACCGGCCTTGCTCAAGGGCTTTTTCGACCGGGTGTTCTTGCCGGGTTTTGCCTTCAAATATCGCCAGGGCAAAGCCTTCCCCGACAAACTCCTGCGCGGCCGAACCGCCCACCTGCTGGTGACCATGGACACACCGCCCTGGTACTACCGATGGATCTACCGCATGCCCGGTTTGCATCAGGTCCGTAAAACCACGCTGGAGTTCTGTGGCATCAAGCCAACCCGAACCCTCACCTTCGGACCAATTCTCGGCGCCAGCGCAGACCGGCATGCAGCCTGGTTGCGCCAAGCCGAAGCTATCGCCAGCGCTTGAGTCGGTCGATAATGCGCCGAGCTTTATCCTCGGAGAAAAGGACCTTCCCATGTACATCGGCCAAGCCGCGCAACGTTCCGGAACCACGGTCAAAAGCATCCGTCATTACGAGTCGATTGGCCTGCTGCCTGCCGCTCGCCGCCAGGGCAAGTACCGCATCTATGACCAGCACAGCGTCGACCTGCTGATGTTCATCAAATGTGCCCAGCAGTTGGGTTTCAGGCTCAAGGAACTGCAGTCGGTCTTCGCCGGACATCAGGGTCCGCAGTTGCCATGGGAACGGGCACAACAGATCATCGCCAGCAAAAAACAGGAAATCGCCGAGCGGATAGCGGCGCTGTCGCAACAGCACTCACAATTGGTCGAGTTCGAGAACAGCCTCGAACAATCCAGGCTCGACTGCCCGCTGACTCGCCCTTGAGGGTTGTGCGTTTCTGGACAGCTCAGTGTCGAGCACAGACAACTGAACGATGGGCAGGCGCTATAGGGTGCGACTTCAGTTCTTGAGCCCACTGCCCGGAGTCATCATGACCGCACCGATTACCGTACTTCGCGATACCCACCCGCTGCCCGTGCTCGACGCCTGCAAATGGGAAAAACTCGAAGGCGACCCGCACACTGTCAACCTCAACGCCTACACGAGTGAAGACGGCAGTAAGATCATGGGCACCTGGATCTGCACGCCGGGCAAGTGGTACGTCGAATATGTGAAGTGGGAGTACTGCCATTTCCAGGAAGGCTACTGCGTCATCACCCCGGAAGGCATGGCACCGATCCACTTGCGCGCCGGCGACATTTTCGTCATCGAACCGGGAATGAAAGGCACCTGGGAAGTGGTGGAAACCGTGCGCAAATATTTCGTGTTTGCCTGATACAAAAAAACCGGGGGATCACCCGACGTGATCTCCCGGTAAATATCTTTGGGTATATGCAATTTTTGTAGGAGCGAGCTTGCTCGCGAAAAACCCGAGAACAACGCGGGGTGTCAGCCTCCCCGCATTATCGTTAACGACCATCGCGAGCAAGCTCGCTCCTACAAGGGCTTGCGATAACCGTTGATGATCGCCGAGAAGTCCTGACCACCCTCCCCACGCAAACTCATCGCCTGATACAACTGCTGGGCCACCGCGCCGAGTACCACCGGCTGGTGCGCCTGACGCGCCGCTTCAGTGGCCAGCCCCAGATCCTTGAGCATCAGTTCGGCACCGAAACCACCGGTGTAACCGCGCGACGCCGGTGCTGTTTCAACGATGCCCGGCCACGGGTTGTACATCTCCGAACTCCAGCAACGCCCGGTGGAACTGTTGATGATGCCCGCCAGCACCTTGGTGTCGATGCCCAGGGCATCGCCCAGTGCCATGGCTTCGCTGACGCCGACCATGGAAATCCCCAGCAGCAGGTTGTTGCAGATTTTAGCGATTTGCCCGGTACCGACCTCACCACAATGGACGATGTTGCGGCCCATTTGCGCCAGTACCGGTTGCAGGGTGGCGAACAGTTCGGGGGTGGCGCCGACCATAAAGGTCAGCGTCCCGGCGGCTGCGCCACCGGTGCCGCCAGAGACCGGTGCATCGGCCATGGCCACGCCCTGTTTGGCAGCGGCGGTGGCCACGTCCCGCGCGGTCTGCGGATCGATGGTGCTGCAATCCACGGCCGGCACACCTTTGCCGATACCGGCGAGCACGCCGTCTTCACCCAGCCACACACTGCGCACATGCACGGCGGCAGGCAGCATGGTAATGACCAGTTCGGCGCCCACTGCCGCTTCACGGGCCGATGCACTGATACTGCCGCCCAGTTGTTCCAGTTCCGCCAGCACGGCCTTGTTCAGGTCCACCAGGCGCAGTGCATGGCCGGCCTTGATCAGGTTGCGCGCCATCGGCGCGCCCATGTTGCCCAGACCGATAAAAGCGATTTTCATGTCCGGCTCCTTAACGCAGGTTGATGGTGGTGTTCACACCGTCGTTGACGCTGTCGTCATCGAACCAGCGACTGGTGACGGTCTTGGTCTGAGTGTAGAACTGCACCACTTGCTTGCCGTACGGGCCGAGGTCGCCGAGTTTGGAACCGCGCGAACCGGTGAAGCTGAAGAACGGGACCGGCACCGGAATCGGGATGTTGATGCCGACCTGGCCGACGTCGATTTCGTTCTGGAATTTACGCGCCGCCGCACCGCTCTGGGTGAACAGGCCCGTGCCGTTACCGAACGGGTTGGCGTTGACCAGGGCGATGGCCTCGTCGAGCGTATTAACCTCCAGCACAACCAGCACCGGGCCGAAGATTTCCTGGGTGTAGATCTGCATGTCGGTGGTCACGCCGGAGAACAGGGTCGGGCCGACAAAGTTGCCCTTCTCGTAACCTGGAACCGAGATCTCGCGACCGTCCAGCTCCAGTTTCGCGCCTTCCTTGATGCCGCTCTCGATCAGGTCGAGAATCCGCGCCTTGGCCTTTTTCGAAATGACAGGGCCAACATCAGTGCCCGGCTCGCTGCCGGCATTGACCTTGAGTTTTTGTGCCAGCGCCTTGAGATCCGGCAGCCATTGCTTGGCCGCGCCCACCAGCACCACCACCGAGGTGGCCATGCAGCGTTGACCGGCGGCACCGAAACCGGCACCCACCAGCGCATTCAGCGCTTGTTCGCGATTGGCGTCCGGCAGCACCACGGCGTGGTTCTTCGCACCCATCATCGATTGCACGCGCTTGCCGTGTTTACCGGCCAGGTCGTAGACATGCGTACCGACGGCGGTTGAACCGACGAAGGAAACCGCCTTGATATCTTTATGGGTGCAGAGCCCGTCGACCACATCCTTGCCGCCATGCACGACGTTGAGCACACCGGCCGGAATGCCCGCCTCGATCGCCAGCTCCACCAGGAGCATGGTCGACATCGGGTCCTGTTCGGATGGCTTGAGCACGAAGGTGTTGCCGCAGGCGATGGCCATCGGGAACATCCACAGTGGAATCATCGCCGGGAAGTTGAACGGGGTAATGCCGGCGCACACGCCGATTGGCTGGCGCAGGGTGTAGGTGTCGACGCCACCGGCGACGTTTTCAGCGAACTCACCCATTTGCAGGCTGCCGATGGAACAGGCGTGCTCGACCACTTCCAGGCCACGGAAAATATCGCCTTCGGCGTCGGCAATGGTCTTGCCCTGCTCGGCGCTGAGGACGGCGGCGATGCGCTTGGAGTGTTCGCGGATCAGCGCCTGGAGCTTGAGCATGATGCGCATGCGCGCGCCGATGGGTGTCAGTTTCCAGGTCTGGAATGCACGATGAGCGGCGCTGATGGCAGCATCGACTTCTTCAGCGGTGGCAAACGGCACCTTGGCCAGCACTTGCTGGGTCGCCGGGTTGATGATGTCGTGCCATTCGGTGGTCTTGGATTCGACCCACTGGCCGTCGATCAACAGTTTGACCTTCTGCACGGTGGTGTCATTGGGCGTGAGCGATACGTTCATGTGGGTCTCCAGATCTTTGTTGTTATCTTGGGAGCCAAGGCGAAACAGTCGCCTTGAGAATAGGCATGCGCCGCGAATTGGTTAACGGGCTGTTTTTGGAGTATAGATGTGCAAACTTCTGATAAGAACGCACATAAAAACCGGTCCAACATGCAAAAAAACATCACCTCCCTCGGCTCGTTGAACTGGGACGACCTCAAGTTTTTCCTGGAAGTCTCCCGCACCCGCAAGGCCAGCACCGCGGCCAAGCGCCTGGCGGTGGACTACACCACGGTGTCGCGGCGCATCAGCTCCCTGGAAACCGCACTGGGCACTTTGCTGTTCGAAAAATCCCGGACCAGCGGCTTTGTCCTGACCGCCGAAGGCCAGCGGTTGATGGGGTATGCCGAGTCGATCGAAAGTACCTTGCACATGGCGTGCGAGCAGGTTTCCGGGTCCGGCGTGGCGCTGTCCGGTCATGTGCGCATGGGCTGCACCGAAGGCTTCGGCAGCTTTTTCATCACGCCGCAGCTGAGCCACTTCGTCGACACCTACCCGGCCATCTCGGTGGATATCCTGCCGCTGCCGCATTTCATCAGCCTGTCCAAGCGCGAGGCCGACATCGTCATCGCCCTGGAGCGCCCGGAGCATGGACCGTACGTCTGCTGCAAACTGTGCGACTACCGATTGCAGCTGTACGCAACCCAGGACTATCTGGACAACCACCCGCCGATCCGCCGACCGGCAGACTTGGCCAAACATTCGTTTATCAGTTACGTCGACGACCTGGCGTTCAGCTCGGAGCTGCTGTACCTGGCCAACGTATTGCCCGGCGCCAGCGCCAACCTGCGCAGCACCAGCGTGATCGCGCAATTTGTGGCCGCGCAGCAAGGACGCTCACTGGCGATCCTGCCGTGCTTCCTTGCCACTCAGGACCCTCGCCTGCTGCCGGTGTTGCCGCAGGAAATCAATATCACCCGACAGTTCTGGATGTACTGCCGGGAAGATCTGCGCAAGCTCAAGCGGATCACCCTGTTGTGGGATTACATCCGCGAGGTGACCGAGCGCAATCAGGGACTGCTGATGGGTGAAAGCCGGGAGATGCTGTTCGCCGACTAGTCGGCGCCGAGCCCCAGCATCAACCCGCTCAAGCGCTTGACCTTGCGCCTCACCGCCTCTTCGAACACCCCTGTGCGGGGCTCGATCAAGGTGAACCAGTTCTTGGCCCGGGTGATCCCGGTGTAGATCAGTTCCTTGGTCAGCACGGGGTTCAAGGCGTCTGGCAAAATCAACGCGGTGTGGGCAAATTCCGAGCCCTGGGATTTATGCACGGTCATGGCGTACACGGTTTCGACATCATTGAGCCGGCTCGGCAGGACAAAGCGCACGCCACCCTGGCCGTCATTGCGCGGAAAGGCGACACGCAGAACCTGCTTGCCGGCCTCGGGGCCCTCACGCTCCGGAAGCTTGAGGGCGATGCCGATATCGCCGTTCATCAAACCCAGGCCGTAGTCATTGCGGGTCATCAGAACCGGACGGCCTTCGTACCACTGCTGGTCACTGTCGATCAGGCGTGCCCTTAGCAAGGCGTCCGTCACTCGCTGGTTCAAGCCCTCCACACCCCACGGCCCCTTGCGCACGGCACATAACAACTGGAACGCGTCGAAGGCTTGCAACACCTCCCGGGCCCAGTCGGCCCAGCGTGAATCTTCCAACGGACAATCGAGCGCTGGGCGCTGATTGCGCAGCAGGCTCAGGTAGTGCCGATAACCCTGCGGTTCCTCACCATGACCGTCGAGAAGCAGGCGCTCCAGAGCGCGGTCCTGCTCTCCCTTGAGAGACAAGGAGTACACATCGTCATGGCTTCGCGCAGACAACAACCTGCGTGCTTCTTCGGGTTGCTGCTGGTTGACCCAACGAGCCAGTTGACCAATACCACTGCCCTCACCGAATCGCCGGGAATGGCGCAACATCACAACCTGTTGGGCCAATGGATGAGCGCCCTGCGTGTCCTCCTGCAATCCACTGGCCTGCAAACTCTCGCCGCTGACGGCTTCCAGCCACTGGCGCGTCTGCGGGCTGTACCAGCCAGCCTCGGCGTCGCGACACAGATCCCCCAGTACCGCACCGGCTTCTACCGAAGCCAGTTGATCCTTGTCCCCCAACAGCACCAGGCGCGCATGGGCGGGCAAGGCGTCGAGCAGGTTGGCCATCATTTCCAGGTCGATCATCGAGGCCTCGTCCACCACCAACACATCCAGCGGCAGGCGATTGCCCGCGTGGTGCCGGAAATGACGAGTCCCGGGCCGGCTGCCGAGCAGGCGGTGAACGGTGGTGACGTCGGACGGAATCTTTTCCCGGACGTCCTCCGTAACCTTCAAGGTCCGGACTTGCTGGCTGATGGATTCTGTCAGACGCGCCGCGGCCTTGCCGGTCGGTGCGGCGAGACGAATGCGCAGGGGCATGCCAGCCTCGACCGCCGGCGCCTGGAGCAACGCCAGCAAGCGCACGACGGTGGTGGTCTTGCCGGTTCCCGGCCCCCCCGTCACGATGCTGAAGGCGCTACGCGTCGCCAGGGCGCAGGCCAGCTTCTGCCAGTCGATCACGTCACCAGGTCGGGCAGGACCAAACAACCCGGTGAGACGCTGGAGCAAGTCGATCGGCGTGGATTCGTGTTCCGTCAGACGCTCGCGCAACGAAAGGTCGATTCGCCGCTCGTAGGCCCAATAGCGGCGCAGGTACAAGCGTTTGCCCGATAAAACCAAAGGCCGGTCACGCACGTTGTCACGACTGTCAGCAGCCAGTGCGACCAGGTTGCTGGCGGCCAGCACCTTGCACCAATGAGCACCGTCCAGCGATCCCAGCAATTGCGAGGGCAACAGCATCGCGCCGCCTTGCACGTCACCTTCGGGTGGCAGCGACAGGGCGAAGTCCGGTTCTTTCAGTGTCTCGAACAGGTCGAGGCAGACATGCCCGTGACCCAATTGGTGGCTGGTCAGCGCGGCTGCCAGCAACACCAACGGATCATCCTCCGGCGCCAGTTCATGTAGAAACGCCACAAAGGCTTTGTCCAGCGCGCGCAACCAGCCACGCTCGACCCAACGCGTGAGCAACAACAGCAAGTCGTCGGCACGACTCAGCGGCGCCAGATCGACCAGGCTTTCGGCTGCCAGCGATGTGGGCAACAAATCGGCGAATGTGCGACTCATAACAGTACTCCCTGTTCCCAAGCGGGTTCGGCCTTGGGCTCTGGCTTGCCCTGGAACAACCTGTCCAGACGCTCGATCAGCTCTCTTGGCGGGCGGGCGAAAAACACACCCTGGCTGGCCGCACGCGTACCGCGCAAAAACAGGTACAACGCACCGCCGACATGCCGGTCGTAGTCGTAATCGGCGAGCCGCGCCTTGAGCTGGCGGTGCAGGGCCAACAGGTACAACACGTATTGCAGGTCATAACGGTTGTCGAGAATCGATTGTTCCATGGCCTGCGCGGTATAGGCCGCATCATCGACGCCGAGCCAGTTGGATTTGTAGTCGGCAACGTAATAGCGGCCGTCATGTTCGAACGTCAGGTCGATGAAGCCCTTGAACATACCGTTGAGCAACACCGGTTCCGCGGCCACCCGGGCCACGCCGTTATGGGTGTATTGGCACACCAGCGCATCGAGCTTGAGCACATCGACCTTATGGCTGGCGAACCAGAACTCCATCTCGACCTGATACTGCGTCAACTGGCCGAATACCACCGGTGCCTGACCGGCGCCCAGTTGCAACGGCGACTTGAGCAGATGCTGCAGCCAGTCACTCAAGGTGCTGATCCAGCCCTCCCAGCCTCGACGGTTGCAGCGACGGGCAATGGCGTCGATCACCTCGTGTGGTGCTGCATCAAAACCCTCGCCCCCCGCCCATTCGAGCAGGCCATGGAGGAAGGTGCCGGGATTCGGGCCGCGCGGGAAGCGATGGATATCGCCACCACCGGCAACCACCTCCCTGGGGGCCTGCGGATCGAGGCGTTCGTCATCGAACAGTTTTTGCGCCTGCGGGCTCTCCGGCGCCTCGTCCGTGCCGACACTCAGGGTGTCGCCAATGCGTAACGCGCTGTAGGAAGCGATCCACCAGTTTTCACTGGCCTTGCGTTTCGGAACCCGCGGAACCAGCAGCGCCGCATCGTTTTGTGGAGGCTGATAATGCTCTGCTGTTGCTTCAGGCATCTCGGCATACGCCAGCGCCGGGCAGTCCTGTTGCAGATCCTGCAGCCAACGCTGCAACGCCGGGGACTCGGCCAATGGCGCACCGCCGCCCAACAGATAACCCAATGCCGACAGATGCAGCACCGAGCCATTGTTGTTGCCACGCTTGAGGTCGGCCACCCCCAGCCAGCAGGCGTGTTGCGCCCGGGTCAGGGCGACATAGAGCAAGCGCAGATCCTCGGCCAGACGCTCATCGTCAGCCAGGGCAATCAATTCTGCCGTCGGCTTCAACGTGACTTGGGCATTGCCGGATTCATCGTGGTAGTGCAGCGGCAGACGGCTGCCATCCACCGGCTTAGCCGAGCAAATGAACGGCAGGAACACCAAGGGGTATTCAAGGCCTTTGGACTTGTGGATGGTCACGACCTTGACCAATTGCTCATCACTTTCCAGACGCAGGATCTGCTCTTCGCCAGCCTGCCCGGACAGCGCCAGATGCTCGGACAAATGCCGGATCAAGGCTTGCTCGCCATCGAGTTCAGCGGCGGCTTGTTGCAGCAGTTCGAAAAGGTGCAGAAGGTTGGTCAAAACGCGTTCGCCATCACTGCGGGCGATCAACGCCTGGGGCAGACGGAAGTCGTGCAGCAAGCGTCGCAGCATCGGCAGTACGCCCTGTTTGCGCCAGACTTCGCGATAGCCCCGGAACTGCATGACCCGGGACTCCCAGGCCAACTCGTCCTGATTCAGACGCTCGAGTTCCGTCAACGACAGGTTCAACGTGATGCTGGCCAACGCAGCCCGCAGCGGTCGCTCGACGTCCGGCTCGGCGCAGGCCTTGAGCCAGGTCAGCACGTCATGCGCCTCCTGGGCGGCGAACACCGAGTCCTTGTCCGACAGATAAACACTGCGCACACCACGGGCGGCCAATTGCGCACGAACCGCCTGCGCCTCCTTGCCATCGCGCACCAGGATGGCGATGTCCGCCGGTAGCAGGCCCCTGAAGGCTTTGCCGTCCTGGGTGAATCCCGCTTGCCCCTGCTGCCCACCATTGAGCAATGCCGTGATTTCACTGGCGCAGGCAGCCGCCAGATGTTGCCGGTACACCGCACCGGACAACGGTTGTTCGGCCGACAAGTGCCAGATGTTCAAGGCAGGGATTGCCTGGTCATTGATGCGCAAGACTTCTTTGCGGCCCTGGGAGGCAACCGGCGTGAACGGAACCGGGTTGTCGCCATTCTTCTCCCGAAAGAGGAACGCGCCGCGTCCTGACTCACGGGCTTCGGCGCGCGCGAACACATGGTTCACCGCGTTGACCATGCCATGGCTTGAGCGGAAGTTGGTGCCCAGGGTGTGCAGGCGGCCAGTGGTGGCCTGGCGGGCGCGCAAGTAGGTATGGATGTCGGCGCCGCGAAAAGCGTAGATCGCCTGTTTCGGGTCGCCGATCAGGAACAGGCCGCACTCGGGGCTGTTCTCCTCAATGCGGTAGATGCTCTCGAAGATCCGGTATTGCACCGGGTCGGTGTCCTGGAATTCATCGATCAGTGCCACCGGAAACTGCTCGCGAATCAGGGTTGCCAGTCGCTCGCCGCCATCGGACTGCAAGGCCGCATCAAGGCGCAGCAACATGTCGTCGAAACCCATTTCCGCGCGGCGGCGTTTCTCCTCCTCGAATCGTGCCCCGACCCAGCGGGCCGCATGTTGCAGTACGGCGGCATCAGGCGTTGGCAGCCCATCGAGACAGGCCTTGAGCCCGGCCATCGCATCGAGCCCCGGATGTCGAGGTGCTTCGCCCTTCCAGGCTTCGGCCATGCCATCAGGGGTCAGGCGCGTGAAACCGGTGCCGATATCCAGTTGCTCGAGGGATTCGTCTTCGGCCCAGGCTTTGATCTTTTCAAACCAGGGCTCGAAATAGCGTGCCTGCATCTTGCGACCGTCGACAGCCTTGCTGGCAACGCCTTGCTGACAGATCGCAAGCAACTCGTCCGCCCACTGCAGCCAGGGCTTCTTGAGTTCGATCAGGGCCGCCCTTCGCTCTTGCAAGCATTGCGAAATCACTTCGGCGGGTTCTTTCCCTTCAAGGGTATCCCGCTCGCTGGCGAACAGTGCACGAATCCGCGGCAGCAGCGCCGCCGGTCCGCCCCAATTGCTGCGCACCCAATTCAAGGCGTCACCTTGCATCGGGTAGCAGAACAGCCGCCAGTAATCGCGCAGGACTTCCCCCAGCAAGTCGCTGTGGTCGGTTTCCAGGGTCTGGGTAAACAGGCTGCCGCTGTCGAATGCGTGCTCGCGCAACATGCGCTGGCACCAACTGTGGATGGTCGACACCGCCGCCTCGTCCATCCACTGAGCGGCGATATCCAGGCGGTTTGCGCATCCGGGCCATTGCTCGGGCAAGTACTGATCACGCAACTCGGCAATCAGGCTGTCGGGGGCTGGTGTTTCATCGCGAAAAAAGCGTGCAGCCTCGGCGAGCCGCGTGCGAATGCGTTCGCGCAGCTCTTTGGTAGCGGCGTCGGTGAACGTCACGACGAGGATCTGCGGCGGCAACAGCTCACGCCCGAAACCACTGTCCTCCCCGCCGTTGCCAAGCACCAGACGCAGGTACAACGCGGAAATGGTGAACGTCTTGCCGGTCCCGGCGCTGGCTTCGATCAACTGGCTGCCACGGAGCGGGAATGCCAGGGCCAAAGGTGTCTTCGTGCTCATCAGCGCGACTCCTCGCTGGACAGGGAGCGCCAGGGCGCTTCAAGAAGCGGGCGATAGAGCGCGTCACACCACTGGGGGAACGTCTCGTCGGCGACCAAGGCATCGTAATCGGCGAACTGGCGAGCGAGTGCCGGGCTTTCGCGACGCTCTCCGTCCGTCGTCTGCCCGTCGCCTTCATAGGCCTTGCGCGCAGCGGCCTCGGCCTTGACCGGGTCGGTTTGCCCCAACCACGCGAAGGCTGTCTTGACCGCGATCGGCAGAGGCTGGCGCATCCCCGACTGCCAGGCCATCAACAGATCACCGAGAATTTTCCGCGCAGTGGACTGGTCCAGCGGACCGAGCAACAGGCTGTCATCGCTGGCCACCAATGCAGTGGTCAACGCCATGCCACTGGCACAAGCCATCAGATGATTGACCCAAGGGCGTGTCAGTCGATGCCATTTGCGCGACTTGATCGAGCCGATGCTGTTGGGGATCGTTGTAACAGACAACAAACCACCATCAGCACGCTGATGCAGGCCGCCGAGCCAGCCCTCGATGTGCAGGCCTTGCAGCTCAAGACTGACGGGCAACGCGCTGCTCAGCGGTGTTGGCCACAACGCCAGGAGCTGTTGGTGGCGTTGCAGCAAGTCAGGCAATGGCTCGATCAACTCACGTTGCAGGCACTCACCGAATCCGGCCATCGGCAGCAGCCCGCTGTTCTGCAAACGCTTCGCCTGATCCTCCAGTGCCTGCCCGGTATTTCCAGGATCTGCCAGCGCCGCTTCGAGTAAACGGTCGCTGAGGCTGTAACGCTGCAACGCATCCAGGACAAAGGGCTCTTCATCGGCCAACGGCACTTCTGCCGCCTCGAAGAAGACCTTCAGTCGCTGGCTGAAAAAGTGCCGTACCGGATTGCGCAGGAAATCCTGCAGTTGACCGAGACTCAGTGGTTCGTCCTGAACGTGGGGCCCGAGCACTTCGGCGCTTGGCTGCTGCTCTGCCGCTTGATGAAGGACCTGCCATTCGATGGCGTAGCTGAACGAGTCATCGCCTTCGTGAAAGTAGCGAGCACTGAAGGGTTGCAATGGGTGTTCCCGGGTCATGGCTTCCAGCAGATCCTCGTCGCTTTGCAGCATTCGCCAACCGCTGGCCAAGTGGTCACGCAACTGGCCGATCAGCACCGAGGCAGGCCGCTCGCTGTTATCGCGGATGCTGCGACCCACCCAACTGATGTAGAGCTGGTCCCGTGCCGACAACAAGGCTTCCAGTAACAGGTAGCGGTCATCTTCGCGCCGGGAGCGGTCACCCGGACGGTAATCACTGCCCATCAGATCGAAATCCAGCGGCGGTTGCGCCCGTGGATAATCGCCGTCATTCATGCCCAGCAGGCACACCAGTTTGAACGGGATAGCGCGCATGGGCATCAAGGTGCAGAAGTTGACCGCACCGGCCAGAAAACGTTGGGACAAACGGCCCTGATCCAGACCTGCAAGCCAGGCTTCACGGACGACGGTCAGCGGCAACTCATCCTGCAACCCGACGGATTCGCAGGTCTCGAGCCAGGTCTCACGCAGCTCTTCGAGCTGGGCCAGCAAGTAGTCATCGTGTTCGTTACCGGCAAGGAAGAACAACTGCACCAACGCCTGCAAGCGCAAGCCCCATTGCCCTGGCGATGCCGGTTGAGAGAGCTCGTGGTGAGCCACTTCCAGCGCGTCCAGCAACGCAACCAGCGGACCGATGAGCGCAGCGTCCAGACCACCGATCTCGTCGTAGGGCTCGATACCCTCATAAGCATCGGCGCTGCCAACGGCATAACCGAGCAACATCCGTCGCAATCCGAAGCGCCAGCTGTTTTGCTCCAGTTCGTTGGGTAGCCCGAGCCCGGCACGTTGCTCGGCATTCATGCCCCAGCGAATACCGGCACCTTCGATCCAACGGTGCAGCGTCGGCAGGTCACGCTCCTCGACACCAAAGCGAGCGCGCAGTGCCGGGACGTCCAGCAGATCGAGAATCTCACTGACGGGAAATCGGCTGTCAGGCAGCTTGAGCAGGTGCTCTACAGCAATCAGCAATGGATCGCGACCACGCTGGCCCTGGTCAGCCAGGGTAAACGGAATGAAGCGAGGATCCTGGCGGTCAAGCTGACCAAACACGGCACGAATATGCGGTGCGTAGCTGTCGATGTCCGGGACCATCACGATGATGTCTCGGGGCCGCAATGTCGGGTCGGCGCTGAAGCGCGCGAGCAGTTGATCGTGGAGGATCTCGACTTCTCGCTGGGCGCTATGGGCGATGTGAAAACGGATCGATTCGTCCTGCTGCAGATCGATAGCCGGCCAACGCTCCCGAGTCTCGTTGAGGGGGCGCAACTCGAGGATGTCATCCTGCAACTGGTTGAGCACATTCAGCGGCTGACCGTCACTGAACAGGTCGATGCGCCCGTCGCGGAATGCCGAACGATAGCTGTTGGGATCGTCATAACTGTCGAGCAGGTTGATATAGTCCCGCCCCTGCTTGCCCCATGCGGCCAGCAACGGGTGCGCATGCTGATGCAGGGTTTGCGGATCGATCACTACCGGCATGCCGCTTTTGCGGGCCTGACGCTTGTATTGATGCCGCAACAGGTCTTTATCGGCGACGATGTCTGCCCAATGGTGACGACACGGGTTATGTACGCACAGCAAAACCTGACTGAACCGTGCCAGTCCTGCTAGTGCTTCCAGGGCTTGAGCAGGTAGCGAAGAAATCCCGAAAACGATCACTCGCGAGGGTAAACCCTTGGGGGCTGCTTCGAGATGGTTGATACGCTCGACAAATCGCTGATGGACACCGGCACGGCTTTGCGCCATGCCTTCTTCTCCCACATCCAGCAAGAGTGCGCGCCATAGCTCTGCCTGCCAGCAATTGGCCGGGGTCAGGGGTTTGGCTTCACCCCTGGCGTTTCTTGTTTGATGGCGACCTTCCGCCCAGTCTTCGAGCCAGTCGGCTCGGTACACCTGGTATTGGTCGAACAGATCCGCCAGACGCTCAGCCAATTGATAGCGCTTGCGCAGATCGGTGTCATGGGTCAGGAAACGCTGCAGCGGCTCGAAGTGCGGCTGATTGATCAACTGCGGCAGCAGGCGCATCAGACGCCAGGTCAGTGGGGCTTTATCGAGCAGGGACTTGACCGGAATTTCGTCACGGCCAAGGACCATGCGATAGAGCTGCCACATGAAGCTGCCGGGCAACTGCACGTCGATGGCGGCAGCGATGCCGCAGCCTCCCATGTCGTCTTCTTCAGAGTCTTCCGCCAGTGCCAGCTTCAGCCATTGGGCAATGCCATTGCTTTGCACCAACGCGATTTCGTTCTCCAGGGGAGCCAGCGGGTAGCGTCGCATCCAGCTGACCACCAGGCTGCGCAACTCGTCCAGGCGGTTGCCGTGAACCACCATAAAACCAGCACTGAGGGACATCGCGTCCGGCATAAAGGCTTCCTTGGATAATACAAATTCGAGGGACGACTTTAGCATTGAAGGCGATTGGCTTCATTGTAGGAGCGAGCTCGCTCGCGAAGAACGCCAATGATGACGCGGGAAACCTGACACCCCGCGGCGCTCGCGGGTTTTCGCGAGCGGGCTCGCGCCTACAGGGACGCCAAAAACAAAACCCCTACCTGCATACGCAGATAGGGGTTTCGGA
>NZ_JBXAOQ010000015.1:0-104600 GCF_058802985.1 Pseudomonas sp. GW822-FHT01E03
GCTCGCGAAAGCGGTGTGTCAGCAACCTGGATATTGGCTGACACACCGCCTTCGCGAGCAAGCCCGCTCCCACAGGGGGTTGCGGCGTATCTAACGGATCACTCCCCCGCCAGCTCCCGCAAGTTCGCCAGTGTCTTGGCATCCAGCTCAATGCCATTGACCTGCGACTTAGCGCGTTGATGATGACGCCGGTCACCCGGCAAACGCTTCAGGCCGACACCGTGCATTTGCCGCACCAGTTCCTGGCTGCGCTCGGCAAAGCTTTGCCCCGCCGCCTTGTCCGGATCGATCACGATAAGCAATTGACCAGTCCAGGGGGTCTTGGCGCCAGGGTGGTTCTTCCAGTCGAACTCGAAGGAAAAATTGCCACCGGTCAGTGCCGCCGCGAGCAACTCGACCATCATCGACAACGCCGAGCCCTTGTGCCCGCCGAAAGGCAGCAACGCGCCGCCCTCGAGAATCGCCTTCGGGTCCGTGGTCGGCTGGCCGAGGCTGTCTACGCCCATCCCTTCCGGCAAGCGTTCACCCTCGCGGGCGGCAATTTGCACATCGCCATGGGCAATGGCGCTGGTGGCCAGGTCGAAGACAATCGGCCCGCCCTCGGCCCGCGGTGCAGCGAAGGCAATCGGGTTGGTGCCGAACAGCGGCCGGTCGGCACCGTGGGGCACCACGCAGGTCATGCTGTTGACCACGCTCAATGCCACAAGGCCCTCTTCAGCGAAGGGTTCGACATCCGGCCACAAGGCCGCGAAATGGTGCGAGTTACGGATCGCCAGCACCGCGATGCCGGCACTTCGGGCCTTCTGCACCAGTAACTCGCGTGCCGCCGCCAGGGCCGGCTGCGCAAAACCGTTATTGGCATCGACCCGCACAAACCCTGAAGCCACATCTTCGACCAGCGGAACGGCCTGGCCATTGACCCAGCCGCTTTGCAGCGTCGAAACATAACCAGGAATGCGGAATACCCCGTGACTGTGCGCGCCGTCGCGCTCGGCACCGGCGCAGTTTTGCGCCAGCACCCGGGCAACCTCGGCCGACGTGCCGTGACGCAGAAAAATCTTCTCCAGCAAAGCGCTCAGCGCTTCGAGTGACAGGTGTGACGGGACCGCGGTAGAGGCGTGATCGTGTGGCGCAGACATCTGAAGCTCCAGACTGATTATTGGAGGGAACAACAGCGTACAAAGACCCGCCGATTAACAACGCGCGGCGTGCGGCCTGTCAACCTTTCGCTCAGGGTCGATGAGGTATATCCCTGTCACAAACGCCCGCGACCCGTGCGTTATCTATTTACCACCCGCGTCAACGCACCGGCTTTTAGTCTCGATGCTCAATCCACAGGCGCCTTTGAGTGGCACCTAGAACGAGACTCGACGATGTCTACACCATTAACTCCGCTGTTTTTCCCCGAGGCGCTGACGTTGCGCGGTCTCTGGAGAGAACTTGGCCAAACCCACGGGCTGACGCGAAGGGACTTCGAATGGTTCAGCCATATCGAACTGGCCACCCAGGCACTGCGCGACGAGCAGACGCCGCCCATGCTGGCGAAGAAAATCCTGCTGAAAATCCCTGGACTGGAACCCGTGGCGCTGGCCGGCAGTTTTTTGCTGACTGCGACGCCCGATGACAATGGCGTGATTCTCTACACCCCGTACGCGGGAATAAAAAAGTTCGCCGACCGTACGGCCCTGACCGAACAGCTGGTGACGCAACTCAAAGCGGCCGGTGAAGACGACGACCTGCTGGCCTTCATGGCGCTGTCTCAACGCAAGGCCGTGGTGGGCGCCACCGACATCGAACTGGACTTTCAAACCATCGACGGGGACGTGTTCGAAGACCAGCGCAACACCCTCTCCACCCAGCAGCAACTTAACGACCAGGCCCTGCTCGACGAATTGAAAGCGCTGCCGTCCCTGACCTCTCTGCTCGACACATTGCTGAGTCAACGTCTGGCGGCGTCGTTTCCCGGTCTAGATCAGAGCCGGACCCAAGTGAACTTCTACCTGGCTACAACGCCAGAAAATGCGGGCGAAAGCCATCCGGCGCGACGCTGGGTCAACACCCTTTCCCTGAGTGACGCGGTACTCCTGCACTATCGCCATCAGCGTTGGCCATCCGGGCAGTCCCATGAATTTTCCCATCCGGGAAAGTCCCCGGCAAAAGCCGACCAGCCACTCTGGGAAACAGCCGTCACGACAATCTCGCGCCAACTGATCGGCCTGCTGATCGGGCAGCTCGAAGGTTACTGGGCTGCGGCGAGCACCGAAGGTGCATCGCGTCGCCAGTTCTTCGGCCAGGCCATCGCCGACCAGGCGAGGGTACAACTGCTGCTCAAGCGCGAAGCCGGGATCATCACCCCTGAGCAAAGCCAGGACTTGCACGCGTTGATCTCGACGGCCAGCCGGACGAACAAAGCTATGACGGTCGAAACCGTGCGTCTGTGGGAGTACCAGGCCAACTATGTAGAGTTGGCCGGCTCACTGATGGTCAGCGCCGGCAATGCGTTTCTCTACACGCCCACCGCAGGCCTGCAGGTGCTCGAGAACTATCAGGACTTGAGCGATACGGTGCTGAGCAAGTTCAGTGCGGCCGGTCATGAGGATGAACTCTATGGTCTGCTGAGCCTGGATGAACGCCAGCGTTTCATTGGTTTTGACCGGCCGAAGGTGACCGGGGAAGTGATTGGCGGCGCGATCTTCCCCAAGCTCTTCGACGGGATCATCAGCAAGCAACGGCAGAACATGGAATATGCCCTGCAGGTGTTCCGTCACAGTGACGGCAACGTGGACATCCACGCCCTGTTCGACAAGGCGCTGGATATCCGCTCGATGATCAGCGAGCGACTGCTGACGCTGGATGCCGGCGGACGCTGGAGCACACGCCCCGTGTTATCCGGCAATCAGCATCCCTCCACCGTGCTGGCCGATACAGCGGCAGCTTTCGTCAAAACCTTCCGCGACATCGAAACTCTGATCAACGCGGATTTTGCAGCACAACCGGTTGCGACTCTGGCCTTGCAACGGGTCTATCTGGAAAACATGAAACCCCGCCTGGCCCATGCACTTGCCGTTGGCCTGCGTGGCGAGGCCAGCCTGCGGGTGCTTGGCGCAACACTGCGGGATGCGGATCGGGCCATTGTCGAAACAGTCTTCAACCCGGACCAGCCCGACCGACAAAACCGCCTGTCACTCAAGGGTTTCCGCCCCGATGCCTACTCGTTGACGCTGGAGCGCTCCGGCCAGCAGGATGTCCTGCCCCTGGCCCATTGTCTACTCGTGACCGAGCGTGGCGGACTCGATCCCTCGCATTCCGGCCGGACGATCCTGTGGACGCCCGCCGAGGGCCTGGAAGTCTTTGACACCATCAGTCGTGCACGGCTGGAACTGAACCGCCGCCTGCTCGAGCCGCAGCAACGCCTGGCGCTGCTGGAAAACCTGACCCCGGCCCAGCGCGTCTTTCACCAACGCTACTCACTGGGACCGTTGCGGCTGATTGAAGGGTCTGTGTTGGAACGGGTCGCGCAATCGTCCATCGAGCACTTTTTGGCTCGCTGCGAACACGTACGTACTTTCGACCTGAGCGACACGAAGCAGAAAAAAGCCCTTGAAGACCTGACCACAACGGTCCTCAACACCAACCTGGGAAGAGCCACGTCGATTGCCCGGGCGATCAGCCAGCAGCAGTCCCTGCCCGCCTGGCTGGGAATGGCTCCGCTGCAAGAGCAGCGACTGCACCTTGAACTGCTGGAGCAATACCGCCACAGCGTTGTTGAGGACAAAGACTATTTACACGGGACCAAACCCCTCAAGTCGTATGTGCATGAAACACTGAAATCGTTGCTCGCAAGCCGCTTCCCCGCAACAGCGCTGGACCCTGACAATATCGAAATCACCCCGGACCTGGCCCTGGTCGGCCCCGCCCGGAGCCTCACCGAGTTCGCCTTGCAGCACATCAACATTGCGCAAGGCACAGGGTTCAAGGTCGGGTCGGGAACCACTCAAACGCTGCCCCGGAGTCTGGATCAGGCGGCTGTCCGCCAACTGTTGCGATCACTGGACATTGCGCAGAACTACGCCAAACAGGTCACGGACAGCTTGTCGAATCAAGCGGCCGACGTCGAAAGCAGGATGTTGCGCTTCGTCAAGCAACTGCCCTGGCAACTGCTGCAACACGCGCACGAACTGAAACTGCAGCAACGGCTTTCCGACAGCGCTTTCGATTTGCTTCGGCAAGTATTCGACATGCCGGACGCCATCGCCCGGGCGACCGTAGAAGGTGCTCACGCCATTGCCCGACCATTGGAACTGATCAAGACAACCGGTGCCGCCGCCGTCAAGGCGCTGGGCCTGTACCTGATTGGTCCAGGCACGGGCAAGGCAGGCCCACAAATCCTCTATGCCCCTTACCACCCGGGTGGTTCACCCTTCGTTGAGTTCGACAATGAGGCCAGCGTTGTTTCGGCACTCAACACACCGGGGCCATTGCAGGACATGTTGATACGTCGCCTGCCGGACAGTGAGCAAACGGTGTTTCGCAACCTGTTGGAGTCCACCGTCGGCCAGTCAAGCGAAATCACCCTTGCGTCCAACCCCATCGGCGGCAACCTGCTCACCCATTTGTTCCATGACAACACCCAACTGTTGGTGAAGATGCTCGCCAGCCAGTCACACGCTAGCGGTCAGTCGGACTGGGAGGCCGTTAAACACCTGTTCGGTGCCGGCATCGAGCGCATTTCAAGCCTGCTGCCGGGCAAACTCGCATACGTGCAGTTTCTTTGGAAAGCCTACAAGGATGCCCTCAATTCGGCCGAAGCCTTGCAGGACCATCACTGGATGACCGCGTTGCGCGAGTTTATTGCCGGGGCGGCGCAAATCCTGTCATTGGGCCGGCTGTCACTTGAAGGATGGGGCGAAAGCGCCCAGGAAACCGGCGAAGCCGTTGCTCCACCGGTTGTCACCCCCGTGATCGCTCAACCCTGGTCGAAGATTCGGTCGACAGCAGCAATGCGCACCCGGCTGCAACCGTTCGAAACCACGGTTGAACTCAAGGACCTGGCGAAAAACAGCACTGACGGCACCTATGTGGACGCGGGCAGCAAGAAAACCTATGCCGCCATTGCCGGAAAGGTGTACGGCGTGAACAAGACCGGAGCGGTCTGGAGAACGATCAAAGGCAAGGAAGAAGGCCCCGTGTTAACGACTACTCCTGACAAACAATTGGTCATCGACCCGGATTTCCACACCGTTCACTTCGGCAAAGTCGTCTCGAAAATGCACAATCAGTATGCCAACGCCTATGTTGCGCGGGCGGTCCTGAACATCGAGGCCCGGGGGATGGACGAAATCCGGGCAAAGCATCCCGCTAAAGCCCGCATGATCGTGCAGGCCATCGACATGGCTCGTTATTATGCGTTCAACAGCCTGCACAATCTGGTGCAACTCAGGAAACTCCTCCCGGGCACACGGCTCGATACCTTCCTCAAACAGTTCTTTGATGTTGGTCAGGTCGACAAAGCACTGCTCGAAAAAATCAAACAGGCCATCGTCCCCGTCTGCAACGCGCTGGTCGATCCCGATGAAGACTGGATGAACTCGCAACGCTTTATCGTGGGTTCAAGTCGGGACCCGAAGGACAACCTCATCGCGTTTGTCGTGGACAAGGATCTACAGCGCAATGTCCATTTCACGGAAAAATTCTTCAATCAACAACTCGACTGGTACAAATCCAGCCTGACACAGCCCTTCGATGTCGACGGCCACAGCCAGGCCGCGACCCTGATACACGAATTCGCTCATTTGTTTTCCGGGGCCGTTGACATTGCATACCTTGAGGCCAGGCTGCCGTTCAGCGATCTGGTAGCGTCGGTCACCGGCTATGGCGCGGCAAAGAAACAGTCTCAGCTGGATTTCCAGCGAGAAGCCTTATCGATGAAAACGCCGAAAGAGGAACTGTTCGCACGCTGGAACAGTGGCCTGCAATCCTGGATCAGCCTGGATTCGATTCCGGATTCTTATCACATTGGCAAGGCCATTCTACGGCTGACGGGCAGCCAGACCATGGATAAGGCACGGGAAGCTTTTTTAAACAGGCAGGAATCGAAGTTCCGAACCGACGTCATTTTGCACAATGCCGACTCGATCGCCTTTTTGATCTGCGAAATGGGCCGGCAACTGGACCCGGTGCCGGTCACTCCGACCGCTGAAACCTGACCGCGGCGTAACAACGCGCAGATCCCCGGGTCTGCGCAGCACAACGGTGTTTGACTTGATGTTTTTTTCACGCACCCTATGGATACTGTTTATTCGACAACAGATGTTCCAAAGGCGATGCGTTGAAAAAAAACAACACATTGATGGTTAAATGCCATGACTGATGTTCTCGCAGACTTCCCCCAAGGTTAGAATGCAGGAAATCAGGAAGGGCCAATGACCGACCACACACTTTCGGAAGCCGAATACGACGCTATCACCGATGCTGCCGCGCATTGGTGCATGCGTCTGCACGCCAGTGACTGCACCGAGCAAGAGCGCCAGGCGTTCGAGCAATGGCGTGATGCACATCCGCTCCATGCCTTCGAGTACGAAGCGATGCTGGAGATCTGGGATGTCGCCGGCGAGTTGCCTCGTCCCGAACCCGTCGTGCCGCTGGTTCGCCACCAACCCGAAACCCCGTGGCGCCGCCTGGCCATTGCCGCGGCGGTATGTGCCCTGGCACTGCCTTTGGCCGGTTATGGCGGCTGGCACCTGGGGTGGGTACCGAACGCGTACCAGCATTTCGAAGCGACCGACAATGTGCGTACCGTCACGTTGAAAGACGGCAGCCAGGTGGAGCTGAACCTGGGCAGCGAGCTGACGTACAGCAACTACAAGGATCAGCGGCAAGTCACGCTGGATAAAGGCGAAGCCTTCTTCAGGGTCAGCCATGACACCCGCCACCCCTTCGTGGTCAAGGCCGCCGAAGGCCGGATTCGCGTGACCGGCACCCAATTCAACGTCTGGATGTATGAAGACCAGGTCAAAGTCAACCTGATCGAAGGTTCGGTACTGGTCAGCAGCAACGCCGACCTGCAAGGCGACGGTTTGCGCCTTGGCCCGGCGATGCAGGCCAGTTATCGCCGCGGCGACTTCATTCCCCGCATCAGCCAGACCTATGACAATGACAGCTCGCTGGCCTGGCGCCAGGGCAAACTGGTGCTCGACGATCTGGCCTTGAGCGATGCGCTGCCCTTGATCAATCGCTACCTGGATAAACCGTTGATGGTGGCTGACCACAGCACCGGCTCGATCCATATCGGCGGCATCTACAACATCAAAGAGATCAACGGCCTGGTAAAGTCCTTGCCTCGGGTCCTGCCGGTCTACCTGACCCGTAACCAGAACGGCAATCTGGTGGTCAACGCGATTCCGCAAATCTCCCCGAAAAGCTGAAAAGGCCGCCACCCTTGCGGATGCGGCCTTCAGCATTCATGCAAAACCCCACTACTTACTGCGCGGCCACTTTTGCATCCTGCCGGCGGATCGTCTGCACCTGATAGTCCGGATCGGACAGGATCTGTTGCTCGGTGAAAGGCAGCACGCTCCATTGCTTCCTGGAAAAGGCCTGCGTCTGGTCCCGTGAATACTTCGAGGCCGGGTCGCTGGACAACGAGAATGCCAGCAGCCCTTTGGCCTGCGGTCCGTTTTCGTCAAAGGTCACCACTTGCAGATAGCTCGTGCCGCTGACCACTTCGCGCTTGCCATCGCTGCGCGGTACGCTCTGGATCGCGTTGTAGACCCCTAACGTTCCCGGCCCGCCGTGGATCGGTGTCTGTTGTCCGCCGCTGCTGACCACCTGGATATCGCCCCAGCGACTGTCCGGCTTGAGTCCTGCCGCCTTGACCTGTTCAGCCGAAGCCAGCATCGCTGCCCGTAGCGCCTTTGCCACCTGCGGGTGATCGACTGCCAGACCCCGTGGGGTATGTTGCGGATCCCGCGGATCGAATGCCACACGCCATACGTCCGGCACCGACTCCAACGCCTCCATGACATTCTGGAAGTGCACAAAGCCCAAACCGCTGCCCAAGTTGGCGTTGCGGTCCCAGGCCTTGAGGCTGGCGCACAGTGGCGCGAGCGTTTTGGCATCGGTACCGAGATCCGCCGCGCAGAATTGCAGGAGGTCCGGCATCACTAGACTGGCTTGATAAACCCGATCATCCATGACCATGTGTTGCAAGTCCGCTGCCTCGATCTTGCCGGCCTGGGCCAGCGCGCTCAAACGGTCCAGGGCAAAGCGCGATCGCAGCCCCAGTGGCTGACTGTCCTGACTGATCAACGGCGAATAGCCGGTCAGCGGTTGCGCCGGGTTGGCCATCCATGCCGAGTCGTTGGAGTGCTGGACAAAGTCCTTGCGTAGCAATTGCGGCAACTTGTCCGCTGCATAGATACCCTGTTGTGCAGCCTGCGGGTCGATGTCCCAGGCACAGGCGCTGTTGGAGCCGTCGAGAATGATCATCTGCAAGCCAGCGCGCGGATCACTGCATTGCGCCAGCTTGTCGACACTGACGTTGGGCACGACCGAGAGGTTCATGTACAGCGTCTGCCCCTGATCGTCCGCTGCCAGCGTATTGACCCACGGAATGCCCTGGATCTCGTGCACCGAAGCCTGGAAATCCTTGAGGTTTTCAGCGCGGTTCATCGCGTACCACTGCTGCAGAACCCGGTCGTTATCCAGATTGGCGTCGCGCAGGCTGTAGGCATATTGATGATCCCAATCCAGTTTTCCCGGCCATTGCACCACCGGACCGAATTTCGAGCTGTAGACCTCGTGGGAAATTGCCCGGACCTGCCCGTCCGCCTGCCTGACGTTGACGGTCACGGTCTGCTTGTCCATCGGCAAGGACTGGCCGTCGAGCAGGTAACGGGTCGAATCCTTGGGATCGAGCTGCAGGCGATACAGCGTGAAATGCCTGGACGAATCCACGGTGTGGGTCCAGGCCAGATGTTGATTGAAACCGATGTTGATCACCGGCAGGCCGGGCAACGCCGCGCCCATCACGTCCAGTTTGCCGGGAATGGTCAGGTGCATCTGATAAAAACGCATGCCGCCCACCCACGGAAAGTGCGGATTGGCCAGCAACATGCCGCGTCCGTTGAAAGAGCGCTCGCTGCCGACCGCAACGGCGTTGCTGCCACGGTCCAGGGCAAAACGCTGCATCCGCGTAGCGACCACCTGGAACGCTGCCTGTGCGCTCGACGCCCGGGCCACGGCCTGGGGCGGCGTGGCACCAGCCAGGGCTTCGGCAAACTGGCCGACGCCACCTTCGACCAACAGGCGCCGGGTCAGCTTGACCAGATCCGACGTGGTAATGTCGCGCACCCAATCTCCCTGGCACTGCGGCGGCAATCCCTGGACGCGACGCTCGCTCAAGGAGCGGTTGTACCCCGCCACATAGCCTTCGACCAACTCACGCACTGGCGGGGTCTGGGCCTGCCAGAAACCGGCGACGGCTTGCGGAGTGTTCAGCCAGGTGAAAAATACATCGCTGGCCAGGTTCTCGCGCTCTTCGACGGTGAACTGATCCGGCCCGAAGTACCGCGAACGTTCACCGTTGACCGTAGTGATTTCGTTGGCCAACAGGCACAGGTTGTCCTGGGCGTAGGCATAGCCGATGCCGTAGCCGAGCCCTCGCTCGTTGTCGGCGCGGATGTGCGGCACGCCGAAACCGGTGCGGCGGATCTCGGCGCTCGTTTGCGCAGGCGTATCGCTCGCGCTCGCCGCAAGGCTCAGCCCCAGGCTCAACCCCAGAGTCACACCCACCATGCTCAACCTGGTTAACTGGCTGGAAATAATCACGCTCGCTCCTGATCGAAAAAACGATGGTCGCGGCTGCGCATACCCACGCGCACCGGGCCTCCCTTTAGGGACGAAGCTCACTACAAAAATTTTAGAGATTACTGCGCAACGCCCCATGGTCTGACAGGTTGATCACGCGATGGCGACAAAATTTCTACATTCGGGCCTTCATGATTCGGGCTGCTCATACGTCTAATGCTGTAAGAGCGCCCATTTTTTCCTGATCAGGCTCTGAAAGGAGTTTTGCAATGTACAACTCGCAACTGCCAACGGACGGTAGCAACGCGCCAAAGGGTACTTCCATGGGAGTCGGCGTATTCGAGCCGCGTACCGATCGCCACGGCAACGAGCGGATCAGGGTCCTGCTCAAAAGCTTTGGCCTTCGAACCAGTCTGATCCGCCTGAAAGTCATCGATGCCCTGCTGACGGCCGCCGAAAACGACCGCAGCCTTGGCGTGCGTGGCGTGCACAGCCAATTGCTGGACCTGGATATTCCCCTGTCCTTTCTCAGCGTGCGTGAAGTGCTGAAGCGCTTGTGCAGCGAAGGCGTGATTGTCCTCAACCCCGACAAGAGCTACAGCCTGCATCCCCAGGCTGCTGCCATTTTGCGTAACCGATGATCGAATGATCAGGCTTTGACCTTGCGGCGCATCACGCCATTGATGACCACCACGACCACCGCCACGCCAATGGCGATGTACTGGAACAGTTTTTCGCTGATGACGCCGGTGTTCTGCAACCAGGAAAGGCCAAACATGATCCCCAGCACCACCAGGGAGATCAGAATCGAGTATTTCAAACGTTGCGACTGAGTCATTGCGGGTTCCTGAATCTGAAAATGTATCCGGTTTGTATCGACGCGCATGCCAAGCGCTTACCCTGTTTCGGGGATAAGCGGCTACAAGCGGGGTCTCATGTTACAGCCGATGAAGAGTTTTGGCTTCATTGCGGCGATAACCATGAGGACTTTCAAATGTTGCGTCGAATCACATTGCTGATTCCCCTGCTGGCCATCCTGCCCCTGAGCGGATGCATTGTTTTCCCCCACGGAGGCTGGCATCACGATCACTATGCCAACCATGGCGGACCAGGTTACTACCCACATCGTTAACAGTGGCTCAACAGCCTGAATCCTTTCGGTAAAAGTCATTGCCCGGCTGGGCGCACAGTTCCACCAACCAATCGACGAACACACGCACCCGCCGGGATAACTGGCGGTGCGGCGGATAAAGCGCCGTCATCGGCATGCCCGGTGGCGGCACTTCCCTCAGCACTTCACACAAACGCCCCTCCTCCAGTTGCCGGATTTCTACACCACCGGCACCGACGCCCGCGAAGCCACGGCCACCCTGCATCGCGCGCTGGAACTGGGCGTCAACCTGCTCGATACCGCCGATATGTATGGCCCGCACACCAATGAAGAGCTGATCGGCAAGGCCATTGCCGGCAAGCGCGATCAGGTGTTCCTGGCCAGCAAGTTCGGGATCGTCCGCGATCCGGCCAACCCCACCGCCCGTGGCGTCAACGGTCGGCCGCAATACATTCGCCAGTCCATCGACGGCACGTTGAAGCGCCTGGGCGTGGACACCCTCGACCTGTATTACCAACACCGAATCGACCCGCAGGTGGCCATCGAAGAAACCGTCGGTGCCATGGCCGAACTGGTCAGTGCCGGCAAGGTGCGTTATCTGGGCTTGAGCGAGGCCTCGGCGGCGACCCTGAAACGAGCGCACAAGGTTCATCCGATCAGTGCGTTGCAAAGCGAGTACTCGTTGTGGAGCCGCGATCAGGAAGAAAACGGTTGCCTGGCGGCCTGCCAACGCCTGGGCGTCGCCTTTGTGCCTTATAGCCCATTGGGCCGAGGGTTTCTGACCGGCGCGTTGAAAAGCCCGGATGATTTCGCGGCCGACGATTACCGTCGTTTCAGCCCGCGCTTTCAGGGCGAAAACTTCGCGAAAAACCTGCTGCTGGTGCAACAGGTACAAGCGCTGGCGGCAGAAAAAGGCGTGACGGCGGGCCAACTGGCGCTGGCGTGGGTACTGGCCCAGGGTGATTACCTGATTCCGATTCCGGGCACCAAGCAACGTAAATACCTGGAAGAAAACGTGGCCGCTCTGGAGGTGACGCTGAGCGCCGAAGAACTGCACGCGCTGGAAGCGGTCTTTGCGGCGAATGCCACCGCTGGCCTGCGTTATCCGGAAGAAGTCATGAAGCTGCTCGACCGCTAAGGGTCGCCGGCCCGCTCAATGAACCGGGCGGGCCGGGCAACAGGGCGTCAGGCTTCGTCCGAGAGAACAGTGCCCGGCCTCACCATGGGGCCGTTGCTTTTGCCATAAGTTTCCAGGTTTTGCAGCACGTAGATCGCTTTCTTGAACTCGGGAACCAAGTAATTGGCGTACTTGTTACCCTTCAAATTGTTGTTCTGGATGTTCTCCAGTTGCGTCGCGAAATATTCCAGCGCATTGAACTTCGCATCAGGGTCCTTGATGCCAAACCGGTCGAACTTGTCACCGGCATTACTCAGCGTGACGGCCGTCACATCACTGATCAGGCCGCGTTCTTTCAGTAAGACACTGAGACTGCCCATGGACTTGACTGAAATATTAGTGGGATCAAAACCCTTCATCTGCTTGCGCAATTTCATCTTGTCCATCTTGACTGTATCCAGTTCAACTGGATTGTTGCCCACCAGGTCAAGCATCTGCCTGACCTTGACGCTCTGGGGAACAGGCTTTGATCTGCTGGCGGTATCTCGAACCAACAGGCCCGCCTTCGGGGTCCAGGCGCCGGTATAACCGATAGTCATTGAAAACTCCTTCTTTTTGATCAAGTTAGAGGCTCAGAAGTATCGGCCGGAGCACTAACGCCACCAAACTTTAATTCAGCGCTTTAACAATTTTCGTACAATTCAGATACATGCTGTAAAACTTCATGTTTATTGGACTTCGGAAAATTGATGAATAGTCTTTCAGACTTTTCGTACAGGGCGGATAGTTGGTTTATATCAACACCAATACTTACCCTCGACATTTCAAGCTGACAATTTTGTAATGTCCCCCTCATCTCCCTGACAGCGTTGATCTACCATCATTGAATGGCCTATCTTGTAGCAACTGGAAACACTCCTTGAATGCCTGACCCATAAAAATGGTCAGAATGCGTTTTTTGCCCGTTAGCCGAGACGAATCCCATGCGAAACCCTCTGCGTCTGATCGCCCTGAGTGCCCTGTTCATGTCTTCCCTGGTCCAGGCCGCCGACCTCATTCCGATCGAGGTTCATCGCGACGCCAATTGTGGTTGCTGCAAAAAATGGATCACCCACCTGGAGGCCAATGGCTTCAAGGTCGATGACCACGTAGAAGCCAGCATGAGCGAATTCAAGCAACAGCACGGCGTGCCGCCACGCCTGGCGTCGTGCCACACCGCATTGATCAATGGCAAATTCGTTGAAGGCCATGTCCCGGCCGATCAGGTCCTGGCCTTGAGCAAACGCGACGATCTGCTGGGCGTCGCGGCCCCCGGCATGCCCATGGGTTCGCCCGGAATGGAAATGGACGGTATGAGCGATGCCTATCAGGTCATCGGCCTGAAAAAGGACGGCACTGACGTGGTGGTTGCGGACTACCCCGCCCATTGATGTCCGGCGCGTACTTCGGATTGTTTTTCGCGGCATTCGGTGCCGCCACGCTGCTGCCGTTGCAATCCGAAGCCGTGCTGGTCGGACTGCTGCTCAGCGATCGCTATTGGCTCTGGGCACTGCTGGCGGTGGCAACGTTCGGCAACGTTCTGGGCTCGCTAATCAACTGGTGGCTGGGGCGCGGGATCGAGCGGTTCCACGACCGACGCTGGTTTCCGGTGAGCCCCCGGCATCTGGAAAAGGCCCGGCTTCATTACCAACGCTACGGCCATTGGTCATTGCTGCTCAGTTGGCTGCCGGTGATCGGCGATCCGCTGACGCTGGTCGCCGGGGTCATGCGCGAGCCGCTGGGGCGCTTCCTGCTGATCGTCACCCTGGCCAAAGGCGCCCGCTACAGCGTGCTGGCGTTGGCGACTTTGGGCTGGATGGGTTGAACCTTCAAGGGCGGCGATTGCCTGTGATTAATGCCGCCCTAATCGTGTCGATCCAATATAGGCGGATTTTCCATGGAGCTCTCCGATGTCGCGCCCCTTCTCCCGCTGGTTACCCAGCCTGTTACTGACCGCCGTCCTGCCCGTCATCGCCCACGCCGAAGGGCCGCAATACGGCCCCGAGTTGCAAGGTTTCGACTACCCCTACACGCTCAAGCACTTCGCCTTTGATTCCCAGGGCCAATCCCTGCAAATGGGTTACATGGACGTCGCCGCCCACGGCAAGGCCAATGGCCGCAGCGTGGTGCTGATGCACGGCAAGAATTTCTGCGGCGCCACCTGGGACACCTCGATCAAAGCCCTCAGCGACGCCGGCTATCGGGTCATCGCCCCGGACCAGATCGGCTTCTGCACCTCCAGCAAGCCGGCGCACTATCAGTACAGCTTCCAGCAACTGGCGACGAACACCCAGCAATTGCTCAAGGCGCTGGGCATCCAGAAAGCCACCCTGCTGGGGCATTCCACCGGCGGCATGCTCGCCACTCGCTACGCCTTGCAATACCCCGAACAGGTCGAGCAACTGGCGCTGGTCAACCCCATCGGCCTGGAAGACTGGAAAGCCCTCGGTGTGCCCTATCGCACGGTTGATCAATGGTACGAGCGCGAACTCAAACTCAGTGCCGAGGGTATCCGCAACTACGAACGCACCACCTATTACGGCGGTCGCTGGAAGCCGGAGTTCGATCGTTGGGTCGACATGCTCGCCGGTCTGAACAAAGGCCCGGGGCATACGCTAGTCGCGTGGAACTCGGCACTGATCTACGACATGATCTTCACCCAGCATGCAGCAATATGGGGTTTATCGTATCCACCCCGCGACAGGCCGTCAATTCAAGACATTATCCAAGCCATTGAGGCGCCTGCTTGTGGCCCCCGGTTGTCCGTGTGGGACCATCTGGCCTTATCAACCAACGTCCACTTCATCGCTGAACCCGCCTGCTTGGATCCAATCGTCTCTGTGTGAAATCTGCCCCACTTGCCTACATCCACACTCAATCAATCGCCATAGCCACGCCCTATCAGCCTTCGCAAAATCAATTAATATAATGATATTGACTACTTACGTGAAATATGTATTGACAGAATGAGAATCAGTTGCTATAATTACAGTAGATGGGATAGAAAGTTTTTGTAACTTTCCTGCCCTCCCCAAATTTCCTCTTGCTGACACCTCCAGTTTTAGCAAGTTGTGCTGGTTCCTCCTCGGCACATCAGAGCAACGTCCTCATACGTTTCCTTGACCTTCTCCAGTAGGTTGCTCGTTACTGGTTCTAATTATGTTCCCGTCTGGTGTTTTCGATTTCACCATACGAGTTCCTCTCCGCAGGGCTCTCCATAAGCCTCAAGCAGTACCCCGGTTTGCTGGCGAACAACCGGAACAAATTCAAAGTTGTCATCTGGCATGGTGGCGTAAGGGGCAGACCTAAAAAATCTGCCCTTTTCTACGTCTGTAGCACGCCAGCGTTCGCAACTCACAAACATCAAACACCTAAACACACACATACGGAGGCCACATTGAAGGTCATGCGAATCTGTGCCCATTGTGGCATCAAGTACATTACATATCTGAATACTGCTGAATATTGCTCATCCTCTTGCAGAGGTAAAGCGTACAGACAGCGTAAGAAGCAACAACAAACCGAAACACCAACTCAATAACACAGGAGACACCATGCCAATGGACATAACAATCAATATCAACATCACAGTGCAGCAACCAGAAGTGCAAACCATCGTTAGGCTGCCAGCAACCCCAGTTGCAACAAAGGCGCCTAAAGAAGAAACCGGATTCGAATACATGCAACATCGTCAGAGAATCTACGACAAGATCAGACGCCTTTTCGGCATTGATGCTGCAAACCAATACCTTGCAGGAGCCATCTGAAATGGAACTGTTTATCTGGATGATAACAAGCAGCACATCCCTGGCCCTGCTCACTTTCGCAGCCACTGAATACTACAACACACTTTAATAGGAGATAAAAATGAAACTTGAGATTAAGAAACACAGCAAGGCAGACCAAGCAGCATATGTTGCACAAGCCATTGAACAAGCACGTATTGGTGCACCAGCTTACGAAGGAAGTGCAAACCCTACAGGAAGTACAGTTTTCTATAACCGCACCCCTCATGAAGCACTTGAAAGATGGGCAGACTTGAAAGCCCAAGGTTGGGAATTGATTTACGAGATTCCAGTGCTTGCCGGAAAGCTGAACGATTTCAGTGCTCGTAAGCCTGAAGCAGTTTTCGAGTTGGATATTCCTGTCATCACACTTCGTGCTGAGGAAGCTTACAAGGCCAGTATTGAAAGCCACAACGCGGCAGTAAAACGACAAGAGCAGCAAGAAGCTGAAGTACTCAAAGAGTTTGAACGCCGTGAGACTGAGAGAAAAGCGAAACTAATGGAAGAAGTGCGAGCTGATCTTAAACGTCAGGCAGACCCACGCTACGCCGTTTCTGCTGACAACGGTATCCAGTACGTACTGGTAACTCCTCTGGGGCGCTACGCCCCATTGTACAACTTCCAACACAACAAATTCCAGCCTAACAAGGTATATCCAATTATGGAGCTATAGACACGTGCTTAATAAAGACACACTGAAGCTGCACCTAACAGCAATGACGGATACAGGGACGCATTACAGTGTGTTCCTTGTCACTCCAACCAACATTATCAAGTTCACCCGATACATTCGCAGATTCTTCCAACAGCGTCTTGGGTACATTCCTGACTATCATCTGTTCTGGTTTGCAACCCAGCAAGGCTACGTTGTAACCCTAAGCTCTGGCTTGATTGTACGCCGAAGCATTGAAGAGTTTTACAACATGGCTGTAGAACGAAATTATATCACTACAGCATCACCACTCTACATTGGCAGCAGTGCAAAGACCCTGACAAAGACCCTGAATGGGTTGGCAGAAAGTCATACACCATTTCCAGTTAGACATTCGTATGGCGGTAGTGCAATCCGCAAGCGTCAGCGAGCAATCACAGGAGTTAAACAATGAGTGCACACCATGAAGAGATTGCAAGGCTAACAGGCAGGCTAGTTTTCAATGTTGACAATGCAGGCTTCCAACGCTTCAACCAGATTATGAAACGTGCATCCCAACAGATGCTACAGCTTGGTAAAGACTTCGATAAGCTTTCTGCCAAGATGTCAAAAGACCTGAAACTAAAGATTGATACAACGGCAGTTGATAAGGCCAAAGCAAGACTTGATACAGCGTTGAAGCGCCAACATCAAGCTGAAGTGGCATTGGGCAATCAACAACGAACAACTTTCGCTGCTGAACTATCACAACAGAAGTTGAAGTATGCCGGAACAAAGCAACAAGCTCTGGTTACATCATCCCTTCTAAAGAGCCAGCAAGAGGCTGCTGTAATCGCCGCTAAGGCTCATGCTACACAAATGCGTGGCGCTGGTATTACTAAACAGCAACTTGCCTCCCAGAACGCTGTAACGGCTTCTATGACCAAGCAAGCAAGACTGGCTGCCATTACTCAGAAGTTGCAAGCTGCTACACAGAAGGCGAACAACAACCACTTGGCCTCTATGACCAAGGTTCAACGTCTTCAACAGATTATGAATCAGGCTCAGACGACAGCTCAGCAACGTGCAGCCAAACACACTGTTCAAATGGCAAGCCTGCAACAGGCGAACGCCAACAAGGCCACTAACCAAGCTCAGAAGAACCAACGCTTTCAATGGGCAGCAACTCGCCAACAGCAATGGCAGGCAAACCAAGACGCCAGAAACTCACAAGGTAGCTTTGGTGGCATGGGTGGCTTAGTTGCTCTTGGTGGTGTGGGAGCTGTAATAGCTGGCCTTACTGCCGCTGTCGGCGCTCTGAACAATCGTATCCATGAGCGTCAGGAAGGTGTCCAAGAGGCTCAGGGCTTCAACAATATGTTCATGTCGATTAGCAAAGATCCTGGGATTGTGAAGCTATTCCGCGATGCTTTCATTAAGAGTCAGAATGATAACGGTGGTGCAGTTGATACAGAGACTGCCAAAGACTTTAGAACTCTGGCAATCAACATGGCAGCCGCTGGAAAGACTCTTGACCAAATCACAGACACATGGAACGTGCGTCAACAAGCATTCTCCGTTGCTGGTACGTCGAAAGAAGATAACCGCGAGTTGAACAAGCAACTTGGCCAGATGGCAAGCGATGGGACTGGTGCTGCTTCAGACGCCAATATCATTAATGACCGGATGCCCATGCTTACACCATATGTTGTCCGGGAGTACATGAAAGACCACAACATCACCGACTACAAGAAAGGTCTTGGTGCATATAACAAGGATTTGAAAGCTGGCAAAGGCGTTAAGTTTTCTTGGTATGACGAAGGTATGCGAAAACTAGTAGCTGCCAATGGTGATTCACTTGAGCGTAACCGCAACAGTGTAGCCACTGCTCAACAGCGAGCAGACAACCAAGCTTACCTAAGCACCAACAACATCAACTCTGACGCTGAACTGTCTGGTGTTATCAAAGAGCGAATCCAAGCTGAGCGTGAGTTGAATGAAGCACTCCAGCCACTGAAACAAACTCTTGCATCCTTTGACCTTGGTCTAACCAAACTTGCTACTTCCATGCTTCGTATGGCGGCTGATAAGAATCCTGATGGTAGCGAGAAGACAGCCCAGCAGAAGACGCAAGAACGAATGACAACGGCAGACATGCCAGTCTCTCTGGACATGGTTGGCACACACGACTACTCCAATGTAGACGCAAACTCTCAACATCAGGGCGGCCCTATTGGCAACTTGTGGAACTTGCTGTTCAACGTCAAAGACAATCGGGACAGTTACAAGCAACAGGCAAAAGACCTGGCCCCTGACACTCTAGGGCAACAATCGGGAGTAATGCCGGGAGTAATGCCACAGTTCCAATTCAGTGCAGACACCATCAAACAGATGGCTGGTTTTTACAACAGGTACGAATCCTCTTCCATCTCTCCTATGTCTGGCGCCATTGCATCCGGTGCTTCCGCTGGAACACAGATTAATACAACTGTCGAAGGCAGCACCTTTAACATTGAATTGCATGGGTCTGCTACTGAAGAGGATAGAACCAAGCTCATGGACGCCATCACAGCAGAAATGGACAAGCGAACAAGTGCAATGGCCTTGGAGATTCCCGCGATTGCCGACCGAAGAATCCAAAATGCATTTGGTGTAGCACGTTCTCTACAGGCAGAGCGCCAATAACAGCCAAGAGGCTCCACAAGAGCCTCTGAGGCATTCTAATTAACAACTTTACAGGACACCGACATGACCAAACTTAAAGCCGTATGGACGCTTATAGGCGCCTTAACGCTGTGCTTTGTATTAACGCTTGGATACTCGGTTACAAGATATAACGAATTGCGAAGATACGATTTGCAAATGCTAGAAGAATCTCACCGTTATACCGATAGTCGCATCATAGAGAAGCAAGCCAACATGGTAGCTGCAATCTCTGATGTTACTAAAACCACAAAACTACTAACCCGGATCATCTGCCTATCACAATTTGACAAGAACGAATGTGAGCAGGAGCTAGGGCCACTTTACAAGGAAAACTAAATGGAACAACGAGAACAACGAGTACCAAAAGCAAGACTGAGCCTAAAGAAGAACATCCCCGTTTCAAACCCCGCTCCTACGCCAAATGTGCAAGACCAACCCCCACAAGAATATCCAGATTTCAACGTAGAGCATGCTACGGCTGATGCTTCACCTCTGGAATGGTTAGAAGTTGGTGAATATTACAGCCATAGGAAGAAGCCACACACCAGCAATCGCACTCATCGCAGTGAACAACTTCGCAAAGAAGGAAAATGGAGATGAGACAATTATACGAACTTATTGAGCGTCAAGAACCGATTTCTAATGGTGCATATCAGTATCTCTCTGACTGGTGGAACCCATCTGTTCCATATCTGAATCCAGCATTGGTTAGATACCTTGTCTGGGCTGTGAAGAATGGAGTTGATGAAAAAGAGTTTAAACAATACGTCAAGAAAAACTACTACGTCTAACAGGAGTACCAATATTGAAACTTTGCACGTGTAAGCAATGCGGCCATGTATTCGCAGTAACAAAGGTTAAACCCTTCTGTTCTGGCGTATGTCGTCGCAACCACCTAGAACACCAAACCCTATCCCCAGCTATCCTTGTCGGAGCACAAATTAATGAAACCAAACACCACAGCAGCCGTTAAGAAACAAAGACCCGTAAAACTTTCTGATGGCCGTCATCGCTGCCTTCTCGAAACATGCAAGAAGCCATTCACACCGAATCGCTCTGATCAGTGTTACTGCAAGAATGACAAGCGTGATTGCAAATCTCTTGTCCGTAAAGTTGATCGTTCCAAGGCACGTTCCAAGAAGCCTTACACCATTCCTCTTGATGCTCACCAGCGTTACCGCATTCTTGACGCTGTACGTGCAGCAGAGACTGTTCAAGTGCTAACAACTTGGAGGGGTGACGTAGATGAAGCAGCAGCAACTATCAACGTCCTGACAGCCGCCAACACAGCCAACCTGAGGACAGGCAAGAACACCTTCCACACTTGCCACGTTGATGCAGTTAATAACAAGTACCGTCTGGGGCTGTTGTCCTCTAAGAATCTTTTCGTTGGCCTTGGCACTCGTAACCGTGCAACTGGAGCATTCAGCTCTGGCATGGGCGAATGGATCAGCCGCCTAGAACTCAAAGCCAAATGGTCTGTTGCTGAGAACATGAGCAACGCTGACATCTGGACAATGATTGAAGAGTTTGTTGGTGTAGAAACTCTGACTGAAGCCTGCCGTAAAGCTGGCCTTAAACCATCTGCCAAAGCCCAGGCACTGGCTAACCTTGAGATACTGATTGATTCTGCAAACCCTGATCATGATCGTTTCGCCAAGGTGCTGAAGAACCCAAAGAGCACAACCGTAGAATTGCAAATGGCCTGTGCTGAGATTCAAGGCAAGCGTGTATTCAGCATGAAACTCAACGCCACTTCAGAACAAGAAATCCTCTTCTCTGAAATCCGTCGTCACTCTGCTTTCCGTCCTGAACTGGAATTCCTGCTGACTCCAATCAACAAGATGTACACCGTGCACACTGACGATGAAGGCAAGAGCCATAAGCATCTGATTGGTGTTCTTGATGACGACCATTTGCAAACTCTGTTCAACCTCCTGCAAGGTCATGATGCTGACGCTATGGTTGAAGAAGTAGAAGAGCTGATGTTTGGATTCAACTTTGCTTCTCGCAAGATGGATGATGAAGCCGCTGAGCATGCTGCTTATAAAGCCCGTATGGAAGCGCACAACGCCTACTACGCCCTTAGCCGTGATGAGCGTGCAACTGTTAACGCACAACGTCAGGAAGAGGCTGATAGGCTCTCTGGCCTCATCTATGAGGAAGATGGTGTTGAGTACCGTCTTACCAACCCAAACAAACCAATGTGGAGTCTGTGGCACATTCCGGGTTACGCACCTTTCTAATCATTGGTGCAGAAAGCAGCGTATAGCTGCTGTACTGTTTTGACACCTTTTATCGTACCTTCTCTGACAGTGTAACCCTTGATTTACGTGGCCTGTAGGCCAATTCACCCTGTCAGAAAGTGTGTCCATTTTCATTGTTATTCACGTACAGCAGCGTACATTCTTATAATGGTATTACCGTGAACGTCGTTCACAGTGTTAATCACCCTACGGCCTACAGCCGAAGGTTACGCACGGTACAGCAGGATGCGGAATATGATTCCTCAAAGAGTTTTCAATAAATTAATAAATACAATCAACCCAACCTTAAAAAAGGTTACTACCGACAAGCAGGCTTGTCAGGGTTGCACTGGACAGTTAAGAACGTCAGTTCTTAGTGGTATTGGTTTTTATGTTGGTCTATGGATTTTCACTTTGAGGTGACTACCCTTCTGAACGTACGTTCAGGGTAATACTCCCTGTCAGCAATGCTCTCTTCATAATGCGAAACATTCGAAATGTTCCTTGTCTATAGAGTGCGTCGGATTCACAGCCCTCCTTGTCTGTATAGTGCAACGGATTCAGAAACGTCACCTCCTGAACGTTAGAGAAGCACCCTGTCTGTATTATGCAACCGAAATGGAAACGCCCTTCTCTCTGTATGGTGCGTCACAATCGAATTCCTGGCCCTTGGCCTTGGTGCCTAGTCCTCTTTGTATAATGCGTCGGAATCAGAATTGATCAAAAAACGATCAATTAACCCAGCATAAACCACTGTATTCCCATACAGCAATCATTGTTCTGGTGTCAGCCAGTCGCGTACAACCCTTGATTTCATTGGCCCTCAGCCGATCAGAAGCCCTTGAACGTGGCGAATAACCCGTTTTACCGCGCTCTCTCCCCAATGTACCCGTGAGCTTTAGCTTATCTACCAAGCGCGATGCTTTTTCTTCAGCGGCGGCGGAAATGGCAAAACTGTAAAAATTACAATCCTGCCCTGCCCCTGCACTCACAAATCACAGCCCCGTGCAAGACATTCCAGTTGAAACCTGATCGAAGGTGACAAACGGTCATTCCAGCTTTCTGACAATGACAAATCACCAAATTCCAACGTCCAGTGCTGACATTTTCCATTTGTCATTTGGCAGAACTCACAGATGTCATTTGCTGTAACGGTCGTTCTCCCAATTGACAATTTCAGGTTTCGACCTTTAAACTGCCCTCACACACAACGGAGGTGCAGCATGAAAGTTGTCGCGTACATTCGAGTATCAACCCGAGGCCAAGGCGATTCTGGTTTGGGTCTGGAGGCCCAACGTGAGTACATCGACCGTGCAGCCCAACAGAATGGCTGGAACATCATTGGTGAATTCGTAGACGTGGCATCTGGCAAGCTCGCCATTGAAGACCGTCCTGAGGGTGCAAAAGCTTTGGCACTGTGCAAGGAGCAAGACGCACAGTTGGTAGTGGCAAAGCTTGATCGTTTGAGCCGTGACGTTCATCACATTGCAGGCTTGATGAAAACCACCAAGTTCAAAGTGGCAACCATGCCCCAAGCACAGACATTCGAACTGCACCTGTACGCAGCCCTGGCCCAACAAGAACGGGAGTTCATTTCAGGCCGTACCCGTGAAGCTCTGGCAGCCCTTCAGAGTCGTGCTGATGCTGGTGATGTTGTAGCAGTGCAGAAGATTCAGAACAGGTCTGATGCACTGGCAAAGGGACGTGCAGTTGCTGACATCACCGTCGCCAACAATCAGAGAATGGCAAACGTCAACACGTACCAAGCAACCCTAGAGCCGCACCTAAAGGCTTGCCTGCATGACAAAGTGAAGACGCTTCAGTCTGTAGCTGATTGCCTCAACGCTAAGGGACTTCGTACAGCCCGTGGAAGCGAGTTCACACCAACAGCAGTACGCCGTCTGATGATCGCTCTCAACGTCTCCTTCTGAGCCTGTAGAGGCTTACAGAGGGCTCAGGGTTATTTGTGGTTCCGCTTGGACACTTTCTGTTTGGCCCGCTGTTCGCCATTGAGTAGCACTAGCAAACCCCCTTTCCCAGCTTAGATTTCTGGCTGGAAAACCAAGCTCCATAAATATGAGGCTGAAAATTTTGGCGCGGGCGATGGTTCTCGTGCAGAAAACGCCCCTGTCTTATTTTCCAGCGTACACACCTGCTCGCACCCTGAAATGTCATTCCTGACTGGCGGCGGATTTGAAGTCTGTACAGAAAACGCCCCCATATCTGCTGTACCTTTTTATCCCCTTTTAAGCTGACCCTCTTCAAGCTGAAACCCGTACAGCGTGTGGCCTCCAGCCAAGCCAACCCTCTCAAAAAGTGTAGAATTCTGTGTGCGAAAGCACAGGATGCTGATGTGAAAATGGTTATCACAGGATACAGAACGGTGTGTTGGTTCTAGAATTTTTCTGACATTCCATTGTAGAACGCAACTAGAACGAGCTATCATGCACGCCACACAACACAGCATGAGGATTTGAAAATGAGTGATATGCCAGCAGGAACCGTTCTAGGTGAAGGCCAATCTTGGAGCGCTCAGCACAGCTACGTTCAGACAAAAGGCGCTATGTGCGACAAGCAAGCTTTGCTGGCTAATTACGCTGCATCCGGTGTTAAGGAGACATTGCCTTGGCTGAAGGAACAAGCTGCCAAAGGGGTAGTGGTTCCACCTTACGCCACCTTTAGACTTTGGGCTGCTGATAAGAAACTGAAAACCACACCAATCCCGAGCAAAGCGCCTGCTTCTGCCATCCCTACCACTCCCAAGGCTATCAAAGCTGAGATTGCAAAGTTGCAGGAAGCTTACGCCCAAAGCTTGAATGCTGAGGTTGACCGCTTGAAAGCTGCAATTGCCAAAATGCAGGAAGAGTTAGAAGCCGCTGAGAAAGAGTTAGAAGAGTTTACACAGTAATATTGCTGACAGATGTTGAAAGAGCCCGCCACTGAGCGGGCTTTATTCATTTTGGAATAGAACCAGTAGAATCATTTGCAAGGGTAAGCACTTTTGAAGGCAAGGATCATTAGAAGCGTTGCATCCAAATTCAAATCTGCCGGATTATTGTGCAGATACTTGCTTACGATTCGTGCGGCCTGCCCGTTGTTAATACCACCATTTGGAAGGCACACCCTAAGATTTTGAGGTACGCTCTTTTCATAGACAAACAAGACACCTCTTACACCTTCCACCATTCCGAAGCACTGCCCAATATCCATACTGTCACTTTGAGAAGCTTGCTCTGTATCCATCATCCTGACTGCTGCCTGACAGCTCTTCAGTAAAACATTTCCATCTGTGGCTTGGGCCATGCCGCCCCCCGACAAGCCCAACAATGCAACAAACCATATCCATGCTTTCATTCTGACACTCCAAGTGCGCGGGCTTCACTTTTCTGAAATCTAACCAGTGTAATCACTTGCAAGGAAATGCTTCATGGAGTGCAGTCACTATCAGAAACCGCCCTTCATTATGCAATATCGCCGGGTTATCTCTCAGGTACTTCAGGACAATCCTCGTAGCTTGCGTGTTGGATATGCCGTCCTTTGGAAAGCACGCACCGTAGTCGCCAGAATCGTCCATCATGTATCTCACCCCTGCAACCTGTCCTAAGCACATCCCACTGGCATAGTCGCTATTGGATGGTTTTGTTGCGTAGTCTATCATCTGAATAGCCGACTGACACTCTCCTAGAAGTGTGTTTCCATCCCACCCCGTGCCTGCTGCCATAGCAGCCCCACTCCCCAGCATTCCAACCAGAGCAACCGCCATCAACCCTGCTTTCATGGTGCGCACGTCCTATCCTGTAGTTATTATTTAACTGTAGCCCTTTGACAGATCAAGCTTTCCAAGCTGCGACACATCTACAGCCTTCAGTTTTGAAATCTTGCCTTTTCGTTGAATAGGGAGTTTGATTCTCCTACCATCTGGCACCATAACCTTATGAACGTCTTCAGCCCTGCCCCAGCCTTCATACACAAACACTTCATTCTCAAACGTCACACGCCCGTCAACATGGCACACCAGTTGATAACCAACGGATTGCAGCAACGCGTTAGCCTTCATTTCATCCTTGAGAATGTCTTTGATGTTTGTCACTTTGTCCATGACGCTTGCTGAACTATCAGTTATCAAACCCTCCTTCTCTGCCTGTAACACTCTACGTTCTGCTTGAAACGTCTTCAACGCTTGAATCAGCTCATCACTTTTCTGCTCTTCATCATCAAAAGTTGCAATAGCTGACACAACACGATTGATCTTCTTGTTAACTTCACCAATCTCGCCTTCAAGTTCCATGTCACGTTTCTGTGAAGCCGTGAGTTGTTGACCCTCAAGAGCCTTCATGATGTGTTTACCGTTCGTAAACTGAAAGGCAACGGCAATGACAGGCTCAGGAATAGAACGATTGTTAGAACAGCCTACAGAACCTCTACGAGCACGACTGGAACACTCCATCGACGTCAGACCGGTAGCTTGATAGTGCTTAGTGTTGAAGTTCTTCCCACACTCAGCACAAACCACAAGGCCAGTGAAGCGATGTTTAGTCGGGGCGCCCCTAGGAGCAAACTTCTCTTCCTTTCTCTTCTGCACACGATAGAACAGCTCAGGTTCGATTACAGCCGGATATACGTTAGGAATCCCGTTCCACTCGCCTATGGCTGTACGATTGTTCATCCAACGCTTCACGGTGCTAGGCGCCATACGTGCTAACAGCGGATTGTCATTGCCTTCAAAGATGCGTTCAAAAATTCGACGCTCGCCAAGGCCAGAGGCGTAGTCTTCAAAGGCTTGCTTAACGAGCGGTGCAATCTCTGGAATCAACTCACCTTCAGACGTGAGCCACACAGGGGTGTTTCGCTTTGGTGTAACGCCTTCAGCCGCTGCTTTCTTGCGTGACGTATAGCTGGCCTTCATTCGACGGCTGAGAGCGTCACTGTATTGGTGAGCCTGTTGCACCTTTGCCACCAGAAGAAACAGATGGTTGCTGTTCGCTGATTCACGGTTGTACCTGATGCCATCGTCCAGCGTCACGATGTCTACGCCACTACTCACGATGCGAGACAACAGCGGCAACATTTCCATAGGTTCAAGGCGCCCAATCCGGTCAACAGCTTCAACCAGAACCACGTCGCCGGGTTGGATTGCCCCCTTATCAAGAGCTTCAAGGAGTTCGCCAAAGCCCGCTTTAAGGTGGCTACCATCAGAACCAGAGATTCCTAAGTCCTTAAAACTCTTGCTCCATAACGGGTATCCGGGGTTGTCCAAGAGCCACCGATCAAGCATGGCGGTCTGTCGTTCATGGCTGCTACCCTTCGCCTGTTTACCAGTCGAGAATCGAATGTAGGAAATGGCCTTGGGCATCGTTAACCTCTGTGGTTGTTGGGCTTGCGGCCTCATGGATTGGAGTTTATCACTCTTCTACACATTGCCGCTTCCTTCACTCAACCTGTGTATTACGAATTCCAGAACCTGAAGATGCCGACCTTGCTGTTGATCGGAACATCCGACACCACCGCCATCGGCAGTGACATCGCCTCACCCGAGGTCAAGGCGAAGATCGGGCACTACGACGTCCTCGGCAAACAGGTAGCCGGGCTGATTCCCCAGTCCACGCTGGTCGAATTCCCCGGCATGGGCCACGCGCCGCAGATGGAAGAACCGGCCCGATTCCACCAGGCCCTGCTCGCCTGGCTGAACAAGACCAACCCCGTGCATTGAAGAGGAAAGGCTGATGCCTGTGCAGATTGCAGTGATCGATGATTGGCAGGATGTGGCGCGCAATGTAGTGGACTGGTCGGTACTGGACAGCGTCGGTGAGGTAAGTTTTCTCCATGACTACCCCACCGATACCTCATCCCTGGCCGAGCGCCTGGCCGGGTTCGAGGTGATCTGCGTGATGCGCGAGCGCACCCGCTTCGATGAAGACCTGCTGAGGCGCCTGCCCAAGCTCAAGCTGCTGGTGACCGGCGGTATGCGCAACGCGGCCCTGGACCTGAAAACCGCTGCCGCGCTGGGTATTCAGGTCAGCGGTACCGACAGCTACAAACACGCCGCACCGGAACTGACCTGGGCGCTGATCATGGCCGCGACCCGCAACCTGGTGGTCGAGGCCAATGCCCTGCGCGCCGGCCAATGGCAGCAAGGCCTGGGTGGCGACTTGCATGGCAAGACACTGGCCATCCTCGGTCTGGGCAGCATCGGTCAGCGAGTCGCGCAGTTCGGTCAGGTGTTCGGCATGCGTGTCATCGCCTGGAGTGAAAACCTCACCGCCGAACGCGCGGCGCAGGTCGGTGTGACCCGTGTCAGCAAACAGGAACTGTTCGAACAGGCCGACGTGCTGTCGGTGCACCTGGTGCTCAGCGAGCGCAGCCGCGGTCTGGTGGACGCACAAGCCCTTGGCTGGATGAAGCCCTCGGCGCTGCTGGTGAACACCGCGCGTGGCCCCATTGTCGATGAAGCAGCGCTGATCAAGGCGCTGCAGAAACAACGGCTGGCCGGTGTCGCCCTGGACGTCTTCGAGCAGGAACCGCTGCCCGCCCACCATCCGTTCCGGACCCTGGACAATGTACTGGCGACGCCCCATGTCGGGTACGTGAGCCAACAGAACTACCGGCTGTTTTTCTCGCAAATGATCGAGGACATTCAGGCCTGGTCGGCGGGTGCTCCGATTCGTTTGCTGGGTTGATACCGCGTCATCGTTCATCGCGAGCAAGCTCGCTCCCACAGGGCTACATTGGCGAACGCAGTAATTGTGCCCGGCACAAATCCTCTGTGGGAGCAAGCTCGCTTGCGATAGCGGAGGCTCAGTCGCCATCAACGTCGAATGACACTCCGCATCGCGAGCAAGCTCGCTCCCACAGGGCTACATCGGCGGACGCAGTAATTTTGCCCGGCACAAACCCTCTGTGGGAGCGAGCTTGCTCGCGATAGCGGTGTATCAGTCGAAATCAAAGTTGAATGACACTCCGCGTCGCGAGCAAGTTCGCTCCCACAGGGACTCTTCGGCGCACACAACGCTGCACGAGGCACAAAAACCATGCATCCGCCCCGATATGAGTTTTCCTTGAAAACACCATCAGGGCGTAACGAATAATTGTTCATGCTGCGGTGTTCTCGTCACATCAACCTTGCACTGCGTCTAGCGGGACGCGCCCCGATCTGAACCCATGAAGCTCTGGAGCAAAGCCCATGAATATTCGTTTTGCTGTTCTGACGCCCCCTCTGTTGCTGGCCGTTGCGTTGTCCGGTTCCCTCGCCCTGGCCAACGGCGGTGGCGGGGACGACGACGCGCCCATCAGACCCAACTGCCCGAAAGGTCAGGTGTTCGATAGCAAATCGAAACGTTGCGTCCGTCAGACCAGTAGCCTGGTGCCGGACGAAGACCGTACCAACTATGCCTATCGACTGGCCAAGGACGGGCGTTATGAAGAAGCCCTGGCCCTGCTCGACACGCTGAAACAGCCAAATACCGCAAAAGCGTTGAACTATCGCGGCTACGCCACGCGTAAACTGGGACGTACCGACGAAGGCATCGGCTATTACCTGCAATCGGTGAAGCTCGACCCGCAATATGCGCAGGTCCGCGAATACCTCGGCGAAGCCTATGTGGTCAAAGGCCGGCTGGATCTTGCACAGGAGCAACTGCGGCAGATCGAATCCATCTGTGGCAGTACCCAGTGCGAGGAGTACCAGGACCTGGCCGAAGCCATCAACGGTTCATCGAAAACCTGACAACCCGAGCGGACGGAGGTCGCCATCGCCAGCGATCAGGCAATACGAACGGAACTGAACCAGCATCTGGCGCGTTTATGGCGCTACGGCCTGCTGCTGTCCCGGCAACGGCATGTCGCCGATGACCTGGTGCAAGCCACTTGCCTGCGGGCGCTGGAACGGGCCGGACAATACGTGCAGGGAACGCGCATGGACCACTGGCTGCTGAGCATTCTGCATTCGATCTGGCTCAACGAAGTCCGCGCCCGGCGGGTGCGCCAGGGGCAAGGCCAGGTAGACGCCGATCAGGCCTTGTCGTTCGATGGTGAATCCGTGGCGCAAACCCACGTGTTGGCAGCGCAAGTCATCCGCCGCGTCGATGCCTTGCCCGAGGCCCAGCGCGAAACGGTGTTTCTCGCCTATGTCGAAGGCTTGTCCTACCGCGAAGTCGCCGAGGTGCTGCAAGTGCCCATCGGCACCGTCATGAGTCGCCTGGCCGCCGCTCGGGCGAAACTGGCCGAATATCCACCGTTGCACACGGTGCCCACCCCTAACCGAGGAGAACATTGATGAACGCGATACCCTCGGACGAACAACTGGTGGCTTACCTCGACAACCAACTCGATGCCGAGCAGCGCTCGCGCATCGACGCGGCTATCAGCGCCGACCCGATGCTCGGCCTGCGCCTGCAATGGCTGGATCGCAGCAGCCTGCCGTTCAAGGACGCCTACGATGAACTGACCCGACAGGCGCCGGTCGATCGCCTGCAAACCATGCTTGCCACACTGCCCTCACCCGCCCGCCCCGGGCTCAATCGACGCTGGTTCCTGGCCGCCGCGGCCGGGCTGTTGGCCGGCGGCGTGCTGGCGGACCGTTTGTTCCTCGGCTGGCAAGCGAGCCAACAGTCACATAGCTGGCGCGGCCTGGTGGCCGATTACATGGCGCTCTATGTGCCGGAAACCCTGGATCACCTGCCCGGCGATGAAGCTGCCCAACGGGCACAACTGCGCACGATCGATGCGCGTCTGGGCCTCAACCTCGTGCCGGCAAAACTGAGCCTGCCCCGTGCCGAGTTCAAGCGCGCGCAAATCCTCGAGTACGACGGTGCACCCATCGCCCAGATCACCTACCTCGATCCGGCCCATGGCCCCATGGCGCTGTGTGTTACCCGCTCCAACAGCGGCAGCCGCCATTTCGCCCGGGAACAGCGGCGCGAGCTGAACATCGTGTATTGGGCTGACATGGAACACGCCTGGATGCTGATCGGGCATCAGCCGATGGCGGACCTGGAGGAGATGGCGAAACTGCTGCGTAGTCGCCTGAGCACCTGAGAATCCCTGGCACAACGCAGGCGCTGCGGCAGCGCCTGCGAAGCGCGTCAGGCCAAAGCCGGCAACCACAAACGAAACCGAGCCCCGCCCAGCGGCGAGGCTTCCACCGTCAACGTGCCGCCCTGGGCTTCCAGTGCACGGCGGCTGATCGCCAGTCCCAGTCCGAAACCACCCGTGGCGCGGTCGCGGCTGCGGTCGAGGCGGTAGAAAGGTTCGAAGATCCGCTCGCGTTCGTCATCCGGAATGCCGATGCCATCATCGTCGACCCAGATTTCACAGCCGCTGGCATAGACCTGCACACCGATCTGAATACGCTTCTCGCAATAGCGCATGGCGTTGCGCAGCAGGTTTTGCAGGGCTCGCGCGGTCAGGCGCGGGTCCAGGCTGAAGCGTTCGAGCTGGCCGTGGAGCAACACGTCGATGACGATTTGCGGAGACTCCATTTCTTCGTCGACGCTGCCGAGAATGCTGTCGATGAATTCATCCATCGACACTTCGACCTGCTCCGGCAGCCGCGCCGGGTTTTGCAGGCGACTGTAGGACAGCAGCTCCAGCACCAATTCATCGAGTTCCCGAATGTGCGCCACCAGGCTTTGCAAGCGCTCGCGGCTGGCCGCCGGCAAGTCGTCGGACAGGGCCAGCGCCAGGCCGAAATCCAGGCGCGTCAGCGGCGTGCGCAACTCGTGGGACACCGCATTGAGCAAGTCTCGCTGCTGGTTGAGCAGGTTCTCGATGTCGCCGGCCATGGTGTCGAACACACTGGCCAGGCTGCCGATGTTGGAACTCGGGGAAATTTGCGTGCGCTCGCCCAAGTGGCCCTTGCCAAAGCGTTCGGCGGCGCCCTTGAGGCGCTCCAGGTCACGCCAGTGCGGGCGCAGCCACAACAACAGGCACGCGAGCATGGTCGCGCCGATCAGGACGTTGATGCTCCAGTACAAGAGATTGACGTCCAGCGGATCCGGTGGCACGACCATTTGCACCACGGTGCGCTCGTTCAGCGGCGCGACCGCCAGCGTGCGCCAGCCCCAGTCGCCCACGCGCACGACGTTCTCGCCGCGGCGCAAGCGCTGCTGTTCATCGGGCGTCAGGCTGCTGTCGTCATTGCTGCTGAGCACGATGTGCAGAGGAGAGAAGTCCTTGTCCATTTCAGCGGCCAGGGTCGGCCACTGTTCGGCCGGGACCCCATGGAACTGTTTGACGATCAGCGTTTGCAGCCCTCGCGAGTAATCGAGGTTGTAGGTGACAAAGCGTTCCTGGAACACCTTGACCACCAGATCCGGCACCAGATAGATCGCCGCGCTGAACGAGACGATGGTCACCAGGTACAAACGAAAGAGGATTCTGAACATCGGCTCAGCACTCCCACTCGGAACGGCTGAACAGGTAACCCTTGCCCCACACGGTCTTGATCTTGCGCGCCTCGCCGGCGTGGTCGTCGAACTTGCGTCGCAGCTTGGAAATCGCCACGTCCACCGAACGGTCGGTGCCATTGAATTCGATGCCGCGCAAGCGTTGCAGGATCTGGTCGCGGCTCAACACCTCTCCGGCATGCCGGGCCAGCACCACCAGCAGGTTGTACTCGCCGCTGGACAATTCCACCAATTGCTCGCGCCAGGTGACGGTACGCTCGGACAAGTCGATGCACAGGTTGCCCATCAGAATGCGGTCGTTGGCAGTCTGCGGCTCGCTGAGGCTGCTGCGGCGCAACAAGGTCCGCACCCGGGCCAGCAGCACCCGCGGCTCGCAGGGTTTGGTGACATAGTCGTCGGCCCCCATTTCCAGGCCCAGGACCTGGTCGTGGCTGTCGTCGCGGGCGGTGAGCATCAGGATCGGCAGGGTCGCCGAATCGGCGCGCAGCAGGCGACAGACTTGCAAGCCGTCGAGGCCGGGCAGCATCAGGTCGAGGATCACCAGGTCCGGCGGATTGAGCCGCGCACGTTCGCGCACGTGGTCACCGCGACCGATCACGCTGACGGAATAACCGTTGCGTTCCAGGTAACTGGCAATCAGTTCGGCGAGGGCGGTGTCGTCTTCGACCAGGAGGATGTTGGGCATGGGGTGTTTCCAGAAAGAGCCGTGGCGCCAGATATGCCGCCATCGCGAGCAAGCTCGCTCCCACAGTGGTCGGTGGTGTTCACAACATTCGTGTTCACATCAAATTCCGGTGGGAGCGAGCTTGCTCGCGATGGCAATCTATCTGGCGCAATAGAAATCAAGGACTGCAGGATATACGCCCTCACGCACACCTGAGTAAAACCCTTACACAATTTCACACAGCACCAACAAAGCTTCACCGCTACCCTCGCCTTCGCCCAGTAGGATGCTGGGGGTCTTTATTGGGGTATTACATGTCGAAGAATCTGCTTGCCAGGCTCAGCCTGATTGCACTGGCGTTGACACTGGGCGCGTGTGACAAGTCCTCGAATGCCGAGGAACAGGCGCCGCTGGCCACAGTTCGCATCGAGACCATCGAAGCGCGGCCACTGACCATCAGCAGTGAACTGAGCGGGCGGATTGCCGCACCGCGCATGGCCGAAGTGCGTGCCCGGGTGGCTGGCGTAGTCTTGCAGCGCACCTTCCGTGAAGGCAGTGACGTGAAACAGGGCGAAGTGTTGTTCCGCATCGACCCGGCGCCGTTCAAGGCTGACCTGGACAGCGCCGAAGCCGCGTTGCGCAAGGCTGAAGCCAACGCGTTCCAGGCCAGATTGCAGGAACAGCGCTACGCCCGGTTGATCGACGACAAGGCCATCAGCGGCCAGGACTACGACAACGCCCGGGCCAACGCCAGGCAGACCGCTGCCGACGTCGCCGGCAACAAGGCGGCGGTGGAACGCGCCCGGTTGAACCTCGGTTACGCCACGGTCACCGCGCCGATTTCCGGGCGTATCGGTCGCGCACTGGTCACCGAAGGCGCACTGGTCGGACAAAACGAAACCACGCCCCTGGCGCTGATTCAGCAACTGAACCCGATTCATGCCGACCTGACCCAGTCCACCCGCGAACTCAACGAACTGCGCCGCGCCTTCCGCTCAGGTCAGTTGCAGCAGGTCGGCCAGGACCAGGCCAAGGCCACGTTGATTCAGGATGACGGCAGCCTCTACCCGCTGCCGGGCAAAATGCTGTTCAGCGATATCACCGTCGACCCGGGCACCGGCCAGATCATCCTGCGCAGCGAGTTCCCCAACCCCGACCTCGACTTGCTGCCCGGCAGTTTCGTGCGCGTACGCCTGGAACAAGCGATCAACCAGCAGGGCATCAGCGTGCCGCAACGGGCCATCCAGCGCGACAGCGCCGGCATCGCCCAGGTGCTGCTGCTCGACGCCGAACAGCGGGTCGGGCAGCGACCGGTCGAACTGGGTGCCGTGCAGAACGATCGCTGGATCGTCACCGGCGGCCTGAAGGCAGGCGACCGCATCGTCATCGAAGGGCTGCAGCACGCCCGCCCCGGCGAGAAAGTGCAGATCGACGACACCCCTCTTCCACTTGCCCAGGCGACTGGTCAGTAAGCAGGACGCTTTTTTATGCCGCAGTTCTTTATCGACCGCCCGGTGTTCGCCTGGGTGGTTGCCCTGTTCATCCTGCTGGCCGGTGCGCTGGCCATTCCGCAATTACCGGTGGCGCAATACCCCGATGTTGCACCGCCACAAATCGAAATCTACGCCGTGTACCCCGGCGCTTCGGCGCAAACCGTGGACGAGAGCGTGGTCAGCCTGATCGAGGAAGAGCTCAACGGCACCGATCACCTGTTGTATTTCGAATCCCAGAGCAGCCTGGGCAGCGCCACCATCAAGGCCACCTTCCAGCCGGGCACTAACCCGGAACTGGCTCAGGTGGATGTGCAGAACCGCCTGAAAGCCGTGGAGTCTCGCCTGCCACAAGCGGTCATCCAGCAAGGTTTGCAGGTGGAGAAAGTCTCCTCCGGCTTCCTGCTGCTGATCACCCTGACCTCCAGCGACGGCAAGCTCGACGACGTGGCGCTCAGCGATTACCTGGCGCGCAACGTGATGAACGAGGTCAAGCGTCTGGACGGCGTCGGCAAGGCGCAACTGTACGGCGCCGAACGGGCGATGCGGATCTGGATCGACCCGCAGAAGCTGCTCGCCTTCAACCTGACGCCGGCGGACGTCAACACCGCCATCGTCGCGCAAAACGCCCAGGTGTCGGCCGGCAGCATCGGTGACCTGCCAACCCGCACCACCCAGGAAATCACCGCGACCATTCTGGTCAAGGGCCAGTTGTCGACCCCCGAAGAGTTTGCCGACATCGTCCTCAAGGCCAACCCGGACGGCTCGACCGTGCGCATCAGCGATGTGGCGCGGGTCGAGATCGGTAGCCAGGAATACCAGTTTTCCACGCGCCTGAACGGCAAACCGTCCACCGCCGTCGCCGTGCAACTGTCGCCCGGCGCCAACGCCCTGAACACCGCAACCCTGGTGCGGGCGAAGATGGACGAACTCAAGCGCTATTTCCCGGCGAACGTCGAGTACTCGATACCGTACGACACCTCACCCTTCGTCAAGGTCTCGATCACCAAAGTGGTCTATACCCTCTTCGAGGCGATGCTGCTGGTGTTCGCGGTAATGTTCCTGTTCCTGCAGAACATCCGCTACACGCTGATTCCGACGCTGGTGGTGCCGGTGGCGCTGATGGGCACCTTTGCGACAATGCTGGCGCTGGGGTTTTCGATCAACGTGCTGACCATGTTCGGCATGGTGCTGGCCATCGGCATTCTGGTGGACGACGCCATCGTGGTGGTGGAAAACGTCGAGCGCATCATGGCCACCGAGGGCTTGTCGCCCAAGGAAGCCACGCGCAAGGCCATGCAGCAGATCACCGGGGCCATCATCGGCATCACTCTGGTGCTGGTCGCTGTGTTCATTCCGATGGCGTTCATGCAGGGTTCGGTCGGGGTGATTTACCAGCAGTTCTCGCTGTCGATGGCCACCTCGATCCTGTTCTCGGCCTTCCTCGCCCTGACCTTGACCCCGGCCCTGTGCGCGACACTGCTCAAGCCGATTGCCAAAGGCGAGCACCACGAAAAGACCGGGTTCTTCGGCTGGTTCAACCGTCGCTTCGAACAACTGACGGAGCGCTATCAGGGCTGGGTCGCCTATGCGTTGAAACGTACCGGGCGCTACCTGCTGATCTACGGCGTGCTGCTGATCGGCCTGGGCTTGGCCTTCAGTCGCTTGCCCTCCTCGTTCCTGCCGGTGGAAGACCAGGGTTACACCATCACCGACATCCAGTTGCCACCGGGTGCGAGCAAGAATCGCACGGTGCAGGTGGCCGAGCAGGTTGAAGCGCACAACGCCGGGGAACCGGGCATTCGGGACAGCGTGGTGATTCTCGGATTCAGCTTCTCTGGCAGCGGGCAGAATGCGGCGCTGGCGTTCAGCACGCTCAAAGACTGGTCCGAGCGAGGCAGCGACGACTCGGCGGCTTCGATTGCCGACCGGGCCAACGTCGCCCTCAGCCAGATCAAGGACGCGGTGACGTTTGCCGTACTGCCGCCGCCCGTGGATGGCCTGGGTACGTCCAGCGGATTCGAGTTCCGCCTGCAGGATCGCGGGGGTCTCGGCCATGAGAAGTTGATGCAAGCGCGCACCGAGTTACTCGCGGCAGCCGAAAAAAGCCCGATCCTGATGAACGTGCGCGAAAGTGCCCTGGCCGAGGCACCGCAGGTGCAACTGGTCGTCGACCGCAAGCAGGCCAACGCACTGGGGGTGTCATTTGCCGACGTCGGCAATGTGCTGTCCACGGCCGTGGGCTCAGCCTACATCAACGACTTCCCCAATCAGGGGCGGATGCAGCGCGTCGTGGTGCAGGCCGAGGGCGACCAGCGCAGTCAGGTGGAAGACCTGCTGAAGATTCACGTGCGCAACACCCACGAAAAAATGGTGCCTTTGTCAGCCTTCGTACAGGCCAGGTGGACTCAGGGCCCAGCGCAGTTGACCCGCTACAACGGCTACCCGGCGATCAGTATTTCCGGTGAACCGACCCCGGGGCACAGCACCGGCGAGGCCATGGCCGAGATCGAGCGGCTGGTGGCGCAAGGCCCGGCGGGCCTGGGCCAGGAATGGACCGGGTTGTCGTTGCAGGAACGGTTGTCCGGCAGCCAGGCGCCGATCCTGCTGGGGCTGTCGCTGTTGATCGTGTTCCTGTGCCTGGCGGCGTTGTACGAGAGCTGGTCCATCCCCACCTCGGTGCTGCTGGTGGTGCCGCTGGGCGTACTCGGCGCGGTGCTGGCCGTGACCTTGCGCGGGATGCCCAACGACGTGTTCTTCAAGGTCGGGCTGATCACCATCATCGGCCTGTCGGCGAAGAACGCGATCCTGATCATCGAGTTCGCCAAAAGCCTGTACGACGACGGCCACGACCTCATCGACGCGACCCTGCAAGCGGCACGCCTGCGGTTGCGGCCGATTGTCATGACCTCCCTGGCGTTCATCCTTGGCGTAGTGCCTCTGGCGATCGCCACCGGCGCCAGTTCAGCGAGCCAGCAGGCCATCGGCACCGGGGTGATCGGCGGGATGATCACCGCGACGCTGGCCGTGGTGTTCGTGCCGGTGTTTTTTGTGGTGGTGATGAAGCTGGTGCGCAAGCGCCATAAAAACATCTAACCAACACCACCGATTACCTGTGGGAGCGAGCTTGCTCGCGATGAGGCCGTCACATTCAACATCCATGTTGACTGTTACACCGCTATCGCGAGCAAGCTCGCTCCCACAGGGGATCCCGGTGATTTCAAGATTGTGCTTACCTGGGCTAAGGTGTTTGCAATACTCCGACCCATCGAGCGCTCATGCCCTACCTCAGCCACACCCACCCTCGCCTGTCCGCCGCCACGACGCTCGGTATCGCGGCGGGTATCCTGGTTCCGGCCGATTCGGTCATCGGCAAAATCCTCATCGGCTGGAATGCCGGGGTCTGGACTTACCTGATCCTGATGTCCTGGCTCGTCGTGCGTTCGAAAGCGACTGATGTGAAACGCATTGCCGAAATCGAGGACGAGAACGCCGGGCTGGTGCTGTTCGTGGTGTGCGTTGCGGCAATTGCCAGCCTGGCAGCCATCACCCTCGAACTGGCCGGCGGCAAAGACCTGGAAACCACCCGCAAACTGCTGCACTACGGCTTCACCGCGCTGACGGTGATCGGTTCATGGCTGCTGATCGGGGTGATTTTCAGCGTGCATTACGCGAGGCTGTTCTACACCTGGGAAGGCAAGGAGCCGGCGTTGCGTTTTGCTGAAGGCCTGACAACGCCCAACTATTGGGACTTCCTGTACTTCTCGTTCACCGTCGGCGTGGCGGTGCAGACCTCGGATGTCGGCGTGGCCACTCGTGACTTGCGCAAGATCGTGCTGGCGCAGTCGTTGATAGGTTTCCTGTTCAACACGGCCATTCTCGGGTTTTCGATTAATATTGCCGCCGGGCTGTTCAACTGAACGCTGCACAAACGTTCTAGTCACCACCCTCGGCGCGGCGTTAAATGGGTCGGTAAATCTGCCGTGCAGGTGCAGCATGACTTCTCACAACTGGCTCGATCTGGCCCAGGACGCCGATACCGGCATCGAGACCCTGCGTGCGCATTTCGAGGGCCATGCCTACGACCCGCACTGGCATGACAGCTATCTGGTGGGTGTCACCGAGCAAGGGGTGCAGCAATTCAATTGTCGACGAGCCAGACACCAAAGCACGCCGGGGAAGGTGTTTTTGCTAGAACCGGGCGACATCCACGACGGTGAGGCGCCGACCGCGGATGGTTTTACCTATCGCATGCTGTACCTCGACCCACAGTGGTTGCAGCGTGAGTTAGGCGCGGTGTTTGACAACGCGCCGGACAACAACGAGTTGAGTTTCGCCAACACCCTGGCCAGCGATTCGCGCCTGACCCACGCCACCAGCCTTGCGTTTGAAACGCTGCACGGTGGTGAAATGAAGATCGTTCGCCAGACCGCGCTCGATGGCTTGCTCGAACGCCTCACCAGCCATCTGCACTGGCGCACTCGCTATGGCGAAGATCCGCGCCTGCCCCTGGTTGCGCAAAAGGCCCGGGACTATCTGCACGCCAACGCACAATACGACATCGGCCTCGACCAACTGGCCGCCGTCACCGGTGTCGACCGCTTTCGCCTGACCCGTGCGTTCAAGGCCGCCTACGGCATCGCACCTCACGCGTATCTGGTGCAGTTGCGCCTGGTCACCGCGCGTCGATTGCTGGCCCGTGGTGAGCAACCTGCAACCGTGGCCATGACATTGGGCTTTGCCGATCAGAGTCACCTGGGTCGCTGGTTCGTGCGCGCCTACGGTCTTACACCAGCGCTGTACCGCAAGCGTTGCTCAAATCTTCCAGACAGATAAGCGCCGGCTTGTGAAGATCGACTTCAATGATCTTCACCGGAGTTTGCCTGCGATGCTGTCCTCTTTTCCGACGTTTCTGCCCTTTCTGCTGTTCGCCTTTGTGGCCTCGATCACCCCCGGCCCGACCAATATTCTGGTGCTGAGCAACAGTGCCCGATTCGGCTTGATGGCTGCAGTTCCGATCATTCTTGGCGCCTGTGCCAGTGCTGCGATATTGGTGTTGTTGGTGGGCACCGGTGCCGGGACTTCGCTGATCCAATGGCCTGCGCTGCAAACGCTGATGCAGTGGGCCGGCGTGGCATGGCTGAGTTATCTGGCCTGGCAAATCTTCCGCGCCCCGGCTGTCGCCATTGCCGCCGAAAATGCCGAGAAGCGCCTCGGCTTGCTGGGCGCGGCGAGCCTGCAATGGATCAACCCGAAAACCTGGATGATGGCGCTGGCGGTGGTCAGCGTGTTTGCCGGGGTGGGTGAAGACCGGTTTGTGCATGTGATGTATTTGTCGTTGGCGTTTTTCCTGGTCTCGCTGCCGTGTCTTGGTGCTTGGGCAGTGCTCGGCGCCGGCTCCAGTCGCTGGCTGCGTTCACCTCGTGCGATGCAGCGCTTCAACCGCTGCATGGGCCTGTTGTTGCTGGGTTCGGCGTGGTTGAGCGTGCTCGCCTGAGTTCCATTGGTCGTTTTTTGTCGGACTGTGATTCATCGAACACTTGACGACGGCTTCATTTCTGGTGTCTTCTGAAACCGGTTTCAGCGCCATGCGCTCTACCTTATAAATCCAATAAGAAGGTTTCAGACCGTGAACGATTTCTCCGCCGCCCAGCGCAGCCGCGTGACCATGCTCGACGTGGCCGAACACGCCAAGGTCTCCAAGGCCAGCGTTTCGCGGTTCATCGGCGAAGACCGCGCCCTGCTCTCCGATGCCATTGCCCAGCGCATCGAACAGTCCATTGCCGAACTGGGTTATCGCCCGAACCAGATGGCCCGTGGCCTGAAACGCGGGCGCACCCGCCTGATCGGCATGCTGGTGGCCGATATCCGTAACCCATATTCGATTGCCGTGATGCACGGGGTGGAAACCGCCTGCCGTCAACACGGCTACAGCCTGGTGGTGTGCAACACCGATCGCGACGACGAGCAGGAACGCCAGCACCTGGCCCTGCTGCGCTCGTACAACATCGAAGGCCTGATCGTGAACACCCTCGGCCATCACCGTGACGAGTTGCATGAACTGCACCGGGAAATGCCTCTGGTGCTGGTGGACCGCAAGGTCGAGCATCTTGAGAGCGACATGGTCGGCCTGGATAACCCGGCGGCTGTCGAGATGGCCCTTGCCCACCTTGAAGAACGCGGCTATCGCGACGTGCTGTTGGTGACAGAGCCGTTTGACGGCACCAGTTCGCGGATCGAGCGGGTCAGCAGTTTCAAGACACAGATCGCCCAACGCCCGGCCCTGCGCGGCACGATGATCGAGACCGGCAGCGAACTGGCCGCGCACCTGAAAAATTTCCTCGCCACTCCAGGCCCCGGTCCGAAAGCGCTGTTTTGCGCGAACGGGATCGCGGCGCTGGCCAGCACCCATGCCTTGCGTGAGCTCAAGTGCAATTTGTTTGAAGACGTGGGGCTGATAGCCCTCGACGATCTGGATTGGTACCCGTTGGTGGGCAGTGGCATCACCGCTTTGGCCCAGCCGACCACCGAGATTGGCGCGAGTGCGTTCGAGTGTTTGCTCAAGCGGTTGCGGGGGGATGACGGGGCGTTGCGGACGCTGGATTTTTCGCCGCAGCTGGTTGTGCGGGGGTCGACCCTTGGCGCTTTCAGATGACTGGACTGGCCCCATCGCGAGCAAGCTCGCTCCCACAGGAATCACAACATTGATGTACGACACAAAACACTGTGGGAGCGGGCTTGCCCGCGATGAGGCCCGAAAGAACAACACGTCACTCACTAATATTTTTTTGAACAAAAATGAAACCGGTTTCAGAGGTAGAAAAACAATGAATAAACCAGCCGTTTCCATCAGCCTCTCCAGCTACGGCGCCGATCTGGTGCGCCAGCGCGGCCAGGGCAGTTTCATCGCAGTACTGGCCGCCGCCGGTGCCACGCGCATCGAATGGCGCGAAGAGCTGCTGACCTTTGAGAACCCCGAGCACCTGGCCGACGCGACTCAGGCCGAGGGCCTGGAAAGCGTGTACTCATCACCGATGGAACTGTGGCTGGCCGGTCAATCCAGACCCAATCCCGAATTGCTGACAGCACTGCAACGCGCCCAAATGTTCGGCGCCAAATGGCTGAAAGTATCGTTGGGTTACTTCACCGACAACAGCGACCTGCAACGCCTCGCCCGCATGCTCGGCGAAAGTGCGGTGCAATTGCTGGTGGAGAACGACCAGACCCTGCACGGTGGCCGCATCGAACCGTTCCAGCGTTTCTTCAATGAAGTCGAGCAACACAACCTGCCGATCAAAATGACCTTCGATATCGGCAACTGGCAGTGGCAGGATCAGTCCCCCGCCAGCGCCGCGCGGTTGCTCGGTCGGCACGTCGGTTATGTGCACTGTAAAGCGGTGACGCGACGTGCCGACGGCAAACTGGTTGCCATCCCACCCGCCGCCAGCGACTTGCAACAGTGGGAACACCTGCTGCGGCACATGGACCAAGGCGTTATGCGAGCCGCGGAATATCCGCTGCAAGGCGAAGACCTGGTGCAGCTGACAACCGAGCATGTCGCCGCCCTCGCCCACCTCGGCCAATCGTCGCTGGAGAATGCTCATGTCTGAGATCGATATCCTCTCGTTCGGCGAAACCATGGCGATGTTCGTTGCCGAGCAGACCGGCGACCTGGCCAGCGTCAGCGCGTTCCACAAACGCATTGCCGGTGCCGACAGCAACGTTGCCATTGGCCTGTCGCGCCTGGGTTTCAACGTGGCATGGCTGAGCCGCGTCGGCGCCGATTCCCTGGGCCGATTCGTGATCGACAGCCTGGAAAAGGAAGGCCTGGATTGCCGCCACGTCGACATCGACCCCGCGCACCCCACCGGTTTCCAACTCAAGTCGCGCACCGACGATGGCAGCGATCCTGTCGTCGAGTACTTTCGCCGTGGCTCGGCGGCCAGTCACTTGTCGTCACATTCGATCGTGCCCGACTTGCTCAAGGCCCGGCATCTGCACGCCACCGGCATTCCTGCGGCGTTGTCGGAAACGGCGCGGCAGATGTCCTTCGAATTGATGACCCGCATGCGCGATGCCGGGCGCAGCGTGTCGTTCGACCCCAACCTGCGCCCAAGCCTGTGGGCCAGCGAGCGACTGATGATCACCGAGATCAACCGCCTCGCCGCCCTCGCTCATTGGGTGTTGCCAGGGCTGAGCGAAGGTCGCCTGCTCACCGGCTTCGAAGACCCGGCCGACATCGCCGCGTTCTATCTCGACCAGGGCGCCGAAGCCGTGGCAATCAAGCTCGGCCCCCACGGTGCTTATTACCGCACGCATCTTGATCAAGGTTTCGTCGCTGGTGTGCCGGTGCAAACGGTGGTCGACACCGTGGGTGCCGGCGATGGATTTGCCGTCGGCATGATCAGCGCACTTCTGGAAAACCACAGCTTTGCCGACGCCGTGCGGCGGGCCAACTGGATTGGCAGCCGTGCGGTGCAGAGTCGGGGGGATATGGAGGGGTTGCCGACCCGATCCGAAATGGTCAGCGAATTTGAGGCCGCCATCGCGAGCAGGCTCGCTCCCACACCGGATCGTATTCCAATGTAATTCCCCTGTGGGAGCGAGCCTGCTCGCGATGAGGCCAATACAGGCACTGAAGAACAAACCGTTACCTGCTGCGACAAAAACAACAAGCTCAGGAGCATCACCCATGAAAACCGCAACGCTCGCCACCCGCCGCTGGTGGTACATCATGCCCATCGTGTTCATCACCTACAGCCTGGCGTACCTCGATCGCGCCAACTACGGTTTTGCCGCCGCCTCCGGGATGGCCGCCGACCTGATGATCACGCCGGGCCTGTCGTCGATGCTCGGCGCGCTGTTCTTCCTCGGTTACTTTTTCTTCCAGGTGCCAGGGGCGATCTACGCCCAGAAACACAGCGTGAAGAAACTGATTTTCGTCAGCCTGATCCTCTGGGGCAGCCTGGCGACGTTGACCGGGATCGTCTCCAACGCCTACTGGCTGATCGTCATCCGTTTCATGCTGGGCGTGGTTGAAGCCGCGGTGATGCCGGCGATGCTGATCTACCTGTGCCACTGGTTCACCCGTGCCGAACGCTCACGGGCCAACACCTTCCTGATCCTCGGCAACCCGGTGACCATGCTGTGGATGTCGGTGGTCTCGGGGTATCTGGTGCAGCATTACAGCTGGCGCTGGATGTTCATTGTCGAAGGTTTGCCGGCAGTGCTCTGGGCCTTCATCTGGTGGCGTCTGGCTGATGATCGTCCGTCCCAGGCCAAGTGGCTCAACGATCAGGAAAAACAGGATCTGGAAAGCGCACTGGCGGCCGAACAGGTCGGCATCAAAGCGGTGAAAAACTACGCCGAAGCGTTTCGCTCACCCAAAGTGATCATCCTCGCGCTGCAGTTTTTCTGCTGGAGCATTGGTGTCTACGGTTTCGTATTGTGGCTGCCGTCGATCCTCAAGGCCGGCGCGCAGATGGACATGGTCGAGGCCGGCTGGCTGTCGGCGCTGCCTTATCTGGCGGCGGTGATCGGCATGCTGCTGGTGTCCTGGGGTTCGGACAAACTGCAAAAGCGCAAACGCTTCGTCTGGCCGCCGCTGCTGATTGCCTCGATTGCTTTCTACGGTTCCTACGCGCTGGGCGCCGAACACTTCTGGTGGTCGTACACCCTGCTGGTGATTGCCGGTGCGTGCATGTATGCGCCGTACGGTCCGTTCTTCGCGATCATCCCGGAAATCCTACCGGCCAACGTCGCGGGCGGTGCCATGGCGCTGATCAACAGCATGGGCGCGCTCGGTTCGTTTGGCGGCTCTTATCTGGTCGGTTACCTGAACAGCTCCACCGGTTCGCCCGGCGCATCCTATCTGTTGATGAGCGGTGCGCTGATGCTTTCGGTGGTGCTCACGGTGTTCCTCAAGCCCGGCGCCAGCGAGCGGGAGCGGCCCACGGTAGCGCGCCCCCTCACGGCTCATTCCTGAATTGAAGTTGAGATCACGAAGATGAAAAAGCAGGTCGTCCTGTACAAGAAACTCTCGCCGCTGCTCATGGCTCGCCTGCACGAGCACACCGATGTGACGCTGATCGACAGCCTCGATGCCGAAGGTCTCGGCAAACTGCGCGACGCCCTGCCCCGTGCCCACGGGCTGCTCGGTGCCAGCCTGAAACTCGATGCCGAACTGCTGGACCTGGCGCCCAACCTTGAAGCCATCGCCAGCGTTTCGGTGGGCGTCGACAACTACGACATCGATTACCTTACCGAGCGGCGCATCCTGCTCAGCAACACGCCGGACGTGCTCACCGAAACCACCGCCGACACCGGTTTCGCACTGATCCTGGCCACTGCGCGGCGCGTGGTGGAACTGGCGAACATGGTTCGCGACGGCCAGTGGACCCGCAACATCGGCCCCGCACATTTCGGCAGTGACGTACACGGCAAGACCCTGGGCATCATTGGCATGGGCCGCATCGGCGAGGCCCTGGCCCAGCGCGGGCATTTCGGCTTCGGCATGCCGGTGATCTATCACAGTAACTCGCCGAAACCGGCGGTCGAACAACGGTTCAACGCGCAATACCGCAGCCTGCCCGAACTGTTGCAGCAAGCGGATTTCATTTGCCTGACCTTGCCGCTGACGGCCGAAACCGAAGGGTTGATCGGTGCCGGGGAATTTGCACTGATGCGCCCGGAAAGCATCTTCATCAACATTTCTCGAGGAAAAGTCGTGCATGAAGCGGCGTTGGTCGAGGCGTTGCGCAGTGGGCAGATTCGCGCGGCGGGGCTGGATGTGTTTGAGCGCGAACCGTTGAACCTTGATTCGCCGTTATTGCAATTGAACAACGTGGTGGCGACGCCGCACATGGGCTCGGCGACTCATGAAACACGGGAGGCCATGGCCCGCTGTGCCGTGGACAACCTGTTGGCGGCGCTGGCGGGTGAGCGGCCGGAGAATCTGGTGAACATACAGGTGTGGAAAGCCTGAGAGATTTGTTGCCTGTAAGTAACCCTCGCGAGCAGGTTCGCTCCCACAGGAGATCTGTGAGCGCCGCAGATCAAATGTGGGAACGAGACTGCTCGCGATGAGGCCAGAAAAGGCAATGCAAATCCGTCAGGCCCACCGCGCCATCAGCTATTCCTCGAGTTCCCGCTAATCCACCACCAACCCGAACGAATATGCGCCATCGCGCTCGCCCCAAACGCTTCACCGACCAGTACCGACAAGCAATAACCTACTAGCAAATGCTCCGCGAAGTGCTGGGCAGACAACCCGATCTGAAGCACATCGGCCATCACGAACATACCACCAACTGGCTGAATCGCCCGGATACCCGGATAATGGTTCAAGCTCGCACACGCCAGATCACGGCGCTGGCGATACTCTTCGCGCATCAACGGCACTTCCGGCAGATTTTCATCCAGGTCCATCTACGCATCGTTCTGAGTGAAATCCGGAATACCGAACAGCATGAAAACGACATTCACCAGATGCTCGGATAAAAGTTTCGGTCCGATCACCCATCCCACTCGCCAACCGCTCATGGTGTGGGATTTCGAAAGGTTATTGATCGTCACCATACGCTCGGCCATTCCCGGCAAACTCGCCGGGCTGCTGGACCTCATATAGCAAGTCGCTGTAGACGTCGTCGCTGATTAGCCACAGGTCATGACGAATTCACAGCGACGCCAGTCCCAGCCAGACCTTCAGCGGAAAATTGGCGCCGAAAGCATTGTTCGGACTTTTGAGCAAAATGGCACTGATCTGGGGGGTAACCAGTGCCACCACGTCCACCGAGGCAACCTGAAAGCTGTTCTCCAGACGTTCCGCCACCGGCACCACTTTCGCTCCGCAAGTGCCGATCACTTCATCACCCAGATCGAGCAGGGCTTGCACCAGCATTTACAGCGCGCACTGCACCCTCGGGAAGGCAAGGCAACCCGATTGTCGTCCACGGAAAACACCAAACTACGAAACGCCCACTGAATGATTTACCCACCTCTTGCATCGACCAGGCAGACTCTCAAAGTGCAAATACACCCTGGTATCTAGGCTGCGGCAATCAACCTGAGGCCATTTGCCTAAGGAAGGTAGGATCGTTCAATGGGCGTTTTTTTCAGTCGATGTTGAGATTCTTCAGTCGAACCAATCCCTGTTTTATATGGCCCGCGTTATCACCAATCGCCTCCAATGCTCCTCGAACATTCCCTCCGATCTCAGCTGAGCCCCGCTGCTCTACCCAGACTGTCAGCTCCATCAAAGCCGCCTCTAAGGCCAACTGGTTGTGGTAAATTCTTTCAAGAACTTCCAATAATGAATAGTCTTTCGCCATAATTTCGACTCCTTCGAAAAATTCAAACATAGCAGCAGCGCTTGCTTGAGTAGCCAACAGAATGGGGACGCCCCAGCGGCCGTGTTTTACAAGAGCGCCTATTCAGTACCTTTCTTTTCATTGCGCGTGGTTTGCTAGTAAACCGCACGGTCTGATCCTTTCAGGAGGTATAGGCCTCCATAGCTCGCTGGTGTTGTGCTTCGCCAAGTACCAGACACAGGAAAAAACTAGCCGCCGAGGTCCGACCGTTCAATGAAAACTCAACCTCGCATCGCAGGCTGGTTACTGTCACTCAGACATTAGCCAGCCAGTGGATTAGTTCTTGGCACGCCACACTACCGGCGCATGGTCACCATTTATAGCGCGCTCCCATATTGGCTCCCCACGATTGTTCGATCTTGTCGCTATTGCTGTAATCAAGGTCCAAATGCATGGAAACCTTGTCAGTCACCTCCATGGCCACGCCCGCGCCCAACTCGCCACGAGAGCCCGACAGGTCGGTACTGAAACGGTTGTCATTGACCTCGACATCGCTGTTCTTGGCAAACTCGTGTACGTACGCGGCACGCAGGTACGGCTGGACCGTTTTACCTTGCGCCCAGGTAAAATTGCGACCCACCGTGGTACCGACTTTACCCAGCAAGGAATGAACACGATCACCTTTGGCGGCCAGGCCGTTGTCCAGGTCGTAATCGGCGCCATCGATCATCACACCGGACAGTTGAGCGTAGGGCTCGACAAAGTAGTCATCCGCTAGCTTGATGTTTCGCCCAAACTCCAGCGACGCACCGATGCCGTCAGTGTCGTAATTGCCCTTGGTTTTCTTGCCGTCGCTGAGTCGAACGTCGGATTCGTTCTGGAACCGGTTGTATTTGACGACACCGTCGAAGTAATAGCCACTCTGCGTGTCCAGCCAGGTGGTATAGGCGCCCAGGTAGTAGCTGTCGACTTCACCGCTCGTGCCACGGCTCATGTCCAGGCTGGACTGGCTGTAACCGCCCAGCACACCGACCAGCCATTGCCCGTCGCCCATAGGCAGCGGCGCATCGGCACCGATCGAAATACCTTGCTGGGTTTGCTTGTAGGCCACGCCGGCGCTGTCACTCACGTTATATTTATTGCCGTAGGCACGGATCCAGCCACCGGCCTTGCCCTGATCCATGCGCACCTCGCCCATGCGGGTGCGCAACGTGCTGAGTTCACCGTACCAGACCGTCGGGGCCGCGTTGAACAACGCCATGACCGACTGTGTACCAGGGCTGATAGCCCGTGTGGCCGTGTCCAGGACCCAGTCGTTGTCGCCTTGCTTGATCAGGTCGTAGGAAAACGCCCCGAGGTCCACGGCACCACCGGCCAAGGCGAAGGTGGCGTCACCCGAGCCGATACTCACCACGGCCTTGGAACCTGCCCCTACCGGTTCAGTGCCCTGGCTGTCGAGGGCGACAAGATGGTTGCCACTGGCATTGCCAGACACGATCAGGGTATCCACCTGCCCGGTGGTGAAATCGTTGTGCATATAGAACGTTCCCCCCGTACCCGACAGGGTTTCCACGGAGAGATTGAAATACTGCCCCGGGTTGCCGAACTGGACGCCACCGCCATTGAGGGCCAGGTTGGCGACGTTGCCGTCACCGACCATCACCCACCGGGCGTCGCTGTTGACGGTCAGTTGGCGGACATTGTCGAGGCGGCCGGTCAGGGTCGATTGATTTTGCAAAGTGATATTGGCCGTCGCGCCAGAGCTCGCCACGACGTCACCCACCAGGTGGCTGTTATCGACCGTCATGTTCGCCGTCGATGTGCCATTGATCTCCAGGATTGTGCCGTTGCCACCCACCAGGGTGGAGCCGTTGTTCACTTCGATCGTGGCCAGGATGGGCGCCAGGCCGAAGTCGTCGATGACAATCGCCGAGCCGGTTTGCCCCTGCACCAGGGTGCTGTCCAGTACCAGGCGGCTGGGCATTCCGGCAGTGCTACCGGGCAAGAATAGTACCCCCTCAGCACCGCCGCGGATCGTGCTGGCCGTTGCCGAGGCGGTGCCAGTGGACAGCTGAAGCCCCGTTCCCACGGCATTGCTGCCCGTGACCACGGCGCGTGTCAGGGTCAAATCACCGAGACTGCCCACCTCCACGCCGGTCATGCCCCCCGTGATGACGCTGTCCGTCACCGAGGCCCTGGAACCCACAGGCGCGGAGGCCCGCGAACCCAATGACAGGCCGGCCCTGCTTCCGGTAACGGTACTGCCGTTGATCGTTGCGCGGCTATCGACCAACTCGACGCCGATGGTGCTGACGGCTGAGGTCACCGCCGAACCGTTGAGGGTCAAGGAGGAATTTGATTCAGCCCGGATATCGTTGGTCGTCGCACCGTTGGCGGTCAGGCTCGCCTGATTGCGCAACAGGTATTGATCGGTGGCAACGCTGCCGTCTATATCCCGCGGTTGCCCATCAATAATGGTTCTTGCCAACGAGTGCGTGCTGACAAGCAACAAGGGCAGAATTGTCATCCACTTCAGCGAGGCCGAAAGAGGATGTAAGGCAAAAATTCGTTGATCGTTCATTTAGCACCGCAGAAGTCGTTGAACTGGAGTTCGTCAGGGCTGAAGGTTTTGCCCTACGTATGGGGCGGCAAAATTACTCAACCCAACCGGATGCGTCTGTAGGATTTATCCTGCGCTTCAACAAATTCAACGACAGGCAGCGAGAAGAAGCCCTCCTCCTGCTACCTGCCGTTGAATGACTTCAAGGTCTAGGGATCTTGCAGTGGTCGTTATCCGTGCCGCTGGCTTCGAATACGGCAACGAGAATGCCGGCCGGATCCGACGACACGGGCGTGCCGCGAACCTCGATGGTGTACTTCACAATGCCCCTCCCACCACTGATGGTGGGTCTATAGGTAGGCTTCAAACATTTCTCATAGGGAACAAACCAGTCCAGACCGTTCGCTTGCTGATCGACAGTCACGGTCACCGTTTCCTTGTGGTCGGTACCGGCAATGGGCGTAGTGCCGTCGTATTCGTAGGACCGCCATTCCAGTGCGACGTCTACGCCTGCTGTCAGATAGGTTGATTGGGGGATATGTACGAAAATCCCATATTCCGTACTTCCCGCAGCCTTGAGCCTCAAGCTGTTGCAGTTGGCTATACCACCCGGAAAGTCGGACGCCGGGAACTCCGGCTCAGGCAGATCGACGATCTCGACCATCACATCGATGGTGGTTGGAAGCGACTTCTGTGGATTGGCGAAGTCGGCATGCGTCAGGGTGTAATGCAGCGGCAAGTCTTGCATCACTGGGGTGGCTTTGATGACGTCCCACGGTATGACAAATGGGATGACCTCGTTTGGCGCCTCGGTTCCCTTTACAACGTAAGCGGGCAAGACGGCAGCGCCATTGTAATAAAGCGTCAGGGTGTCACCGACTTCAGGGTTATCGAACAATTCGATAGACGCCTTGGCATCCTCGCCTATATCGCCCTCAACCAATTCGGTGCCGCTGCCCAGAGAGCTCTCGAACTCGATCAGATTAAGATCCGGATTAATCGGACCAGGGTCCACGCCCGGGCCACCCGGCTCGGGGCGAGCGAAGTCCGTATCGACGTCAATGGCGCCAGGCGAATCAAAGGGGTAGTCGCCCCTCTGTACCTTGTAGTCCACTTGGACTGTTTTCACATGGGTGGTCGAAGTGAAGTCGTACTCGCCAGCCATATGAGGCCAGGGCACGGTGATCGTTAGTGGGGCAGATGAGCGCCAACAGAAGTCCGCGCCAGATCCTTCGCCCCCCATCTCACCACGATGCCATCCTCGTTGGTAAACCCTGCATACGACGGGATATGAACCTTGGTTGGAAAAGCCGCATCGGCCCGATCGATCACGCCGTCAGCGGCCAGAGGAACTGTGCAGCGCTGCAAGGCACTGGGCAGCGTACCCAGGGCAACCTGCACCGTCGCCGGCAACGACATTTCGCCACGGTTACCAGCCTTGTCCACCAAGAAGGCCACGGCGTATTGGGTTTTCGAGCCATATCTTCGAACAACATCAGGCGACACCAACACTTTGCGGTCTGTAGCCAGAAGACCGTTATGCACGACAAACTGGGTAATGTCTTCAGTGGGCAAAGGCACTCTATCTAGCCAGGCGACAAGCACCCAGACATCGGCCCTTTTAGCCTCGATAAAATCGGGAATCACGCAAGAAACCCCGTTATCGCGCGCTAAAACGGCATCGGTGATCACGGGCTTCTCGACGATATCGATCACCGCATGCTCGGGGTCCACCCACAGCGGCCCGGTCCTGTCGATGGTCACCGGGACCTCTGGCGATTCCCTTTCAGAGTTGTCATTCCAGTTTTTTACACGATAACGAAATTGAAACTTGCCCTCATAGTCTTTGAAAATGTCTAAAGGGATCGTCCTTTCCAGAGGAAAGCGGTCATCAGGCAGAACGTCAGGCCCGGGAATATCTTCTGGAGCGCCAATACGCACCCATTCGGGTGAACTTGAAAGCTGGCACTCCAGCGTCAACACGTTGACCTGTCGCGGAACAAGAGGCCGCTCACTCCACAACGGAATGGTGAGGTTCAACCCTGCGCCAAGCTTGTCCTTGTGAATCAAACCGTCAGGGTCCCCGGCCATGGCGTCCACGATCGTAGGGGCCACTAACTCAGCGACAAAGAATTGCTCACGATAATTGTCCCGCACCTGCTCAGCCGTCAGTCTTTCAAATGAACTTGCCATGCTTGCCTCTCCAAATCCGTTTCAGTTCAGCCATGAACAGGTTCATGACCGGCAAAACTGTTCTGGCAGTCCAACGCACGGCTCAACCACTACCAAGCACCCTGTCGTTCTGCCCGGTCGCAAGACCTGGACGAATTAAGCGCCGGTTTTTTAGAACGCGATACTGTCAAAGTTGACAGGTACCCGCACTTTTTTTACACGGTTTGAACAGGTTAAAATGAGACTGGATTGGACGTTCAGCGCTCAACCCAAGGCTACAAACCTCAGGCCCGCCGCCCTTCAAGCATATTCGTCGCACACATCACGATACGTCGGCAGGCGTCCGCCAGCTTCGGCCGATCCACCACCAGACCGATGCGAATATGCCCCGCCGCACTCGGCCCGAAGGCTTCGCCGGCCAGCACCGACACGCCATAACCGTCCAGCAGCCGTTCGGCAAAATGCTGGGCGGACAACCCAGTCTGGCGCACGTCGACCATCACGAACATGCCGCCATCGGGGCGAATCGCCTGGATGCCAGGGCACAGATTCAAACTGGCGCACACCAGGTCGCGACGCTGGCGATATTCCTCTCGCATCTGCGCCACGTGCGGCAGGTTTTCATCCAGCGCCAATTGCGCGGCGTTCTGGATGAAATCCGGAATGCCAAACAGCATGCACAACGACAGATTCACCAAATGTTCACACAGCGATTGCGGCCCGATCACCCAACCCACCCGCCAGCCACTCATGGCGTGGGATTTCGACAGGCTGTTGATCGTCGCCGTGCGTTCGGCCATGCCCGGCAAACTCGCGGGGCTGATGTGCTCGCCCTCGAACAGCAACTCGCTGTACACCTCGTCGCTGATCAACCACAGGTCATGGCGAATGCACAATGCGGCCAGCGCTTTCCAGGCCGTCAGCGACAGGCTGGCGCCGGAGGGGTTGTTCGGGCTGTTGAGCAACATCGCGCGGGTGTTCGGCGTGATCAGTGCCGCGACATCGGCCGGATCGACCCGAAAGCCGTTCTGCGAGCGCACCGGCACCGGCACCACTTTCGCCCCGCAGGCTCCGAACACGCCTTCGTAGGTCACGTACATCGGCTCGGCGACGAGCACTTCGTCCCCTGGGTCGAGCAGGCATTGCGCAACCGAATACACCGCGCATTGCGCCCCGGGGAATACGATCACGTGCTGCGCATCCACGGCCTGGCCGCTGCGCCGGCGATGATGGCGGGCGATGCTGTCGCGCAGGCCTTGGCTGCCGCGCACCGCCGGGTAGTGCGTGTCGCCGGCCAGCAAACTGCCAATCGCGGCCTGGACGATGGGTTGCGGGGTGTCGAAATCCGGGTCGCCGATCGACAGCAGCAAGACATCCACGCCCTGCTCGCGCAGCGCCAGCGCTCGATCGTGAATCCGCCAGGCTGCCGCTCCGTCACCGGCGATTCGTTGGGTCAAGGCTGAGTAGCGCATGGCGTTCTCCTGTCGCGCGTGTTCCTGGCCACAACCCTATCTCAAATCGCGCAACACGGCACCTCGCGAGCGTGTGTTTAATGGTGTTTAAGGTTACTTCATTAAAGCCACAGGACCTTGCGCCGTTGCCTACGCTTGCGCCAGAATCCGCCGGCTTGTGCGCCTGGGGGGCCATCGGTAACTTGATTCGTGTCACTGCTCATCAGTGATCGGGTTTAGCAGCCCGGTGGTTTTCTAGTGAAGTGCATAGGCGCTATCAGTCAGGCATTCCCATGTCTGCACTCGATGGTAGCTGTGCGCAAGGCGCCTTCGGGCGCGCCGGTTTACTAGATCCCCGGTCTGCTAACCTGCGTACAGCTGCCTCCTCTTTCGTTTAGCAGCAAAAGGGATGGCACTCCATATAAGGATCTAGTTGATGTTCAAGGTCACACCCAACCCGCCGGACACCGATCCGGTTTCCCCGTACGAGCCCGATTCAAAAAAGCTCAACGAAGCCGCCGAACGCGCCCTCGCCTTTCACTTCCCCTCGATCGCCGACATCAAAGCCACGCCGCGTACTCCCGGCACACTGTTCACCGTGAACCCGGAAGCCACGACCGAAACCCTGATGGTTTACCTGGTGGAAACGCTGGCCTCAGTCGACGTGATGGTTCACCAGTTGGTGGATCATCTGGACGGCGGATCGCGCAATGCGCTGCTGGGGATTTCCAACAGCGTGATGCTGGCGGAGATCGCGGCGAACCGGGTGCTGGATCAGATTGATCCACCTGAGTAACGGGAACCCTGTGGGAGCGAGCTTGCTCGCGATAGCGGTATGTCAGTAAGCATTGATGTCGCTGACACACCGTCATCGCGAGCAAGCTCGCTCCCACAGGGATTGGGGTGTTCGAAAGGTCAGCGACTGGCCAGCCGCCAAACCCGCGCCACATCGGTCGCCCGCTCACGCAACAAGCGCGGCGCTTCGGCACAAGCCTGTTCCAGGGTCATCGGCCCGCTCGCCAGGGCAAACGCAGCGTCGATACCGTGCTCGTACAGTGCCTGATAGCCCTCGCCCAACGTGCCTGCGATGACAATGACCGGCACGCCGTGCTCCCGGGCGACCCGCGCCACGCCAAACGGCGTCTTGCCGCGCAGGGTTTGCGCATCGAAACGCCCTTCACCGGTGATCACCAGATCGGCGCCTGCAACGGCGTCGGCCAGCCCCACCAGTTCGGCAACCACCTCGACCCCGGCCGTGAATTGCGCACCGAGGAACGCCTTGGCGGCAAACCCCAGGCCGCCCGCCGCGCCACTGCCCGGCTCGTCGCGCACGTCGTTGTTCAAGGCTTGCGCGCAATGGTCGGCAAAGTGCCCCAGGGCGCGGTCCAGTTGCTCGACCTGCACGGGCGAGGCGCCTTTTTGCGGGCCGAAAATCGCCGAGGCACCGTGGGGGCCGCACAGCGGGTTGTTGACGTCGGCGGCGATGTCGAAGCGCACCTGGGCCAGGCGCGGATCAATTTCGCTCAGGTCGACGCGGGCCAATTGCCCAAGAGCGAGGCCGCCCGGTGACAGCGTCTGCCCCTGGGCGTCGAGCAATTTCACGCCCAAGGCCTGCATGGCACCGGCGCCGCCGTCATTGGTCGCACTGCCGCCAATCGCCAGGATCACCCGTTGCGCTCCGGCATCCAGCGCGGCGCGGATCAATTGCCCGGTGCCGAAGGTGCTGCTGATGCACGCATCCCGTTGCGCCACCGGGACCAACTGCAAACCGCTGGCCTCGGCCATTTCGATGATCGCGGTGTGGCTCTGGGGCAACCAGCCCCAGGCGGCATCCACCATGGCCCCCAGCGGCCCGCGAACCAGAGTGCGACGCTGCTGGCCTTCGCACGCGGCCAGGATCGACTCGACAGTTCCTTCCCCGCCGTCGGCCATCGGGCATTTGATCAGTTGGGCATCAGGCCAGACCTGCGCCAATCCCAATGCAATGGCATCGGCCACGCCTTGGGCGCTGAGGCTGTCCTTGAACGAATCGGGGGCGATCACGATTTTCATGGGAATTCTCCAGTTCCAATGCCCACATGCTGCCAGCCGCCATGAACAATAACGCCGGGCCGCTGCACAAGCGGTGTTGAGGATTATTGTTCATTTCCACAAAACCCGAGCGTTCACACCATCCCTTGTAGGAGCGAGCCTGCTCGCGATGGAGGGTAACGATGACGCGGGAAATCAGACTTACCGCGGCGTCCTCTGGTTTTTCGCGAGCAAGCTCGCTCCTACAGGGGGATTTTGTCGCTCACGAAATTGAGTCTGACTCGGGCAGCAGTTGCACCCCCAGATACAACGCGAGCATGCCATCGAGACGCAGTGGATCAACACCGCTCAGCTCTGCAATCCGCTCCATGCGATACCGCAGACTGTTGCGATGAATCCCCAGTGCATCGGCGCAGGCCTGGCTCTGGCCGTCGTGTTCGCACCAACTGCGCAGGGTGGCCAGCAACTGGCCGTTGCTGTCTTTGGCAATGACCTTGCGCAGCGGATTGAGCAATTCGTCGAGGGCGTCGTCGTTGCGGTGGCGCCAGAGCATCACCGGCAGCCGATAGCGGTTGAGCGTCAGCAATCGGGAGCGCGGCAGCACTTCGCGCCCGTAGGCCAGCAAGTCACCGACCCGGCGATAGCAGCGACGCAATCCGGAAAGTCCATCGGCCTGCCCACCCACGGCAATGCGCAGGATGTTCCAGCCCAGGCCGTCGAGTTTGTCCAGCAAGCGCTCGTTCTCGACCGTCTGGCTCGCCGGCCGGCACCAGAGCAACGAGGTTTTGGCCGAGCTCACGCACCAACTGTCCGGATGACGGCTCGTCAACCAGGCACTCAGTGCCTCGACGGTTTGTCCTGGTGCGTGTTCCAGCCCCAGTTCGAACAAGTACGGCACTCGAGTCATTTGTGGTTTGAGGCCCAACTGCTGCGCTTCATCGACCAGTCGTGGAGAATCCCCGGCTTCGCTCAGAAGCAGCGCCAGCAAGTCATCGCAGCGCTGGCGCCGCCATTGCTGTTCGGCCTGCTGGTTGCGCTGGCCCACCAGCATTTCGGCGGTCATGCGCACCAGCTCGGCGTAGGTGCGCAGTTGCTCGGGTTCGCCGGTGATGCCCAGCACGCCGATCAGGCGCTGATCGAGCATCAATGGCAGGTTGATCCCCGGTTGTACGCCCTTGAGGTGAATCGCCGTCTGCGCATCGATCTCCACCACCCGGCCATTGGCCAATACCAGTTGCGCGCCTTCATGCCGGGTGTTGACCCGCTCCGGTTCGCCGCTGCCCAGGATCAAGCCCTGGCTGTCCATGACGTTGACGTTGTACGGCAGGATAGCCATCGCCCGGTCGACGATGTCCTGGGCCAGGTCGTGATCGAGTTCGAACATGCAAGTGATCCTTGAAGACAGTGATGGAACGGGTTGTTCACCCGCACAGGCCTTGGTTGCAAACCCTGTGCTCAGGCACAAAGACAGCCACCCTGAGGGTGGTCGAGACTCTCTGGGCGATCAACGTTACCCTTTGCATCGCAAAAAATCATAATAAAGAGAGAGCCGCCATGACACAGAGCGCCGTAGCGTCCCAGGCCATCGCTGACGATAAAAACGCCGTCTACAAGCGCATCACCCTGCGTTTGATCCCCTTCATTTTCATCTGCTACCTGTTCAACTACCTCGACCGGGTAAACGTTGGATTTGCCAAACTGCAAATGCTCGACGCGCTGAAGTTCAGCGAAACCGTGTACGGCCTCGGCGCCGGCATCTTCTTTATCGGTTACGTGCTGTGTGGCGTACCAAGCAACCTGGCCCTGACCAAATTCGGCCCGCGGCGCTGGATTGCGCTGATGATGATTGCCTGGGGCACCCTGTCGACCTGCCTGCTGTTCGTCACCACGCCGACCGAGTTCTATACCCTGCGCCTGTTCACCGGCGCGGCCGAAGCCGGGTTCTTCCCGGGCGTGGTGCTGTACCTCTCGCAGTGGTTCCCGACCTTCCGCCGTGGCCGCATCATGGCCTTGTTCATGTCGGCGATCCCGGTATCCGGCCTGCTCGGCAGCCCGTTCTCCGGGTGGATTCTCAACCACTTCGCCGCAGGCCAGGGTGGTTTGGCCGGTTGGCAGTGGATGTTCCTGCTGCAAGGCATTCCTACCGTCATCCTCGGTGGGCTGGCTTACTTCCTGCTCAGCGACAGCTACGCCAATGCCAAGTGGCTGACTCCGTTTGAGCGTTCGGTGCTGGAAGCCGACCACGCCGAAGATCTGGCCAACAAACCGAAAACCACGACCGATTCGCTGCTGGCGGTGTTCAAGAACCCGGCGATCTGGGCTTTCGGCCTGATCTATTTCTGCATCCAGAGTGGCGTCTATGCGATCAACTTCTGGCTGCCGTCGATCATCAAGAACCTGGGCTTCAGCGATAACCTGATGATCGGCTGGTTGAGCGCGATTCCGTATCTGCTCGCCGCCGTATTCATGCTAATGGTTGGCCGTTCAGCCGACCTGCGCAAAGAACGCCGCTGGCATTTGGTGGTGCCGATGCTGATGGGGGCGCTGGGGCTGCTGATCGCGGTGAACTTCGCCGCCAACCCGGCCATCGCGATTCTTGGTCTGACCATCGCCACCATGGGCGCCCTCACCGGCCTGCCAATGTTCTGGCCGGTGCCGACCGCCCTGCTGAGTGCCGGCGCTGCCGCCGGTGGCCTGGCGCTGATCAACTCGATGGGGCAGATGGCCGGTTTCCTCAGCCCGTACCTGGTGGGTTGGGTCAAGGACAGCACCGGCTCGACCGATGCGGCGCTGTACCTGCTGGCGGGTGTGATTGTCTGCGGCAGTTTGCTGGCGTTGCGCATGACCCGAACCCTGCGCACCTGATCAACACAAATCCCCTGTGGGAGCGGGCTTGCTCGCGAATGCGGTGTATCAAACGACATATATGTTGACTGGCACTGCGCTTTCGCGAGCAAGCCCGCTCCCACATTCGATCTGCGGTGTTCGATATTTCTGTTTGATCCATGCGACTGTTCTGGTATCTGATTGAGCCTTTCCCACTGGTAAAAGGATTTGCTCATGAGCTACCGCACGCTGGGTCATTCGGGTCTGCAGGTGTCCACCCTGACCCTGGGCACCATGATGTTCGGCGAACAGACCAGCACCGAAGATTCCCTGCGGATCATCGACAAGGCCTGGGACCAGGGCATCAATTTCATCGACACCGCCGACGTCTACACCAACGGCCGTTCCGAGGAAATCGTCGGTGAGGCCATCGCCAGCCGCCGCCATGAATGGGTGCTGGCCACCAAGGTCGGCTTCGGTCCCGTGGACGGCGTTCCCAACCGCAGCGGCCTGAGCCGCAAGCACCTGTTCAACGGCATCGATGCCAGCCTGACGCGCCTGGGCACCGACTATCTCGACATCTATTACCTGCACCGCGAAGACCACAATACGCCGCTGGAGGTCACGGTATCGGCCATCGGTGACTTGATCCGCCAAGGGAAAATCCGCTACTGGGGCCTGTCCAACTACCGTGGCTGGCGCATCGCCGAAGTCATTCGCGTGGCCGACAAACTGGGCGTTGACCGGCCGGTGATCAGCCAGCCGCTGTACAACATCGTCAACCGTCAGGCAGAAACCGAGCAGATCACGGCGGCGCAAAGCTACGGCCTTGGCGTGGTGCCCTACAGCCCGCTGGCGCGCGGCGTGCTCAGCGGCAAATACGCACCGGATGTGAAACCTGATGCCAACAGCCGTGCCGGACGCCAGGACAAACGCATCCTGGAAACCGAATGGCGCGTCGAATCCCTGCGCATCGCCCAGCAACTCCAGCAATACACCCAGCAGCGCGGCGTCGGCATCGTCGAGTTCGCGATCGCCTGGGTGCTGAACAATAGCGCCGTGACCTCGGCCATTGTCGGGCCGCGCACGCAAGAGCAATGGGATGCCTACACTAAGGCGCAGGCGGTGACGATCACGGCCGAGGATGAGGCGTTCATCGATTCGCTGGTGACACCGGGGCATGCGTCGACACCGGGGTTCAATGATGTGAGCCATTTTGTCTCCGGCCGCAGACCGTTTAACTGAAAAAACATAAACCACTGTAGGAGCGAGCTTGCTCGCGATGGTGGTCAACGATAACGCGGGGAGCCTGCCTGCCCGCGGTGTCTGGTCGTTCATCGCGAGCAGGCTCGCTCCTACAAGGGGATGTTGGAAATATTGATCATCCGGACAATATTCAGCACAAAAACCACGTATCCTCCGCCCCCCGTTTCACCTTCAACCTCGCGAGGACAGCTTGTCTAAAGGTATCGCTCTATCGGTTTCAGCCTCGGTGCTGTTTGCCGTCATGTATTACTACACATCGCTGCTCAGCCCCTTGAGCGGTGTGGAGATCTTCGGTTGGCGCATGCTGCTGACCGTACCGTGCATGACCGTGTTCATGGTGGTGTCCGGGGAGTGGAAACGCGTGCTGGAGATCGTTCGGCGCGCCATGGCCAATCCGAAACTGATGGGCGCGCTGATTGCCTCCTCTGCCCTGCTCGGCGTGCAATTGTGGCTGTTCATGTGGGCACCGTTGAACGGCTACAGCCTCGACGTATCACTCGGCTATTTCCTGCTGCCGCTGACCATGGTCTTGACCGGTCGCCTGGCCTACGGCGAGCGCCTGTCCTATCTGCAAAAAGTCGCGGTGGTGTTCGCCTGCCTGGGGGTGGTCAACGAGGTGTATCAGGTCGGTGGTTTTTCCTGGGCGACCTTGCTGGTCTGCGTGGGTTATCCGGCCTACTTCGTCCTGCGCAAACGACTGGCGGCGGACAACCTCGGTGGCTTGTGGCTGGACATGGCATTGACGCTGCCGGTGGCAGTCTGGTTCGTCCAGAGCGGCGCGCAAGGTTTTGGTGTGTTTGAACAGCATCCATGGTTATCGCTGCTGATCCCGATGCTCGGCGTGATCAGCGCATCGGCATTGGTGGTCTACATCATTGCCAGCCGCCTGCTGCCATTCAGCCTGTTCGGCTTGTTGAGCTATGTCGAACCGGTGTTGCTGCTGGGCGTGGCGTTGCTGCTGGGAGAAAGCATCAAGGCCGGGGAATGGCTGACGTACATCCCGATCTGGATGGCCGTGCTGGTGCTGGTGTTTGAAGGGTTCAAGCATCTGGTCCGGCAGCGCAGACCTTAAGCACACGCAAAACAAAATGTGGGAGCGAGCTTGCTCGCGATTGCAGTGTGTCAGTCAACATTAATGTTGAATGAACTACCGCTATCGCGAGCAAGCTCGCTCCCACAGTTTTTATCGGTGTAACGGCTTAGTCGGTGGAGAGAACACCACGACGCACCTGGTCACGCTCGATGGATTCGAACAGCGCCTTGAAGTTGCCTTCGCCGAAACCGTCGTCGCCCTTGCGCTGGATGAACTCGAAGAACACCGGCCCCATCAGGGTTTCCGAGAAGATCTGCAGCAGCAGACGCTTGTCGCCCGACTCGGACGAACCGTCCAGCAAAATGCCCCGCGCCTGCAGTTGGTCCACCGGCTCGCCGTGGTTCGGCAGACGGCCTTCGAGCATTTCGTAGTAGGTCTCCGGCGGCGCGGTCATGAAGCGCATACCGATGCTTTTCAGGTGGTCCCAGGTCTTGATCAGGTCATCGGACAGGAACGCAACGTGCTGGATGCCCTCGCCGTTGAACTGCATCAGGAACTCTTCGATCTGCCCGGCGCCCTTGGACGACTCTTCGTTCAGCGGGATGCGGATCATGCCATCGGGTGCGGTCATGGCCTTGGAGGTCAGGCCGGTGTATTCGCCCTTGATGTCGAAGTAGCGGATTTCGCGGAAGTTGAACAGCTTCTCGTAGAAGTTGGCCCAGTAGGCCATGCGACCGCGATACACGTTGTGGGTCAGGTGATCGATGATCTTCAGGCCGGCACCGACCGGATGGCGGTCGACACCTTCGATGAACACGAAGTCAATGTCATAGATCGAGTTGCCTTCGCCGAAACGATCGATCAGGTACAGCGGTGCGCCGCCGATGCCTTTGATCGCCGGCAGATTCAGTTCCATCGGGCCGGTTTCGATGTGGATCGGCTGGGCGCCGAGTTCCAGGGCACGCTTGTAGGCTTTTTGCGAATCCTTGACGCGAAACGCCATGCCGCACACCGACGGACCATGCTCGGCCGCGAAATACGAAGCCACGCTGTGGGGTTCGTTGTTGAGGATCAGGTTGATCGCGCCCTGGCGATACAGGTGCACGTCCTTGGAACGGTGGGTCGCCACCTTGGTGAAGCCCATGATCTCGAAGATCGGCTCCAGGGTGTTCGGGGTCGGCGATGCGAGCTCGATGAATTCAAAGCCCATCAGGCCCATTGGGTTTTCGTATAAATCTGCCATGGTCGGCGCCTCATCATTTTTTTATCAATTAACAAAGGTTAGTTGTAAGCAATGCTGAGACCGGTGGGTGGCGCACAGGAGATGCCCCGCACACTGCGGGCGAGAAAGTCACCGTAGATCAGTTGAAACCCGAATATCTTCATTTTCGACCCAAGGCTCTTGCGGGCGAGGCTTCTGCTGCCAGAAGACGATTATTATTGTATGCGTAACCCGATTCTACACAGCGTAAATCAGTTTGTCCGCCTTCTGTATCAAATCCCCTTTTTCCATGCCTGCGCAAGGGGTTTGTTGCAGAGGAAAATCCCCGCCAGTATCAGCCCGCCACCCAGGCACATGGCCAGCGTCAGCGGCTCATCCAGCAGCAGTGCGCCAAGGATCACCGCCGTCAACGGGTTCAAGGCAATGAACACCCCGGAACGGGTCGCGCCGATTTTGCGAATGCCGTCGTAGTAGCCGATGTACGCCAGCGCCGACCCCAGCACGCCCAGGTACAAAAGGCTCAACCATTGCTGCGCACCCAGCTGGGCGATCGCGGCGACACTCACCTCGCCGCGCACGATGCAGGTCATCCAGAGCATGACGGTGCCCAGCAGGATCGAATAGGTCACCGTTTGCACCGGACCCAGGGTGTGATTCAGCTCTTTGGAAAACAGCGAGTAGACACCCCAGCCGAGGACACAGCCGAAAATCAGCAAATCGCCGAGCCAGACATCGGCGCCGCCGGCCAGTAGTTGCGGGTCGCGACTGACGATCACCATGCTCGCGCCCGCCACGCAGATCGCAATGCCGACGACTTTCGCCCGATTCAAACGCGCCTTGAACAGCAACCAGGAAGCCAGGCCGATCACCGCCGGATTCAGCGCCACGATCAAGGATGCCCGTGAAGCGTTGATGTAATGCAGGCCATAAAAGAAGCACAGGTTGTAAAAAAATATCCCGAAAAAGCCAAGCAATGACAATTGCAGCCATTGCCGGGGGCTGGGCCGGACCAGCGGTGTGCGTGCCATGCGTATAAACAGCAGCAACGCCACGCTGGCCAGCAGAAACCGCAGGCTGGCAGCCAGTAGCGGGCTGAGGCCAGCGGCCAGATAGCGTCCGGCAACGAAGGTGCCACCCCACACCATGGTGACCGCCGCCAGTTTCAGATACACCGGAAGATCCGATGGTTTTGACAGGCTTTGCTCGCAGATCGTCATAGATTCCAGGACCGGATGTCGGAGAGATGCCGTATCATTCAGTTAATACCCAGTCATCGTAAAATGAGCAAACACTCATGACCCTCACTCAACTGGAGATTTTCTCCCTCGTGGCCGAACTCCACGGCTTCACGGCAGCGGCCAATCGCCTGGGCATTTCCCAATCGGCGGTGTCCCATGCCTTGAAGTCCCTGGAGTTGGAGTTGGGTGTCGAACTGCTGCGCCGGCATCAAACCCAGGTCGAACTGAGCGACATTGGCCAGCAGTTGTTGCTGCGCGCCCGGGCGATGCTCGGCCTGGCCAACACCCTGCGCCAGGAAGCGGCCGATGCCAGGGGCATGAAACGCGGCACGCTGCGAATCGGCTCCTTCGGCCCGACTTCATCGATCAAATTGCTGCCGTTGATTCTGCAGCAGTACCGCGCCGCCCATCCCGGCATCGAGGTGCATATCGACGAAGGCCCCGACCGTCAGGTACTCCAGTGGCTGGAGGAACGACGGATCGACATTGGCTTTGTGGTATTGCCCGAGGAGCGTTTCGACACGGTCGCGCTGATCGAAGATCAGATGGTCGCGTTGCTGCCCGCCGACCATCCGCTGGCGGCTCACGACAGCCTGAGCCTGAAGGATCTGTGCGACTTCCCGTTCGTGCTGACCGAGGCCGGTTCTTCGGAGCTGGTTTCACGTCTGTTCACAGTGGCCCGACTGACGCCCAATATCCGTTATCGCTGCTCGCAGTTGATCAGCACCCTGGATGTCGTCGCTCGTGGCGACGGGGTGACGGTGGTTGCCGAAGGTTCATTGCCTAATCAGATTGACCGCCGCTGCGTGAAAAAAACTCTGTCGCCGGCGGTGTTGCGCCAGGTCGGCCTGGCGGTGCTCGATCGACGCCAGGCATCACCCGCGACGCTGGCCTTTATCAGGCTGGCCGAAAGCCTTGATTTGCGTTGAGCGGCATAACCGCCAACGGCCAACTATCATGGCCCATACCCGAACTCTTCATGGGAGGCGTTTTGCCCCGCCATCAATTGAGAGCCTTACATCTTCGTGACAGGACTCGCGAATGCCGCTGAAAGCCAAAACCCGCAGTCGCAGCACAAGAATTGCCGTTACTCTGATCAGTGGCTTGCTCCCGGTGCTGCTGGGGGCCGCCATTCTTTACATGCAAGCCGGGCGTGCGCTCAAACAAGACGCCGAACAAACCGCCGAAGAAGCGATTCGTCAGTTCGACCTGATGCTCGACAACAACGCCCAGGCTGCTCGTGAATTGCTGCCGCTGGCAGGCCAGAGTTGCGGTGAAGTCACACTGGCGCTGCGCGAGCAGGTCACTCGCCGCCCCTTCGTGCGTTCAACCAATCTGGTGTGGGACAACAACCTCTATTGCAGCTCTCTGTTCGGCGACTACCAGGAGAAGGTCAACCCCGGTGACTACACCCTGGGCGCCTTATGGCTCTTGAGCGGCAATCCGGTAACGCCCAACACCGCCGTGCTGGTGTACCGGGTGAGCGAAGGAAAAAAAGGCGCACTGTCGACCCTCGATGGTTATCACTTGATTAATACCCTGCGCCTGATCGGTCGCAATACCTTACTGGTGCTGCAAGTTGGCCCGGACTGGATATCCGCCGATGGCAAGGTTCATACCGGCACTGCGCCTGACCTGCCCGTTGCGCAAAGTCACTTGACCTCCGGGCACTATGCTTTTGCCGTGGAAGCCGGTTTTCCCAAAGGCGAAATCTGGCGATACATACGCAGCGAATATCCGCCGCTGCTCAGTCTGCTGATTTTCTTCGGTGTGATTGCCGGGGCTATTGGTCACGTCCTGCAAAAGCGCTCCTCGGCACCTACCCAGGAAATGCAGCGGGCACTGGAAGCTTCAGAGTTCATTCCGTATTTCCAGCCCGTGGTGCATGGCGACAGCAAAAGCTGGTCCGGCGCTGAAGTGCTGATGCGCTGGCAACATCCAAAGGAAGGCCTGGTGCGTCCGGATCTGTTCATTCCGTTTGCAGAGCACTCCGGGCTGATCGTGCCGATGACCCGCTCACTGATGCGACAAACCGCCGCCCTGCTCGCACCGCAATCGGCCAGCTTCAACAAGCCGTTTCACATTGGCATCAACATCACCGCCAGCCATTGCCAGGACCTGGAACTGGTCAAGGATTGCCGCGAGTTTCTCGATGCGTTCGAGCCAGGTTCGATCCATCTGGTACTGGAACTGACCGAACGTGAATTGATCGAGCCCACGGCCATCACCCTGCAACTGTTCGAACAACTTCGCGAACTGGGCGTGAAAATCGCCATCGACGACTTCGGCACCGGCCACTCAAGCCTTGGCTACCTGCGGCAGTTCAATGTCGATTTTCTGAAAATCGACCAGAGTTTTGTCGCCATGATCGGCGTCGACACACTGTCGAGCCACATCCTCGACAGCATCATCGAACTGGCGGTCAAACTCGACCTTGCCCTGGTGGCCGAAGGTGTCGAAACCCGCGAACAGAGTGATTACCTGAGCGTTCACCAGGTCAACTTCCTGCAAGGTTATCTGTTCGGCAAACCCATGCCCGGCGCGGAATTCATTAGTGCATTAAGCGACCATTAACTCGCGAATTCAATCGCCAAAACAAACGATTAGCCGCACCAATTTGAATCAAAACACTTCTGACGTTACATGAAGAAAAAGACAGGATTTACTCTTGGCCAATTAACTACTACAATTTTTGATGCCTGCGCTAAATTGGCAGGTGAGCCACTATCACCGAGTCGCTTCAAGGCTCTTGGCTTATAGCTTTGTTTGCGGTTGGCATCAACCAAACACACTATTGGAGTAAAGATATTGTCCAGACTCGCTGAATTTCGTGCAGCCGAAAAGGCCCTTCAAGAACAGCTCAAGCAGTTGGAATCCCTGAAGAACGATGCCGGGCTCAAGAAAGAAATCGAATTCGAAGAGAAGCTCCAGGGCTTGATGAAAACCTATGGCAAGAGCCTGCGCGACATCATCGCCATTCTCGATCCTAACCCGGCAAAATCTGGCCTGCTGCAGGCAGCCGCCCCTAAAACCCGCCGCGCCCGTGTGGTCAAGGTTTATCAGAACCCGCACACCGGCGAGCTGATTGAAACCAAGGGCGGCAACCACCGCGGCCTGAAAGCCTGGAAAGAACAGTACGGTGCAGCCACCGTTGATTCCTGGTTGCGCGGCTAACTCTCGCGGCGACAAAAAAAGCCCTGCTTATGCAGGGCTTTTTCATGGGCTATCTAAATGCCCGGGGCCGGCACCCGACAATTACTAACTGCCATCAACTTTGTGCTTAATCCATTTGGATATCTAAAATATTTTTCATGCATCGAAAAAGCACTGGCGCTTACTAAAGTTTCAAGCTGTTACGGGCAGCGTCTATTTCATCCTGGCTCGCCTTATAAGCCTCGGCCTGCCCTGCGTAGGAAAGAACATAGGCCTTATCGGCATCCACCGCAGCCACCAATGTTTGAGAAAGCACATGCCTGCCGTTTTGCGTGATGGTGCAGGTTGTTTCCAGCGCGACCAATCGACTCAACGTAGTCGAATGAATGCGCGTGCAGACACTTTGATATCCGCCCTGAAAGAAGTCTTTTTGAACCGACTTGCGCATCTCCAGCAGTACGCCTTCGAGGTTTACCTTGTGATCGCTTTGCACCGGGCTCATGGTCAGTTCCATCACCATGAGCGGCGATCCATCCTGATCATTTTTCACCGCCCGCTGGCGACTGACCCCCGACGCCGATTCAGGCACGTCTTCGACCTGCCAGCCTTGCGGCCAGGTCACCACTGGCGCATCGGCGCGAGCAGCGCCAGCCAGCGAAAGCACGCTTAGCAGGATGAACAGCACGTTACGGAATCGAATCATTGCAATGGGCACTCAAGGTTCAAGCCGTAAAGTCTGGGCCCAGGCCGGCTGTCAGGCAATAGCCGACTGTTTGGGTTTGGTGATGTCCGAACCGTTGCGTATCATTGTCGCCATTCGTTAGCCCACATATTTCCCGGAGGGCCCATGAGCCTGCACGAATTGAACACCTTCCCCGGCGTCACCGCCCAACCGGACGCCGCTACACAGAAATTTGTCTTCAACCACACCATGCTGCGGGTCAAGGACATCACCAAGTCCCTGGATTTCTACACACGCATCCTGGGTTTTACCCTGGTGGAAAAACGCGATTTCCCGGAAGCCGAGTTCAGCCTGTATTTCCTGGCGCTGGTGGACAAGAACCAGATCCCGGCCGACGCCACCGCGCGCACCGAGTGGATGAAATCGATCCCAGGCATCCTGGAGCTGACCCACAACCACGGCACCGAGAACGATGCGGATTTCGCCTACCACAATGGCAACACCGACCCGCGCGGTTTTGGCCACATCTGCATCTCGGTGCCGGACATCGTCGCCGCCTGCGAGCGCTTTGAAGCACTGGGCTGCGATTTCCAGAAACGCTTGAGCGATGGCCGCATGAAGAGCCTGGCGTTCATCAAGGATCCGGACGCCTATTGGGTAGAGATCATTCAGCCAGCACCGCTGTAACCCGCACAACAAATCCCACATTTGGAATGTGTGAAACACAAAACCCCATGATCAATCATGGGGTTTTGTGTTTTCAGAGCCGGCGCCGATACCCCTCTGTAGGAGCGAGCCTGCTCGCGATAAACCCGAGAACGCCGCGGGGCACCTGCCAACCAGCGTTATCGTTGACGACCATCGCGAGCGAGTTCCTACAAGGTTTTTTGTTTTCAGCGTCCGATTTATGCCGGAGCCGAGGTCCGGATCAAGTGATCGAAAGCGCTCAGGGAAGCCTTGGCACCCTCGCCCACTGCGATCACGATCTGCTTGTACGGCACCGTGGTCACGTCACCGGCAGCGAACACACCCGGCACCGACGTTTCACCGCGAGCGTCGACGATGATCTCGCCACGGGGCGACAATTCGATGGTGCCTTTGAGCCAATCGGTGTTGGGCAACAGACCGATCTGCACAAAGATCCCTTCCAGTTCCACGCTGCGCAATTCGTCGCTCTGACGATCCTTGTAGCGCAGGCCGTTGACCTTCTGGCCATCACCGGTGACCTCAGTGGTTTGCGCACTGGTGATCACGGTGACGTTCGGCAGGCTGTGCAACTTGCGCTGCAATACCGCATCGGCTCGCAACTGCACATCGAACTCCAGTAGCGTGACATGGGACACGATACCGGCCAGGTCGATGGCCGCTTCGACGCCGGAGTTGCCGCCGCCAATCACCGCCACGCGCTTGCCCTTGAACAACGGACCGTCGCAATGCGGGCAGTACGCCACGCCCTTGTTGCGGTATTGCTGCTCACCGGGAACATTCATTTCACGCCACCGCGCACCGGTCGCCAGAATCACGGTCCTGGCCTTCAACGAGGCGCCGCTGGCGAAGTGAATCTGGTGCAGCTCGCCATTCTTGCCGGGTACCAGTTTGTCGGCACGCTGCAGGTTCATGATGTCCACGTCGTACTGCTTGACGTGTTCTTCCAGGGCCACGGCCAGTTTCGGGCCTTCGGTTTCCTGCACCGAGATAAAGTTCTCAATGGCCATGGTGTCCAGCACCTGGCCACCAAAACGTTCGGCCGCGACACCGGTGCGAATGCCTTTACGGGCCGCGTAGATTGCCGCCGAAGCACCGGCCGGGCCACCGCCGACCACCAGCACGTCAAAGGCTTCTTTGGCGCTGATCTTCTCGGCCTGGCGTTCGATGCCGCTGGTGTCGATCTTGGCGAGGATTTCTTCCAGACCCATGCGACCCTGGCCGAAGTTCACACCGTTAAGGTAGATGCTGGGGACCGCCATGATCTGGCGCTCATCGACTTCAGCCTGGAACAGCGCGCCGTCGATGGCGACATGGCGAATGTTCGGGTTCAGTACCGCCATCAGGTTCAGCGCCTGGACCACGTCCGGGCAGTTCTGGCAGGACAGCGAGAAGTAAGTCTCGAAGTTGAACTCGCCTTTGAGCGACCGGATCTGTTCGATCACATCGACACTGGCCTTCGAAGGGTGGCCGCCGACTTGCAGCAAGGCCAGCACCAGCGAAGTGAATTCGTGGCCCATCGGAATGCCGGCGAAACGCAGGCTGATATCGGCACCCGGGCGATTGATCGAGAACGATGGTTTGCGTGCATCGTCACCGTTGTCGAGCAAAGTAATCTGGCTGGAAAGACTGGCAACGTCTTTCAGCAATTCAAGCATTTCCTGGGATTTCGCACCGTCGTCGAGGGAGGCAACGATCTCGATCGGCTGGGTGACCCGTTCCAGGTACGATTTCAACTGGGCTTTAAGATTGGCGTCCAACATACGGGCGATTTCCTTTTGACTGATTCATTTAGAGCAGGCATAAAAAAACGCCCGAGCGAATCTCGCCCGGGCGTTTTTATTGGGCGGTGCAGCTTACCGAGTAGGTGCGGAGTTCCGCCCTGATGGTGCGATCACAGACTTAGATCTTGCCGACCAGGTCCAGGGACGGCGCCAGAGTGGCCTCGCCCTCTTTCCACTTGGCTGGGCAAACCTGACCTGGGTGAGCAGCGACGTACTGGGCAGCCTTGATCTTGCGCAGCAGCTCGGAAGCGTCACGGCCTACACCGCCGTCGTTGAGTTCAACGATCTTGATCTGGCCTTCAGGGTTGATCACGAAGGTGCCACGGTCAGCCAGGCCTGCTTCTTCGATCAGTACGTCGAAGTTGCGGGAGATCGCGTGGGTCGGATCGCCGATCATGGTGTACTGGATCTTGCCGATGGCTGGCGAGGTGTTGTGCCAGGCAGCGTGGGCGAAATGAGTGTCGGTGGAAACGCTGTAGATCTCGACGCCCAGCTTCTGGAACGCGTCGTAGTTGTCAGCCAGGTCTTCCAGCTCAGTCGGGCAGACGAAGGTGAAGTCGGCCGGGTAGAAGAACACCACAGACCACTTGCCTTTCAGGTCTGCGTCCGAGACTTTTACGAAGTCGCCATTTTTGAATGCGTCAGCTTTGAACGGTTTAACTTGGCTGTTGATGATAGGCATCGTTGACTCTCCGTCAGGGGGTTAAGAAGTTGATGGAAAGAACTTTACCCACTCGACGAACGGAAGGCTCATTGGCAAACCTGATGCTGCTGATTGGCTTTCGCTATTAGCCAGCTGTATTAATAGAAGAAAACGGTATCTAGGGTGAGACGGGCTTTTCCGTGATACGCGCCATGCCGAGAAACGGACTGGCTTCGATGTAGCGCATGGCCGACTTCATGTCCTTCCAGCCCACATAGCTCATCAGCGACTTCAAATCCCAGCCACTTTGATGCGCCCAGGTGGCAAAGCCGCGACGCAAGGAATGACTGGTGTAAAGTTCACCGGCGATACCTGCTCGCGCCAACGCCTGACGCAATAACGGAATCACGCTGTTGGCGTGCAATCCCTCCTCGCCCAGATGCCCCCAGCGGTCGATGCCACGGAACACCGGCCCACGCACCAGTGCCGCCTCGGTAATCCAGTCGATATAAGCCTGCACCGGACACAACCGTTGCAAGGCCGGTGTCTGATAGGTCTTGCCAAGGTTATCGCGATCACTCTTGCTACGTGGCAGATAGAGACTGATGCCGGAACCGGCGCTGGCCTGCACGTGTTCCACCTGAAGCCGGCACAACTCATCACTGCGAAAGCCACGCCAGAAGCCCAACAGGATCAGGGCCATGTCGCGCCTTGCCCGCAGCAAACCCGGTCGGTCGCCTGTGGCCCTGGCGGTCTGCACTTCTTGCTCCAGACAACTGACCACCTGTTCCAGGTGCTGAAGCTGCAAGGGTTCTGCCTGTTTTTCCTGGGCCGGGTGCAGCGCGCGAATACCCTTGAAAACTTTGCGCACCACCGGCGCCTTGGTGGGATCGGCAAAGCCCTGGCTGTTGTGCCACTGCGCCAATGCCGACAAACGCAGTTTCAGCGTGTTGATCGACAACACGCCGGCATGGGCCACCAGGTAGCGCGCCACGCTGTCGCCGGTTGCCGGCAGAAAACCGCCCCACGTGACTTCGAAGTGCTCGATGGCCGCCCGATAGCTGCGACGGGTGTTGTCGCGAGTCGCTGCTTGCAGATAGCGATCCATATCGCTCATAGGAAATGAACCTGTTTTAACCGACTGTAGGAGCGAGCTCGCTCGCGATGGTCGTCAACGATAACGCTGGCTGCCAGGTGCCCCGCGGCGTTCTCGGGTTTTTCGCGAGCAAGCTCGCTCCTACAAGGGGTATCGGCCGCTGGCGTTAAAAACACAAAACGCTGTAGGAGCGAGCTCGCTCGCGATGATCGTCAACGATAACGCTGGCTGGCAGGTGCCCCGCGGCGTTCTCGGGTTTTTCGCGAGCAGGCTCGCTCCTACAAGGGGCATCGGCCGCTGGCGCGAAAAACACAAAACGCTGTAGGAGCGAGCTCGCTCGCGATGGTCGTCAACGATAACGCTGGTTGGCAGGTGCCCCGGGGCGTTCTCGGGTTTTTCGCGAGCAAGCTTGCTCCTACAGGGTTGGAGTACGGAAACAGTGCGAGGAATACCTAGAAATTTCGATCACACGGGGTAATACCAGTATATCCCGTGTTAATCACATTCAGCATTTAACTTTTTCTATTGAATGGTACAATGTGTATTTACGTGGTACGTACCACATCATCAAAACCCGGGAGATCTCATGGCACGCGGCGGTGTAAATAAAGCGGTGGTTCAAGCCGCTCGGTTGGCGATCCTCGCCCGCGGCGAAAACCCCAGCATCGATGCCGTACGGATCGAGATGGGCAATACCGGCTCGAAAACCACGATTCATCGCTACCTCAAGGAGCTCGATGACCGGGCCGAACCTGTCGAGGCGCCGACAGAACCGATCGACGACGAACTGATGGCACTGGTGGCGCGGCTCGCGCAAAGACTCAAGGAGCAGGCGCAAGAGCCCATCGACCAGGCGCGCGCGCAGTACGAAGAACAACGCAAGGCGCTGGAAAACCAGCTCGGTGAAGCGCAAGAGGACAACAGCGAACTGCACCAGCAATACGAGTTTCAAAGCCTGGCGCTGACTCAGGAATCCGAGGCCCTGCAAGAAACCCGAGTCATGCTGCAAACGGAGCAAACCCGCAACGCCGGGTTGAATCAGGCGCTAGCCGATTTCGAATTGCGCTTGAAAGACAAGGACGAGCAGATCCGCTCCCTTGAAGAAAAGCACCTGCACACTCGCGACGCACTGGAGCACTACCGCAATGCGGTCAAGGAACAGCGCGAACAGGAAATGAGTCGCCACGAAGGCCAGGTGCAACAGATACAGATGGAACTGCGTCAGGCGCAACAAAGCGCACTGGTACGCCAGGATGAAATCACCCAGTTGCACCGCGACAACGAACGCTTGCTGACTGAAAACCGCGGCACGCTGCGCGAACTGAGCCTGCTGCAAGAACAGCTCAAGCAAAGCAATACCCGTCAGGATCAGTTGCTGGAACAGGCCACCCGCGTCGACGGTGAGCGCACCCTCCTCCAGGAACGCCTGCGCGTCGCCCTGTTGGAAAGCCAGGCACTCAAGCAGAACGTCGATGAGCAGTCGCAGCTCAACAGGTCACTGGAAATGGATCTGGCCAAGACCCGGACGGATCTGGAAGAACGCGTACGTCTGGCCGCGACCCTTGCGGCAGCGGCAGACGCAGCGAAGGACGCTTAACCGGCGACCGGCGTACGCATGGTGACGAACTCTTCGGCGGCCGTCGGGTGCACCCCGATGGTTTCGTCGAAGTCGCGCTTGGTGGCGCCGGCCTTCAAGGCAATCGCCAGGCCCTGGACGATTTCACCGGCTTCTGGGCCGACCATGTGGCAACCCAGGACCTTGTCGGTGTTGGCGTCCACCACCAGTTTCATCAGCGTGCGCTCCTGGCATTCGGTCAGGGTCAGCTTCATCGGCCGGAAGCGGCTTTCGAAGATCTGCACCTCGTGACCGGCTTCGCGAGCCTCTTCCTCGGTCAAACCGACAGTGCCGATGTTCGGCAGGCTGAACACCGCCGTCGGGATCATCTTGTAATCCACCGGACGATACTGCTCTGGCTTGAACAAGCGTCGCGCCACCGCCATGCCTTCAGCCAGGGCCACCGGCGTCAGCTGAACACGGCCGATCACATCGCCCAGCGCCAGGATCGACGGCTCGGAAGTTTGATACAGCTCATCGACCTCGACAAAGCCTTTCCTGTCGAGTTTGACCCCGGTGTTTTCCAACCCCAGATTGTCCAGCATCGGACGACGACCCGTGGCGTAGAACACGCAATCGACTTCCAGCTGGCGACCATCCTTGAGCGTGACTTTCAGGCTGCCATCGGCCAGCTTGTCGATGCGCTCGATGTCCGCGTTGAATTGCAGGTCCATGCCGCGCTTGGTCAACTCTTCCTGCAAATGCTTGCGCACGGAACCATCGAAGCCGCGCAGGAACAGTTCGCCGCGATACAGCAGCGTGGTCTTGGCACCCAAGCCGTGGAAGATCCCGGCGAACTCGACCGCAATGTAGCCACCGCCCACCACCAGCACCCGCTTGGGCAACTCTTTGAGGAAGAACGCCTGGTTGGAACTGATGGCATGCTCATGCCCCGGAATCTCCGGAATCTGCGGCCAGCCGCCGGTGGCGATCAGGATGTTCTTGGCGGTAAAACGCTCGCCATTGATCTCGACCTGATGCGGGTCGACGATCTTCGCGTGGCCCTCATGCAAGGTCACGCCGCTGTTGACCAGCAGGTTGCGATAAATGCCATTGAGGCGATTGATCTCGCGGTCCTTGTTGGCGATCAACGTCGGCCAGTCGAACTGCGCCTCATCCAGGCCCCAGCCAAAACCGGAAGCCTGCTCGAAGTCTTCGGCAAAGTGCGCACCGTAGACCAGCAATTTTTTCGGCACACAGCCGACGTTCACACAGGTCCCGCCCAGATAGCGGCTTTCGGCCACGGCCACTTTCGCACCGAACCCGGCGGCAAACCGCGCAGCCCGCACGCCGCCGGAACCGGCGCCAATCACATAAAGGTCAAAATCGTAGGCCATTTTCAATCTCCTCGGCAGGTGACCAGCATACCCGCAGACATTTGTTGGGCAAGCGCTGCAGTCGATATGGGGCCTGAAAATGAAAAAGCCACCCGAAGGTGGCTTTTCAATACAGTCAGGTCGAAAGCGATCAGTACGCCTTGCCCGTCTTGTAGAAGTTCTCGAAGCAGAAGTTGGTCGCGTCGATGTAGCCTTCGGCGCCGCCGCAGTCGAAACGCTTGCCCTTGAACTTGTAGGCCATCACGCAGCCGTTCTGGGCCTGTTTCATCAGGGCGTCGGTGATCTGGATTTCGCCGCCCTTGCCTGGCTCGGTCTGTTCGATCAGGTCGAAGATGTCCGGGGTCAGGATGTAGCGGCCGATGATGGCCAGGTTCGACGGTGCGTCTTCCGGCTTTGGTTTTTCAACCATGCTGTGTACGCGGTAGATGTCGTCGCGGATCATCTCGCCGGCGATTACGCCGTACTTGTTGGTCTCGGACGGATCGACTTCCTGGATGGCCACGATCGAGCAGCGGAACTGCTTGTACAGCTTGACCATCTGGGTCAGAACGCCGTCGCCTTCGAGGTTGACGCACAGGTCGTCCGCCAGTACCACGGCGAACGGCTCATCACCGATCAGTGGACGGCCGGTGAGGATCGCGTGGCCCAGGCCTTTCATTTCGGTCTGGCGGGTGTAGGAGAACGAGCACTCGTCGAGCAGCTTGCGGATGCCGACCAGGTATTTCTCCTTGTCGGTGCCCTTGATCTGGTTTTCCAGCTCGTAGCTGATGTCGAAGTGGTCTTCCAGGGCGCGCTTGCCGCGACCGGTGACGATGGAGATTTCGGTCAAGCCGGCATCCAGTGCTTCTTCGACGCCGTACTGGATCAGTGGCTTGTTCACCACCGGCAGCATTTCTTTGGGCATGGCTTTAGTCGCTGGCAGGAAGCGAGTACCGTAACCGGCTGCTGGGAACAAGCATTTCTTGATCATATAAGTCCTTGAAAGGGCTGTGTGTACGAGTTTCGGCGCAGTCTAATCAGGCGGCGTGCACCTTACAATGCCCCGCGCTGGCTAACCGATGCCAACATAGAGAAATATTCTTGCCGATAGTTCCCTGCGGGAGTGCGCAGGTCGCTGCGCAGCCTCTTATGCATAGCAGAGACTTGCGCAAATGCACGGCTTCTAACGCCCGGAACCCATCACCATACGCCCATCGGCACCCCTTGAGTGTGTTTGGCGGTATCATGGCGCGATTGAACCAGACAACGAGGCAAGTAGATGTCGGCAGTAAAAAGCGTCAACGGATTCCTGATCAATCAGGAGAAAGACGGCCAATGGTGGGTGGCCAGTGTCGCCGGTGAAAATATCGCCGGGCCGTTCCCTTCCGAAGCCCTGGCAATCGAAGTGGCCTCGGTGCTGGAACTTGAGCACCCGGAACCCAAGCGACGCGGCAAAGACAAGAGCTGATCGACGCCCGATGCAAAAAGCCCTGCCATGGCGCAGGGCTTTTTTATGAATACCGAAAAAGAAGTGGCCTTTGGCTATAACCTTTTGAATCCGGCGCTGTCTCAGCCTTAGCCCACCCCCCCTGACGATGATCAAGCCATGAATAAAGTTTTGCCTTTGCTGACGGTATTGGCCCTGAGCGGCTGCGCAACGTCGGAAGAAACCTACCTGGCCAACGGAGAGCAAGGTCTATCGATTGACTGCTCCGGGGAAGCCAACTCTTGGGCGGCGTGCTACGAAAAGGCCGATGCGTCCTGCGCGGGCACCGGCTACAAGATTGTCGGAACCGATGGCACCCCCTCGCTCAAGGAGAGCGAAAAGACCCTCGGCGCCGACGTCGGTAACTACAAAAGCCGCAACGTCGTGGTGATCTGCAGGTAACGCGCCACGCCCTACATATGGATTTCGGCGAATTTGATTCCAAGCCCGCGCACGGTATCGATCAGATCATCAAGGCGGCTGAAGGACTCGACTTCATCATTGTCATCCACCAGGAAATAGCTGCGCCCGGCGCTTTTCTTGAAAAACACGATCCATTCCCCCAGCTCCGCCGGATTCTGAATCACATGGGTGGCAGAGATTAAACCCTCTGCATGCCGCTCCCGGACCTGCTCTCGCTTCATGTTCGACTCCAGAAATAACGATGCCGCCAAAGCAGGGCTTTGGCGGCATCGGTGCTGATGGTCGATAGTCTATCAGCCGGAAATGCACTCGTTGGCAGCCTTCTGTACATCCTTTGGCCGCACCGGGACATTGGACATACTCTCGTGCAGCTTGATGCTGCTGCCGCCGGAGCGTTCTTCGATGTCAAACACGGCAGACGGCCCCACGGAAAACTTGAGCGGCACGATCACGCGCAAGCCATCCTTGTGCGACTGGATCTGCAAGGCGCCTCGGCTATCGGCCAGTTTTTCGCTCAGACATTGCGCGTATTCATGGGGCTTCTTGCCAGAAATCACGTTCATCGTCGGCAAGGACTCGTTGATGTCCGAGACGTTCGCGCAACCACTGATCGTCAATGCCATCGGCAACAACCACAAACCCCACTTCATACCAAACCTCCATTAAAGACCCTCGGACAGCGCAACTGCGATTTTTCTCCGAGACAAACTGCTTTATCGCTCATCAAATGTGAAATAAGCGTTTTTAATTGTCGAAGCGGCCGGATAATAAGGCCTTCGGGCTGATAAACTGCGCCAATCGCCCATGCTATCGTTTTGATTTTGTAGAAAAAGCCCTTCTGGAGGCGCCTCATGAAATTTATCCATCAGCGCGAGCACCTCAATGAAGACGACATCGTCGTCATTCAATGCTCCCAAATGTGCAACATCCGCTTGATGAACGACGCCAACTTCCGCAGCTTCAAGAATGGCGGTCGTCACACCTATCACGGCGGTGCATTCGACACGTTTCCAGCCCGCATCACAGCCCCGAGCACCGGTTTCTGGAACATCACGATCGACACCGTCAACCGCCGCGCTATCAGCGTGACGCGCAAACCCACCCTGACGCACTCGATCAAAATCATTCGCCGCTCCAGCACGAAACTGAGCTGATCAGCGAACCCGAAACACAAGACAGGCAGATACAACCGTGGCCCAAACGACCAAGTACGTCATCAAATATAAACTCAACGGTGAGCGCCGCTTCGAGTTTGCCCAGCTTGAAAACGGCACCCAGGAAGAAGCCAAGGCGGCGCTGGACGCCATTCATGGACAGGACGACGTCATCAGCGACATCAGCGTCAGCAAAGCGTTGTAACACGATCTGGAGCGACAATGGACGTCGGCTCCCGCTCGCAGTTCGACCGCAAGCAGCGGAGTGCCAGTTTTATTTTTGCCTTGCAGACTGACCACCTCCATAACAAGAGGCCCGGCAATGAGCGAGCAATATCTGGACAGGCTGGACTGGCCCCTGCTGGAGCAGCAACTTGATCAAGACGGCTGCGCCGTCATCCCGTCACTGCTGAGTCACAAGGCTTGCGGGCAGGTCAGCGCCTGGTACCCTCGCACCGAACTGTTTCGCTCCCACGTGGTGATGGCTCGCCACGGGTTCGGCCGAGGCGAGTACAAGTATTTCAACTACCCCTTACCGGAACTCGTGGCCCGCTTGCGCAGCGCGCTCTACCCGCGACTGGTGCCCATCGCCAATCGCTGGCATGAACAGATGGGCTTGCCGGAGCGTTTTCCTGAAACCCTTCCAGCCTTCCTTGATCGCTGCCATGCCGCTGGTCAGAACCGTCCGACACCCTTGTTGCTGCAATATGGTCCGCAGGACTACAACTGTTTGCATCAGGATCTGTATGGTGAGCACGTTTTCCCGCTGCAAGTGGCGATCCTGCTGTCAGACCCAGATCAAGACTTCACCGGCGGCGAATTTGTCCTGACTGAACAGCGCCCGCGAATGCAGTCACGCCCGATGGTCATCGATCTGAAGAAAGGCGACGGGCTGATCTTTGCGGTCAACCAGCGTCCAGTCAAAGGCACTCGCGGTTACTACCGCGTTACCCTGCGTCACGGCGTGAGTCGCCTGCACAGCGGTAAACGGCATACCCTTGGAATCATCTTTCACGATGCGTCATGAACCCATGAATCCGCAGACTTTCGATCTGTTTGCCGATGCAGAACCCGAGCAACAGCCCAGGTGCGAGCAGATCGGCGAACAGTCCTACGTGCTCAGAGGCTTCGCCCTGCCCTGGCTGGAGCGTTTGCTGCCTGCCCTGGAAGAAGTGCTGGCGGCCGCGCCGTTTCGGCAGATGGTCACACCCGGCGGTTTCACCATGTCGGTCGCCCTGAGCAGTTGTGGCCAATTCGGCTGGACCACTGACCGCAGCGGTTATCGGTACACCCGCCTCGATCCAGACACCGCAAAGCCCTGGCCAATGATGCCCGAGGTGTTTTTCCAACTGGCACAAGCGGCGGCACAGGCAGCAGGGTTCACCGGTTTTGCGCCGGATTCCTGCCTGATCAACCGTTATATCCCCGGGGCAAAAATGTCATTGCATCAGGATAAGGACGAACATTCCTACGCCGCCCCCATCGTTTCGGTATCCCTGGGTTTGCCGGCGATGTTCCTGTTCGGCGGTTTTGCACGCAGCGACAAAAGTCAGCGCGTGCCCCTGTTCCATGGCGACATCGTGGTCTGGGGTGGCGTGGATCGCCTGCGTTATCACGGCGTGTTGCCGATCAAGGACGGCCATCATCCGAAACTGGGCGAGCAACGCATCAACTTCACCTTCCGTACCGCCGGATAAAGCCTTCGAATTTGACCGCAAGCGCCGGAGTGTGTGGCAACTGCCCCACGGTTAATGTGCAGGCAACCCCTCAATGGACGTGACGCCATGACAACCCGATCGACCAAAATCGCCACTGAAAACGATCCGCGCTGGGCCGCCGTGGTTGCGCGCGATCCCAAGGCTGACGGGCAGTTTGTCTATGCCGTGAAGACCACAGGCATCTACTGCAACCCCAGCAGCCTCGCGCGCTTGCCCAAGCCACACAATGTCGAATTCTTCGATAGCGCCGAACAGGCCCGCGCCGCGGGTTATCGTCCGAGCAAACGCGCGACGAAGGATCAGAGCGAACTCGCCGCGCAACATGCCGCCACCGTGGCCGCCGCGTGCCGCCAGATCGAAAGCGCGCAAACGCTGCCCGCCCTGGGCGAATTGGCCGAGGCGGCGGGCCTGAGCAGCTTCCACTTCCATCGCGTGTTCAAAGCCGTCACCGGCCTGACGCCCAAGGGCTACGCCGATGCCCATCGTTCACGCAAGGTACGCGAGCGACTGGCGGACGGCGGCTCGGTGACCGATGCCCTGTATGACGCCGGCTTCAACTCCAACAGCCGGTTTTATGAAGCGGCAGACCAACTGCTGGGAATGAAACCCGGGGACTACCGCGCGGCCGGTCAAAACAACGACATTCGTTTTGCCGTCGGCCAGTGTTCGCTGGGCGCGATTCTGGTGGCGCAGAGTGAGCGTGGGGTTTGTGCGATCCTGCTGGGCGATGATCCGCACCAACTGGTCTGTGATCTGCAAGACAAATTCCGCCGTGCCAACCTGATCGGTGCCGATCATGAGTTCGAGCAATTGATTGCCCAGGTCGTCGGCTTTATCGAGGCGCCGGCCATTGGCCTTGATTTGCCGCTGGACGTACGCGGCACGGCGTTTCAGGAGCGTGTCTGGCAAGCGCTGCGAGAGATTCCCGTGGGCAGCACTGCCAGCTACGCCGATGTCGCCCAGCGCATCGGTCAACCAAAAGCCGTTCGCGCCGTGGCCCAGGCCTGCGGCGCGAACAGCCTGGCGGTGGCGATCCCTTGCCATCGCGTGGTGCGCAGCGATGGCAATCTGTCGGGCTATCGCTGGGGTGTCGAGCGCAAACGTCAATTGCTGCAGCGCGAATCGCAGTGATCAGCGGTTCACATCCACCACCACGCGCCCGCGCAACTGCCCGGCAAGCAAGCGTGGCGCGGCTTCGATGGCTTCGCTCAAGCCGATTTCGTGACTGATCAGCGGCAACAGATTGAAGTCCAGATCCCGGGCCAGGCGATTCCAGGCTTCCACGCGCTTGGCTTTGGGCTGGGTCACGCTGTTGATGCCAGCCAGGGTCACGCCGCGCAAGATGAACGGCGCAACGGATGCGGGAAAGTCCATGCCCTGGGCCAGACCGCAGGCCGCGACGGTGCCGTTGGCCTGGGTGCTGGCACACGCATTGGCCAGGGTGTGGCTGCCGACCGAGTCGATGACGGCCGCCCAGCGCTCCTTGGCCAACGGCTTGCCCGGCACGGACAAGGAGGCGCGATCGATGATTTCGCTGGCGCCCAGTTGCGTCAGGTAGTCGTGCTCCGAGGTCCGTCCGGTGGACGCGACCACCCGGTAGCCGAGCCTGCTCAGCAAGGCGATGGCAAAACTGCCGACGCCACCGTTGGCGCCAGTCACCAGAATTTCGCCCTGCCCGGGCTTCACGCCGTTGTGCTCCAGTGCCAGGATGCACAGCATGGCCGTGTAGCCCGCCGTACCGATGGCCATCGCCTGAGCCGCGGTAAACGCCTTGGGCAGCGGGATCAGCCAGTCACCGTTCAGGCGAGCCTTCTGCGCCAATCCACCCCAATGCCCTTCACCCACGCCCCAGCCATTGAGCAGGACCTGGTCACCGACCTTGTAGTCCGGATGCCCGCTGACTTCGACGACACCGGCCAGGTCGATCCCCGGCACCATCGGGAATTTGCGCACCACCGGACTGTTGCCGGTAATCGCCAGGCCATCCTTGAAGTTCAGCGTGCTGTAGGCCACACGCACCGTGACATTGCCCTCGGGTAACTGATCGTCCTGGATCTCTTGCAGTGTGGCCCGGTAACCGCTGTCGTCTTTGTCGATCAAAATGCCTTTGAACATTACGGCCTCTCAATGGAATCAGTCTGTGGGTGGTGCAATTGAAATAACACATAAGCCTCACCCGCCGAAATGACGACTGGCCTTGCGCCAGTCGTTGCGTTACAAATCCTGTTCTACCGCCCCTACCCGGATTCAACGTCGGAGAACACAGCACATGAACCAATGGCCAGATACCCGCATTCTTGACCTGCTCGGGATCGAACTGCCGATCATTCAGGGGCCGATGGCCGGTGCCACAAACTCTTCCATGGTGATTGCAACCTGCAATGCCGGCGGCCTGGGCTCGATGCCAGCGGCGATGCTCAGCACGGATCAACTGCGCGAAGAGCTCAAAACCATCCGCCAACACACCCGGCGCCCGATCAACGTCAACTTCTTCTGTCATCGGCCACCGGCTCCGGATGAGCAACGCGCGCAGGACTGGAAAAACCTGTTGCAACCTTACTACCAGGAACTCGGCGCCGACTTCGATGCGCCGACGCCGGTGTCCAACCGGGCGCCGTTCGATAATGCGGCCTGCGAAGTGGTCGAAGCGTTTCGCCCTGAAGTGGTGAGTTTCCACTTTGGCCTGCCGGAAAAATCCCTGCTCGACCGGGTCAAGGCCACCGGCGCGAAGGTGCTGTCCTCGGCCACCACGGTCGCAGAAGCCGTGTGGCTGGAACAGCATGGTTGTGATGCAATCATTGCCATGGGCTACGAAGCCGGGGGCCATCGCGGAATGTTTCTCAGCGATGACCTGAGCAGTCAGGTGGGGACTTTCGCCCTGGTGCCCCAAGTCGTCGATGCGGTGAAGGTGCCGGTGATTGCCGCCGGCGGCATCGCTGACGCACGAGGCGTCGCCGCGGCCTTCATGCTCGGTGCTTCGGCGGTGCAGGTGGGTACGGCGTACCTGTTCACGCCAGAGGCCAAGGTCAGCCCTTCCCATCACAAAGCCTTGCGCACCGCCCGGGAAAGCGAAACGGCCGTCACCAACGTGTTCACCGGCCGCCCGGCCCGGGGCATCCTCAATCGGGTGATGCGTGAGCTGGGGCCCATGAGCGCCAAGGCCCCCGCCTTCCCCCTTGCCGGTGGCGCGCTGATGCCGTTGCGGGCCAAAGGTGAAGCGGACTTCAGCAACCTCTGGGCCGGCCAGGCATTTACACTCGGGTTCGAATTGACCACCGAAGCACTGACTAGAAAGCTGGCTGAAGAAGGATTAGCGAGACTGCTAGGTCGTCCCTGAGCATCACTCTCATTAAAATTGTATACAATTTTGCGGCAACACATTCCGTTTAAAGGTAATTCGCTATATATTTTTGTACATAACGATTAACCTGCCGCCATTGCCTTTAACGGAGCCGTTTCATGACCAGTCGTGCCTCACGTTTTGCCCCGACCTGCCTGGCGAGCCTTCTCGCCGTATTCGCCTTCTGCTCAGCCCAGGCGGACGAAGTCCAGGTGGCCGTCGCCGCCAACTTCACCGCCCCCATCCAGGCCATCGCCGCTGATTTCGAAAAAGACACCGGGCATAAACTGGTCGCCTCCTTTGGCGCCACCGGCCAGTTCTACACCCAGATCAAAAACGGCGCGCCGTTCGAAGTGTTCCTCTCGGCAGATGACAGCACCCCGAAAAAGCTTGAAGCCGAAGGCGACTCCGTCAAGGGTTCGCGCTTCACCTACGCCGTCGGTACGCTGGCGCTGTGGTCGGCCAAGGAAGGCTACGTCGATGCCAAGGGCGATGTGCTGAAAAAGAACGAGTACCAGCACCTGTCCATCGCCAACCCCAAAGCCGCGCCTTATGGCCTGGCGGCGACCCAGGTACTGGCCAGGGAAGGTTTGACCGACAAGGTCAAGGACAAGATCGTCGAAGGCCAGAACATCAGCCAGGCCTACCAGTTCGTCTCCACCGGCAACGCCGAGTTGGGATTTGTCGCCCTGTCGCAGATCTATAAGGACGGCAAGATCACCAGCGGTTCGGCCTGGATCGTTCCCGCCAGCCTGCACGACCCGATCAAGCAAGACGCGGTGATTCTCAACAAGGGCAAGGACAACCCGGCCGCCAAGGCACTGGTTGACTACCTCAAGGGGCCGAAAGCGGCAGCTGTCATCAAGTCCTACGGTTACGAAATTTAAATGTCGCTATCGAGTGCCGATTTTTCCGCCATCTGGCTGACCCTGAAACTGGCGTCCCTGACGACCGTCATCCTGCTGATTGTCGGCACTCCGATTGCGTTATGGCTGTCGCGCACCCGCTCCTGGTTGCGCGGTCCGGTCGGGGCGATTGTCGCCCTGCCCCTGGTGTTGCCACCGACGGTGATTGGTTTCTATCTGTTGCTGGCCCTCGGCCCTCACGGGTACCTTGGCCAGCTCACCCAATCACTGGGCCTTGGCACCCTCACGTTCAGTTTCGCGGGGCTGGTCATCGGTTCGGTGCTGTATTCGATGCCGTTTGTGGTCCAGCCGCTGCAAAACGCTTTTTCCTCGATTGGCACGCGCCCGCTCGAAGTGGCCGCGACCTTGCGGGCCAATCCCTGGGATACCTTTTTCAGCGTGACACTGCCCCTGGCCCGCCCCGGTTTCATTACCGCGGCCATTCTCGGCTTTGCCCACACCGTCGGCGAGTTCGGCGTGGTGTTGATGATCGGCGGCAACATTCCCGAGAAGACCCGCGTGGTCTCGGTGCAGATCTACGATCACGTCGAAGCCATGGAATATGCCCAGGCCCATTGGCTGGCCGGGGCAATGCTGGTGTTCTCGTTTGTCGTCCTGCTGGCGCTGTATTCCAGTCGTAAAACCAAAGCGGGCTGGAGCTGACCGATGATTCAAATGCGTCTGAAACTACGTTATTCGGGCTTCGCCCTGGACGTCGATCTGCAGGTGCCTGGCCGTGGCGTCACTGCGCTTTACGGCCACTCCGGCTCTGGCAAGACCACTTGCCTGCGCTGCATCGCCGGCCTGGAACGGGCCGAGCAAGGCTTTGTCCAGGTCAACGATGAAGTCTGGCAAGACAGCGACAACCGGATCTTCGTCGCGCCGCACAAGCGCGCGCTGGGCTACGTGTTCCAGGAAGCCAGCCTGTTTCCTCATTTGTCGGTGCTGGCCAACCTGGCATTCGGCCTCAAGCGCATCCCCAAGCCGCAACGCCGGGTCGACATGGCCCACGCCACCGAGTTGCTGGGCATCGGCCATTTGCTGGACCGGCACCCGCAACACCTTTCAGGCGGTGAGCGACAGCGCGTCGGCATCGCCCGCGCCTTGCTCACCAGCCCGAAACTGTTGTTGATGGACGAACCTCTGGCGGCGCTGGATGCCCAACGCAAAGGTGAAATCCTGCCCTACTTGCAACGCCTGCACGACGAACTCGACATCCCGGTGCTGTACGTCAGCCACTCCCAGGATGAAGTTGCGCGGCTGGCCGACCATATCGTGTTGCTCAGCAACGGCAGGGCACTGGCCAGCGGCCCGATCGGCCAGACCCTGGCACGCCTCGACTTGCCGCTGGCAATGGGGGATGACGCGGGTGTGGTGATCGAAGGTCGCGTCAGCGCTTATGACGCCGACTATCAATTGCTGAGCCTGCAATTGCCCGACACTACCCTCAACATCCGTGTGCCTCATACGCCACTGGATGCGGGCCAGGCACTGCGCTGCAAGGTCCAGGCGCGAGATGTGAGCCTGAGCCTGGACAATACTGGGCAAAGCAGCATTCTCAATCGCCTGCCGGTCACTGTGGTCAGCGAAATGAGCGCCGACAACGCCGCCCACGTGCTGATTCGCCTGGACGCCGCCGGCACGCCATTGCTTGCGCGGATCACGCGTTATTCCCGTGATCAACTGAACATCCATCCCGGCCAGCCACTGTGGGCACAAATCAAAGCGGTCGCGGTGCTGGCGTAAATCCGAAGGCACGACTGCACCGGGGCGAGGTCAATGGCTGTAACGCCCCGTAACTCCTTGCCCAGGACGCTTGTCATGTCCGATGGACTGCCACCTGACCTGCATTATGTCGATGACACCCAGCCGGGCATCACCCGCAGGAAACTGCGCGGAAAATTCGCCTATTTCGACCCGGCCGGTCAGCGCATCACCGACCCCGACGCAATCGAACGCCTCAACACCCTCGCGGTGCCGCCCGCCTATACCAAGGTGTGGATTTGCGCCGATCCACGTGGGCATCTGCAGGCCACCGGCCACGACGCCCGGGGTCGCAAGCAATACCGTTATCACCCCCGCTGGCGGGAGGTGCGTGACGCCGACAAGTACTTGCGCCTGCGTGAATTCGGGCTGGCCTTGCCGAAACTGCGCCAACGGCTGGAAGCCGTATTGGCGGCACCGGGATTCAGTCGCGACAAAGTCATGGCCACGGTCATTACCCTGCTCGACTCGACGCTGATCCGCATCGGCAACAGCCAATATGCCCGGGACAACCGTTCCTACGGCCTGACGACCTTCCGCAGCCGCCATGTAGAGATCAACGGCAGTGCCATCCTGTTCCAGTTCCGCGGCAAAAGTGGCGTCGAACACCAGATCACTGTGAAAGACCGCCGACTGGCCCGGATCATCAAGCGATGCCAGGAAATACCCGGGCAGAACCTGTTTCAGTATCTGGATGAAAACGGTGACCGGCACACCGTCACTTCATCCGACATCAACAGCTATTTGCAAACGCTCAGCGGCGCCGATTTCACCGCCAAGGACTACCGCACCTGGGCTGGCAGCGTTCTGGCTCTGGCGATACTGCGCAAGCGGCATTGGGAGCCTGAAACAGACGCCAGGCGGCACCTGGTGGAGATGGTCAAGGACGTTGCCAGGCAGCTGGGCAACACCCCGGCGGTGTGCCGCAAGTGCTATATCCACCCGGCGGTGCTGGATGGCTTCCCTCTGGGCGCTTTGGCGCAACTGCCCAGGCCGAGAGCGCGCAAGGGACTCTCGGCCGAGGAAGTCGGGCTGGCGAACTTTCTGCAGAAAACGCTGGCAGCATCTGAATCGACGAATTGACCTGCCTATTTTTTGCACGATCACCAATGGCTTCTATAGTTGAACTGAACACGTATCCGCTGCGGAGACGCCATGGAAGACATTTTCGTCGTGAAGCGTTGCAAAAAGATCATCATCCATGGTCGCCGTGCGGGTGAATATGACCACCTGCCACCGGATGCCGCAGTCTGGTACCGCATCGCCGATACCCGCACCCAAGGCTTCATCGGAGATGGCTACGATAACGAAGAAGACGCTGTGAGTGTTTGCCATCAGTTGAATGCTCAATCACAAGTGACAGCCCGACCAAGTTGACGGCTCGTCACCATTTTTTAACGGGTCTATACTGAGATAGTTGAAGGATCAGTAACCCTTTCGGCAGAAAGCTCGCCCCAGGCGGGCTTTTTGCTGCCACACCCAGGTTTCTTGAACGGAGGTGCTTCCCATGTCCGAAAAAGAGTCCATCACCACCCTGCTCACCTTGCTGGACTCCCGTCAGGCTCGCCTGGCTGCCGCCTGCAAGGAAATCGCCGACTGGGTCGATCATCAAGGCGGACACCCCACCGCCCTCAGAATTCGTGATCGCCTGAACGACATTGAGAAGGACACGCCGCTGATCCGGCACACGCTGTCGTCTCTCAAGCCTGTCGACCGGCCTCTGCCCCGGTTCAGATGATCCGTCACGAATTCGCGGTGCGGGAAAAGGCCCTATTCGGGCAGCATGATCGGTGACCGTACGTCTCCACACCCTTGGCTGCCTGCTGGATTTCCATCCCTTCTCACAACCCGGCCTGGAACCGGGATTTTTTGTTGCGCAAAACCAATCGAACGTCCCCGCTCACGTGGAGTCAACCGCTCACACGTCACGAAGGAGACGTTCCAATGGTCACTCATTTCAAAGTCAGCGGGCACCTGGCCTGCGGTCACCACGGCAACAACCTCGTATCGACCCGCGAACTCAACCGGGTGAAATGCCGAAGCTGCCGAAACACCGACGCCTACAAAGAAGCCCGCAAGGCTGAGCGCAACGCTGCCCGCCGCGCAGCACGCAAAGCCAAAGCCGTGCACACCGCCAATGACTGGCGTTCAGCCTGGACCGAGCGGCTGACCGCGATGGCCGGCCTGCAACGATTGCCCCGTGGCTTTGGCGGCCAACCCTTCGTTTAGGGAGCATGAAGTAGCTGTCAGGTTTTTACGGCGAGTCGATGTCCCTGCGCGCGGGCTGCATGATCTCGCGCAGGGACATGCGCTTGAACGCCTCGACCAGTGCTCGCCCCTCAACGGGTGCACAAGTGACCGCCAACCGCATGGTCGCCTCACCCAGGTGCCAGATCAAAAACGCGGACTCCTCGACTTGTTGCTCGTCGCAGTCGGGATACACGCGTAGCATCGCCTGGGCCAGCAGGGCTCCGGCAACCCGGCTCTCCTCCAGTTCCAGCTGCAACAACTGCTTGTCGGCCTGCATACCGGACCAGATGTCACGCATCACCGGTGTCGCCATCACGATCTCGTAATACAGATCGAGCAACTGCGAATAGGCGGCGCGCAAACCATGGGCATCCTCGACAGCCTCCATTGCCTCGGCAATGCAACGACGGCTTTCAGCGTTATAGCGCTCAGCCAGCGTACGGATCACGGAACTCTTGTCAGGGAAATACTGATAAAGAGAACCGATCGAGATCTCGGATCGCTCGGCGATTTCACTCATCTTGAGTTGATCGCTGCCCTTGTCCGCGATCAATTGAGTGGCCATGGCCAGAATCCGCTCCTGACGATCGCGGCTGCGCTGTTGCGTGGGATTGCGTCGAACCGCTTGTGCAGCAGGCTGTTCGAGGGTTTCAGAGGTTTTTTTGCGCACGAGTGAGTTCCCGATCAAAAACGTGACATGTACTCACCTTAGCATCGCCATTCCCTACGCCCAACAACAGATGCCGCACGTCGGGGAATTCGATCTGATGGGTTGACGGCGAAACATGAGCATCTATCATCTTTTAAACATGAGCATCACTCACATTAATCGATGGAGATGAACGCGATGAAAACGGCCCAACCCATCACGCTGATCCTCGGCGCCACCGGCAAAACCGGACGGCGCATCACACAACGGCTCGAGGCTGCCGGCTTGCCCGTTCGCCGGGGTTCGCGCGATGCCAATCCACCCTTCGACTGGGAAGATCGATCGACCTGGGACGCCGTGATCGATGGCGTTCATTGCGTCTACATTTCCTTTCAACCGGACCTCGCCGTTCCAGGTGCCGTTGAAACCATCCAGGCGTTCACCGACCTGGCGGTGAAAAGCGGCGTCCGCAAACTGGTCTTGTTATCCGGGCGCGGCGAAGTTGAAGCGCAACAGGCCGAACGCGTCGTACAGGACAGCGGGATTGACTGGACGATTCTGCGGGCCAGTTGGTTCTGCCAGAATTTCAGCGAGGCACACTTTCTTGAACCCATTGTGCAAGGTGAGCTTGCACTCCCCGTCGGCCAGGTCGCCGAGCCCTTTGTCGATGCAGAAGACATCGCCGAGTGTGCCGTCGCGGCACTGACCCAACCCGGACACACCAACCAGCTCTATGAACTGACCGGCCCTCGGGCGTTGACCTTTGCCCAGGCCGTGACCGAGATTGCTTGCGCCACCGGTCGCAAGATCGAATTCGTGGCCGTACCTCGGGACGCCTATCGACAGGCAATGGAACAGGAACAGCTTCCCCCGGCGTTGATCGACCTGGTGTTGTATCTCTTCACGACTGTGCTGGACGGGCGCAACACACCCGTGGCCGATGGTGTACAGCGGGCGCTGGGCCGGCCGGCGCGCGACTTTGGCGACTACGTACGGCGCACTGCCGCTACGGGCATCTGGGGCAATGGCCGTCCGACGTAAAGCAGTGGCGGGAACAGGCTTCGTCGACTAGGGTTTTTTGGCGTATCGAAGTGCGGCGCCTTTATTGGCAGGAGCCTGATCAAGGAGGAACCCATGTCACTCAATCGTAGTGCTGAACAAACCTACCGCCAGTGGTCGACCCCGATCCTGTTGGAACTCAAGGAGCGAGAACATCAGATGAACCCGTCAGACCGCCAGGCCCTGGAAAACGTACTGCTGGAAAGAAGGCTGATCGATACCGGCAACCCGGCCGGCAGCGATCGCCGCAAGGCAGACCCGACGTCCTGAAAAGCATCAGGCAATCACGATCAAGATAGAAATAATGGAATAGAAAAAAACAAGGGCTTGCATCCGCTTTCGCTTGCAAGCCCTTGCTTTAGAGAATGCCCAATCGAACGCAAACACGGTTCCAACGTCTGAATCCCCCCCGCCGCCGTAAATCCATTTTTGATAATTATTAATTTCCAAACACTCCCCTCTATCGGCTTTAAATGTGCCAGGAGGAGGGTTAGCCATGGTAGGGCCCGCAGGTGACGTTTTTGACGAAAGCTTCGACTGCCATCAAAACCGCATTTGCAGAGGCTGACTTTCCTGAGCAGATTTACTGTTTTGTCCTGCGTCGTCACCCAGGCCACGCAGACAAACATTCACATACCGCACTTCGGTTTTCCCCGGTTCGAGACCAGGCTAAACCACCACATGGAGGGATTCCAGGATGCTGATAAAAATCGAGAAAGCGAGCAAACCGGAAGGCTGGAATGTATGGATGAACGCGTGGTGCGTTGAGTTTCGCAGCTACGCAGAGGCCTTGGCGTTCGTGATCAGATTGGAAGGCCGGATCAATGCACCTCACCCCTTGCCTATCAGCACCGCCAGACTTCTTTTGGAACAGGCTTGACCTCGCGACGCCATCACCGATGAGGCTATCCACGACGTCATATCCGTATTTATTAATCTGTCTTTGATAATTATTGATTTCGCTCGCCCCTCTCCCTCGACTTTAAATATGCGTCGAGGGGGCGTTGGCCAAGGTGAGGTTTACAGGTGACACCTTTAACGGACGCTTCGAATACAGCCAGTCTGCTTTCGAGGAGGCCGACCTTCCTCACCATGTGCAATACTTTTCCCCGCATCTTCCCCCAGGAGGTGCGGGGTTTTTTTTCGTAAATGCGTTAAAACCACCCGCTACGTTCATCTTCCAGCTCTTGGCGACACACTTTAAGTTGAGCGTTGTAAATCTCTGACTGCTTTTGCACTTTCTGGGCAACCTGCATCAGCCAGGGTTTACTGCGATAGGTATTGCGGCTAAAGCCCCCACGCCCCTCGTGATAGGCCAGGTACTGATTGTAGGTGTCCCATTTGGAGATTCCGAGCTGACGTTGGGTGCCAGTGGTGTACCAACCGATAAACATGATCGCGTCGTCAAAACTGTCACGCGAACCACCGTTGCCAGTATTGTCCTTGTACTCACCCCACACCGGGTCTTGAGCCTGCGCATAACCGTAGGCCGAACTGACTCGCCCCCAGGGGATCACCCAGAGCAGGTAGTCACGAGGCGGCAATGCGTCCGCCACGTAACTGCTTTCCTGCTTCATGATCGCCATGGCCACATGCAGAGGCGTCCCATATTCACTCTGCATTTGCAGCGAGTCCTCATACCAGTCGGGATACTCACGGTAAATACTGCAGAGATTGCCTTGGTCTTTTGGCGGTGTAGTCGTGCACCCCGTTAAAAACAGCATCAACAAAGCCAACAGCAGAACCTGTCCTTGTTTCATTCATTACCCTCAAAAATAAGGGCATAAGGTACCCTCCGTTTGCTGCAAGGCGCCTGAGTCATGCAGGTGAAGACAAAAACGTCAGAAGACATCCAGCTTGATCGCGTCACCCTTATCGAGAGGCTTCTTTGTAAGTCCCTATTGCACGGCGGCCTGACGCAAGCCCTGCGCACTGATTGAATGCTCACACGTGGGCGTGAGGTCAGTGGGTGTACTCCGGGTTTCGATCTAGAGCATTTTCTCCAGGCCGATCTTGTCGCTGAGCCAGGCCTTGAAGCTGCGCCACTTGCCGCCGGGCTCCTTGCGCAACGTATGCAGGCGGTCGTCGTCCTCGGTGAGCCAGACAATTTCGCCGTTTTCCAGTCGGGCCTGGTAACTCAGGGCCGGCGCCATGCCCTCAAGCGCCAGCTGGCGTACGTAGCCGGCCAGTTCGGGACTATCGACCAGCACCCCGACTTCAGTGTTCCAGAACACTGAACGCGGATCGAAATTGTACGAGCCGACGAACACTTTCTGTCTGTCCAGGATCATGGCCTTGGTGTGCAGGCTGGAGTCAGAGCCACCACTGAAACCAAACGAGGAGCCAAGACCGGGATCGTCCGGCTGGCGCCGCAGCTCATAGAGTTTCACGCCATGTTCGAGCAGAGTCTTGCGATACGGTGCATAGCCGCCATGCACCGCCGGCACATCGGTGGCCTCCAGTGAATTGGTCAGCAGGCGCACATCAACGCCGGCATCGGCACGACCCAGGAGATAGTCCATGCCCGGCTTTTGCGGGACGAAATAGGCCGAGATCATGATCAGCTCGCTATTGACGCTATCGAGTTCAGGCCGCAGCTGTGTGGCCATCAATAGCGCGCGTGCCGGTTCGCCGCTGGCCAGGACCTTGCTTGGAGCGTCCCACATCGCCTTGCTATGGGCCCAGATCAGCTGCTTGCGCCAGGTCTCGAGTTGCGGTTGAGTCTGGTAGGTCATGAGATGGTTGTACAACGCCTTGCTCTCGATACGTGAGGTCTGGAGCGATTGCTCCAGGCGTTGGCGGCTTTCGAGCAAGTCTTGCGCTGTTGGCTTGTTGAGCTGGAAGTCACTGATCGACTGGCTCAAGGCGCTGTTCCAGTACTGATCGAAGCTGTGTCCCAATTGCTCGGCGACCGGGCCGATGCCCAGCAGGTCCATGTCGGTGAAGTTGAGATCGGGCCTGGCGTCGAAATATTCATCCCCCAGGTTGCGTCCGCCGACGACAGCTGCGCTGTTGTCGGCCAGCCACAGTTTGTTGTGCATGCGTCGGTGTTGTTGGGAAAGATCAAGCAGGCGGCCCATGGTTCGAGTGACCACGGTGCTGCGCCCCAGATGCAAAGGGTTGAAGACGCGGATATGGATGTTCGGGTGCACCGCCAGGGTAGCGATGACTTCTTCCTGGCCGTCGCTGGCAGTGTCATCGAGCAAGATGCGTACCCGTACGCCGCGATCTGCTGCCAGCAGTATTTCATGCACCAGCGCCCGAGTGCTGAAACCGTTATGCACGATGTAGTACTGCAGATCGACGGCTTTCTGCGCATTGCGGATCAACTCCGCGCGCGCCCGGAATGCTTCACTGCTGTTGGGCAGCAAGCGAAAACCCGAGCGCCCCTCATGCGCGGCGGCCTGAGCCTGGATCGAGCGCCCGAACACCGAATCGCTGGCGGGTATCGCCTCGCTGAATTCGTGAGGCAAGCGCGTGGTGGCGCAGCCGACGAGCAGCAGCGCGAACAGCATGGCGCAGAGAAACCGGGACATGGGCAAGGACTGCTCCTCAACCACAACGGGTGTAGTTTTTGAACTCAACATCCAGCCAGTACTGGCTGCCGAGCACATGCAGCCCTCGATAATCCGCACGACTTGTTCCAGTAAAGCCCGTTTCAAGCAGTGTGTCGAAATATTCCAGCAGCTGCGCCCAGAGCATGAAACCGCCCTGGGCCGGGTGCAGGCCCGCCCTCCGCTATAGCGCCTGGCTGGGTCGAGCAGTTTGGGTCAGCCGGTGTCGCTAACAACGTACGCGGTGCCCTGGAAGCCATCGATAAGATTGAAGAATTCATCAAGATGACACTTGTGGTGATGATGGCACAAGAGTGACTGAGTCGTTTTCGGCCCTTCGCGACAGGCAGCAGTCAGCCAAAAGCGGGCGCTCACAGCGGATTTAGATTTTGACGTGTGCCCACTCTATAAACGGCTCTGGAAAAACGACGGCAGCAAAGTAGTCGCCTAACCTGGGCGCTGGGCTCGTTCCGATTCATCCAGGTGCTCTAGCAGCACCGCTATCGTCGCATCCCGCAGCTTGATTGCCTCCATCCAGTCCGGCCCGTCTGCCAACAGCGGAGGACAGACGTTGACGTGGATTGCACCGTGGCGCGGGTACCACTGACCGTCGCGCAGCACCTTGCGCGTGCCGCAAATTGCGACCGGCAGCAGCGGCACGCCGGCACGCGCAGCTAGCACGAAGGCGCCCATGTGGAACGTTCGCAATCCTGGCTCGCGGGTGAAGGTACCCTCGGGGAAGAACACCAGGGGCTGGCCAGCCTGCAGCGCCTCGGCCAGGGGCTCGGTGTCTGCGGCGCTGCGCTGCAGGTCGAAGCGTTCGACAAAGCGGGCACCGAGCTTGCGCAGGAACCGGCCGGCGATCCACTGGCCAGCCAATTCGCGCTTGGCAACGAAGCTGAACTGCGGCGGTAGGGCCGCGCTGAGAATGACACCATCGAGGTAGCTGGCATGGTTTGCAGCCAGCACGCTCACCGAGGAGGAAGGCAGGCGCTCGAGTCCCGTGACACTGAACGGAACACCCGCCAGGCGCAGAAACAGCCGGGAGGCCGTACGGGTAAAGCTGCGACACCAACGCTGGCGTGGCAGGATCGCAACGACCAGCCAGGTCAGCGGTGTGACCAGCCAGAACAGCAGCCAGATGTAAGTGGCATACAACGCGGCGCGGCAGGTCTGCCAACTGCGACCGAAATGCCCGCGCAAGGCCTGCAACACCAGGCGCAGCAGCTGGCGCCAAACGGCCAGGTGCGGCCGCCCCACTTCGCCGCGCTCATACAGTTCACGACTGGCAGCACGGCGAAGCTTTCCGCTGGAGGTTTTCAGTACGCTATGCGGTGGCGCCAGAACGATATCGTCGGGCGCCACACCGGTGAGGTCGAACACGATACGGTTGACCTCCTGCTGCAGCTGTTGCCGCGCAGCAGCGTCCTTCTCGTAGCTTTCCGCCAACACCACCAGGCGCTCGGTGCCGGTGGCCGGCTCCGGACTGCCGAACACCGCGATGCAGCCTTTGCGCAGCCCGGGCAGATTGCCGACCGCTGCTTCGACATCGTAGGGGTAGATGTTGCGCCCGGCACGGATGATCAAGTCCTTGGCGCGGCCGGTCAGGTAGACCTCGCCGCCGGCCATGTAGGCGAAATCGAGCGAGTCGAACCAGCCATCGCGCAGCACCCGGCGGGTCTCTTCGGGGTTGCGGTAGTAGCCTGCCGAGGTAGACGGCCCGCGAAATTGCAGGTGCCCTTCGCTGCGTTCGGGCAGTTCGATTCCACTGCCATCGACAATACGAATCTGATGGCCCGGCAGTGGTCGACCGCTGGAGACGAAGCGCAGCGTTGCGCTGGCATCCGCTTCGGCGGGCAGTGCATTGCCACGGGCCTGGAACGCGTCGCGCTGTACCCGGTCGATCAGCGGTCCTCGGTCCAGGGGAGGAAAGGCCACGCCCAGCGTAGCCTCGGCCAACCCATAGACCGGCGCCAACGCGGTAGGGGCCAAGCCGTAGCGAACGAAACGTTCGGCGAAGCGCTGCAAGGTCTGCGGGCTGACCGGTTCGGCACCGTTGAAGGCCAGGCGCCAACTGCTCAGGTCCAGACCCTCGAGATCGTCGTCAGCAAGTTTGTTCAGGCACAGTTCGTAGGCAAAGTTGGGCGCCGCCGACAACGTGCCGCGGAAGCGGTCGATGGCCCATAGCCAACGCGCCGGCCGTGCCAGGAAAGCCAGCGGCGACATCAGCATCAGGCTGTAGCCGTAGTACAGGCTGCCCAGCCAGGCACCGATCAATCCCATGTCGTGGTACATGGGCAGCCAGCTGACGAACACGTCTTGCGGCCCCACCTTCAGAGCCCTCCCCATGGCGCGCAGATTGGCCAGCAGATTGGCGTGGCTGACCATCACACCCTTGGGCTGGCCAGTACTGCCCGAGGTGTACTGCAGGAAGGCGATGTCATCCGGTTTCCGCGGCGGTGTGACACACTCGCCCCCCTCGCCTGTAAGCTCGGCCACGCTGGCAATGCGCGTCAGGCTCGGGACCTGCGGCTGGAGCAACCGGGCGAGCAGCTTCGCTTGCGTCACGGTAATCAGCACTTTGGCCTCGGCGTTGCGCAGAATGCCGGCCTGGCGACGCAGATGATCCTCTATCTGCGACAGGCGCAGCGGTGGGTAGATGGGCACCGGCACACCACCGGCCAGCAGGATGCCAAAAAAGCCCTGGAGAAAGTCGCGGCCTGTGGGCAGCATCAGGGCCACGGTCTGACCGGCGTGCAAGCCACTGCGTTGCAGCCCTGCGGCAACGGCCAAGGCCCCCTGGTGCAAGGCGCCATAGCTGATATCTTCCTGCTGGTCACTTTCACCTAGTAGGCGCACGTGGAGATGCTGCGGCTGCTGGCGCACATGCCAGTCCAGTACCTCGATCAAGGTCCGCGCGGCGTCTGGCGTCTGCCCTGTTGCTATCAGGGTCTCGCTGGAGCTGCTGGAGGGCAATGGACGTACGGCCTCGGCGCCATGCCTGCTGTGCAGCACGCGCAGTATGTCGGTGGGGGTGTCTGCCGAGGCGAACAGGTTTTCTGGCAAGCGCACACCGAATTCGTGCTCGATACGTGACCAGAGCTCGACTCGAGCCAGGCTGTCTACGCCCAGATCCCGATCCAGCACGCTGTGCAAGGTGACTTGCAAACCTTCTGCCGCTTGCGGGCGCAGCTCGACCACGGTGCGCCGGACAATTTCGAGCAATTTTTCCGCGTCCCCATCGCAACGGGGAACGGCACGGGTTTCTGGAGGCGGACGAGGCATCGGCAGCCCCTCATGACAGAACAATCTGTGTGTAGATCCTTGCCAATTGCCATTATGCGCCTACTGAGACGACTGGGAATGCCATCATCAGCTGCAGCGCTCGCAGGATGGGTGAGCCGGGGCTAGGCTTCTGAAGAACGCAGCCCCTGCAGAGAGATCTGCCATGCCAGCCAACCTTGCCCCCGGAGTGACACGCCGAGAAATCTGGGCCTGGGCGATGTTCGATTTCGCCAACTCCGGCTACACGACCGTGGTGATCACCGCCGTGTTCAACGCCTACTTCGTCGCCGTGGTCGCCAAGGGCGAAGCCTGGGGCACGCTGGCCTGGACCAGCGCCATATCCCTCTCTTACGCCCTGATCATCCTGACCGCTCCGCTGATCGGTGCCTACGCCGACGCGTTCGCCTGCAAGAAACGCCTGCTGCTGTTCAGCACGATCGGTTGCGTCACCTTTACCGCTGGACTGGCGTTGGCCGGGCCGGGGGAGCTCGGCGTTGCGATTCTGTTCATCGTGCTATCCAACTACTGCTTCGGCAGCGGCGAGAACCTGATTGCCGCCTTCCTGCCCCAACTCGCCCGTGCGGATGCCTTGGGCAAGGTGTCCGGCTGGGGCTGGGGGTTTGGCTATATAGGCGGCCTGGTCAGCCTGGGTGCCTGCCTGGCCTTCGTCAGCTGGGCCCAGGCGCAAGGCCAGACGGCGGCGCAGTTCGTGCCGGTGTGCATGCTGATCACTGCGGTCTTGTTCGCGTTGGCCAGCGTACCGACCTTCCTGTTCTTGCGTGAACGCAGCCTGCCGCAGACAGGGAGCAGCGACAGGCCTATCCCGCAAGCGGCGCTGGCGCGCTTCGCGCAGACACTGCGCGAAGCCGACCGCTATCGTGACCTGCTGCGCTTCCTTGCCTGCACCGTCTGCTACCAGGCCGGAATCTCGGCGGTGATCACCCTGGCTGCCATCTATGCCAATCAGGTCATGGGCTTCAGTACCCAGGACACGCTGCTGCTGATCTTCGTGGTGAATATCACGGCCTCCATCGGTGCCGTGCTGTTCGGTTGGCTGCAGGATCGCCTCGGCCATCGCACCACGCTGGCGCTGACCCTGCTGGGCTGGCTCGGCATGGTCGGTCTGGTCTGGGTCGCGCGCGGCCCCGGGCTGTTCTGGCTGGCGGCCAACCTCGCCGGTCTGTGCATGGGCGCCAGCCAATCGGCCGGACGTGCGATAGTCGGTCTGCTCGCGCCGCCGACGCGGCTGGCGGAGTTCTTCGGCCTCTGGGGGCTGGCCGTCAAACTGTCGGCAATCCTCGGCCCCATGACTTACGGCCTGACCAGTTGGCTGTCCGGAGGCGATCACCGCCTGGCGATGCTGATTACCGGCAGCTATTTCGTTGTCGGCCTGCTGATCCTGGCCGGCGTCAACCTGGAGCGCGGGCGGCAGGTAGCTGTCAGCCATACCGAGAGTCTCGAAAAGTGAAAGAGACTCCCTGCATCGGGTCAGTCTTCGCCTGTCGAAACTGACCTAATTCGGCCAAAAGCTGCCGGTGATGAATCAAACACAACGATGTGTCCAGTCTGCCAAACACATTCGCCTCATGAGTTTTCACGTAGCTTGCAAAAGTCATGCGAATAGGGATAGATCGCTTTAAAACGTCAACTCACCACATGTCTTGCTGCCAGGTCTATTTATGCCGCTCAGCTTTCATAAAATGCACGCCAATGGCGATGATTTCGTTATCGTCGACTCGCGAAAATCACCGAATCCAATCACCAGCAATATGGCTCGTCTAATGGGAGATCGGAACCGAGGAATCGGCTTCAACCAACTCGCGGTGGTGTTTGATTGCGATGATGCAGATGCGCGTTTGATGTTCTGGAATGCAGATGGCTCAACGCTGGACGCTTGTGGCAGCGCAACGCGCGGGGCCGCTGATATGCTGATGCGTGAATCCAATATGACTTCGGCAGCACTGCGAACCAACCGTGGCCTGCTGACTTGCGAACGAACTTCAACCGGCGCCATTTCTGTAAACATGGGAAAGCCACTTTTGGGCTGGTCGGATGTTCCTCTGGCTTTGGAAATGGACACTTTAGTGATGCCACTTGCCGGTCACCCAACAGCTTGCAGCATGGGAAATCCGCACTGCACTTATTTTGTGGATGATCTGACAGCCGTTGAGATTGCGACGATTGGACCGGGAGTTGAAACCAACCCCTTGTTTCCCCTCAGGACGAACGTGCATTTCGTCCAGATCATTGACCGAAAGCACATCCGGTTGCGAATTTGGGAGCGCGGGGGTGGTATCCCTCTGGGTTCAGGCTCCTGCTCTTGTGGCGCCGCGGTTAACGGAATTCGTCGTGGCTTGTTAGACAATTGCGTTGAGGTCGAATGTGACGGCGGAGCTGTAACGGTTCAATGGGATGGTGTGGGATCAGTTTTTCTCACCGGGCCGGTAGAGACGACTTTTTCAGGAACAATCGCGGATGCTTTGTTGAAAGCTTGATTTTCAGGTAGGCCGCTATTGGCCGACTTTTGCCTGTCGCCACCGTCTGCTTTGGGTTGTAGATTCAACCGGTCGATGACTACGCCGATCAGTCGACCATCACTGTCGCGCTCAGCTAGCGTCGGTGCCGCCATCGCCCGTTCTTGTCTCAAATTCATCCTTATTCTCCCGTAACCCGTGTTTTGCTCTTCGTCAAAGTCAGGCTCAACAGTACCGAAATCAAGATGATGCCGCCGACCGTGGTCAGCGACCATTGGATCGGCATGTGCCACCACGGCGCGACCAGCATCTTGCCGCCGATGAACACCAGTACGATGGCCAGACCATATTTGAGCAAGTGGAAACGGTAGGCCATGTCGGCAAGTAGAAAATACAGTGCGCGCATGCCCATGATGGCGAAGATGTTGGAGGTGAACACGATGAAGGGGTCGGTGGTGACGGCGAAGATAGCCGGGATGCTGTCGACCGCGAACACCAGGTCGCTGGCCTCGATCAGCACCAGCACCGGGAACAGCGGCGTCGCCCAGCGCAGGCCGTTCTGGCGCACGAAGAAGCGCTCGCCGTGAAAACCGTCGGTGATGCGAAGATGGCTACGCAACCAGCGCAGCAAAGGGTTCTTTTCGAGCTCTGGCTGCTGGTTGGCGAAGATCAGCATCTTGACGCCGGTGATGAGGAGGAAAGCGCCAAAGACATAGAGCAGCCAGGCAAACTCCTGCACCAGCCAGACACCGGCGAAAATCATACCGGCGCGCATGATGATGGCGCCGAGCACGCCATAGAGCAGGACGCGGCGCTGCAACTCTGGCGGCACGGCGAAATAGCCGAAGATCATCACGAAAACGAACATGTTGTCGATCGACAGCGACTGCTCGATCAGGTAGCCCGTCAGGAATTCGAGCGTTGTACGCTGGGCCACTTCGGCGCCGAACATGCTGCGCAGATACCACCAGAGCAGGAAGGAGAAGACCAACGCCAAACTGGTCCAGGCGATGACCCAGGCCAGCGCTTCGCGTACCGAAACACGATGCGCCTTGCGCCCGCCGAAAACGAAAAGATCCAGCGCCAGCATGGCGAGGACGAACCCGATAAAGGCGGCCCACATCCAAGATTGGCCGACGCTAATGGTGGTCATTTAACTATCCAAGGTTGGCCGATACTCATATAGCGCCGCACGATCACCCGCCCCAATGCGGGCGGCGCAGTGACTTAAGCGGTAGGCCAGGCGCTTGCTGAAGTAATCTCGAAACCGCGGCATTGGATGGCCTTCTGCATGACTGTCTCTGCATGAAGTAAATGGGCTGGAAGAGGTCATGCTAACGGGCATGTAGCATCAGTAAAAATCGTTTATTCGTTGCGAATTGTTCGTTTTTTACGAAGTGTTGATTCGAGAGACCGGCTTGCTCAACCTGAATCTGAGCCAAGCCGACCGTCAGCTATGGGTTGTGGATTCAACCGGCCAACGCAACAAATAGGCTAAATCGTTCAGCAGGCGTTTCGGGTCGGGGGTACTGATGGGTTCCGCTGCCGTTGGTCGGCACCTTGCGCAGCAGTGCGATAGAAAACTATAGGAATAAACTCTCGTGCCGATATCACTGAGGCAAGGCCTGCGCGTGCCTGACCTTGAACCTGAGCGAACGAGCACATTGATGAGTGATAAATCTTTGGAAGAAAAAGCGGCATTGATGGTCGACCTACATGAAACGATGGCCAGTGCCGGACAGATCACTGCCGGGCGCGATGCCCTGCGACAGCGCCTGGACAAGGCTGATCGCGCGGTTCAGGAGCTTCAGGAGCAACTGGACTTGGCAAAGACGCTGATGACCCGTCTGCTGGCGGCGAGTTTTGCGTCGACCGGCAAACTTTCCGCGCCCCTTACAAACTGGGGGCTAAATGAGATCGACGTTGTCGAACGGGAGATGGCCTGCTATTTGAATTCTACCAATGAGGCGAGCGCCGCTTCATAGGTCGCGCACTGAATGCATATGGCGGGCTGCCGGAAGTCATGCCGCCCCGCCAGCTACACTCATTCGATACATTTCCGCACAGAGACTTCCGCCATGACGACCAAAACCGCAATCGTATTCGCTGGCGGTGGCAGTTTGGGGGCGGTGCAGGTAGGAATGTTGCGGGCTCTGGTCGAAGCCAATGTTCGGTTTGACATGGTGATTGGTGCTTCGGTAGGCGCTATCAACGGTGCCTACTTTGCCGCAAGACCCGATTCCGATGGCGTCCAGGCGCTCGCCGGATTCTGGCGCGGGCTGAGTAAAACTGACATTTTCCCCCTCTCTTGGTTCGATACCTGTAGAGGATTGATCAAACGGCGTGGCTATCTGTTACAGCCGTCGGCCTTGAATCGGCTGCTGGGTCAGGCACTGCCCATTCACCGCATTGAGGATGCGGTGCTGCCCCTGTACATCGTCACCACCAACCTGCTCAGTGGTGCCGAGACGGTTCTGTCCAGTGGCGAACTCGAGCAGGCGTTACTGGCCAGCGCTGCCATTCCGCTGGTGTTCCCCTGCGTACAAATCGCCGATCAGTTTCTGGTTGATGGCGGCGTGGCAAGCAATACACCTATTTCGACTGCCGTAGCCTTGGGAGCCACCAACGTCGTGGTAATCCCCACCGGAGTGAGTTGCGACCTGACGCAACCTCCCCGAGGACTGGTCGCCTTGGCCCTGCACACCGTCAATCTGATGAGCATGCGCCAGCTGGTGAGCGACATCGAACACTTCCGCACTGTCACCAGTCTGCACATCGTCCCGCCCTTGTGCCCGGTGGATGTCTCGGTTTTCAACTTTGACCAGACCGAGTCTTTGCTGCAGCGTGCCTATGAGCAGACCCTTCGGTGGCTGGAACGTGGGGGGCTCGAACGCACCAAGGTCCCTGGTGCCCTTTCCATCCATTCGCATGCCCATGAGCATTGAGTGATGTGAATTACCAAAACAGCGAACCTTCAGGCCGGAGCACCCAGAGCGATGCCTGCGTTTCAAAATCAACCCAAATCTCGCCCTACCCGCCCTAAATGCCGCCATCCTGGAATTCACGCTTCGGGTTGCCCATGATCCTGCTGAGCGTCGCCGGACTACGCTGGGCAGCCTGAACAGGGCAAATAATTAATTGATTAACAGCCCCATTTTTTTAGTCCAGTGAGGAACAGGAAACATAGACGAAGTGAGTCGCAAGCGGACACTCGGTCAGCTCAGTTTTCAGCCACTTAGTCGAATCTTCAACGCATCGATTTTTTGGCTTTGAAGAAACTGGGGGGCAGTTTTTTACCCACCCCCCAGTTAACTAACCACGCAGGAAAGCGAGCAAATCGGCGTTGATTGTATCGGCGTTCGTCGTAGGCATTCCGTGCGGGAAGCCCGAGTAGGTTTTCAGCGTGCTGTTTTGCAACAGTTTGGCTGACAAGAGCCCCGAGTTTTCATAAGGCACGATCTGATCATCATCACCATGCATCACCAGCACGGGGGTCGTGATGCTCTTTAGATCGTCGGTAAAGTCGGTCTGGGAAAAGGCCACGATCCCGTCATAGTGTGCCTTTGCGCAGCCCATCATGCCTTGTCGCCACCAGTTCCGGATGATGCCCTCAGACGGTTTTGCACCAGGGCGGTTATAACCGTAGAAAGGCCCGGCTGGAACGTCATGGTAGAACTGTGCGCGGTTGGCCTTCAGCTGTGCCTGCAAGTCATCGAAAACCGACTTTGGCAAGCCGCCTGGATTGCTCGGTGTCTGAACCATCAAGGGTGGCACGGCGCTGATTATGGCGGCCTTCGACACTCGGTCTTCGCCGTGGCGCGCAATGTAATGGATGACTTCACCACCGCCGGTGGAGTGCCCCACATGAACTGCGCCTTGTACCCCAAGATGGTTGACCACGGCCGCGACGTCATCAGCATAGTGATCCATGTCGTGCCCGTCCCAGACCTGACTGGATCGCCCGTGACCACGCCGGTCGTGTGCAATGACCCGGTAGCCGTTCGCCAGGAAAAAGAGCATCTGCGCATCCCAGTCGTCCGCACTGAGTGGCCATCCGTGATGAAAAAAGATCACTTGGGCATCGCGTGGTCCCCAGTCTTTGTAAAAGATCTCAACACCGTCCTGCGTAGTGACATAACCCATGTTCGCATCTCCCGAATGAAATGGAGGGTATGACCAATCGTGTCCTGATCGTGCCCCTTGTTGAACCTTGCCCTTGTTCAATAACGTGCAGCCCATCCAATAGGCAGTTCAGAGGGAATGGTCCTGGTCTGGTTTTCGCCCACCCCTGAATTCCATGGCGTTTTAGCAATGCATTACATCCGCGCAGCTTGGTCGCCAAATAACTTTAGGTTTAAAGTCAACTTTAAGGTCAATGGTTTTTCGGAGTGGAATATGAGAATAGGCGAACTGGCGAAAATCAGCGGACTGGCGCCTTCACGGATTCGCTTTTACGAAGCGAGCGGCCTGATCACATCTGTCGGGCGCAAAGCCAATGGGTATCGGGACTATGCACCTGATACGGAGTGGGTTTTGGAGATCATCACGGGCGCCCAGGCGGCGGGGTTTTCACTGGAAGAAATCCGACAATTACTGCCGATGAATGCGAACGGTTGGCGGCATGAAGAGTTGCTCAGTGGACTCAAGCGCAAGGTTGAGGAAATCGAAGTCCTGCAGCAACGGCTGGCACTCAATAAAGCGCAACTTCTTCTGGTTATCGAGGGAGTTGAAAGTAAGCCTGAAGGCATGGGTTGCGTGGACAACACGCAGCTGTTATTGCATCGTCTACGCGAGGAAGGCGTGGCGGCAGCACCACGCGGCCGTGATATTGCGTCGTCCAAGTAAAACGTCATCTGTCAGGATTGTGAGGTCTGACAGGTTTTTTTGCCGGATCGTTGAATCAGTACGCGTTAGCCAGTGCTGCTAACGGCTTCGGCGCGTAGAGCGCACTTTGGAACGCGGGCACGTATTCGTACTTCATCATTTTCCCCAGCTTCAGGGAGCGGATGTAGTTCGACAGGCTGGTTCAGCCTCAGTTCGACACGCTGGAGGTTAAAGCCCCGGCAACCTTGAACACCCGCACCATGCCCTCATTCACAAGCGGAATATTCGACTCCGTTCCTTCGCGTCATCCCGTCTCCCCTTCCCAGTAGTCTGAATCTCCTGCCTCGTCTGGGAGTATCGGCCGATGTATATCGCCCGGCGTTTATCCATAGTTGTGGCATGTACCAAAAAAAGGTCCGCGGTCCGGCCTTGGTGACTGCAATTGCTTTGGAGAATGTCATGGCTACTCAGAAAAAAAACTCATCGTCAACGAACGATCAGATCGCTCTATTCACCCAGCCCCTCACCACTGACCTCAACGAGTCATTGGTGACAACATCGGTTACAGCCAGCGCTTTGGGCGTCGTGGCGACCGGCGAGGACGTGACCCTGGATGAAACGGCGGGGTTGCAGAACGCCACTGCCACGCCAACCCCTGTGGGGGACGCTGACGACAACGACATCCTGGTGGCGTCCCTGCCCACGACCTTCGCTAACCGTTTGGCCGGACTGGGGGCAGGCACCGCCACGGGTGCGGCCTTGAGCGGCTATACCGGTGCCGCGGACAACACGGGCAGCGATGCATTCACCGTCACCGCCGCGCCCGGAGGAACCATTACCGATATCAGCTTTACCGACAGCTCAGGTGCACCGCTCGATGGCCTGGACAGCGGACTCGATACCCTCGATGGCACCAGCATCCTTCTCTATACCGATACGAACGACAACAACATCGTCGTGGGCCGAGCCGGGGGCCCGGCCGGTGCGATCGTGTTCGCTGCCTACATTGAAGAAACCGGTTCGCCGGTCACGGGCGGCAAGATTTGGACCGTGGAGTACCAACCGCTCAAGCATCCCGATATGACGAATGCCGATGACTCGCTCAATCTGCTGAATAAGGTTTTCATCGGAGCCAGTGAGGATTTGGTGTTCAGCCTGGCCAATGCGCCCTCCGGTCAGAACCTGTTCCTGATGTTCACGAAGGCGGACCCGAACGTTGTCGATGACGGCGGTGTGATGCGGATCACGGATCCCACCATCATTGCCACCGGCAAGGACCCTGCTGACCAGTCAAGCGGCGTCAACATAAACACTGGCGACACGATCAATACCAGCCAGGCGGGTGGCCCGACCACCTTCGGCACCAACAATCAGATGATTGTTGAGCAAGAGGGCATCCGCTTTTCGTTCGTCACAGGTGCCAGGCAGAATGTGACCATTCCCAACCTGGATCAGAACGAAGCCGACCTTGAATCCAACGTCGACTTTACCGACGTCTACAACACGAAGTCGGCCAATTTCGACGTCGTGCAATTGCAAAGCGGCAAGAGCGCTATCGTAAAAATCAGCGCATTCAGCACCGCGGCTGAACCTGGCGTGAATTTCATCAATGGATACGCAGGCGATTCGTCGGTGGCCATCACCAATGTTCGCGTGATCAACAATAGCACCGGGCTGGTGATCGAGAATTCAGACGGATCGGTGAATGATCCGGCCATTACCATCAGCTTTGCTGCAGGGGTCGCGACCCTCACCGGCATTAAAGCCGGCTACCAGATTGAATACACCACTACGGCGGATCACAACCGCGTGCTTATCGAGAACGGTGCGGCCGTCACTGCCAAGGGCAATGACCACGCCGACTTTGATATCGGTGGTTTCACGCTGGTCAAAGCCTCTGTTACGACCACCGAAATCGGCTCCAAGATGATCTTCGACGACGACGGGCCGAGCATCAGCACCACCGGCACGGAGCCGACGCTGACGGTGGACGAGACGGTACTGGCGACCAACGACACCCAGAGCTTTGCCGCCAACTTCAACTCGGCGTTTGGCGCCGATGGGGCCGGCACGCAGACCTATGCGCTGGACGTGGTGGCCGGAGCTTCCGGGTTGACCGACACGGAGACAGGCGAGGCGGTGAACCTGTCGCTCAACGGTGCAGTGGTCGAAGGCCGCACGGCCCTCGGCAACCTGCTGGTGTTCACGGTCAGCGTGGCCGCCAATGGTGATGTCACCCTCGACCAGCTCCGCGCCGTGGTGCATCCCGACCCAACCAATCCGGATGACTCGACGAGTTTGACCTCGGACGACCTGGTGACGCTGACGGCGACCACGACCGACGGGGACGGCGACAGCGCCCAGGCGACCCTCAACATCGGGCAGAACCTGGTGTTCAAGGACGACGGGCCGAGCATCAATACCACCGGCACGGAGCCGACGCTGACAGTGGACGAAACGGTGCTGGCGACCAATGACACCCAGAACTTTGCCGCCAACTTCAATTCGGCGTTTGGCGCCGATGGCGCCGGCACCCTGACCTATGCGCTGGACGTGGTGGCCGGAGCTTCCGGGTTGACCGACACGGAGACAGGCGAGGCGGTGAACCTGTCGCT